>NZ_BAUA01000191.1 GCF_000710915.1 Nocardia brasiliensis IFM 10847
CCCGGCGCGCGCGTGTCATCCCGGCGCGCGCGTGTCATTCGACAGACACGCGCGCGGGGCGACGAAACGTGCGCGGCGGGCGGCGACTACGTGCCCGAGGCGGTGATCAGCATGCGGCCGTTCTCCGAGGAGACCTGGAACCAGCGGGTCTCGTTCACCGTCTCCCCGCTCTTCTTCACGTACACCAGCGACGCGACCGCGCGGTTGTCGCCGTTCGGCGTCACCGAACGAACGGTGATCGAGCTGATCGTGCCCCACCAGCGGACGTACTCGTTGTAACCGCCGGCCACGCCCTGGTACGACGGCGCGAGCTGGGACCACGCGGCGCTCGGGTTGCCGGGCAGCATGCCGTAGTAGCCCTGCACGAATTGCGCGACCTTCTCGGGGGTCGGCGGGCCGAAGGGAGTCACGGTGACCGTGGTGGTCGGCGGCTTGGCCGACGAGGACGGCGTCGGCGTGGGCGTGGGGCTCGGGCCGGTGCTCGAGGTGGGCGCCGGTTCGGTGGTGGGCGCCGGCTCCTGCGGCTGCTGTGGTTGGGGGGTGGGCGCGTCGGTCGCGGGCGGCGGGCCCGCGACGGCGGGGGCCGCGCTGCTCGGTCCCGGCGAGGCCGCGTTGCTGCCGTCGGTGCCGTTGCCCTTCACCAGGAGGGCGACCAGACCGATCACGACGAGCACCGCGACGAACGCGCCCGCACCGAACAGCAGCGCCCGGTTGCGCTGCGGGGCGGTCCCGGCACCGGCGGGCAGCGTGCCGCCGGCGCGGCCGGGCGGAATCGGCGGCTGCGCGGAAACAGACTCGGCGACAGGCGGATTCGTCAGCGCGGCGGCGGGCACCACGGTGGTGGCCGCGGTCGCGTTCGCGTTGTCGACCCCGGGGCGGGGCAGCACGGTGGTCGCGCCGTCCCCGCCGGGGGCGGGCATGACCTTTGTCGACGGCGGCGGACCGAGCGTCGGAACGCGGCCCTGCGCAACAGCTTCCAGCGCCTGCTGCGCCTCGCGCATGGTCGGGCGGGCATCGATGGTGGGCGCGAGCAAGCGCATCAGCACCGGGCCGAGCGCGCCCGCGTCCTTCGGCTCCGCGATCTCCGCGCGCGCGACGGCGTGCAGCACGGCGAGCGGGTTGTCCCCCTCCCCGAACGGCGGTTGTCCCTCGACCGCCGCGTATAACGTTGAGCCGAGGGCGAATACGTCCGAGGCCGGCTCCGGATTCTCGCCACGCGCCACCTCGGGCGCGAGGTAGGCCGGCGTACCGGCGAGGAAGCCGGTGGCGGTCACCGTGACATCGCCGACCGCCCGGGAGATGCCGAAATCGGTGATCTTGACCGTGCCGTCGTCACCGACGAGCAGGTTCGCCGGCTTCACGTCGCGGTGCATGATGCCCGCGTCGTGCGCGGCGGCCAGCGCGCCCGCGGCCTGCGCGCCGATCTTGGCCACCTCGGTGGGCGCCAGGGTGCGCTTGCCCGAGAGCTTGGCCGCCAAGCTCGGCGCGTTCATGTACTCCATCACCAGCCACGGCTGGCCGTCTTCCTCGGCGACGTCGAAGACGGTGATCGCGTTCGGATGATGCAACCGGGCGGCGATGCGGCCCTCGCGCATGGCGCGCAACTTCGCCTCCAGCGCCGCCGAGCGGGTCAGCCCCGGCGCGAGGATGAGCTGCTTCACCGCGACCGTCCGGCGCAGCCGGACATCCGTGCCGCGCCAGACAACTCCCATGGCACCTGTGCCGATCGGATCCGTGAGTCGATACCGTCCCGCGATCAATCGGTCCGCCGTCATGGTGTTGTGCCTTCCTGCTTACGCCCCGAGCCTGTACCGCACCGGCGCGCAACGCTCGGAGATGTCCGAAATTGCTACGCGCCGAAGTACTTTGCACCCGTAAACAGCGATGGCTACGCATCCGCCGACTGCCCCGGATGCAGTTGCAACGCTTCCGACAATGGCATACCCACCCGACACACATCCACCTCACCGCGAACGCCCGGGCGATCCCCCAGGTCAGCGCCCCGCCACGCCGAGAGCCGAAATGCCGTCGGCGCGTCGGAATCTCCGTGCATCATGACATATGGGCAGGTAGCCAAGGCCCTGTCGACACGCGAACAGTGTTCCGCCACCGTGACCACGATCACTGCGGACAGACTTCACCTGCTGAAGCGACGCGGGGCCGAGTGTTGCGGTACGTCAGGCGTTGAAGTACTTCGCTTCCGGGTGCAGCAGCACGAACGCGTCGGTGGACTGCTCGGGATGCAGCTGGAGTTCCTCCGACAGCACGACACCGATGCGGTCGGCCTCGAGCAGGTCCACCAGCTTGGCGCGATCCTCCAGATCCGGGCAGGCGCCGTAGCCGAAGGAGTAGCGCGCGCCGCGGTAGCCGAGCTTGAAGTACTCCAGCACGTCGGCCGGATCGGAGTCGGCCACCACGTGCCCGTCCAGGGTCAGTTCCTCGCGGACCCGGCGGTGCCAGTACTCGGCCAGCGCCTCGGTGAGCTGCACGCCGATGCCGTGCACCTCGAGATAGTCGCGGTAGCTGTCGCCCGCGAAGAGTTCGTTGGCGAAATCGGCGATCGGCTGCCCCATCGTGACGAGCTGGAAGGGCAGCACGTCCACCTGCCCGGTCTCCTGGGCGCGCGCCCGCGAGCGGATGAAGTCGGCGATGCACAGGAACCGGTCGCGCTGCTGGCGCGGGAAGGTGAACCGATACCGTTGTGGCGCATCGGGTTCGGGCTCGGTGAGCACGATCACGTCGTCACCCTCGGACACCGCGGGGAAGTAGCCGTAGACCACGGCGGCGTGCTGCAGCACACCCTCGGTGCTGAGCCGGTCCAGCCAGGCGCGCAGGCGCGGCCTGCCCTCGGTCTCCACCAGTTCCTCGTAGCTGGGCCCCTCGCCGCCGCGCTGGCCGCGCAGGCCCCACTGCCCGAGGAACAGTGCCCGCTCGTCGAGCAGGCCCGAATACTCCTGCAGCGCCAGGCCTTTCACCACGCGCGTACCCCAGAACGGGGGCACCGGCACCGGCACGTCGGCCGCGACATCGGAGCGTTCGGGCACCTCGATCGGCACCTCGACGGCCTTGCGCTGCTCGGCGATCCGCTTGGACCGTTCGTGGCGGGCCTTGCGCTCGGCGGCCTTCTCGCGTTCGGCGATCGCCTCCGGGCTGTCCGGATCCGGGCCGCCGCCGCGTTTGCGGGTCATGATGTCGTCCATCAACCGCAGGCCCTCGAACGCGTCTCGGGCGTAGTGCACATCGCCCTCGTACACGTCGGTGAGATCGTTCTCGACGTAGCCGCGGGTCAGCGCCGCGCCGCCGAGCAGCACCGGGAACTGTTCGGCGACACCTTTGGAGTTGAGCTCCTGCAGGTTCTCCTTCATCACCACGGTCGACTTCACCAGCAGCCCGGACATGCCGATGACGTCGGCCTTCTTGTCCACCGCCGCGTCGAGGATGGTCGCGATCGGCTGCTTGATCCCGAGGTTCACCACCTCGTAGCCGTTGTTGGACAGGATGATGTCGACCAGGTTCTTGCCGATGTCGTGCACGTCGCCCTTGACGGTGGCGAGCACGATCCGGCCCTTGCCGCTGTCGTCGGTGGCTTCCATGTGCGGCTCGAGATAGGCGACCGCGGTCTTCATCACCTCGGCCGACTGCAGCACGAACGGCAGCTGCATCTGGCCCGACCCGAACAGCTCACCGACGGTCTTCATGCCGGCGAGCAGCGTCTCGTTGATGATCTGCAACGGCGGCACCTGCGTCATCGCCTCGTCCAGATCGGCGTCCATCCCGGCCTTCTCGCCGTCGACGATGCGCCGCTCCAGCCGCTCGAACAGCGGCAGCGCCGCCAGCTCCTCCGCGCGCGAGGCCTTGGACGAGGACGCCGAGACGCCTTCGAACAGCGCCATCAGCTTCTGCAGCGGGTCGTAGTCCTCGGTGCGCCGGTCGTAGACCAGGTCGAGCGCGGTTTCGCGCTGCTCGTCGGGAATGCGCGCCATCGGCAGGATCTTCGAGGCGTGCACGATCGCCGAATCCAGTCCGGCCTCGACGCATTCGTGCATGAACACCGAGTTCAGCACTTGGCGCGCGGCAGGATTCAAGCCGAAGGAGATGTTCGAAAGACCAAGGGTGGTCTGCACATCCGGGTGCCTGCGCTTCAATTCCCGGATGGCCTCGATGGTTTCGACGCCGTCCTTGCGCGACTCCTCCTGGCCGGTGCCCAGGGTGAAGGTGAGCGTATCGATGATGATGTCGCTCTCCAGCAGTCCCCAGTTGCCGGTGATGTCGGCGATCAGGCGTTCGGCGATCTCCACCTTCTTCGCGGCGGTGCGGGCCTGGCCCTCCTCATCGATGGTGAGTGCGACCACGGCGGCGCCGTGCTCGGCGACCAGGGCCATGGTCTGCTGGAAGCGCGATTCGGGGCCCGCGCCGTCCTCGTAGTTCACCGAGTTCACCGCGCAGCGACCGCCGAGATGCTCCAGGCCGGCCTGCAGCACCGGGGTCTCGGTCGAGTCGAGCATGATCGGCAAGGTCGAGGAGGTGGCCAGGCGGCTCGCGAGCGCCTCCATATCCTTGGCGCCGTCGCGGCCCACGTAGTCGACGCACAGGTCGAGCATGTGCGCGCCGTCACGGGTCTGGTCCTTGGCGATGTCGAGGCACTTCTGCCAGTCCTCGGCGAGCATCGCCTCCCGGAACGCCTTGGAGCCGTTGGCGTTCGTGCGCTCGCCGATCATCATGATCGAGGCGTCCTGCTCGAACGGCACCGCCGTGTACATGCTGGCGACGCTCGGTTCGTGCTCCGGGTGGCGGCGCTGGTCGATCGGCGGCAACTTCGGCTCGATCTCGCGCACCGCGGCGGTGACCTGCCGGATGTGCTCGGGGGTGGTGCCACAGCAGCCGCCGACCAGGGCGAGCCCGAACTCGGAGACGAAACCGCTGAGCGCGACCGCCAGTTCCTCGGGCGTCAGCGGGTATTCGGCGCCGTTCGCGCCCAGCACCGGCAGGCCCGCGTTCGGCATCACCGACACCGGCACCTGCGCGTGCCGGGACAGGTGCCGCAGGTGCTCGCTCATCTCGGCGGGACCGGTCGCGCAGTTCAGGCCGATCATGTCGATGCCGAGCGGTTCGAGCGCGGTGAGCGCCGCACCGATCTCGCTGCCCACCAGCATGGTGCCGGTGGTCTCCACGGTGACGTGGGTGATGATCGGAATCCGGCGCCCGGCCCGGCGCATCGCCGCCCGGCTACCGGTGATCGCCGCCTTGACCTGCAACAGGTCCTGGCAGGTCTCGACCAGGATCGCGTCCGCGCCGCCGTCGAGCATGCCGAGCGCCGCCTCGGTGTAAGCGTCGCGCAGCACGGTATAAGGAGCATGGCCCAGCGTGGGCAGCTTGGTACCCGGGCCCATCGAGCCGAGGACATAGCGCGGCGTCCCGTCCGACGACGGGCCCATCTCGTCGGCCACCTCACGCGCCAGGCGCGTGCCGCGCTCGGACAGGTCCCGGATGCGGTCGGCGATGTCGTAGTCCGCCAGGTTCGGCAGGTTGCAGCCGAAGGTGTTGGTCTCGACCGCGTCCGCGCCCGCCTCGAAGTACGCGCGATGAATATGGCGCAGCACGTCGGGGCGGGTCTCGTTGAGGATCTCGTTGCAGCCCTCCAGCCCCAGGAAGTCGTCCAGGGTCAGGTCGGCCGCCTGCAACATCGTGCCCATCGCACCGTCACCGATCACGACACGACGGCGCAGCGTGTCGAGTAGCGTGGTGTCGAACTCGGCGGGAATGGACGCAGACATGTGATCAAGGGTAATGGTCGGCTGCGACACCACGGCCTGCCGCATCTTTGTCTGCCCTGCCACACTCCCACGCCGCGCCGTCCCCATCCGCGATTCGATGCCGGACTTCGCCGCGCGCTGCCCACTATGCTGACCGAGTGAACCCCAGTGAAACTCCCGATCCGGAACTGCCGACGTTGCGGGATCCGGTGCTGGTCGCCGCCTTCGAGGGCTGGAACGACGCGGGCGATGCCGCGAGCGGCGCCGTAGAGCATCTGGAACTGATCTGGGACGCCGAGCCGCTAGCCGAACTCGACTCCGAGGACTACTACGACTATCAGGTCAACCGGCCGACCGTACGCCAGGTCGACGGCGTGACCAGGGAAATCCAGTGGCCCTCGACCATGCTCTCGGTGTGCTCGCCGCCCGGCAGCGACCGCGATATCGTGCTGCTGCGCGGCATCGAACCCAATATGCGCTGGCGCAGCTTCTGCGCGGATCTGCTGGAATTCATCGAACAGCTCGGCGTGCAGACCGTCGTCATCCTGGGCGCCCTGCTCGCCGACACCCCGCACACCCGCCCCGTTCCGGTCACCGGATCCGCCTACAGCAAAGAGGCGGCCGAACGGTTCAACCTGGAACAGACCCGCTACGAGGGACCGACCGGCATCACCGGCGTACTGCAGGATCAGTGCGTGAAAGCGGGCGTGCCCGCGGTCTCGTTCTGGGCGGCGGTGCCGCACTATGTTTCCCAGCCGCCCAACCCGAAGGCCACCATCGCGCTGCTGCACCGGGTCGAGGACGTGCTCGATATCGAGGTGCCGCTCGGCGAACTGCCCAAGCAGGCCGAAGACTGGGAGACCGCGGTCAACGAGATGACCGAGGGCGACGACGAAGTCAGCGAATACGTCCGCTCGCTCGAGGAACGCGGCGACGCCGCCGTCGACGTGAACGAGGCCATGGCCAAGATCGACGGCGACGCCATCGCCGCCGAGTTCGAAAAATACCTGCGTCGCCGCGGACCGGGCAGCTTCGGCCTCTGACCCACCGGGCTCGGAACCCGCACATCCACAACACTTCTCGGGGATCCGCACCCTTCCAGCAGCACAGAAGTAGTGCAAATCCCGAGAAAGGGTGTGGATTCCGGCAATCGCCACGCGGCTGCCGGATGGTTGCGGTGTGGCCGGTGGGTGGGGACGCCGACCGCGGCGCAGAGGGACGTCGGGGTAGCCGCCGCGTAGCTGTTCGGCGCGTGTGGTGGTTGGCAGCTGTTAGCTTGTAGCCCTGGGGCTTTCAGCGATCCAGATTGGGTGCGAGCTGTTCCGTCGCGGGCGGCCACGCTGATATTGCGGACCACCGGTCGGGCAGTGCCCGGCGAAAAGTGCGCTGTTCTCGCCGCAGGCGGTGTGGTGGCTCGGCGGCGGCGCGATCGACCCGGCGACGCAGGCAGCGCGCACTGGCGGCGAGGGCCGGTTGGCTTGGGGCCCGACACTCTCAGCGCGTGCTGGCGGCGACAGCCGGTTGACTTCGGGGCCTGGCGCTTTCAGCAACTGCTGGCCGCGGTGGCCCGTGGGCTCAGGGCCCGGCACTCTCAGCGCGTGCTGGCCGCGACAGCCCGCGGGCTTAGGGCCCGGGTCTTTCAGCACCTGCTGGCGGCGACAGCCGGTTGGCTTCAGAGCCTGGCACTCTCAGCACCTGCTGGGCCGCGGCAGCCCGCAGGCTTAGGGCCCGGCACTCTCAGCACCTGCTGGCGCCGGGAGCCCGCGGGCTCGGGGGCCTTGGGCTTTCAGCGCGTGCTGGCGGCGAGGGCCGGTTGGCTTGGGGGCCTGACACTTTCAGCGCGTGCTGATGGCGAGGGCCGGTTGGCTGGGGTCCGGCGCTTTCGGCGTTCCCGATCGGGAACTGCGGCAAGGGTCGGGCTGATGCTGATCCGGCTGCACGGGGTCCGGGTGCGCGCGCCATATATGGCGGTGCCGAGGATCAGCTGTCGGTCGAGATCTGCCGTGCGGCAGGTTGTTCCACTGGGCGGGCAGCATCCTGGTGGGGCGCTGCTCGGCTCGCTGGCGGCCGGTGTGGTCGCGACGAGGGTGGTTGCGCAGGCCTGACGGCGCGGAGACCGGCCTGAGCGCGGGTGGCGCTGCGGCGATCAGCGATGCCGTCGGGCTCTTCAGGTCTCGATGGTCCAGACCTGGGCCGCGGCCTCCTGCGCCAGCTTCGCGAGCAGTATGTCGCGCGGAATCGTCTGGCCGGCAAGATGATCGAGCGACGGGACCACGACGTGGTGCGCGTCTGCTCGCTTGAGTTCCTGAGTCAGCTCGACGAATGCCGTGCCGTCACCGGAAGTCGATTCATGGAACGTTGCGGCGAAGCAGAGCCCTTCCTCGCGGGCGAGGGTGTTCATCGCATCCTCGAGCTCTTCGCTGTGGCCATCGGCCAGATCGTCACGCACGTATCCATAGATCAACGCTTCCACCCGAACCTCCGTTGGATTGGGTACCGCTGTTCTCATGTGGATCATCTCATTGTGTAGCACTTTGCCGTGCAAGGACAGATGCAATTGCATCTGTGTCGGACGAAACGGGTCCGGCAAACTTTCCGCTCCCATGTCCAGCATGCACAACGCCAAACTGCGAATGCAGATGTCAACCCACTGACACCTATATGCCCTATCTCGGCCACCGAGCGTTAACTGGTGCGATACTACTGTCGTGGCCGCTGGAGACGATCGACCCGTCTGGGCAGTCCGGATGCGCTCCGAACGCGATGCGCGGGGGTGGTCACAGGCCGATGCCGTCCGCGTGATGCGCGCCAAGTCATCTCACAACTTGCCGACCGACAGTACACTGCTGCGTAACTGGCGCCGCTGGGAATCGGGCGAGTCGCGACCGGACGATTTCTACGCCCCCATCATCGCCGCCGCCTTCGACACCGTCACGGCGGCGTTCTTCCCCAAAGCCAGGCCGAATCGCGACGACGAGGTGCTCTCGGCAACCGGCATGGACACCCTCGAGTTCATCGGCAGACTCCGCATGTCCGACGTCTCCCCCGCCACCCTCGACGCCATCCGGATCACCGCCGAGCGCCTCTGCTGCGAGTACTCCTATGCCGATCCGCACGAGCTACACGCCGAGGGCACGGGCTGGTTGCGCCGGATCACCGCACTCCTGGACGGACGACTGACTCTCGCCCAGCACCGCGACATCCTGGTGCTCGCCGGATGGGTCGCGCTGCTCGTCGGTTGCGTCGACTACGACCTGGGCCGCCGGACCGCCGCCGAGGCCACCCGCCGCGCCGCGTACTCACTCGGCCAAGAGGCGGAGAACGCCGAAATCACCGGCTGGAGTGCGGAAATGGCCGCTTGGTTCGCACTGACCCAGGGCAACTACCGGGGCGCGATCGACGCCGTCGACCAGGCGCTCGAGGCCAGCCGGAACCTGGGCGTCGGGGTACAGCTGGCCGCGCAACGGGCGAAAGCCTGGGCCCGACTTGGTGATCGGCACGAGGTCGAGACGGCGCTCGACGAGGGCCGGGCAATTTTGCAGCGACTCGATCATCCGATCAACCTGGACAACCATTTCGTCGTCGATCCGCAGAAGTTCGACTTCTACGCGATGGATTGCTGCCGCGTCGCGGGTGAGGATCGGCTCGCCGAGACCTACGCCAACGAGGTCATCCGCAACTCGACCCGGGCCGACGGCACCGTTCGCAATCCCATGCGGGTGTCCGAAGCGCACCTGACCCTCGCGGTGGTCGCGGTCCGCAATCGCGATCTGGAACTCGCGGTCGACGAGGGACTGCGCGCGTTCGCGGGTAAACGCCGTTCGCTGCCCTCGCTGATGTGGATCGCGGGCGAGGCGGCACGCGAGATCATCGCCCGCTACCCGGGTGATCCACGCACCCGCGTGTACCTGGACCAGCTGCGATCGCTCTCGACGGAGTGACCGGGAGCACACCGGCACAGCAGAATTCAGCGGCGAACATGCGGCAAACCGGACACGGGCACGCCGAACCGGCCCCGTTCGTGCCGTGGGCGACCGGCCCGCTACTACCCTGTTCCCGGTGACCGACTCCGCCGACGGCGCCGCGAACGCCGCCTCCGTCCTCTGGGACGACCGGCTGCGGCTGTTCTCCTTCGCCACCGCAGAGCGCCGCACCGATTATCTGTGGGTGCTGCGCGCGTTCGACAGCGCCCGCGCCGCGTACGTGGTGTTGTTGCACGCCGACGATGTGGCGGAGTGGATCGAGCGCAACGGGCAGGTGCCGCGCACCCCGGACCAGCTCGGTGCACCGCCCGCAGCCGTGGCCACCATGTCCGGAACCACCACGTCCGGAACCACCACGTCCGGAACCACCACGTCCGGCGTCACCGCGTCCGGCGTCACCGCACCCGTGACCACCCCGCCGGAACCCGCTGACGTCGTGAGCCAGCAACCAACTGAGGACAATCGGGCCGCTGGGAATTCCGCCGACGAGGGTCCCGCGAGCGCCGCCGCCTGGTCGGATGTCCAGGGCGACCGCCCGGCCGCACCCCGCCTGACCGCCGCCGAGATCGGCCCGCTGCTCGACCAGTTGCACCAGTGGGGCGTGCTCGAACGCAGCTACGACGGCACCCGCGCCGCCACGCTGGCCGAATATCGCAACCGGCACTTCGTCTATCAGTTCTCCCAGGCCGGATTCCAGGCCTATCGCGCGGTGGCCGGCGTGCTCAACGCCCGGCTCGACGAGGCCTCGCTGTCCCGGCTGGTGCTGCCCGAACTGCTCGCCGACCTGCACACGCTCGCCGCGGCCAACCGGGACGGCGACGCCGAGCGGGTCTACCGCACGCTGCGCCGCCTCGACGCCGCGCTCACCGATATGGCCGCGCGCGCCGCACACTTCTATCTCTCCCTCGGCGATCTGGTGCGCACCACCGAGATCACTCCGGAATCGTTTCTCGCGCACAAGGACGCGCTGCTCGCGCACATGCGCGAATTCAGCCTCGACCTGGCCCGGTTCACGCCGCGCCTGGCCGCCGCGATCGCCGAGATCGAAGAGACCGGCGTCGAGGACCTGATCGAGCGCGCGGCCGGCTGCGACGAGCGGGTACTGCTGAGTCCGGCCGAGCGACAGGCGGATTGGCAGGCGCGCTGGGACGGGTTGCGGACCTGGTTCGTCGCTTCCGGCACGGGCGAATCGGTGGGCACCACCGAGGCCGAGCGGTTGCGCGAGGCCACCATGAGCGCGATCGCGGCGGTGCTCTCGCTGCTGCGCCGGGTCACCGAGACCCGGCGCGGCGGGGTGAGCCGGGAGTCCGCCCTGCGGCATCTCGCGGGCTGGTTCACGGCCGCGCCGAGCGCGGACAGCGCGCACGCCCTGTTCGACGCGGTCTTCGGACTGGGCAGGCCACGGCATCTCGCGATGGAACATCCGGACGCGGACGTCATCCCGGCGCTGCGTTCCTGGTGGGAGGCGCCACCGCTGGAGATCTCGCGCACCCTGGCCGAGACCGGACGGCCGCCCTCGGCCGGCGCGCCTGCCCGAATCCACCGCAACGACGCGGGAATTCGACGACTGCGCGAGGCCCAGCTGGACGCGCAGCGCGCCCGCGCCGAGGCGGCCAAATCGCTGGCCGGCGCCGACGTGCACAACCGGGTGCTCGACGAGCGCGAGACCGAAGTACTGTTGCGCCTGCTGGATGCCGCGTCCACCGCGTGGGTGCCGGTGAGCGGGCGGGTCGCGGGGACAACGGGATCCGACAGTGGCGTGACCCTGACCGTGTCCGAGCATCCCGGTTCCACAGTGGTGCGCACCGCGCACGGACTGCTGCACCTGAACAACCGCAGGCTGGAGGTGCGCGAGACGACGCGGACCCGCGCGAACCGGAACGCTCGATGAACACCACGGCGCCGACCCCCGCCGCGCGCCGAGACGGCACGCCGCGGGCCGGCCGGAATATGCGTGACACACTGGAGCGCTCATGATGCACGGACGCAAGATCGACTCGCTCGCGCTGGACAACTACCAGCGCGCCGCCCGGGTCATCCTCGCCAATCATCTGGTGACCAGGACCTATCCGGACCGGATCGCGCTGCCGCTGATCCGGCGCTGGGCCACGGAACTGCGCGAGGACCTGGCCGAACTGTTCGGCTACCGGCTCGAAGTCACCGAGACCACGGCCCGGGTGTTCCCGATCATCGATCGGCTCGACGCGGGCAAGCCCGCGCGCACGCCCGCCGACCGGGTGTTCGACCGTAGGCGCTACGCCTATCTCGCGCTCTCGCTGGCCGCGCTGGGCCGGGCGGGCGATCAGATCACGTTGTCGGAGTTGGCCGATCAGGTCGCCGCGTACGCGGGCCGGGTCGAAGGATTGGAACTGTCCACCGATCGGGCCGCCGATCGGGACGCCTTCGTGGACGCGGTCGGGTGGCTGACCCACCGTGGCGCGCTCACCCTGGCCGACGGCGACGCCGGCGGCTGGGCCAGCGATCCGGAGGCGGGTGAGGCGCTCTACGACATCGACCGGCCCGTGGTGTTCGCGCTGTTCCGGCCGCCGCGCGCGCTGCAACATCTGCACAGCGTGCGCGGGCTGCTCACCGAGGAGGGTGCGGGCGCGACGCACGCGCCCACCGCCGCGGACCTGGCCAGGCGGGTGCGCCGCGCGCTCGTCGAGCGCCCGGTGGTGTATCTGGAGGACCTCGCCGCCGCCGAACGCCCGGTGCTCGGACACGACCGGATCGTGGCCGATGTCGAACTGTTCACCGGACTGCGGGCCGAACGCCGGGCCGAGGGCGTGGCATTGATCGACACCTCCGGCCGGCTCTCCGATATCCGTTTCCCGAGCACCGGCACACTGGCTCAGGTCGGCCTACTACTGGCGGGCGAGATCGCCGACCGCGTGCTCGATATCGACAATCCGCTCGACCGGCGGCCCGCGCCGCCCGACGCGGGCGAGGCGCTCGCCGCGCAACTGGACGGCGCGATCCCGGAGTCCACCGTCTTCGCGCCGCTCGCCGAACTGCGCAGCGTATTCGAAGACCAGCTGACACAAGACGATTCGGTCACTGAGCCCGGCCAGGACGAGCCGCTCGAGGCGACCTACCCGCTGGTCGAATCGGCCTGGGTGCGCGAGACCATGCAGGCGCTCACCGATCGCTACGGCGCCACTTTCGCCGCCCAGTGGCAGGCCGACGTGCCGGGGCTGACCGCCGAGGTGGTCGCGCTGCTCGAGCGGCTGCGCCTGGTCCGCTCGGTCGAGGACGGGCTGCTGGTCCTGCCCGCCCTGGCGCGCTATCGCGGCGCGGTGGTCACCGTCCGCACCAAGCGCACCGAGGAACTGTTCGTCACCGCGGCCGACACCTACGGGTCCGACAGCACTGGCACGGAAGGGAACTGAGGCGATGTCGCTCATTCACGGCGGAGTGCGGTTCATCCCGACCCGCGCCGGGATCATCAACCTGTGGGACTACCGCGACCAGGAATACTGCTTCGCCGACGGCAGGTTGGTGCTGCGCGGCCCCAACGGGTCCGGTAAGACCAAGGCGCTCGAGGTGCTGTTCCCGTTCGTGCTGGACGGCCGGATCGAGCCGCGCCGGCTCAACCCGTTCGCCGGTGAAGAACGCACGATGAAGTCGAATCTGCTGTACCGCAAACAGGAATCGGCGTACTCGTATGTCTGGATGGAGTTCGCGCGCGGCAACTGGGACGACCCGGAGGCCGTGACCATCGGCATCGGCATGCGCGCCACCCGCTCCTCGGACAAGGTCACCCGCTGGTATTTCGTGGCCGACGGCCGGGTCGGCGTGGACTTTTCGCTGATCGGTCCCGACGACCGGCCGCTCACCCGCAAACAACTCGCCGAGCAGATCGGCACCGACGCCATCGTCGACCGCCCGGTCGAGTACCGCAATGCCATCGACGCTCGCATGTTCGGGCTCGGCACCCAGCGCTATGACCAGCTGATCAATCTGATCCTCACGCTGCGCCGTCCGCAGCTGGCCAAAAACCTGGACCCGCGCGGACTTTCGCAGGCGCTCACCGACGGCCTGCGCCCGCTCGACGAGCAGCTGATCCTGGACGCGGCCCGCTCGTTCAGCGATATGGAGGAGGTCGGTCGCACCCTGGAAGGCCTGGTGCACGCCGACAGCGCCACCCGGACCTTCGTCGAGGTCTACCGCAAATACCTTGCGGTGCAGGCGAAGACCGACGTCGACCAGCTGCGCACCCGGCTCGACGCGGTGACCCACGCGAGCACCGCGCTGTTCGCCGCGACCGCGCTGCGGGAACGTCGCGAGGCCGAACGCGCGACCGCCGAGACCCGGGCCGAGGACGCGGATCGCGCCTACGAGCAGGCCCTCGGCGACCGGGAGAACCTGCAACGTTCCAGCGCCTACGAGGGCAAGCAGCAGCTCGACGACCTGGCCGACGCGGTCCGCAGGCTGGAGACCTCGGCGGGCGTGCACGGCGACAAGGCGCTCAAAGCGCGCCAAACCCTGGACCAGCGGGCGCAGGAGGCCGAGCGGGCCCGCACCGCAGTGCACAGCGCGGCTGCCGCATTGTCCCGCGGTGAGGACGAATTGCGTTCCGCCGCAGAAGAAGCGGGCATCGCGTGGACGCCGCTGTCCGAGGCGGCACGGGCCGATCAGCTCACCACCGCGGTCCGGTCGCATGCCGAGGAACGCGACGCCGACGTGCGCCAGGTCCGGCAGACACTGGGGTTGATGGAAAAGGCGGCCGCCGAACGCACCAGGGCCGAACGCCTGGCCGAACGCGCCCGTGAGCTGAGCGAAGCGGCCGCCGCCGAGGTCGCGCATGCCGAGGCGGCGGTCGTGCTCGCCCGCACCGAAGCGGCAGCGGCGCTGCGCAGTTGGTGGGACGAGCACCGTGACGTGTATTCCCCCATCGAGAACGGCTTGTTCGAGGCCCTCGACACCGCACTGGCGCAGGCGGGTTCGGAGGAGGCGACGGTCGCGGAGGTGCTCGCCGAACGCAGCGAGCCGCTGCTGGACGAGATCCGCAACCGGCGCCAGGAGGCCCGGGGCCGGGCGGCGACGGCGGCCGCGCAGATCGCCGAGCTGACCGCCGAACGCGACCGCGTGGCCGCGCAAAGCGATGACGCGCCACCGGCTTTCGCCGCGCGGACGCGCAGCGCCGCAGACCGTCCCGGCGCACCGCTGTGGCGGCTCGTCCGGTTCGCCGACGACGTGGCGCCGGCGGCCGCCGCGGGCATCGAGGCCGCGCTGCATGCCGCCGATCTTCTGGACGGCTGGGTGTGTGCCGAGCCGCCCGCGCAGTACGACTCGGATCAGTTCCTCGTCCCGCTGCCCGCCGCGGACCGGCCCAAAGGCCGCACGCTCGCCGATGTCCTTGTCGTCGAGGAGGATTCGGACGCGCTGACGGTGCCGCGACAGGCCGTCGCCGACGTGCTCGCCTCCATCGCGCTGCACGAGGGCAAGGGCGATCCGGCGGGCGGCCTCGCGGTGAGCACCGCGGGCGGCTTCCGCCAGGGCGTGCAGCTCGGCAGGCACCACAAGACCGACGCCGAGTTCATCGGCGCCACCGCCCGGGCGCGCAGGCGCGAACTGCGGCTGACCGAGCTCACCGCCGCGCTCGACGCCGCGGCCGCGGTCGAGCGGGCGGCCACCGAAGAAGAAGCCGCCGCCACGGCGGAACTCGCGCGAATCTCCGCGGCGGGCAAGGCTTTACCGCGCGCTACCGCGGTCGCCACCGCCCTGCGGGCGGTCTCGGAGACCGCGGGCATGATGCGCTCGCGCACCGAGGCCGCCGCGCAGGCCGAACGCGACCTCGACCAGGCGGTCGCCGAGGTCACCGCGGTGGAGAAGAAGTTGCGCGCCGCCGCCGTCAAACACCGGACGCCCCGCGACCCGCGCGAACTCGACGCGCTCGCCGCCGCCATCCGGCATTTCGAGAACACCGGCACCGGCCTGCTCCGGCTGCGCACCGAGCACGAGCGGGAACGCGAACGCGAACGCGAGGGGGCCGACCGCTACGCCGAGGCCAAGGATCTCGCCGAAGCCTTCGCCGAGGAGGCCGAAGCGGCGAAGTCCGGCTACCAGGAGCAGCTGCGCAAGCTGGAAACCCTGCGCGAGGCACTGGGCGCGGGCGCCGCCGATATCGATCAGGAACTGGAGAAGGCCCGCGCGAAGATCGAGGCGACCAAGGCCGAGCAGAAGGCCGCGCGCAAGGCCGCCAACGAGGCGATCGAGGCGATCGGCGACGCCGAGGCCGCCTACCGGACCGCGCACGAATCGCTCGGCACCGCCCTCAACGAGGTGCTCGCCGATGTGAAAGCCCTTGCCCCGTATGCCCGGCCGGACCTGCTGCGGCTGCTGGGCGCGCCCGCGGACGGCCGCTGGCCCAGCAGCGACGCCGCCTGGTCCACCCCGGAGCAGTTGCTGTACCGGATCGCGCAGGCCGGGCCGGAGGTCGAACCGCAGGTGCTGCCCGAAGAGGTCGCCGAGCTCTTCGAGAACCTCAGCACCGCAACGGCGTCCGTGCGCGCCAGTGAGGCGACCCGCAAGTCGACGCGCAGCGCGGTCACCGCGGCGCTACAGGAGTTCGACGCCGCGCTGGCCGGATCGGGGCGCGACTACCGCCTGCAATGGGACGCCGCCGACGGGCTCACCGTGGTGCAGGTGCAGGACGACGACGGCATGTCGGCCCTCGCCGATTTCGCCGCCCGCATCGACAGCGCGCGTAAGGATCAGGAACTGCTGCTCACCGACGCCGAGCGCCGCATCCTGGAGGACGCGCTGCTCACCGGGCTCGCCCAGCAGATCTACGAACGCACCAGCGACGCCCGCGAACTCATCGCCAAGATGGGGGCGGAGATGAAGCAGCGGCGGATGTCCTCGGGCAACACCATCGGCGTGCACTGGGTGCTCGCCGATACGCTCTCCGATCCCGCGCGCGCCATGTGCAAACTGCTAGACCGGGACGCCTCGGTGCTCGGCGCGGACGAACTGGCCACGATCCGAGCGCATTTCGCGTCCGAGATCCGCGCCGCGCGCGCCGCGCATCCGGAGCGTTCATACCCCGAGATTCTGGCGGCGACGCTGGATTACCGCACCTGGCGGGTGTTCTCGTTCACCCTCATCTCGGCCGACGGCAGCGAGGACAAGCTGACCGTGGCCAGGCACAGCGCGCTGTCCGGCGGTGAGCAGTCGGTCTCGCTGCACCTGCCGCTGTTCGCCGCGGCGCACGTCATGCTGGATTCGGCCGACCCGCAGGCGCCGCGCCTGCTCGCGCTGGACGAGGCCTTCGCCGGTGTCGACGACAACGGCCGTAGCGAATTGCTCGGCCTCAGTGTGCAATTCGACCTCGACCTGTTCATGACCGGCTACGACCTGTGGATCACCTACCCGCACGTGCCCGGCTGCGCGCACTACGATCTCGCGCACGCCGCCGCCGAGAACACGGTGAGCGCCACCCTCTTGGTCTGGGACAGCGGCGAACTGCTCGCCGAGCACGACGGCACCGATCTCACCGCCGCCCTCGGCTCGCCGAACCGCCGCCGCACCCATACCACCATCGAGGGCGGGCTGGAACTCACCCCGGTCAGCTAGACAGGGCCTATGCCGAGTCCCGCTCAGCGCGGCCCATGCCCGAGGCCGAGTAGCGCGGCGACGAGCTGGCCCGTGGAATCGAGCATGGCCGCGAAGATGTCCTGCGGCAGGATCTTTCCGTTGCACCAGGCGACGTTGCAGTTCGACGGCGCGTACGGTCCGGCGCCGAGCAGGATCTGCGCGAGGTGTTCGGGATCGACCCAGAAGGCCAGATCGTCGAGATCGCTGATGATCGGGCCGAAATGGTCGCCGTAGCGGTAGGGATCGTCGAACGGCTCGGCGGGTTGATCGGTGACGGACGCGACCGCCCGGCGCAGGAACTCCTTGTTGTCCGGATTGGATTCGGCGGCAAGGGAAGTCTGCACATTGCCGGTGTCGATGCCGCCCGGGATGCCGAGCCGGACGATCACCATGTCGCGGCTGGGGATCATCACCGCGAACTGGCCGAGCGCCCCGACGAAGGCGTACAGATCACGGGGCGCGCCCGGGAACATCGGGTGCTCGAACACCTTGGCGGTGGGCACCGTCGCGGTCTTGTACGAGTCACCGGCGTTGAGCCAGAACAGGAACCCGTAGCCGCCGTTGGCCTCGGTCGGCTGCCGGGCCTGCCGGATGTAGTCCGGATCGATGAGTTGCGTTGTGCCCCAGCGTCCCTCGTGCAGCATCAGCAGCGCCAGGCGGGCCAGGTCGTCGGCGCGCATGGCCAGACCGCCGTTGACGGCGGTGTTCCCGCTGCGATCCCGCAGCCACACCCACTGATCGCGAGCGATGCCCAACGGCTGCATGACTTCTAGCTGCACGAAGTCCTGGAAGTCCAGGCCCGTCGCGATTTCCACGATCTTCGGCAGCAGCACGAGCACCGCCTGCGCGTACTGGAAGGTGGTGCCCGGCGCGAACTCGAACGGGGTCTGCAAGGTCTGCGACACCTCGTCGGTGGCGATGCCCGCGAGGTCCGCGGCCCAGGTGAACCGCAGCCCCGTCGTCTGATTCAGCACCTGACGCACCGTAAGCGCGGCATGGGCGGCGTCGGCCTGCGGGAAGAACTTGCCGAGCGGATCGTCCAAGCCGAAGTAGCCGAGCGTGATCGCCCGGCCGACGGCCACCGAGGCGACGCCTTTCGACGAACTGGCCAGCGGCATCGGCAGATTCCCGGTGCCGGTGCGATCACCGATCAGGCAGCCGTGCCGATACACCTGCATCGCGAACGCCCCTTTGGCGGACCCGAAATTCAGCGCGGCGTCCAGTGCGGCCGGATCGACGCCTGCGGCCGCCGGGTCGGCCCGTTGCGCCGTCTGTCCGGCGGCGGGTTCGGCGCACGACAGCTCGGCGGCAGGCGTGCCCTTCGCCTGCGGGCACACCAGTGCGGCCGCGACCAGCGCGATACTCGCGATTGCGCTGGGCCATCCCCGACGGAAATTCATCCTCGCCCCACTCCTGTTTCTTCCCGGATCACTGCACTGCGTTCGCGAGCGCGTTGCGTTCGACGCTGAAATAGGTCTTGTCCGCGGGCAGTCGCCAGTCGGGACCGACGAAGTACTGCGCGGCCGTCTCGTCACCGAAGGCCAGATAGCGCAGCCAGGCCACCGCGGTACCGGCGGACAGATAGTTGTCCAGTCCGTCGACGGGTGAAAAATGGCTCACGCCGCGGGCATTGGCGATCCAGGCCGGGGCGTTGTAGGTCAGGTTGTACTGCCACCAGCGCACCCAGGCGAAATCGGGCACCACGAAATCGTTGTAGCCGGTGAGGAACAGGGTCGGCACCGACACCAGCGCACCCACCGCGAGCGGACCCGGCTGGACGGCGAGCACGCCGCGCACGCGCATGGCCGGATCGATCGCGGCGGCGATACCCGGGAACACGGTGCCCGCCTGCAGCGCCGCCTGCCCGCCGCCCGAGTGACCCGCGAAGATCGTCCGGCTCAGGTCGACCTTTTGATACAGCGGCGAATTCGGGTCGCGGTCGGCCACCACGGCACTCGCCACCCCGAGCGCGGGCACGTATACCAGCGAGTTGAAGAACTCATACGGGATCACCACGACGAATCCGTGGCTCGCCCACTGTTGGGCCAGGGCGTCGTACATGCCGGGGTTCGCGTCGAAGCCGGAGGTGAAGACCAGCAGCGGCGCGTTCGGCAGGTCCGCGATATCGGCCGGGTAGTAGGTGTTCACGCCGATCGGCGATTCGAGTCCGTTCGGGAAGGCCTGGGTGCAGGTCATATCGTCGCGGTTGCCCAGCATGTGCACGACGATGTGCTGGAACATCCCGTAGACCGATTCCTGGCAGGGATTCGTGCGGACCGCGGTCGCGACCGGGTGCGGACCCGGCTTGTTGAACACAGCCTGCGCGGTGGGTCCCGGGTCGGCCGTGGCTGCCGGCGCCACCCAGCCGAGCACCGTCAGCACGGCCGCCGCCAGCACGACCCCCGTACGAATTCGGGTGGCAATCCTCTGCATCGAGGCTCCTCATCGCCTCCGGCCACGTCGCCGAAACATCTGGTAGTGAAACCCTTCGGTCTCGAATTCCAGAGCGTACCGGGACGTGGGCCACGCCACAATGAGGCAGATGCACAGACGACTGTGACCCAGCCCTGTCGGGCCGGGTCACTCGTAGACGGACGTCAGCGCACGGTCAGTGCACGCTCGCGTCCGGTTTCGTGGGCGGGCACACGCCGCCGGGGGTGGTGGCCAGTTCGAAGTGCCACCATTCGTTGTCGAACATCCGGCACAGGCCCCACGTGTTTCCGTTGACTTCCAGCCAGTGCGCGCCCTCCTGCGGGCCGACGTCGATCGCGCGACCGGAAACATGTGTCGATTCCTCGGGCGGCAGCACCCAGCGCCGCGCCTCGTCGGGACTGCCGTATTTCGCCAAGCCGTCGTTCCACAACCACTGCTGCTCTTCCCGCGAGCGGTATCCGGAGGTGATCGACAGCGGCACGCCTTGCGCGTGCGCCTCCCCCTCGGCCAGCGTGTACGCCAACGCCAATCGCGGTTCCAACCCCTCGGTCCCCGCCGCCGACCCCAGCGCCTCCCGCTGATCGATCGCCACCCCCGGCCCAGCCACCGCCTGCGGCACCCCCACCCCCATCAACGGCAACACCGCCACCGGCAATCCGACCAGCACCCGCCTGCGCACACCACTCCGCAACACCATGCTGGCGATGGTAGTGCCTCCGGGCCCGCCCGCCCGGCACCACCGAGTCGACTCAGAGATCCTGCGCGGCCCGCAGCGCGGCCGAAACCCGGTCCATGGTCTCCGCGTCCGCGACGCCGACACACTCGTCGAGGCGTCGGCGTACCGTCGCTTCAGGGTGCAGCGCCGAGGCCCATCCGTGCGAACCCACTTCCACGGCCAGCAGCCCACCCGGATCAGAATCGAGCACATGCAAGGTCAACACGACCTTCAGTTGCGGATTCTCATTGATCGGCGCGGCACTGATGATCAACCTGCGGGTCGACGCCCCAGGGCGATTGATGATCGGGTCGTAGTTCCAGACTTCGCCCCGGTTCACGCGAGACCGGCTTCGCGTGCGGCCGCCTCGGCCTCTTGCGCGGCGGCTTCGGCGTAACCCGGGTGCCCGGCATCCCATTCGACGTAGGAGGCGACGGATTCGCGCACCGCTTGCTCCCGGAAATGGCGCTCGACCCAGGCCGAGACGTTGCCGCCCGCCGCCGCCGCCTGCCGAGTGATGTAGTCGGCGGTGGCCTGTTCGAGACTCAATGTCATCCGAGCCTTCATACCCGGAATCATACAGTCGGTCCCACTCCTCGGTGCTGGAATCGGATCGCCGCCGCGAGCCCGAGCGGCGAATCCGGCAATCGCAGGCGAGCGACCGGCGCGGGGCCGGAACCTGGGGTCATAGTCATTGGACATGGACCCGTTATACCCGAATCCCCTTGCGCGGCAATCTTTTTATCCACAAGGAACACGGGTTGTCCACAATCCGCCCCAGTGCTGTGGATCACACTCCGCCAGCGGTTGACGCTGTCCGATTCGCGAAATACGCGGTGTTCGACCGGGATTGGCGAACGTACCGTTCCGGCGATCTGGGCGGCCGCGGGCGATCGGGCCGCGGGCTACGTCCCCGAGGGACGTAGCGGGACCGGCGCGCACACGCGGAGAGGGTTGTGCACAACCGGAAGCGGTGTGCACAGTTCGCTCCCATCGATGTGAACAGCCACTACAACGGACAATTCGACTACGGCACCGGGCGATTGGGCCGAATCACTCGGGTAGTGGAGTGACCAGCGAGAGGTGCTCGCGATCGACGGCGGGCACACGCGGGGGCGTGGTCCGCCGGATGACCTCGACGGCCGCCCGATTGCGGCCGATTCGTTCGATGATCTCGCCGCCGTGGTCGCGCGCGTAGGCGATGGCGATCTTGATCTTGCCCGCGTGCAGACTCGATCGGGCACTGAGCACTTCGATGCGCCGCTCGACCGGACCGTCCAGTTCCTGTAGGCGCGCAACGACTTCCCAGACATCGGGCCCCGCGACCAGCGCCGCGCGCCGATCGCTCATGGGTCCCCGGAAGATGATGCCGGGATGATCGAGCTGATCGACGCCCTCCCGGATGAGGCGGTCGAGTAGCGCGGCGGAAGTTGTCCCTTCGCGGGCCGCGCGTGCGGCCAGCCTGCGGCTGGCGGATTGCGAGAGACGCAGTGTCCTCGTGACCGTCCTGAACGTACTCATTGCCCTCCTCGACCTCAATGGCAGTTGCGCTCGAGCACCAACGACGTACATCGCTAAGGGTGCCTCGCGAATCGGCCGCCCGGCCCCCGGCGATCGGGGTGACACTGCGATGTCCGCGAAAAGCCGGTAGCCAGGTCGAACGCCCAGATCGGCCGTCAGCGGGCGTCGCCAGGCCACGCGATGAGCGGGTCCGCGGCTACCCGGAGCGGACAGGCGAAGAGCGTTGCCTGCGTCGTGTCCCGCGCGGTCTCCCGCCACGATCCGGGACCCCGCTCGATCGCCTGGCGATAGATCGAGACGAGCTCGGCCGTGTATTTCGACTGCCGTACGCCATCGGCACAACCGACCAGGACCTTCCGCATCTCGGCCAGCCGTTCCGGCGTGTTCGCGAGCCTGCCGAGCGCTTCGGCGAGGGCCAGGATCGACGGCCCGAGGGCGCGCACTCCCCCGCCGTCCGGCACGGTCTCGTCCAAGTCCGGATCGCAATAGAGAATAGGAAGGCCGACGGCGACGGCCTCCTGCACGACCATGTGCTGGGAGTCCGCGCCGAACGAGGAGGACAGCAGCACGTCGTGGGTGCGCATGGCCGCCAGGCATTCGGCCCGGCCGACCTCGCCGTGCAACCGGACTCGATCCCGCAGGCCGTGCCGTTCGACGAACGACCAGGCCCGATCCAACAGCGGTCCGGCGCCGTACATGTCCAGCGTGCACCCGCCGGGCGCGGCGTCCAGTGCCAGGCGTACCGCCTCGAGCGCGGCGAGCGGCCGCTTCTCCAACGCGAACCGGCCGCACCAGAGAATGCGCAAGGGTTGTTGCGCGGCAGCGGATTCCGCGTTCGGATCGGGCAAGGTGAAGCGCGGATCCGGCGCGGCGTCGAGCAGTTCGTCATCGATGCCGTTGGGCACCACGTGAATCGGGCGACGCACACCCGCCGCGACCAGCTTGCACGCCAGCCGTCGCGTCGGTGTCACCACCCGGTCGGCGGCCTGCGCCCGGCCCGACAGCGGCTGCGCGGCGCGGTGGCCGCCGCGCAGGTGCCGCCGGATCGACGCGGACACCAAACGCAGCACGGAATACCGTTCGACCAGTGCATCGTCGTGCCGCCGCAGCGTTTGCACGAGCGGAATGCCGTGTCTGCGCGCGGCGTGCAGCCCGGCGATCCCGGCGCCGGACGCGGTGAGCACGTGCACCACGTCGACCGGACCGCGCTCGGCGAACGCCGCGTCGATCGCTGCGGCGTTCGCACCGTTCGGCACCACCAGCACCGATCCGTCCGTACGCCAACCGGAAACGCCTTCCAGCACAACAAGATCCGGGTCCGCGACGGCGGCATCGACGGCCGGTGCGAACACCGTGACCCGATGCCCCAGCCGCCGCAACGACTTCCACTGCGCGACCAACGCGGAGTGCGACCCGCCGACCGTGCCGAGCGATACGTCGGCGAAGATCGCGACGTGCAACCGAACTCCTCCCTTCCGCTCCGACCCTAACCCGTTCCCCGGGCCGGGGCACGTGCGGCGGCAAGACAACTCGAGGATGCCCACTGTTTGCTAATTAGCAAAGGGAACGCTTCCCAGCGGTGGTGGGTGGTGGTCGCGGCGCGCACCGATTAGGAATACACTCACTTCGCTCTCGTAACGACTTACATATTCGCGGCGACTCTTCTGTCAAAGGCACCAGGGTTATCCGCGAATAGCGGCGAGGCGCAGCAGGTTCCGGCCGCGCGGTTCGCCGGAGTGTTACCGGAAGAGGAATGAAGATCAATCGTCGACCCCCACGAGGTCAGGATTCGAAGCGCCCGCTGTGGGTTCTCGGCCTGATCGCGCCGTCGTGCGCGCTGCTCCCCTCTCAGCTCGTGCTGCACACCGGAGCGACCGTCTTCTGGTGGATCGGCCCGATCATCGTGCTGATCGTGATCCCGGTGCTGGACTGGGTGGTCGGCGAGGACGGCGACAACCCGCGCGACGAAGACTACGAATTGCTCTCCAACGACCGGTATTACCGGTGGTGCACCTACCTCTTCCTGCCCATTCAGCTCACCGGGCTGGGCATTGCCTGCTACCTGTGGACTGGTCCCGAACTAGGCGTCGCCGACAAACTCGGCCTGGCGGCCACCCTCGGCTTCGTCAGCGGCATCGGCATCAACGCCGCGCACGAATTGGGGCACCGGGTCGAGCATCTGGAACGCTGGCTGGCGAAGATCGCACTCGCGCAATCGGGTTACGGGCACTTCTTCGTCGAGCACAATCGCGGCCACCACGTCCGGGTGGCCACGCCGGAGGACCCGGCCAGCGCCCGGTTCGGCGAGACCCTCTGGGAGTTCCTGCCGCGCAGCGTATCCGGGGGTTTCCGCTCGGCGGTCCGGCTCGAGCGCGAGCGCCTCGCGCGCAAGGACAAGGGCTGGTGGCATATGGACAACCACATTCTGCAGGCCTGGTCGATGACCGCGGTGCTGTTCGGCGGGCTGATCGCGGCGTTCGGCCTCGCGGTGCTGCCGTGGCTGGCCCTGCAGGCGGTGATCGGCATCGCGCTGCTGGAGACGGTGAACTACGTCGAGCACTACGGGCTGCTGCGCGAACGACGCCCGAACGGCAACTACGCGCGCTGCTCCCCGCGCGACAGCTGGAACAGCGACCGGCTCGTCACGAATATTTTCCTGTTCCATCTGCAGCGGCACAGCGATCACCACGCCAACCCGGGCAGGCGGTACCAGACCCTGCGCAGCTCGACGCAGGCCCCACAGCTACCGGCGGGCTACGCGACCATGATCGTGCTCGCCGCCGTGCCACCGCTGTGGCGGGCCGTGATGGATCATCGCGTGCTCGCCCACTACGACGGCGACCTCGCCCGGGTCAACGTGCAGCCGCGCAGGCTCGGCCGGTTGCGCGCCGCCCTGACATATCGGCGCGCGACCAGCTGATGGACTAGACCCGTTCGGCGCTGCGGGTGCGCACCCGCAGCGCGATCGGCTTCTGGGTCTCGGCGAAGAAATCGTTGCCCTTGTCGTCGACGACGATGAACGCCGGGAAGTCCTCGACCTCGATCTTCCAGACCGCTTCCATGCCCAGTTCCGGATACTCCAGCACCTCGACCGATTTGATGCAGTCGAGCGCGAGGCGCGCGGCGGGGCCGCCGATCGAGCCGAGGTAGAACCCACCGTGCTCCTTGCAGGCCTTGGTGACCTGCGCGGAGCGATTTCCCTTGGCCAGCATGACGAATGAGCCGCCCGCGGCCTGGAACTGATCGACGTAGGAGTCCATCCGGCCCGCGGTGGTCGGCCCGAACGACCCGGAGGCATAGCCCTCGGGGGTCTTCGCGGGGCCGGCGTAGTAGACGGCCATCTCGCGCAGGTACTCCGGCATCGGCTCGCCGGCGTCGAGCCGCTCCTTGATCTTCGCGTGCGCGATGTCGCGGGCGACCACGAGCGGCCCGGTGAGCGAAAGCCGGGTCTTCACCGGGTATTTCGACAGCTCGGCCCGGATCTGCGACATCGGGCGGTTCAGGTCGACCCGCACCACGTCGCCGCCGAGGATCGAGTCGGTCTGCTCCGGCAGGTAGTGCGCTGGTTCGCGTTCGAGCTGTTCGAGGAACACGCCCTCCGCGGTGATCTTGGCCAGCGCCTGCCGGTCCGCCGAGCAGGACACCGCGATGGCCACCGGGCAGCTGGCGCCGTGCCGGGGCAGCCGGACCACGCGCACATCGTGGCAGAAGTACTTGCCGCCGAATTGCGCACCGATGCCGAAGGATTGGGTGAGCTTGAAGACCTCTTCCTCCAGCGCCAGATCGCGGAAGCCGTGCGCGGCCAGCGATCCCTCGGTGGGCAGGTTGTCGAGGTAGTGCGCGGAGGCGTATTTCGCCGTCTTCAGCGCGAATTCGGCACTGGTGCCGCCGATCACGACCGCGAGGTGATAGGGCGGGCACGCCGCGGTGCCGAGCGAACGGATCTTCTCGTCCAGGAACTCCAGCATTCGGGTGGGGTTCAGCACGGCCTTCGTTTCCTGGTACAGGAACGACTTGTTCGCCGAGCCGCCGCCCTTGGCCATGAACAGGAACCTGTACGCCGGATGCGCGGGATCGCCCGGTGCGGAATACAACTCGATCTGCGCGGGCAGGTTGTTGCCGGTGTTCTTCTCGTCCCACATGGTCATCGGGGCGAGCTGGGAGTAGCGCAGGTTCAGCTTGGTGTAGGCGTCGAATACGCCGCGGCTGATCCATTCGGCGTCGTCGACCCCGGTGAGCACGCCCTCGGACTTCTTGCCCATCACGATCGCGGTGCCGGTGTCCTGGCACATCGGCAGAATGCCGCCCGCGGAGATGTTCACGTTCTTGAGCAGGTCGAGCGCGACGAAGCGGTCGTTGCCGCTGGACTCCGGGTCGTCGATGATCTTGCGCAGCTGGCCGAGGTGGGCGGGGCGCAGATAGTGGCTGATGTCGTGCATCGCCTCGGCGGTGAGCAGGCGCAGCGCCTCGGGTTCCACCTGCAGGAAGGTCCGGCCGCCGGCTTCGAAGGTGTGCACGCCCTCGGTGGTGAGCAGCCGGTACGACGTGTCGTCGGGGCCGATCGGCAGCAGGTCTGAGTAGCGGAAGTCCGGCGCGGTCACGAGACGCACTCCTTCGAGGTGGGCCGGGCCGAGTAGCCACAGCTGGTCACGAGCAGAGCGAGCCTATCCATCCGGCCGTATCGCACCCCGGCTTAGGCAAGCCTTATCACCGCGAACAACCAGGCTGCTCGCGTTCGTTCAGTTGGCACAAAAGGTTGCACGTTCAACCCCGGTAGTGCTACCTGTCGTCTCACACAAAACGCTCGGACGTCCGACCGTCCGGTCGCCACGCAAACCGTCACGCGAACGTACAACGGCGCGCGACAATGTATGACACGCCAGAGTTTGGAGCGCTATCGTGACCGATCCCCATTGGCTCGATGACGTCGAAATGCGCGCATGGGTGGGCTTCGTGCGCACCCGCGACCTCATCGCCGCGGCGGTCGGGCGGGACTCGACGCGAGAGTCCAACCTCACCTACGTCGAGTACTCGGTGCTGGCCTTCCTGAGCGGCACCCCGGATCACCGGTGCACCTTCGCCGACCTGGCGCTGAAACTGGAGTGGTCGCAGAGCAGGCTGTCGCATCAGATCACCCGAATGGAGAAGCGCGGGTTGGTCGTTCGCGAACCCATCCCCGACGACGCGCGCCGCACCGCGGCCCGGCTCACCCAGCGCGGCGCCGAGGTGCTGACCGGCGCCGCGCCCGCGCACGTGAGCAGCGTGCGCAGGCACATGATCGACGTGCTGGACCGCCAGCAGCTGGCCGCGCTCGCCGATATCTACGACACCCTGCTCGCGCACCATCGCAGCTCGGCGAGCGAGAACTGACCGGTCAGCCGACGGCGACCGGCCGGGCCGCGCTCGAATCCGTTGCGGCCGTATCGGACTCGACCGGCACCCCGAGCGCCCGCTCGAATCCGTCCGGCACCACCAGATCGTCGCGCCCGAGTTCGGTGACGCTCGTCTTGCGCAGCCCGAGCAGCGCCGAATCGATGCCGCCGCGCAGGATGTCCAAGACGTTCTCCACGCCCGCTTGACCATTGGCGGCCAAGCCCCACAGATAGCCGCGGCCGATCAGCACCGCGCGCGCTCCGAGCGCCACCGCCTTGACCACGTCGCTGCCGCGCCGGATGCCGCCGTCGAGCACTACCTCGACCTGATCGCCGACCGCGGCGGCGACCGCGGGCAGCGCCCGGATCGAGGCCGGGGTGCCGTCGAGATTGTTGCCGCCGTGATTGGACACCGAGATCGCGTCGACGCCGGCGTCGACCGCGCGCAGCGCGTCGTCGACCCGGATCACACCCTTGAGCATCACCGGTCCGTCCCACTGCTCGCAGATCCAGCGCACGTCGGCCCAGTCCGGCGGCGGGGTGCCCATCCATTCGCCGTAGGCGCCGAAGAACCCGGGGGCGGCGGCGTCGCCGATCGCCATGTTCGGCGCGGTGAGATCGGGGATGTGCCCGGACTTCAGGTAGGTCGCCAACCAGCGCGGCCGGGCGAGGGTCTGCGGCGCGAACTTCAGCATGGTGCGCAGATCGAGCTTTTCCGGAATCACCGGGCTCCCCCAGTCGCGGCCGTGCGAGAACGACCAGTCCAGGGTCAGGATCAGGCCCACCGCACCGGCCGCCTTCGCGCGCGCCATGCGCTGCACGATCTCGTCTTTGCCGCCGCACCAATACAACTGGAAGAAGGTCGCGGGGTTGGCCGCGATCACCTCTTCGATCGGCTTGCTGGCGAACGAACTGAGTCCCATCGCGATACCGCGAGCCGCGGCCGCGCGGGCGACCGCCACCTCACCGTCGGGGTGCACCGCCTGCACGCCGGTCGGCGAGATCATGACCGGCATCGACAGCTGCTGTCCCAGTACGGTGGTCGACTGGTCGCGGGTGCCGATCGGCCCGGCGACGTGCGGCGCGAACCCGAGTTCGGTGAACGCGCGCTGGTTGTCCTCGATGGTCTGGCCGCGTTCGGATCCGGCGATCAGCGCGCCGTACACCGATTTCGGCAGCCGCTTCTTCGCACGCCGCTGCGCCTCGGCAACGGTTTCGAACCACGGGTTCATGGTCAGGTCCTTTCAGGCGGAATCCGGCCACCACAGCCGGGTTCGGTCGAGCAGATCGGTGGTCAGCTGGTCCAGTAGCGCGGCGCCCTCGGCGGCGCTCGCCCCGGCGGGATCGCCGAGCACGCCGTTGGGGCTGATCGCCCGCACGCCCGAGTCGCGCAGCAGGGGAAGGAGTTCCGGCAGCGACCTGCGGTCGCCCGCGGCGGCGTGGTCGAGCGACACCCGATCCGGCGTCAGCGCGAGTTGTACAGCGGTTTCAGAGCGGCCCGCGTGCAGATCGCCTTGATAGCGGGGCAGATACACGCGCACGTCGCGAGATTCCGCGCGCAGCAGCGCCTCCGCCCGCCGCAGCGGTTCGAGGTTGCCGCCGTGCCAGTTGACCAGCAGGATGCGATCGAAAGTGTCGGTGGCCGAGCGGCACAGCTCGACGATCAGCAGTTCCAGCGCGGCCTGGCCGATCGACAGCGTGCCGGGGAAGCCCGCGTGCTCGCCGCTCGCGCCGTACGGAACGGCCGGCGCCACAAGCACATCCGACCGCCGCGCGGCCAGGCGCAGGCACAGCGCCGCGGCGATATCGGTGTCGGTGGACAGCGGCAGGTGCGGACCGTGCTGTTCGGTCGCGCCGACCGCGACCGCGAGAATGGCTCCGGCAGCGGCGCGTTCACCGGCTTCCGGCCAGGTCAGATCCGCCGCGGACCGGGTACCCGGTGCACCCCGGCGGCCGCGCTCGACACCGGGCACGGGCGCGCCGCCGGTGTGTCCTGCGACACTGTGGAACATGCCGCGAGATTATCGTCAGTCACTGACATAATCAATAGCCGTGACCGCCCGGAACTCCCGAGGCCGCCCCCGCGGCACCACCAAACGCGAGCTGGAACTGATCGCCATGCGGTTGTTCAGCGAACAGGGCTTCGACGAAACCACCGTCGAACAGATCGCGGCCGCCGCCGGTATCAGCGGCCGCACCTTCTTCCGCTACTTCCCCACCAAGGCCGAAGTGCTCTGGTACCAGTTCGATGACGAAGTCGCCGCTCTGCGCTCGGCGTTCGCGACCGTGCCCGACGATGTTCCGATGATGACCGCGGTGCGCCGAGTTGTCGTGGACGCCAATCGCTATCGGGCCGAGGACGTGCCGGAGCTGCGCACCCGCATGCAGCTGGTCGCCACGATTCCGGCGCTGGCCGCGACCGCGGGCGCACACTACGACGCCTGGGAGCGCACCGTCAGCGCGTTCGCCGCGCGCCGGCTCGGCCGGCCCGAGGACGCGCTGATCCCGATGGCGGTCGGCCGCGCCACGCTGGCGGCGGCCAGGGCGGCCTTCGACGCCTGGCTCGCGCGCGCCGACGCGGACCTCACCGTCTATCTGGACGAGGCGCTGCTCGGTCTGGAGCGCGGTTTCGCCGTCCCGCCGTGAATCTCAGGAGAACAACCGGCAGGTTTCGTCAGCGACTGCCATGGGGTATGACTAGGCTCGGTGTCGGTCCGACGACCGATACGCACGACGATCCCGACTGTAACCGTCGAAAGGGGCAGGAGTTTCCATGTCCGAGGTGTCCATGAGCCTTTCGGCGGATTCGCTGCGCGCAGGACCGGTCGACAATCTGCTGCCGCAGCTGGTCGAACACCTGCGCCAGAACCGCACCGCGCTGCGTGAGGAATGGGCACGGCGCATCACCGACGCGCAGCTGCTCACCGCGATGACCCCGGAGGAGATCTTCTCCGAGGCGACCTCCGTCTACGACAACTACGTCGAGGTGCTCGAGACCGGTAGCGTCGAGGCGCTGCAGGCCTACGCGCGCGATCTGTCCGAGCGCATCATTCCGA
>NZ_BAUA01000190.1 GCF_000710915.1 Nocardia brasiliensis IFM 10847
GAGCGCCGAGGTGTCGGTCCCTGCCGGACCTCGGCGGAGACTTGGCCGGGACGTACCGCCGCACCCCGAGCAGCGGCGCGAGCATCGATGCGCAAACCTGCGCGGCCGACCTGGCCGCACTCGACCGCGACGGCTACGTCATCCTGCCCGACCTGCTGAGCCCACAGGAACTCGAGGAAATCCGTGCGGCGGTCGTGCCGCTGCTGGATCAGCACGGACGCAACAAGTTCGAGGGGCACACCACCCAGCGGATCTACAGCGTGCTCAACAAAACGCGCACCTGCGACCGCATCGCCGACCATCCGCGGGTACTCGCGCTGCTGGATCGCTTGTTCCTGCCGAACTACCTGCTGTCGATGCTTCAGGTGATCAACATCCTGCCGGGTGAGCAGGCCCAGATGTTGCACACCGACGACGGCTTCTACCCGCTGCCGCGCCCGCGTGCCGCACTCGGCGCCGCGACGATCTGGGCGATCGACGATTTCACCGCCGAGAACGGCGCCACCGACATCATCGCGGGCAGTCACCGGTGGGGGCATCGCGTGCCCGAGGAATCCGAGCGCGAACCCGTGGTGATGCGCGCGGGCTCCTGCGTGTTCTTCCTCGGCACCCTCTGGCACGGCGGCGGCGCCAACCGTTCGGCGCAGCCACGCCTCGCCCTGACCGCCCAATACTGCGAACCCTGGCTGCGACCGCAGGAAGCGTTCACCCTCTCGACCACCCGCGACACCGTCCGCGCGGTCTCCGAGGACATCCGCCGCATGCTCGGATACAGCATCCACCCGCCCTTCATCGGCCAGGTCGACGGCATGCACCCCAAACGCCTGCTGGAACCCGGCGCCCCGCCGCTGTGAGCCTCGCGACGGGCGGTAGCGACACGCTGGTTTCGCTTATAGCGCAAGGGATTCCCGCGACGCGGCGAGCGCTCTAGCGTGGGCGCATGACTTCACCGATCACCGGCACGGCCGCGGGTGTGCCGTTCACCGCTCTACCGCCGTCCGGGGACGCCGCCGGCGCGCCGATGATCGTCACCTGGCACATGCTGGACGCGCCCCGCACCGACGCCGCGTTCGCGGCCGCCCTGCCGATGGCGGGCCTGCCCGCCTGGCGGGTGCATCTCGGCATGCCGATGTGCGGGGCGCGCATGGTCGACGGCAGCACCGACGCCATCGTCGCCCTCTTCAACGAAGACCCCCTGATGTCCTTCCTCTACCCGTTCGCGCAGCAGGCGACCGCGGAATTCCCGGCCGCCCTCGCGGATCTGCGGGAGCAGTTGCCGGTCGACGACGGCCCGATCGGCGTACTCGGCGGTTCGCTCGGCGGAGCCGTCGCGCTGAACGTGCTCACCACGACCGACATTCCGGTCTTCGCCGCCGCGATCGTGAACGGCGCCATCCGCATGCGTTCGGTGGTCGACCTGTTCCCCGGCGAGTATGCCTATGATGCCGAATCCGAAAAGGCCGTCGACAGTTTGGATTTCGTCACCGAAGCCGCGCGCCTTGCCGACCGCGCGCCCCTGCTCGTCGTCAGCGGCGAACTCGACCATCCCGCCTTCCGCGCCGACGCCGCCCGTCTCGTCGCCGCCATCGGCCCGCGCGCCGAACTCTGCCCCATCCCCGGCCTCGCCCACCCGCTGGCCGACGAACCCGGCCTCGCTCCCGCGCCCCAATCCGCCCGAGCCCGCGCAGTGGACACCGCCCTCACCGAGTGGTTCGCACAGCAGCTCACGCAAGCCCCCACGCCCTAGACACCCACGACACCAGTTGTCCCGCTGAACTATTCGGGATCCTGCCGACACGACAAGGCCCACCGGCCCGGGCCGCCCTTCGACCAGACCGGTGGGACGACGAGCCGATCAGGACGTCTGCCCGCCCTGCTTGTAAGGCGCGTTCGCCAGCTGAGCGGCGGTGCTGAACGCCTTCTTCATCTGTGGCCAGAAGGTACTTTCCACGCACGAGTAGCGCGGCATGAAACCGCCGCACGACCCCGAACTGTTCGGGCCGATTTCGATGGTGATGGCGGCCAAGCCCAATGCGCCGTGGGCTTGGTCGTCGGTCGTTCCGGTGGTCGAGTATCCGACGGTTTCCTCCGAAGTGCCGACGACGAATCCGCTGGGCACGATCTTCTTCGTCAACGCGCGCAACTGCGTGGCATTGCGGCTCGTGGCATTGCTCGGGATGATTCCGTAGTTGCCGTACGCGTGCAGATCGATCACGATGCCGGTCGCGGTTTGCGGAACGTCACCGCCGCCGCTGGGCCGCTGGTTGGTGAACAGGCTCGCATAGAGCTTCTGAATCGCCTGAGTTTCCGGTTCGGAGGCCGCCCGCGGACCCTGATAGGTCTGCGAGCAAGGGTTGCGGGAGTCCCCGCCCCAGCGGACGGTGAAATTGCGATTCAGGTCCACACCGGGGCCTTGACCGGAACCGTCGACGACGGAGCACGACGCCGGAGTCGCGCTGTTGTTCACGTTCTTGCGTTGCATCTTGGGCCGATTACCGCCGCTGGCGGTGACGTCGACGCCGTCCGGGTTGGTCACCGGGACCACCCAGACCTCGGTGTTGTCCAGGATCGAGGTCACCGCGGGATCGGTGCCGTAGCCGGTGGCGAGATAATCGATCCACTTCCACGCCAATTCACCGGTGGCCAGTTCGCGGGCATGGATCTGCGCGGTCAGCAGAAATCGCGGTTTGCGCGTGGTGGGCGCCAGATCACACCCGACGGGTTTCATCGTGGTTTTCGCGGCGGCTTTCTCCGCATCGGTCCCCGCGGACGTGCCGGTCAGGCAGATCACGTTCATCGTGTGCCCGCCCCGGCCCCGGTCGGCCAGCCACGATTTGCCGATGTTGTGCACCTGCGCGATGCCGGGATATTTGGCGGCGGTATCGGTCGCATGCCGAAGCAGATCGGCCGCGGTGTGATAGCCACCGTAATAGGTGGCATCAGGAGTCCGCCGCTCCGTAGGGTCCGATTTGTAGACCGGCGCCTTCTTGGTAAGGGTCAGCCCCTTCGCGCGCAGCGCCTGGGCACCGGCCTCGTCGACCGCGATGGTCACCTTGCCCGGTCCGGCGGGCACCATTTCGATCCCCGCGTTCTCGATGATCTCCACCTGCGCCCGCGACGGCACCGGCACATCCCAATAGTAGGGGGAATCATCGGCGGCATTCGCCGTCACCGGACAGAAGAATAGCGTCGAGAATCCACCGACCGCCGCCACGGTGAGAGACGCAAGAATATTGCGAAAACTGCTCATGGACTTTCCTAGTCTTGGGCGGCGACCACGGCCACCGCGAGCCATGTCGTTCTTCTGTGCGGAGATTAAGCTGGTGCGTCGGCACGGAGAAACCCCAGTCGGCGAGTGGGGAACCGCCCCGGGTGGCGGCACACTCGCAGCACTCTGTAAGGTCTCGCACAACAGGTTTCGCCGATCCGCGCATCTTTTGCGCAGGCCCGGGTAAAGCACGGCCAACAGCGGTCACCGGAGGTGGTCTCGCCGGAGGGCGTGCACCTGTCCGGATCGGCGAGGAGTTCGATCGAATGCAAGCACTCACGGTAGGTTTCGAAGAGGAATTTCTTCTGGTCGACGCGGAAGGCCGGCCGGTACCCGAATTCGACGCGGTCTGCGGCTGGCTGACGGACAAACTCGAGGCTGCCGACAGCGCCCGGTTCAAGCCGCAACTGCAGCTGACGCAGATCGAGACGATCAGCGGCATCCACACCAGCATGACCGCGCTGGCGAGCGAATTGCGCAGCGCCAGAGCCGCGCTCGCCGCCGCGGGCGACGCGTGCGCCGTAACGGTGCTGCCGGTCGGCACCGCACCGCATCCGATCGCCGACAACACTCCGCTGCCCGACTCGGGCCGCTCTGCCCGGATCCACGATCGGTACCGCGGCGCGCTCCGCGACTACACCGCGTGCGGGGCACACGTGCACATCGGCGTCGCCGATCCGGAGCGCGCCGTGGCCGTCGTGAATCATCTGCGGCCGTGGTTGCCGACATTGCTTGCGGTCGGGGGGAATTCACCGTTCCACCGCGGCCGCGACTCCGGTTACAGCTCCTGGCGGATCGCCGAGCAGGCCCGCTTTCCCGGTGCCGGACTGCCGCCCTACGCGCGTTCGGCCGACGATTACGACGCACGGATCGCCACTCTCATCGAATGTGGTGCGCTCGTCGACGATCACATGTCGTTCTGGCTGGCCCGCCCGTCGAAGGTGTACCCCACCGTGGAGGTCCGCGCCGCCGACACCGCCGCCACCGTCGACGACGCGATCTTGCAGGCGGTGCTCACCCGCGGTCTGGTGCAGACGGCCCTGAACCAGCTGGACGAGGGCGTGGAAGGCCCCCGCATCGACGATCAGGTCGGCGCCGCGGCGATCTGGGCTGCCGCGCGCTACGGCTTGGCCGGCCCGGCCGTCGATCCGATCGAAGAGATCCGGGTGCCCGCGATACTGATGCTGCGTTCACTCGTTGCATGGATCGCGGACGCGCTCACCGCCGCCGACGACACCGCCGTGGCAAGGCGCCTGTTACGCAATGTCGAACGCCACGGCACCGGCGCGGCACGCCAGCGCGGCGCCGCCCGGCCCGGCCTGCGCCACCTGGTCGACACGTTCCGTCTGACCAGCTGGCCGTGACGCACAAACAGCGTTGCCGGTCAGCGGGTTTCGCTGACCGGCAACGCGGCACAGGCGGTGCGACGACTAGTTGTGCTGATGTCCGGCCTGACGCGCCTCGTTCACATCGGCTTCCGCGCGAGCCTTCTCCGCCGCGGCTTCCTTCTGCGCGGCCTCGCGCTCGGATTCGGCCTTGTCCTGCTGCGCTTTGCCCTCACCTTTGAGGTTCTCGTCACCGGTGACCACACCGGCGGCCTCCTTGGCCTTGCCTTTCACGTCTTCGACGACACCTTCGACGCCCTCGCGGGGGCCACTTCCATGTTCTGACACAGTTATTCACCTTTCGAGCTGCGACTGCGGCTGACCTTCGGCGCTTACCCGGAGTCGTTCGACTCAATCCACCGCGATCAAAGGATCGGCCTGCCGCCGGTCACGGCGATCCGCGCGCCGGAGATGTAGCTGCCGTCCTCGGATGCCAGCAGCACGTAGGCCGGGGCGAGTTCGGCGGGTTGGCCCGCACGCCCCAGCGGCACGTCGTCGCCGAAGTTGGCCACCTTCTTCGGCGGCATCGTGGACGGGATCAGCGGCGTCCAGATCGGTCCTGGCGCAACGCTGTTCACCCGGATCCCGCGCTCGCCGAGCAGCTGGGCCAGGCTCGCGGAGAAGTTCGCGATCGCCGCTTTCGTCGCCGCGTAGGGCGCGAGGGTCGGTGAGGGCATATCGGAGTTGACCGACGAACTGCCGATGATCGACGCGCCCGGCTGCATGTGCGGCAGCGCGGCCTTGACCAAGCGGAAGTACGCGCTGACGTTCACCTGGAAGGTGTGATCGAACTCCTCGTCGCTGATCTCTTCCAACGTCTCGTGCGTCATCTGATAGGCCGCGTTGCTGACCAGGACGTCGATCTTCCCGAACTCTTGCACGGCCCGATCGATGACCGTCCGGCACTGTCCCGGCTCGGCGAGATCGCCGGGCACCAGCACCGCCTTGCGCCCGGCCTGCTCGACCAGTTCGGCCACTTCCTTGGCGTCTTCGTCTTCACTCAGATAGGAGAGCACCACGTCCGCGCCTTCGCGCGCGAAGGCGATCGCGACCGCGCGCCCGATACCGCTGTCGGCACCGGTGATCACGGCCGCCTTGCCGGCCAGCTTGCCCGACCCCTGGTAACTGTCCTCCCCGCAGTCCGGCACCGGGTCCATCCGTGCCTGCACGCCGGGAACCGGCTGCTGTTGTTCAGGAAATCCCATGACCACTCCTCTCGTTGCACCCTGCCGTGTATTCGCCGACTACCGCGATATGTGGTCGGCAAACACCAGGTCGGCGCGTTTCGACCTCCCGGCCGCGACAGGCAGGAGCAGAAGTGGTTCCCGGGCTCCGCTACCCGGCGACCTCGACTGGGCTCACGGGCAACCAATTGTCCTGCAACAGCTCGGAAATGAACTCGTGTACCGCGTCCTGACCTCCGTCGGCGCGCTTGCCTGCCAGCGGCAGATCGCGCAACGTGAACGTGCGTGCATCGATGTCGCACGCGTCCGTCGGGAAGCCGATGCGGGTCGCCGCGCGAGCCATGATCACCTGCATCATGGCCTCGAGGACGCGCCGGTTGGCGCCGAGCCGACGACGTATCTCCGCCGAGCCGAGCCGACCGTGGTCGCCGGACGTACCGAATGACGACTTCAGGGCCGGCGTGCCGGTGTGATCGAAGAAGTGACAGTGATCGCGCCCCGGTTCCCGCTCATCCCATTCCCGGAAGAAGGCCTGCATGCGCTCGTTCAACAGCCGGAAGTCGGCCAACTCGGCGCCGATGACCGCGGGTGCGTAGGCGTCGGTGGTGTCGCTGCGGATCAGCAGGCCCAAGAACGCATGGTGCAGATACCGGTCGAAGATCAGCTTCGCGAACCACACCTGCGGGTTGCCCATCAGCCTGTACTGATCGGTCCACACCGGCAGCAAGGTGTCGTACACCTCGAGGTAGAAGTCGTTCAGTCGCGCCGCGAGGTCATCGATGGCCGCCCCGTCGAGGTCGCGAACGACCATATCGGTCACCAAGGTATTGGACATCGCGATGAAATCGCTGCCGGGCGAGTACAGCGGATCATTGAAGACACCCGCTTCGCCGGTCAACGCCCACCGATCGCGGGAATACACCTGCGCGCAACTATGGGCGAAGTGCCGCAGCCGCTTGAAGTCCTGCAACGACTCCCGGTGCCGGGCGACGGCGCGCGCGACCTCGGGCTCGTGCCGGGTCAGCCAGTCGAGCGCGGCGTCGAACGTGCCGATCTCTTCGAACGGCACATACCGCGGGTCGGACACGATACCGACGCTGATCGACCCCGACACCAAGGGGATGAGCCAGACCCAATAGCCCTTGCCCATGAGATGATTGGTGGACCGCCAGCGCAATCCTTCCGAAACCCTCTCTCGCCAGGCAGATTTGGCAGCCGCGGAGGTGCCCACCTCTTCCTCGACGAGGTCATCCATCCAGATCATCTCGCTCAGCCGGAACCAGACGGCGTCGCAGTTGTGCGGGCTGTCCTTGCGCAGTCCGAGTTTGCTCTTGAGCAAGCCGCGCCGACCGGTGGCGTCGATCACCCACCGCGCCTGCACGGTCTGTCCAGCGCCCGCTCGCGCGATCACGATCTCGTGCGGCGCACCCGATTTCAGGCGAACGTCGACAACGCGATACCCGTGCCGGAATTCCGCACCGGTCGCTGCGACGATCTCACCCAACGCGTTCTCGAAGACGCCGCGATCGAGCTGAAAGGTCGCCGCCGCGTAGAAGAACCCGCTGGGTCCCGATTCCGCGCGCTGTGACAGCGGCGGTGGCGGGACCGAAACGGACGGCAGGAATCGCAGGCCGGTCTTGCGAATCTGGGCCTGCTCCAGATGTTCTCGCAGTTGCAGCGTTTCCGCAAAGTAGGTGCCGCTGATCACGACCGTGGATTCGCCCACCTTGTGCGCGGCCGCGCGGACCGGATGCGGCACCCGCTCTACCACGAGGACGGTGGTTTCCGGTCTGCGCAAGAGCACCTGCCGGGCGACGCTGAGCCCGGCCAGCCCACCGCCCAGCACGACGACGTCATAGTCCGAACGGTCGGTGATCACGGTACGAGCGTCCCTTCGCACGCGGCGGCGACGGGTCGCAGCACCTCGTCCATGCAGCGTCGCATCGCCCGATAGGTGGGCTCCCCTGGTGGATTCGCGTCAAAGGCGAGTATGTAGTGCCCGAGTCCGGTCGACTCGTACAGCTGCGTGAGGCGGTCCCGGCAGCGCTGCGGCGTGCCGACCAGATTGAGCGGAATCATCTTCTCGACCACGCCGGACGCGTCCCGGCCCCCGGCCTTGCGGCCCGCGTCGACCGCCTCGAAATAGGTGCGATAATTCGGCAGCAGGTGCCGACGCGCCAGCAACCCGTTGGCGGTCGCGCCCTCGGCGACCCACCACCCCACGTGCTCGCGTACGGTGTCCGCGGCGCGGTCGTCCGCATCATCCAGTACGACGATGCAGGTCAACGCGTGCCGAGCGGCCGGGTCGAACTGTCCGTGCTGTCTTGCCGTTTCGCGGTATCGCGCCAGCAGTGCTCGCTTCTCGTTGTCAGGCATGGCTTCTCGGATCAGCAACGGGTATCCGTGCGCGGCCGCCCATCGGACGGTGTCCGGTGAGCCGGAGGCGACGTAGACCGGCGGATGCGGCCGCGTCAGCGGTTTCGGCTGCACCGGCACCGCGTCCAGGGCGCCGTCCATCGACGAGATCACGTACGGCTCTTCGCCCCACGCCCGCACCACCTGGTCCATGGTCTCGACCAGTGCACGGTGGTTGACCGTCATATCGACCTCGAAGGCTTCGAAATCCCGGGCGTAGGTGCCGCGGCCGATGCCGAAATCGAAACGACCGCCGCTGAGATGATCGAGCATCGCGACTCGTTCGGCGAGCTTGATCGGATGCTCCAGCGGAACGATGGTGATCGCGGAGCCGACTCGGATCCGCTCGGATCCGCCCAGCAGGAACGAGGCCATGTTGAGGGCGTTGGTGCACAGGCTGTAGTTGGTGAAATGGTGTTCCAGCAGCCATATTCCGGAATAGCCGAGTTCCTCGGCCCACTGCGCCGACTGTATCGCGGCCGCGAACGTTTCCCGCTGACCGATCCCGGGCCGCTGCGCGACGCTCAGTACGATGTCGAATCTCATCTCCGGCTTTCCTCCCTAGACATAGTCCACATAGGCCGGCGCGGCCGGCGACCGTTCCCTACCGGTGACATTCACGAGCGTCACGGTGTCGCGACTCAGCCGGCCGGCCCGCGCCAGCTTCATCGCGCAGGCCAGGGCCACCGACGAGGTCAGGCACGCGTCCACCCCTTCCAGGTCCCAGACGAGTCGTCTGGCCGCGAGGATTTCCTGGTCCGCCACGGCTTCGAAGGCACCGCCCGTCGCTTGCACGATCCGGTGAACGAACGGGTAGGAATCCGCCGGGTTGCCCCGCAGGATGGCCTTGGCGATACCGCTCGGGCGCCGGTTGATGTGCTCGGGGCGGATCGTCGCCGAGTCGTCCCGGAAGGCCTCGTACATCGGCGCACACCGCGATTGCTGTGCGCAGACGATGCTGGGCACCCGCGCCAGCCTGCCGAGCGCCACGTATTCGGTGGCGCCTTTGAACGCACCGTAGACCCCCATCCCGCTGCTCACCGCCTGCACGACGACGTCGGGTGCGCGCGGCGCCAGTTGGTCGAACGCCTCGAGATATGCGAGTTTCAGGCCTTCGCGCCGCGCCGGATTGAAAAAGCCGCTCTCGAACGGCAGGCCGCGCTCGGCCGCGAACCGTGCCGCCGCCGCGCCCGCACCGACATAGTCTGCGTCTACGCAATACACCCGCACATTGGGCGCGTCGGGCACATCGATCCGGTCCAGAAAGTCCCGGGCGCCGAAGATGTGCAGCGTGACCTCCGGCAGGCGCGCGGCGCACCGGCCCATCGAGGTCGAACTGTTGCCGGTGGACGAGACGACGAACTCGGTCACGCCCTGCTGCAGGAGGAACGGCATGGCGACCCCCGCCATCCGGTCCTTGGCGGTCCCGCTCGGGTTGGCGTTCTCCGCCTTCAGGTACAGATAGTCCAGACCTGCCCAGCGCCCGAGTTCACGTGCCCACAGCAGTGGGGTGTTGCCTTCACCGAGCCACACGACGTGCCGAAAGTCTTTCAGCGGCAACAGGTCGAACCAGCGCACGAGCGGATTGCCGTCGTCGCGGATCCGTGCCCGGGGCAGGTCGTAGAACACATCGGTGGCGCCCGCGCAGCGGGGGCACCGCGGCACGAACCCGGCCGCGACACCGTATCCGCAGGCACGACACTCCAATACGACCTGTTTGCGCAATTCCGGCGTGGCCGATGTCTCGATCATCTCGCCGCACCCTCGGTCGCGGAGGCCGGCGACCCCGCGAGAGCCATGATGTCCGTCCGCGATCGGATGCCCATCCGGTGCAGCGTCCGACCGTCTCGGTACAGCTCGCGGCCGGTCGCGGCCGAGGCCATCGTGACGATCGCGTCCAATTGCCGGTGCGGCGTGCCGACCAGCGCGGCGAGCGCTGCCAACGGCACCGTACCGGTCCGCACGTGCTCGTCGAGGAATCGATGGTCGGTACCGCACGGGGCGAGGATGGACCGATATCCCGGGACAGCACGCAGGGTGTCGGCCAAGCTGGATGCGGTGCAATCGTAGGTCTGCCCGAACCATTCGAGCGCGGTCGGCAACTGCACACCCACCGCGCGCCCGAGCAGCACCCGCTCCCGGTCCGCGGCCTCGATGATCCGCGCGACCCCGGCCGATATCCCCTCGGCATAGAAACGATGCCGGTCGCCGTGGTCGAGCCGCGCCAGATTGGCCAGAGCCACAACGGGCTGCAGCACGGCCGTGACATTGGCCAGACTCGACTCCCAGATCGAGCCGGCGCTGCGGACAGCGGGAAAACTCCGCACCAGCAGGTCGCGGGCGATGTCCGCATGCCGCCGCTGTCGCGCGCCGAGCGGAACATCCTTCTTGTACTGGAAGATTCGGACGGTCGACGATCCTTCGCCGCGGCAGACGAACGGCAGGACCATCTCGGCGACAGCGGGGCCGGGCGCGGTCTCACACCAGCCCACCCGGTCGCGCAACGCAGCGGTGACCTCCAGGACGCCGCCGGTGTGGCCGGGCACGAGCACGACCGCGACAGCCTGCCGCAGCGCCGGCCAGGACGCCGTGACCAGGTCACGATGCGCGGCGGCGGAAACCGCGACCAGCACGAGATCCGCGCCCGAGCACACCGCCGCCAGATCCGTCGACACCGCCGCGAGGCGGACCGTATGCGGGTCCGGGTCGCGCAGGGTCAGTGTCAGGGCCTCGAAATCCGCGAGGCGCGCCGCGGTCCGGTTCCAGAGCCGGACCTCGCATCCGGCCCGCGCCACTACTGCCGCCAGCGCCCGGCCCGCATCGCCCGCACCGAGCACCGCCGTCTTGATCGTCTTGTCTCCCATCGTCATCTACCCGGATCACGAACCGGCAGACCGTAGATTTGCTGCTCGAACTCGGCCTGGTCCGCGGCGCGGAAGCGACCTCGATAGTCCAGACCGCGTTCCACCGAGACCCAGCGCACCAGCGAGTGCAGCGGACGCATCTCGTCGTGCACGAACCCGGGGCGCGGCCTGCTCATCAAGCCCACCTCGGTGACGCGCGAGGCGCCGGCCAGGGCGAGTTCGCGCCCGAGCTCCATGCCGCGACGCCACGGATACACGGCGACGGTCTGCGTGTCCCGGTGCACCGCCGCCACGGCGTCCGCCAGTCGCGCGACGGAATAGACGTAGGCGGTCCGGCCCAGCGGGTGTTCCAGTACCGGCGTCTCCCCCGGCGGGACGGTCACCACCGTCCACTCGGACCCGGCGCTCTGGCGGACCCGGTACCCGTCGAACCGGGCCTCCTGCCGCGCCCGGGTGATGTGCGCCTGTGCGTCGACGGTTCGGAAACCGCACGGAAGCCGCTGTGCCACATGCTCGAGCCCGCGCACGAGCGAGGCGGCGAAGGCGTCGCCGTCGCCTTCGACGAAGAACCGCTGTGGGCTGAAGCAGGCTTGCTGCTCGTAGACGCTCAGGTCGTACGCCGCACGCACCGCGACGTCGGCCCAGCTGCCGTCGTCGGCACCGATCAGGGCGATGCTCTCTTTCGGGCCGAACTCCACCAGCTCGGTCCCGACCGGTATCCGCGGCTTGATCGCCGCTATCGAGGAGTGTTTTCCCCACGCGCACACCACATCCGAGGCGTCGATGAAATCCTGCTCCACCGGATCCCCGCCGGGCCAGTAGAGTACGGAGAGCGCACGGGTGAGCGGATGCCAGGGGTCGACGTCGGCGAAGGTACGGGCGAAGGCGAGCGTCGAGACCAGATCGCGGCGCGGCAGTTTCGCGACGGTCACGTTCTTCGTGAGCAACCCGCGGATCACGGTGAACAACCCGGCCAGCGCAACATTGCCGACCATCAAATGCAGTACGCGCCCTTTGGGCAACGCCCGCAAGAAGATCGACTGCCGGGGCAGCCAATCATCGAGCAGCAGAGGATTGTCCAGGTCCGTCTCGACGATGTCGTAGAGCTTGGCGCGCGCACAGGCGCGCGCTACCCGCGTGTAGTCGTCCTCGATCATCGTCTCGTGGTATCCGGTGATCTGCGCCGCCAGGGCGACGGCGGCGCGGCGGCCGGGATAACCGCGATCGCCCCACAACCGGCCGACCCGTTCGAGGAAGACCGTGATCTCGTCCAGGTGCAGCTGCGCGAGCGCGTCTCGTCGGGTCTTCAGCACGTCCCCGACCAGTGCGGGGGTCGGCCGGGGAATCGTGATCCGCCAACCCGATTCGTAGGTGACGACCAGCGGCTCGACCCCGCTGTCAGCCACCGTTTCGCCGTTCACGACGATCGGCAGCGCTACCTCGGGCATACGGCACCCCGGGCCGTTTCGCTCGGCAGCAGCTCCAGCACACCGCCCGCGCGGAAGGTCTCCTGCACGACGAGTCGCACCCACTGGGCGTATCGAATCACGTGGCGTAGGTTGTCCACCGCGAAGCGGCGCTCGGGATCATGGGACAACCGGACCACCCGGAAGTCGCCCATCATCGGCGGCAGTGTGTGTTCGGCTCGATCACGGCGGTAACTCACCTCGAACGCCGAACGACCGCCGGTCGAGCACCCGACGGTCTGATGACCGCGGTAGTGGGTGTCCTCGTTGAAGAAGATCATGTTGTCGGCGGCCTTCTCGACCCATTCGCCGCGCAGGCAACCGTCGCCGAAATAGTTCACCACCGCTTTGCGCTTCAGCTTGATCATCCGGGCCCGCAATGTCGCGCGCAGGCGCTGCTCCGACTCGTGCCCCAGTTGCTCGGCGAAGCCGGCCAAGGCCAGGCCGTCGTCGAGCACCGTATGCGTGAAGAACTGGTCGGACGCGTCCAGCTCGCCGGGGCGATCGAGCAGCACCCCGCGCACGCAGGTGACCGTCACATGGTCTACCGCGAGGGCGCGATCGCGCACTGCGCACCGCATCAGCGCATCGACGAGATCCTTGGATTGTCCACGGGCGGTGAGGCATTGCCTGGTGGCCGCGGGAAGCCAGCGTGCGGCGACGCGGGTGTCGGGCAGGCCCGGTGCGATGGCGGTCAACCCCTCGACCACCCGGCCGGGCAGTTCGGTCCAACTCACCTGTGCGCGGGCGAGCAGCCCCTCTGTGCGATGCCACTTCGCGCCGTCGATCACGGAGTACCTGAAGTAGTCCCGTTCGACGTATTCCCGGACCTTCCGGGTGCGGTCGGCGAGTTCCAGCAGGGACAGGTGATCCAGCGTCCTCGGCTGGCCGATCGCCAGCAGGTAGCCGTCCAGCCGTTGCGCCAGCACCGCACGCACCGACCGCAGGGAGAGTTCACCGGCGAGTTGTTCGAGGCCGATCCCGGCGCGCCGCAGCACCGCCAGCCCCAGGACGAGTTCCGCGTCGGCCTCGGTCCAGGTCTCGTATGGACGGGCCTCGGCCGCGGTCAGCGCGTCACGGAACTCCTTGCGGCCGTGCCAGGTTCCGTCGAAGCGCAGCCAATGATGCCTGCTGGAGATCAGCGTGGCGCCCGCCGCCTGGATCAGATCCCGCACCGAGTTCGCGGAATCTTCTGCGGCACAACAGGACAACAGTCCGGCGACGTCATCGAGCGTAGACGTGCTCGTCGGGATGGTTTCGATCGACACGATCGGCTCCAATCGGAGGTACGCGGTGCGTACGGGAATTGCTGGGGAGCACTGCGCCGAAACTATCACCGAATTTTCGCTGACGCGATAAACCGAAAGTGACAGAACGCATGTGACCGGCGGCCCGGTGAATACCGCGCCGTCGTACGAATTGCGTTACCAGGCGACTGTTTTCGGCGAGCGAATCGTGACAGATGTGCTGAAGGGAGTATTGACAGCGCCGTGGAAACTCCCGTTTGGTGGAAAGGGAGCACGAACTGGCCGAAAAGTCTGGCACGAGGAGCCCTGGAAATGCGAGTGTGGATCGAACGCGCGCTCTGCCAAGGTGCAGAGCTGTGTTGTGAACACGCTGCGGCGGTGTTCGCGACGGACGACGAGTATGTGGCCTACGTGAAGGCCGACATCGGCGCCGACTGCGCGCACAACGCGCTGCTCGTGCCCGGCGAACACGAAGAGCAGGTGCACCGCGCCGCGGCCGAATGCCCGTCACGCTGCATCAACATCATCGACTGACCGGCCGCCGATCGAGGGCAGACCATGACTACGCACGCCAAGGTCACCGTCATCGACTCTATTCGGGCGATCGATGATCTGATCCATCAGCGCGACGATGCTTTCACACTCGCCGGGGCGGAGCTCGAGGAACTCCGCGACGAAGTGATGCGCGCCGCGGTCCGCCACCACTGGCAGTACTGCGCAGCCTACCGGCGTTATGCCGAAGCCAATGAATGGTCGCCGGCCCGGCTGGACCGGCCCGGTTTCATCGAGTCGTTGCCGCTGATACCGGCCTCGGTGTTCAAGCGTCGCGACGTTTCGAGCTGCGCGCCCGAAAAAGTGGTGCAGGTCTGCACCAGCAGCGGCACCCGAGGTACGAAAAGCCGGATATATCGCGACGGAACCACACTGGAGCGTTTTGTCGGCAGCATCGAACAGGGTAGCCGGCTCGCGCTACCGAATCCCGAGATCGAACGGCAGCTGTTCGTGCTCGGTCCGGACACCACTGAAGCCGGCGATCTCTGGTTCTCCTACGTACTCAGCATCGTGGATCTGCTGCATCCCACCCGATTCTGCGTCACCGCAGGCATTTTCCGGATCGATGAGGTGATCGCGGCGTTGCTCGACGAGTCGATCGACCGGCCGGTGATCGTCGGACCACCCGCCTTGGTCCGGGATCTCGCGGCAGCACTGCGCGAACGCGGCATCGATCCCCGCCTCGGCGCGCGCAATGGTCTCGTCATCACCGCGGGCGGCTGGAAGCGCGCGAACACGACGGCGATGTCGCGGCGGGACTTCGAGGAATTCGTTACGGCCGCTTTCGGTTTGGCCGGCGAAGCGCCGATCCGCGACTGCTACAACGCGGTCGAGCTGAACACGGTGCTGTTCGAATGCCGGTTCCGCGCCAAACATCTGCCCGCTTGGTTGCACACGAGCGCACGTGACCCGGCGACGATGCGGCCGCTGCCGCCGGGCGAGGTCGGCGTGCTCGCGTTCTGCGACGCCTCCCCCACCAGCTATCCGGGCTTCGTGGCGACCGATGATCTGGGCTCGGTATCGCGCGAGGGCAGCTGCCCGTGCGGCAACGACTCCGCGGTGCTCACCGTGCTGCGCCGCATCACGACGGCCGAAACTCGCGGCTGCGCCCTACGACTCGACGCCGAGGTCATCCGATGACGACCGCACCAGTAGGACAACGCCGTTCGACCACTCCGGTGACCGTGCGCTCGGAGTGGTTCGAACTGCCCACCCCGCGCGGCATGCTGCGTGGCCTGCACCAATACCAGCCCGACAACCACGATCCGGTCGGACGAGTCATCGTGGTCCCACCGTTCGGCACGGTGATGCGGCGCGGCCGTGCCATCGCCCTCTACTTTCTCCTCAACGGGTTCGATGTCATTCGCTACGACCCCACCAATCATGTAGGCGAAAGCGACGGAACTATCCGGGATTTGACCCCCGATGCCCTTGCCGCGGACCTCGCGCTGGTGCACGACTGGGTCGCGAGCTGCGGCCCGCGCAGCGGGCCCGCCGCCCTGTTCACCGCGAGTATCGCCGCGCGCATCGCATTCGCGACGGCCGCCCGGTCGAGTCGGCGTCCGGTCGCGATCGGCGCGATCTCAGCCGTGGTCGACCTGCGGGCCACCATCGCGGCGGCCAACGACCAGGATTTCATCGGGCAGTGGCTGCGCGGCGAGCAGACCGACCCGGACCGCACCGCGCTCGTGCTCGACCACGAGGTGAAATGGCGGTTCGTCCAGCGGTTGATCGAATTGGGCTGGCACACCACCGAATCCACCCGAGCCGATGTCCGATCGCTCGGCTCCGTGCCGATGCTGGCGGTCCAGGGCAGCCGCGACTCCTGGGTCGATCCGCGCGCCGTGGAGTACGCCTTGCGCGACCACGCGTCGGCCGCCATCGTCGTGCTGTCCGATGCCACGCACGAACTCAACACCGCGTATGCCCGCACGGCGCTCGCCGAACTGGTTCGCTTCTTCCGGCCCGCGCACGCGGCCGACGATCCCGTCCTCGCCCCGACCTTCGCGCATGTCGTCGCGCAGAACAAGGGCGAGCGACAGATCGACCGGTCGCAGCCGGACGGTTTCGCCGTGGAGGTCACCCATTGCGCACCGTTCGACTACGACTTGGGCCCGGGCGCCTCCTCGGCCCCCACCACATGATCGGCCGCGCCGGTACCGCCGTGGGTCGCCGCGGTACCGTTGTGCGGTGTCGTCGCACCATGATTCGAGGCCCGGACGAGCGGCGCCGGACGTAGTGTTCTCGGGAACGCGTAATCCAGCCACATGCCGGCCAACGAGGACGTCACGATGGAGAGCACCACGATGCTCGTGAAGAATTCCTCGTTGATGAGGCCCGCGGACAACGTGACGGTGGCCAGCACGATTCCCGGGCCACCACGCGCGTTCAGCGCGACGGCGAAATTCTTCGCTTGCCGGTTCGATTCGCCCGCCGCGCGCGCGGCGGCCCAGATGCTGAGCCCCTTGACCGCGGTTGCCGTCAGCAAGAAGACGGCGAAGAACACGAGGTCGAAATTGCGTGCCAGATCGAGTTGCATGCCCACACCGGCGAAGTAGATCGGGATGAAGAACGCCAGCGAGAAGCTCTTGATCGTATCCCACGCGCCCGCGTCCGGCACCGGCGCATTCTTTCTATTACCGTGCGGCGCGGTGACATCGGAGGAGGCGATCCCAGCCAAGAGCGCGCCGAAGATGGCGTTGATCCCGAGGAATACACACGCCAGAACCAGCGCGAGTGCGAATACCAACCGGAACGCGATCGGGCTCGCCTTCGCCATCAGATTCGCCCTGCTCATGGCCAGCCGGTTGAACAACCATTTGCCGGCCAGCAGCAGCACCGATATGAAGACCAGGCTGACGATCACCTGATACGCCATCGCACCCGTACCGTCCAGGTGCAGTAGCGAGCCGAGCCCGAACGTCTTCTGGTCGCTCTGGACCAGGCTGAACGTCACGGCGAGCGCCACATACAACACGACGTCCTCGAGCAGCGCGACCGCGAGGACGACCCGGGCGAAACTGGTGTTGAGCAACCCGAGGTCGAGCATTATTCGCGAGATGACCGGAATGCTGGTGACCGCGAAGGCGATTCCGAAGATCAGGGCGAAGGTGGCATCGGTCCCGTGCGGGCCGGAGTAGTCGGCGTGGTCGAGCGCGAGGGCCACCCCGACCCCGAGCACCATCGGAATCACCAGCCCGGCTGCGGCCAGCGCCGCCACGGTGCGCTGTTTGCCCGGATTGCGATAGGTCATGACCTCCCGCCCGGCCAGGAACATCAGCAGCAGCAGTCCGAACTCGTTGAGCATTTGGATTCCGGCATGGACGACGCCGTCGGCGGGGAACAGTTGGCTCGCCACACCGGGCGCCACCTGCCCGAACACCGTGGGCCCCAGGAACAATCCACCGAGGATCTCCCCGATTACCGGCGGCTGGCGCAGTTTCGCACAGATCTGCGCGCCCAGGTGGGCGGCGACGAGGATGATGATCAGCGCGGCGAACAGACTGGCGAAATCGCCACGGGACAGCGACATTTGACCCTCCTTACAGGCCGATGCCGGCGGCCTGCCGGAACTTGTCCAGCCGACCGCCGACAGTGCTGGATCAGTCCACCTTGACCTGCACGCTGATACCGGCGTTGAGGTTGTAGGGATAGGCCAGACTCGCCGCGTTGCGCGCCAACGCCAGATAGCCGCGGCTGGACAGATACGCGACCGCCGCGCCGACTTCCCCCGCGTCGGCGAAGGTCGGGCTCAGCGGCAACTCGAACGGCAGCACGCCGTCGAGGGTGATCCGCAGCTCGGTGCCGTACCCGACACCGAGCTTCTCCAGATCGGTGCGATGAATGTTGGTCCAGACGTTGCCGAACGGATGATCGATGTTGGTCACGTACCCGAGGAGTTCGTTGTCGGCGACGAGTTCGGGATCCTTGCGTTCGAATCGGACGATCTCGTCGTCGGCGAGGCGTCGCCCGACCTTTTCCAGCGGGAAGCCGGCGGCGAGATGCGCCGACGGCAGCGCGACCATCTCACGGCTGTAGAAGGTAGGTTCCGGCTGCTCCGGAATGACCTCGGGCGAGGACACCTCGTAGGCCTCCAGATACCCGTGCTCCTTGATGACCGTGGTGAGCAAGCCGTTGTTCGGCGCGATGTAGATATAGGAACCTTCCTTCCGTTCGAAGCCCGCGCCCGAACCGGCCCACTGTCCGCGGGCGCCGCCCTTGGAGGCGTGCGCGATCCGCAACGCGACCGAGCGCGCGGTGGTGCCGGTCGCCGGGTATGTCGTAGTCGCGAACACCGTGCCCTCGGGGAACAAGCGCGGCAGATCGACGATGTACCGTGCGCCCTCCTCCACGTCCCACGGCTGCATGGTGTGACAGATGTCCACGATCGTGACATCCGGGCACACGCTGAGCATCAACCCCTTGCATTGCGCCACCGAATCATCGGTGATGCCGAGGTCGCTCATGAAAGCGATAATTGGGCGGCGACCATTTGCTGTTGTCACTGACCCGCTCCTTCTGTATTACTTTGCGGTGAATTCCGCCACCTCCGCGGGCGGAAATCTCGATGCCCGGTAGCCGCCCGGGCGGGCGTCAGTAGCGGTACTGCTCCGGTTTATACGGACCTTCGATCGGAATATCGAGATAGTCCGACTGCCGAGGCGTCAAGGTCGAGAGCCGGGCGCCGAGAGCGGGCAGATGCAAACGCGCGACCATTTCGTCCAGTCGCTTCGGCAGCGTGTACACACCTACCGGGTATTGCGCCGACTTGGTGAACAGTTCGATCTGAGCCAGCACCTGATTCGCAAAACTGTTGCTCATGACGAACGACGGATGGCCGGTGGCGTTGCCGAGATTGAGCAGCCTGCCCTCCGACAGGACGAGCACGGCATGACCGTCCGGGAAGATCCACTTGTCGACCTGCGGCTTGATGTTCTCCTTGCGCACGCCCGCGATCCGAGCCAGGCCCGCCATGTCTATCTCGTTGTCGAAGTGGCCGATATTGCCGACGATCGCCTGATGCTTCATGGCCGAGAGATGGTCGGCGGTGATCACGTCCACATTCCCGGTGGCGGTGACGAAGATGTCCGCGAACGCGACCACGTCGTCGAGCGTGGCCACCTGGAAACCGTCCATCACGGCCTGCAGGGCACAGATCGGGTCGATCTCCACCACCACGACGCGGGCCCCCTGCCCGTGCAGCGCCTCCGCGCATCCCTTGCCCACGTCCCCGTAACCGCAGACGACAGCAACCTTTCCGCCGATCAGCACGTCCGTGCCGCGATTGATGCCGTCGATCAGCGAGTGCCTGATGCCGTACCGGTTGTCGAACTTCGACTTGGTGACGGAATCGTTGACGTTGACCGCCGGGAACAGCAACGCGCCGCTGTTCGCCATCTGATAGAGCCGGTGGACACCGGTCGTGGTCTCCTCCGTGACACCGCGGATACCCGCGGCCAGGTCGGTCCACCTGCGCGGGTGGGCGGCCAGCGAGGCCCGCAGCAGCGCATCGATCACCTCGTCGTCGGCCGACCGCTCGGCACCGGGATCCGCTACGGCGCCCACCTTTTCGGCCTCGACCGCCCGATGCACCAGCATCGTGGCGTCACCGCCGTCGTCGAGCAGCATGTTCGGACCCGCGCCGTCGGGCCAGTCGAGCATCTGCTCGGTCGCCCACCAGTATTCGTCGAGGGTTTCACCTTTCCAGGCGAACACCGGGACACCCCGCGGGGCCTCGACCGTGCCCGACGGCCCGACGACGGTGGCGGCGGCCGCGTGATCCTGCGTGGACAGAATATTGCAGCTCGCCCAGCGCACCTGGGCGCCGAGCGCCGTGAGGGTTTCGATCAGCACCGCGGTCTGCACGGTCATGTGCAACGAACCGGAAATCCGGGCACCGGTCAGTGGTTTGCTGTTCGCATACTGTTCGCGCAGAGCCATGAGGCCCGGCATCTCGTGCTCGGCGAGTTCGATTTCCTGGCGCCCGAAATGGGCAAGTGATAGATCGGCGACCCGATAAGAGAATTCAGTTGTCACGGCCAACTCCATAAATGCTCGACCACTGTCCGTACTGACGATAGGGCGACGTACCGTCCAAGACAACGCAGATCAGCGGGGCAACCAGAAGATACGACGGCAAGCAATTGGTGACACACCGTAATATGTAGCAAATTGCGCCGATCGGCACATCGCGGGACGGATCGGCCCGCCGATATCCTGAATATCGTTGTCAGACAGTTCAGGCGCGCCTAAATCAGAAAAAAACTCCGGGACGGATACCATGGTTCACTCTGCGGCAGAAATCGAACTCGGCATCATCGGCGGCAGCGGGTTGTACGACCTGGAAACGCTCGCCGACCGCCGCGAAGTCGCCCTCACCACGCCCTACGGCGACCCGAGCGACAAGGTCGGCGTCGGCGTGCTCGACGGGCGACCCATCGCCTTCCTCGCCCGGCACGGCCGCGGCCACCGCTACCTGCCGGCCGAAGTGCCCGCCGCGGCCAACATACACGCGCTCAAGCAACTCGGGGTCCAGCGCATCCTCAGCATCAGCGCCGTCGGCAGTCTGCGCGACGAGATCGAGCCGAGCCATCTGGTAGTGCCCGATCAGCTCATCGACCTGACCCGGCACCGCCGATCCACCTTCTTCGGGACCGGCCTCGTCGCCCACATGCCGCTGGGCGACCCCTTCTGCCCGGTGCTGCGCGCCGCGCTGACCGACGTCGCCGCGTCGACCGGTGCGTCCGTGCATCGCGCGGGCACCTACGTCTGCATCGAAGGGCCGCAGTTCTCCACCAGAGCCGAATCGGGGCTCTACCGAACCTGGGGTGCCGACATCATCGGCATGACCGCGGCCACCGAGGTCAAACTCGCGCGAGAGGCCGGAATCTGTTTCGCCACATTGGCATTGGTCACCGATTACGACTGCTGGCGCACCGAAGGGCCGTCCGTCACCGCGGATATGGTCGCGTCGGTGATGCGGGCCAACATCGCGACGGCCAAGGACATCATCCGCAAGTTCGCCGCGTCGTCCGACGGCACGGCGCGCGACTGCGAGTGCGCCGACGCGATGCGGCACGCCGTCATGTCGGACCCCGCGGGCGTACCCGGCGACACCGCGGACCGGGTCGCGCTCTTCGCCGGAAAACAGCTGCGGTGATTCCCTTCCCGACTCCCGAGACCGCAGGATTCGTCATGTCCGATACCGTCGACTATTCGACCACCCCAGACCGCACCGACGACCGGCTCCGCGCCGACGTCGCCGACCTCATCCGGGCCTATCCCGATTTCCCTTCGCCCGGTGTGCTTTTCCAGGACCTCTGCCCGGTCATCGCGACCCCCACGATGACCGCCCGGATCGCCAGGGCGGCGATCCGCCATTTCGCCGGCGCCTTCGACATCGTCTTGGCGGTAGAAGCGCGCGGCTTCGTCTTCGGTGCCGTGCTGGCCCAGGAATCGGGCAGCCCGCTGGTGCTCGCCCGCAAATCGGGCAAGCTGCCGGGCAGGGTGTACCGCGTCAGCTACGACCTCGAATACGGCCGGGCGGCGCTCGAGTTGCAATGCGATGTCCTGCCCCCGTCCGCACGCGTCCTGCTCGTCGACGACGTGCTGGCGACCGGCGGAACACTCTCCGCCGCAGCGGAACTGGTGGAACTCGCGCACGGAACCGTGGCGGGATACGCGGTGGTCGCCACGCTCACCGAGCTCGGCGGATCCGCCCGGCTCTGGCGATACCGGGGCTACTGCACGCTGACCCTGCCGACCGACTGACCCGACGGCGTGATCACCCGATCCTCGGTGACGATCGCGGCGACGAGATCGGCGGGTGTCATATCGAACGCCGGATTGTGGGCGGTGCTCGTCGCGGGAGCGATGCGCGCACCGTTCAATTCGAGCACCTCGGTCGCGGCACGCTCCTCGATCGGCACCTGGGCACCGGTCGGGCAGGTCGGATCGAGCGTCGCTTCGGGCGCGGCGACGACGAACGGGATCCCCGCGCGCTGTGCCGCCAAGGCGTGGCTCAGCGTGCCGACCTTGTTGACCACGTCGCCGTTGGCCGCGATCCGATCCGCACCGACTACCACTGCGTCGACCCGGCCGTGCACGATGATCCCCGCGGCCGCGCCGTCCACGATGACGGTGTGCGCGATCCCGGCCCGGCCGAGTTCCCACGCGGTGAGCCTGCTGCCCTGCAACAGCGGCCGAGTTTCACAGGCGTACACCAGCTCCAGCCGGTTCGCCGCGTTCAACGCGCCGATGACCGACAGCGCGGTTCCGCATTCGACACCGGCCAGCGCACCCGCGTTGCAGTGCGTCAAAATCCGGCGGGCGCCTGCTAGCAGGTCGGCGCCCCGCGCGCCGATCGTTCGATTGGCGGAAACGTCAGCGTCTCGCACGGCCAACGCCGCGGCGAGGACCGCGTCCAGACCGCCGTCCCGAACCGTTCGCACCTGTTCTACGCCCCACGCGAGATTGACTGCCGTGGGTCGTGCGGCGGTCATGGTCACGGCGGCCGCATCGAGTGCGCGCTCGATCGATTCGCCGGCTTCCGCGGCCCGCAGCGCGGCGAGCGCCATACCGAACGCACCCGCTACACCGAGCGCCATCGCGCCGCGCACCGCGAGCCGGGCGATCTCGCCCGCGAGCTGCGCGGCGGTGCTCACCGTGACGACCGCTTCCCGATGTGGCAGCAACGTTTGATCGATAATGATTACTTTTCCGTCGACCCAGTCGATTGTCCGCATAGGATCACTCTCCGGCCGCGGCCGGATTCCGTCAACGACGGGACATCGGCCATAGCCGAACGGCCATGTGCCAGAAGCCTTTCAGGACACACAGATGGAACGTTCGTCGTATTGCTCTGCCGCAGTGTGGATTACTAATATCGACCATGAGAAACTGCCGAAACGCAGGGGCAGTTTCTCTCGCCGATCGGAGTGAAATGACTGAGCTCAGTAACGATACTCCCCTGTCGCTTACCGCAATTCGGGACCTGGTGACCCGTGAGGAGGTGGACAACGAGCAAGTGCTGCATCTGACCGCGAACGAAACGGTGCTTTCCCCGTTCGCACAGAACGTGCTGTCCACCAAATTGGCGAACCGTTATCTGCTCGAACATCTCGACATGCGGCTGGACTCTCCGTCGCGCCTCAACAACTTCCTCTATCGCGGACTCAACCGAGTGAACGCCATAGAGCAATCCGCGACCCAGGTCTGCCGCGAGCTCTTCGGTGCCGAATATATCGAATTCCGTTGCCTTTCCGGCTTGCACGCTATGCAGACAACCTTTGCCGCACTGTCCCAGCCCGGCGACAAGATCATGCGCATTTCCACCAAAGACGGCGGCCACTTCCTGACCGAGCTCATGTGCCGGTCGTTCGGCAGGCGCAGCACTACCTACGCGTTCGGCGACCTGTGCACCATCGACCTCGAGCGGACCCGGGAGATATTCGAGCGCGAACGGCCGTCGCTGCTGTACATCGACGCCATGAACTACCTCTTCCCGTTTCCGCTCCGGGAACTGAAGCAGATCTGCGGCGACGTCCCGCTGATCTTCGACGCCTCGCACACCCTCGGGTTGATCGCGGGCGGGCAGTTCCAGGATCCGCTGGCCGAAGGCGCCGACATTCTGCAGGCCAACACGCACAAGACCTTCTTCGGACCGCAGAAGGGACTCATCCTCGGCAAGAGCCGCAGCCTGATGGAGCGGATCACCTATACCCTTTCGAACGGCATGGTGAGCAGCCAGCACACCGCTTCGACGCTCGCGCTGTTCATCGCCCTGCACGAGATGTACGAGGATGGGCACGAATACGCGGCTCGGGTGATCGAAAACGCCAGGCATCTGGCAGGTTTGCTCCACGAGCGCGGGATCCCCGTGCTCGCCGCGGATCGCGGATTCACCCAGAACCACATGTTTTTCATCGACACCCGGTCGCTCGGCGCCGGCCCGATGTTGGCCAAGAAGCTGCTCGACGCGAACATCTCGGTGAATCGCTCGATCGCGTTCGAGCACATCGATACGCTGCGACTCGGCGTCCAGGAGATCACGCGGCGGGGATACAGCGGCGCCGATCTCGAACGGATCGCCGGCTGGATCGAACGCTTGCTGCTCCGGGACGCGAACCCGGAATCGGTCGCGCGTGATGTCGCGACATTCGTTGTCGGCAGGCAGAATATTCGCTACTGCGGTAAGAGCGCGGGTCCGCGCCGCGCACCTCGCGGCAAGCCGTCGCCTACGGCCCCGGCTCGGCCGCGCTGGGTCAACATCAGCCTGACGAAAGCCGACAATCGTTGCACCCCAGAGACGGTCGAGGCCGTCCGCGCCCTCGGCGAGGCCGCCGCGGTGTTCGAGCACCAGACCGATTCGGCAGGCAACATCAGCGTCCGGACGAACGGTCACACCTTCGTCTCGGCGAGCGGTTCCTACCTCAAAGATCTGGCGCCGCATGATTTCGTCGAACTGGTCGACTTCTCGGACTGGACGCTACGCTGCGAGGGCGCCGGGCCGCCGTCGGCGGAGAGCTACATGCACTATCTGGTGCGAACATCGGTGGATGCGCGCTACATCGTGCACAACCACTACATCCCGGGTGAGGAGATCGCCGACCTGGACGTGCTCGTCATCCCGCCCAAGGAGTACGGAAGCGTGCAGCTCGCGGAGGCGGTCGCGAAGGCTGCGCCGCGCAGCCACATCATCTACATCCGGCGCCACGGGCTGGTGTTCTGGAGCGATACGCTCGAGGAGTGCACCGCCCTGATGGCCAAGGTGGCGAGCCGGCGGATCTGACCCGCCCTACCAGCCGGAGACCGGATAGGTCATGACCAGCACGGCCTCGACATTGTCGGTCGTCGCCTCGTAGAAGTGCGGCACGTCGGCACCGAACACCACAAAATCGCCCGCCGCAGCGTCACATGGCGTGTCGACGGCTCCGACTCGCAAACCGCCCTTGGCCACGTGCAGATGCTCCACCGTGCCGACCGTGTGCGCCGGGCTGTCGATCCGGTTGCCCGCCTTGCGGATTCGGATCCGCCAGACCTCGACGTACACGCCGGCGCCGACGCGCTGCAGGAGTTCCTGTTTGCTGTAATCCGGCTCGGACGTGCCGGGCCGCAGCGTTGCCCTGGTGGGCGCCGTCGCGACGATGAGGTCGCCGAGCGGCAGCCGCAGCGCCACCGCGATGGCGGACAACGTGTCGATCCGCGGATTACCCGCGCCCGATTCCAACGTGGACAACGTGGCCTTGCTGATTCCGGCCTGCCGGGCGAGCTCCGCCGCCGACATGCCCCGCGCCTCCCGCATCCTGCGGATCTGTGCACCGATGGCGGCGGCGGCACTGTCCAGCTTGGCGCTATCTGCTAGATCGGACATCGACCACCGTTCGCTAGATTGTGCCGCTGGGCCCAATCTAACGTACCGGGCTGGGCGATTACGGTCCGGCTCCGGTGGTGTCGGGCCCGGTCCGCAACGGATGACGGCTCGGTTCGGCGACGATGCGAGCCGGCACGTTCCGTGCTCCTTCGAGAGTGCGCCCGACGATCGCGGAACCGACCACCAGCGCGCCACCTATCATCTGCACGACGGTGAGCTGCTCACCGGCCAGCAGCACCGCGAAAAGGGTCGAAAAGACCGGCTCCGTACAGAGAATCAAGCCGACCCGGGTAGAGCTCGTCCGGCGTGCACCACGGAGCTGGGCGAAGAACGCGAACGACGTGCCGATCACGCCGAGATAGACGATCAGCAGCCAATTCGATCCGCTCACCGCGCCGGCCAGGCGCCACATCGGCGCACCCGTCAGCACCGAGGTCCCCGTCGCCAGCAGCAGCACCACGACGAACTCGATCAGGGTGATGTTCACCAGCGACTGGTTCTGCCCTTCGGAACTGCGGCCGAACAGGGTGATCTGGGTGGCCCTGATCATCGCCGCGGCCAAGATGATCAAGTCTCCGCTCTGCGGATGGAATCCACCCTTCGACAACAGCAACAGACCACAGCCGACGAGCGCGGTGACCGTAGCGAGATAGACCGGAAGCGGTTGTGCCCGACGACTGAGCAGGCGTTCGAGGACCGGCACGAGCACCACGGAAACGGTGATCAGAAATCCGGAGTTGGCGGCCGAAGTATGCAGCACGCCAATTGTTTCCAAGATCAGAATGCCGTAGAGCATGAACCCGAAGGCGATGCCGTTGCGCACCTCGGAAGAGGTGAGCTGAGGCAGCGTGCGCAACGCGAGCAGCGCGATGACCGGTATCGCCGCCGCGAAACGCAGCGCGAGAAAGCCGGCCGCGGGCACCGCACTGCCGACCGTCTGCATGACGACGTAGCTGGAACCCCAGGTGATCGCCACCAGCAAGATGGACAGATCCGTCAGGGCCACCATCGACCCTGGTTGTGACGCGTCCCCACCCCGCATCGTGGTACACCGCCCCCTCGATTGCCAAATATTTGCCGACTTCGACTGACGTACAGCATATTAGGCAGAATCGTACAGTTTGTTGCACTCTGGGCTCTGCCCCCAATTCCGGTGTCAGCGGTAAGTTGTAGCGCCCGCTGCTACCTCGTGCACCCTTGCGACTGCCCAGTCCCATAAGTCACACTGGCTATCGGACATGCAGCGCGGAATGTTCGGGTCACTCGGGTCGCCGTGATCGTCGCTTGCCGGCGGACCAGATCATCCATGGGGGTCACCGTGGTTTGCCAGGTGAATGCTCGGCGGTCAGTCGAGGCTATCCGGCAGCACGTCGGCCTGCATGCGGGCATCGAGCGATCCCATTCTCACGCCGGCCCTACAGTCCACACTCGAGCCCTGGCTGCACGAGTGCCGGGACGGCGTTCACCGCACGGGCGCGCACGTTCGACCTAGGGGCGCGCACCAGCCTCCCTAGTTTTGATACACAGCACGAAAGCGGGGGCAGATTTGATGGTTGCACCGGCAGGTATACGACTGGTAGTCGTCGATGAACATGTGTTGTATCGGCACGGAATTGTGGAAATTCTTTCCCACGAACACGATATGGAAGTCGTCGGACAATGCGGTGAGCGCGATGTCGAGGCGACACTCGAGCGGCACCGGCCGGATATCGCGATCATCAGTATCAGCCAATACGAGCGGCGACCGGAACGTTGGATACGCAGCGTCCTGCTGAGCACGCCCAGCGCGGTCGCGGTGATCATCTTGGGCGACCGGGACACTCCGCGTGGTATCGGCGATCTGATCGCAGCGGGCGCAGGCGGATACGTCTGGAAGAACTCGACCCGGGAGGAATTGATCAGCGCGGTACGCAAGATCTTCGAGAACCCCGAGCAGGTGGTCTTGTCGGTCACCCGAGGCATGCTGCAAGGTCTGGGGAGCGGGGACGGAGCCATACTCTCCACCCGGGAACGAGAGGTGCTGACGCTCGTCGCCGCGGGTCTGAAGAACTCGCAGATCGCCGATCGGCTGTATCTGGCGGAAGGTACCGTCAAACGGCATCTGACGAATATCTACGCCAAACTCTCGGCCTCCTCACGCGTCGAAGCAATAAAACAGGCAATCGCCCTGGACCTGCTTTCGGTCGAGGCGATACTCGAGCCCGACGCCTCCAGGCAGCGATGAATGCCGCGCCGAGCCACTGCGATCGTCGTCGGCATAGCCGAAAGACCCACTGCCTTCGCCGCTCTCGATGCGGCCGCCGGTCTGTCCCGCGATCTCGCGGACGAATTGCATGTAGTGCACGCCATCGATCTGGGCGACTATCCGGTGGATCCCGATATCGATGACTGGGAAAAACGGGCAGACGCGAAACAGGCGACCCTGCGGGCGCGCGCCGCCGCCGCGCTCTACGATTATCGCTCGATCGGGTGGACATATCATGCTCGACGCGGCGCACCGGAGCGAGTCCTGCTCGCCGTCGCGCACTCGGTAGGCGCCAGGATGATCGTCATCGGCTCGCATCCGCATTCGTTTCTCGGCTATCACTACGGTGGTTCCGTGTCGCGTGCGCTGCTGCGCCAGCACGAATATCCGATACTCCTGGTCTCCGAGCACAGTCAGGCCTGAGTGCGCGCTCTCGGACCGCAGCGCCGGGCACGGCCGGACTACGCCCGACCGTGCCTGGCCTTGTGGAACAACACACCTCGGAGACGGTTCGTACCGACCAGCGCGACGCGGCGGACATCCGCCAAGCCGTGGCCTGCAGGTAACACGCCCGTGTGGTCCCCGACTGCGCGCATCGCGTGCAATTCGGCGCAGACACGCTCGACGTCACGGTCGACGAAATTCGTCGAGCCCGCCAGGTGGCCCCTGTCGGTTTCTTTGGTAGTCATCACAGACCTCCGAGATGTACGTTCTGTCGGCAATCGGGTTACGTCATCGCCTCGCCCATGGCCACCTCGTACTGCGCGATCTTCTCGGTCCGCGGTTGGGCCAACCGCACGTAGTCGCCGGTACGCAACGCCATCGACCGATCGAGCCGGGCCGCGTTGAAATACAGCTCGGGGATGTCGAGTACACCAGGGTCGACGATGAGTTCGAGATCGGGATGAAACGAGAAGGGCAGAATCGTGCCCGCCACCGAACCGGAGAGATTCTCGGCGATGTCAGGGGTGGCAAAAGATACATAGGTGCCGTCGAAGAGCGCGCGCACCGCGGTGAGGTCGACCTTTGCGTCACCCGGCACCACCGCCAAGACGTACCGCTTGTTCTTCTTGCCGATCTTCACCATCACCACCATGCATTTCGCCGCATCGTGCAAGTCGTTGCCGCGCATCGGACTGACCAGGTCGGTGCGGCCCTCCGGTTCATGATCGATCAATCGATACTGTGCCGAACCTGCGTCGAGGAACTCGATGAGGCGCTGGTAGGGATCACTCTGGGTCATGCGAACCTTTCTGAGTCGACGAAGACCAACGCGTGCACAACCTCCAGGCACAGCACATCCCGGCAGGTGTGGTGCGATAGGCGAGCGTTTAGTAAAACGAACGATACCGACTACTATACTTTACGCCACCGGCGCGGCGATAGTCCGCGCTTACCGTCGAATATCCACTGCCGCTTCGGTTTACCGAAGCCTCAGATGCCGGCGACCTGCGGTTCGCAACGGATGTCGAAGTTGACGGAGTTGGCGATGAAACAGAGGTCGTGCGCGCGCTCGTGCAGCGCGAGCGCGCGGTCCCGGTGCTGCGCATCGGTGATCCGCGCCCGGGGCCGCAGTACTACCTCGGCGAAGCGCCCACCGCCCGCGGGGTCTTCGACCATGGTGCCCGACGGGTGATCGGTGTATTCGGTGACCACGATCCCCGCGCGGGCGCACAGCACGAGGTACCAGAGCATGTGGCACTGCGACAGCGAGGCCACCAGCAGTTCTTCCGGATTCCACTGTTCGGGTGCGCCGCGGAACGCCGGATCGGCCGTGCCCAGGATCGGCGGTTTGCCCTCGGCGCTGACGATATGCGATCGCTCGAAATCCCGGTACCCGCTGGTGCCCGTGCCGGTGTTACCGGTCCAGGTCACGTCCAGCGCGTACTCGTGCGCCTTGGCCATCCGCCACCCCTACGGCACTTTCTCGATCAACTTCATCACACCCGTCAATGTCGCAGCATAGCTCGGTTCGGTGGCGTAGCCCGCGGCCGCCACTTCGCGGGCGAACGCATAGGGATCGCCGGTGTGCGCGAACGCTTTCGCGTACCGGGGCTGCAACAGCACCTGCGCGTGGCCGTCGAACGACTGAGCCGGGGAGGCATAGGCCCGGAACCACGCGCGTACGACGTAGTTGTAGCGCCCGTCGGGCCGTGGTGTCACCGAGATGATCCCGGGATAGCTTCGCACGTTCGGGGTGTTGTGCACCTCCGTGGTCGTGCACAGCTTACGTTGGGCCTCCGGCACTTTCGCGCTCGCTTTGATACCGAAGAAGTTGTTGCCGCAGGCCTTAGCGCCCCAACCGGTTTCGAGCGCGGCCTGGCCGAGGGTGACCAGCCACGGTATGCGACTGCGGGTTTCGTTCGCCTGCGCGTGCGGACGGTACTTGCGCACGAAATCCACCACGTGGGCGGGCACCCGGCCGCTGGGCCGCGGCCCGGGTTTCGGCGTCGGCGCGGGCGCGCTACCGCCGCCCAGACCGGGAACCGGTCCGGCGAACAGCGGACTCGGCGACCGCGCACCTTCCCAGCTGAGGTCGACATGGATGTGATCGGTGTGCGGGTTGCTGCCACCGTACGGGCGCCAACCCTGCGCACGGTACTGCCAGCCCCACTGCCGTCGATTCCAAATGATGTACGCCACTTGCAATTCCACCGCATTCGCCTGCAACCAGGCGAGGTAGGCCTCGACCTGCGCCCGATGCGCCGGGTCCGCCGCGTTCGCGTACAGGTCGATCGAACGCCCCTCGCCGTGCAGCGACGGGGTCCCGAAAGTCGTTGCCCGGCAGTTGAAGGTACCCGCCTGGCGGCCGGTGAGCCGCTTCCACTGATTCGCCATCGCGCGGGCGCCCGGCTGCTCCCCCGTCGCGCACTTGGTGAACGAACCGCGCCGCACGATGCCTGCGGCACGATCGGGCGTCCGGGTCGGCGTGGGCGTGGGGGTAGGCGTAGGTCCCGGCTTCGGCGTCGAACCGTTCTGGCGATACCGCCGTACATGCGCGAGTGCGGCCGCGTTGGCCGGACCGGTCAGATACGTCCAGGTGTCGGGGCGTCCGCGCACGTCGACGTGCGCGAAATTGCCGCCGACGCCGAGCGCGATATCGTTGCCGCAGGCGTCGATCGCCAGTTCCGCGATCTGTAGCCCGGTGAGACCGGCGATGGTGATGTCGGCGGCTTGTCCGCTGCAATGCCTACTGAGCGTGGGCTTTTGCCCGCGCGCCCGGTAGACGGCGACATTGCTCGCCCAGGACCGGTAGCCCGAGGTGATCCGCACCGGCTTTCCCGCCCGATCGCGGATCGCTTGCAGACAGCGGACCAGCGCCGGCGAGATGCGGGCCCGGTCAGCGGGTCGTCCACCGCTGCTGACGAGTTCACCGACGGTGAAGTTCGGCGCCAGCTTCTTCGCCCGAACCTGCGGGCCGGTGTCGTAGAGCGGCAGACCGGTACTGTTCGGATCCCAATGCTCTTGCCCGGCGGCAGACGGGCCGGGCCGGGCGGTGAGCACCAGCCCCGACGGGAAACTTTCGGCCTCGAAAGCCGCCGCGGCACCGGCGACGCTCTCATCGAACTCGTGCTGCTCGACGGCACCGGATTCTTCGGCTTCGCTGTGCACAGGCCACTCGGCTACGACGCTCATCGCTTGCCTCCCCACCTCTCAGTAGGTGCTCTGGTGGATGGGGCGGCGTTCCCGCGGCGGACGCGCCGGTGTCACAGGACGCGCCCCCAGGTCCGCGAGGGTGACCACGGTGCTGCCGCTGGTCCAGAAATTCTTCGCCTGCCCCCGCGCGACGAGCTCCACGCACGCGGCGTGCGCGCATTGGCTCACGCCGGGGCGGGCGGGATGGAATTCGTAGTAGTCCAGCATCGAGATCTCGATCCGGGTGGCGGGCTTCTTGCGCCAGTCCTTGGGCGCCGGCGGCAGCACCCGCCACTGCACGCAGTCGATCGCGCCATACGCGAATTGCAGGTCGCTGTTGCGATACTCGCTCTGCTCGATCCGGGTGAAACCGATATCGCCGCCGCGCGCGATCGACTTGCGGATCTTGTCCCGCACGCCGGCCGAGCGCTTGATCATGTCCGCCACGTCGATGGTCACCTCGGTACCGCTGGCGCCGAGGAAATGCGCGAACAGCCGGGCCGCCAGCGGGCCTGCCGCGATCACGCGGGCCATCGAAAAGAGCGCCACATCGCGCGGATCGCCGAACGCGCACGCACAATCGATGGCCGCCTTGGCGTCGAGGCGATGACTGGTCAGGCTGCAGCGCTTGCGGAATCGTTTCTGCATCTCGCTCCAGGGCGCCTCCGGCTTCAGATCGTCCTGGACCGGTTTGCATTTGCCGAGCATCCGGCGAGCGCGCGCGGGCGGCGCTTGCTCCTCGAACGATTCGCTGTCCCGGCACCGGCACCCGCACTCCTGCGCGATCGACTCCCCCGCGTAATCCTCTGATTCCCAATCGGTCTCGCCCCAGTACTCCCCGTCGCCCTCCTGTGGCGTCCACAGCTCGTCGCTGCTCTCGTCGGGAACTTCCCGGCTGAGCACCCCGCCGCTCAGGTTCGCTGACGCGTCGGCGAGCAGCTGCCAGCCGAATCGACGGGGAATATCGTTGTGCGGCACTCGCGTTCGCTCCACCCGGAAGTTCGGCGAACCAGCCGTCCGGACAGCCGCCGCCACCCGTTCGCTGGCCCGCGCGGTGCCTTCCCCGGGGCGGTACAGCACCCGCAGCGCGCCGGTGCCCGCCGCCATGCGCTTGCGCGCCCAGTCGATCAACGCTTTCGGGTCGTTGTACAGCGCGTCGAAGGTGTGCACCTCGTCCGGATCGGTGTGACCCAGGATCGCCATCAGCGCCGCGCCACCGCCGGAGTGCGCGGTCAGGATCAGACGGTTGCGACGCACGGTCGTGCCGGTCGCCGCGCCGAAACGGGCCAGCGCGTCATCGATCAACGCGTGCAGCGCACCGGGTTTCGTGAGCGCCGGGAACGTGTAGCGCGCCGGATTGCCTTTGGGCTGATGGTGGCCACGGGGCAGGATCAGCACCGTCGGCACCGTCCGTCCGGCGGCTCCGGGCTTGGCCGGATCGGTGAAATCCAGTCCGCTGATCGGCTTCTTGTGCTTGACGATGTGCATCGCCGCGCCGTGACCGGAGTAGCCGTGCAAGTGCACGACCACGTCGACCACCGAGGGATCGACCATGCCGTTCCACTCGATCAGCAGATCCGGTGGCGTGCCCGCGTGCGAGCGCAGTTGCGGATGGCGGTGCACGAGCAACCGGCCTGGTGTCACCGCGACGGGCTGGGCGTCTTCGTAATCCGCGTCTTCGTAATCCGCGTCCTCGTAGTCGACTTCCCCGTTGTCGGCTGCCTCGTAATCGGCATCCTCGTAGTCGGCGTTCTCGTAGTCGCCTTCTTCGTAGATCCCGCCTTCGTAGCCGGCGTTCTCGTAGTCCGCTTCGGCATAGTCCGCGGCCTCGAAAGGCGCTAGCTCGCTGTCCACTTCGAAGACCGCGTCCTCCTGGTCCGCGTCCTCGCCGTCGTACTCGGTCCCGTAGGCGTAGTCCGCCTCGACAGCCCCGGCTTCGCCGAACTCGGTGTCGGAACTCTCGTTCTGCCAGCCGGTTTCGCCGTCGTGCTCCAGCGCACCCACGTCCTCGGCGAAGACGTCTTCGCGCGTGGGCCACACGCCGGTCTCGGGCGCCGCCTCGGGCGAAGCGAAGATCGATGATTCGGCAACGGTACTCATATCAGGCTCCAATCGGTATCGCGCGATGGCGAACGACTCGACGTCCCAACGGCTCAGAGCCGTGGGGCAACTCGTCGATGTCCGTTCGTCGCGGCCGCCGCCGGCGCCGCCGGTGCCGAGGGTGCGGTGGTGCCGGACAGCACGCCGGCGGGCAGCAGTTTCGTCGGTTGCGCCGATCGGACCTGATTCGTGCTGCGGCGCATGGTGACCGCCAGATCCTTGACCCGCTCACCGGTGGCCGACTGCCACAGATCGATGATGCGGTTCATCGTCTGGGCGGGGCCGGGCCCCGGCACGCCGGTGGAGCGATACAGCAGCTCGGCCTGGGCCTGTTCGTCGAACACCCCGAGTTCGATCGCCCACAGCAGCGGGGAGACGAGCGTGGCGAGTTCGAACAGTTCGCGCGCCTGCCGCGAGGGCGCCACGCCGACCCGCCTGCCGATCGTCGCGAGCCGATCGGCCGGATTGCCGCCGCTGATACCCGCGTTGGCGCTGAGATCCCGGACCACCGCGCTCTCGTAGTCGAGCGTGAGGTGGAACCAGTTCAGCAGGCAGACGTAGCTGAACTCTTCGCGCGAGAGCATCCCGCCGAGGCGGCGCAGTCGCAGCATCTCCGCCAGGGTCTGGCACAGGTAACCGATGTAACTGGCGTCGGTCGGGTTCGAGCCGGAGGTGTTGCGCTCGTTCTCGATGCCGAGCCAGACCTGGCGCAGCAGTTCGTTCCACATCTCGATGAAACGGATATTGCTCGCGGCGCCCGCGTCTCGCTTCCAAGCCTGGCTGTCCGCGCCGGGCGCCGGATGCGGGAGATCGAGTCCGAACATGCGCCAGTAGGCGTTGCGGCGGTTCACCCGCGCATCGGGCCGCAGCTGACTGGTCAACCCGCCCACCCGGAACAGGGGCGGGTCGCGGAAGAACAGCTCCTCGGTGGCGCGTACCCAGGCCATGGTTTCGACCGAGGGCGCGGGCAGCGTCTCGCCGACCACGTAGCGCCGCACAACCTCTGCGAAGATCTCGACGGCGCCAGTGCTTTCGACCAGATACGCGTAGAACATGTGGTCCCACAGCGGCACCACCTGCGGATCGTTGGTCGGGTTGTAGCCGAGCGGCGGCGGGAACGGTGGTGTGCCCGTGGTGGGCCCGTGCACGCCGGACTTGAACGACTCCTTGATCAAGTTGTCCGGCAGCTGCGTCAACTTGACGGCGGCCGGGTCGCCGAGCGGCACCTTGGTCTCGGTGAAGACCTTGGGCCAGACCGTGATTCCGCCCTGCGCCCAGATCTCGTCCAGCCACCGGCTCAACTGCTCCGGGTGGAAGGTGAAGACCGCGTCGGCGGGTGTCAGCGGGTCGGTGAGCTTGGGGAGTTTGGTAGCCAACTGTCGGAACATGGCGCTGCCTTCCTTAAAGTGCCTGCGGCGAGTCGGAGTACGTGAGCGAGACACCGCCGCCGGACCCGGTGCGGACCGGCCCGTACGTCACGAAGGTGACCGCCCGGACCTGCCCGTCGCAGTCCTGGATCTGCGCCGCGACCGCCTCGGCGGGATATTCGATCGCGAAGGTCGGTTTCGACCCGCAGCCGTCGCCGTTGCCGCCGTCCCTGCGGATCTCGTCGTAGACGTAGAGGATTTCCGGGCCACGAGCACCGCGGTGGATCACGGCGATCCGGTCCGCGTAGTTCGGCAGGGCCTTCTGGAATTCCAGCAGTTTGTGCTCGACGTCGACCAGGGCGGGCAACCGCTGGGTGATCGGGCCTTTCGCCGAGAGGTTGCGCGATTGCAACCCGTATTGCAGCTCCGAGAAGATCGACAGCGTGAAGTCGTTGCCTTCCGCGAGCGTGCTCGGCGCCGCGCTCTCCTGCTGCCGGTACTGCTGAAGTACGCCGGTGAACAACTGGATCAGCTGATCCATGTCCACCGCCGCCTTGCCTGGCTCGTTGTCCATGTCGGTCTCCTATCTCCTACGTTCAGGCGGCGACGCGGTCGCCGCCACCCATCCGGCGCAGCCATGTCTCCATTTCCGATGGCGCGGTGGACGATTCGAGACCGCGCAGCACGGTCAGCGCCAGAATCCGCATCGGCTCGACCCGCTGCAGGTAGGTCGAGGTGTACAGCGAGGCGCCCGCGCGGTCGGCCAGCCGGTTCAGTTCGGCCGGCGACACCCGTCGTGGGTCGGCCAGTGCCGAAAGCGGCACGCCGTGGAAGGCTCGCATCGGCCTGCGCGTGCACACCTCGGCGATCGTGGGCAGCAGCGGCATGCTGGCCGCCACGATCGCGCCCACCTCCGAAGAAGCTTGTGCGAGTGGATGTCTGGCCTGCCAGCGAGCGGCCAGCGCGTCCCACGGGCCCGCGCCGAACCAGCTCCGGCACAACGCCGCGTTGAACTGCACCCGCAGCGCCGAGACCGGATGCGGGTCGCCGAACGGCATCCGGTACACCTGGCTCGACGGACCGTCCACGACGGTCGCCAAGGCCGGCACCGGCGCGTACCCCAGCAAGCTGAAGGCGTAGACGTCGGCCGCCACCTCGGAAGCCCAACCGCGCCAAGCGCGCGCCGCGAGCGAACTGTGCGGCGCCAGGGCGGCATGCAGGGCTGCCGCCAATTCCTTTGTCCAACTGGTCAAATGGGCAACCTGGTGGCCGGTCTCGTGCACCAGGGAGGTCGGCTGCCACAGATTGTGCCGAGTGATCTTGATCGCGGCCGCCGGTGACAGCGAGGCGTCCCAGAGCCGGGCGCCGGAGCGCAGGATCGACGCGCCCATGCCCTTGTCGAGATAGGTGAGCACCGGCGGTGTGTCGATGCCGAGCGGCCGCAGCACCTGATCCATGCTGTGCACGGCCAGGGCGTCCAGCCCGCGCAGCACCGCCGCGGTGCGCGGATTCGTCCTGGTATTCACCGCGTCGCAGTAGAAGTCGACCATGGCTTCCGCGCGGCCGTACCGGCGGCGCAACCTGAGCAGTTCCGCGCGTGCGGTTTTCAGGTCGGCCGGCGTCGTCGCAGCTTTGATCGTGAACAGTGCGCGGTCCGCCTGCGCGGTGAGCGTGCGCGCCTGGCCGGTGAGGCTCGCGCGGACGCTGAGCCCGAGGTAGGACTCCAGTTCGCGCCACGCCACCGGTGACGCGCTGACCTCGAGGTCGCCCAGCGCCGCGCACGCGCGCCGCCAGTGCCGTGCCTCAGCGGCCAGCGCGGCGGTCTCGGTGGCGAATCGGGCGTCCATCACTTCATTCCCGGGATGGCGACGACCTCGGCGACGGGCAGCTGTCCCGAATCCGCCGCTACGCCGGTGAAAGTCACCGTGAGCGTCACGCCGTCCGCCGGATCGGCGACGGCGGCGGCGAACTGGGCGCCCCGCTGCGCAAGATAGGTGGCGATGCCGGTGCTGGTCGCGGCGGTCAGATCGCCGGCCAGTTTCGCCGCCGCGACCGGGTCGGTCGACAACTCGGCTTGCAGCAAGCGCCGCGCGATCCGATAGTGCAGGCGCGGCAGGAAGATCTCGCGCAACGCCGACAGCACGGCGGGCAGATCGCGCTGTCCCGCGGGCGCGGCGCGTTGCAGGCGGGCCTGCATGGCCCGGGCTCGCCGCTCGGACAGCTTGATCACGATCCGCATCCGCTTCGTGGCCGGATCCCAGCGCACCGTGGTGAGCCTGCGCGGCCGACGGCCCTTGCGCGCCGGCAGTTTCGCGACGCGCACACGGAAGTAGCGCTGGCCGGGCACGGGCCGGTAGGCGCCGGGAGCGGTCCCGACCCGGCGGCGGCGACCGAGCGCGGGTTCGCGCAGTAGCAGTCCCGCGGCCTCGGCGGTGAGCGGCTGATATTCCTCCGCGGCGGGTTGCTCTGCCGCGGGCAGGGTTTCATCGCGGGTGAGGTGCCCCAGCATGGTGCCGGGCATGGTCTCGTAGAGGTCGATCTCGGCCTGCACCGGCCACCGATCGACGCCGCGGTCGAGCAGGTAGGACTCCAGCGTGCCACCGTCGTTCCAGCGCACCGCCCGCGCCACCTGCCGCGGGATCGGCACCGCGAAAACCCTGGTGTACTTGCGGAATCGGTAGCGCGGTCCGGTCGAGCGGGGCAGCATCACCCAGAAGCCGCCCTCCTCCGCGGTTTCCCGCTCGGGCAGGTCGGCGCGCAACAGCCGGTCGGGCAGGTATGCGGCCGCGGATTCGGCGAACGCGCGCTGCACCGCGGCACTTACTTGAAGCGGATCGGTGAACGCTTCCTCGGGCAACTCCTCGAGGACGCGCGCCACCGTCGCCTCGACCGCCGAGGCGAGCGCCTCGCCGGGGATCGTATCTTCCTCCTGGCCGGTGGCTTCCAGGCCGAGCGCGGTGAAACCGACCCCGACCACCGCCCGCGCGATCAGGACTGACGGGTCCTGACCCGCGATCTTGCCGATGGTGCGGGCCGCGTCGGGACCGACCATCCCCTTGATCAGCTTCGCCAGCGGCTGCGCGATCAGATTGATCAGCTTCGCCCGCGCCCCGGTCACTTTCAGCCCCAGTTTGAGCAGCGGCCGGATCGCCAGCACCGCCGGGACGAACTGCTCGATCTCGGCGATCGGCGGGTCCTCGCCCGTGTAGGCGCTCAGCTGGGCGGCGAGCCGGGCCCGAGCGTCGTCCAATTCGGCGACCGTATTCGCCTCGGGCTCTTCGGCCTCGGCTTCGTCGTACTCCTGCGCGTCGGCCTCGTCGTGCTCCTCCGCCGTGAACATCGCGAAGAGCTGGTGATCGAAATCCTGCGCCAGCAGCGCCGCCGTGCCGAGTTCGTCTGCGGCCTCGTCGGTTTCGTCCGCGGTCTCGTCGGCGGCCTCGCCGATCCCGAGCCGCTTGGCCAGCATCGGCACCAGCGGCCGGATCTCGGCGGGCAGGATCCGGGTCAGCGGGTTGAGCAGTTTCGCGACGACGCCCTCGAGCAGCGCAAGCCCGATCTTCTTCAGCCGCTGCAGGATCGGCCCGAGCACGTGCTTGCCGACGGCCTGCAATCCGCTCTTGATCGTCTTCAGCCCGCTCTTCGCGACGTTGAGCACGCCCTTCACCGGGTTACGGACGAACCCGACCGCCTGCCGGATCTTCTGCTTGATGACGGACTTGACCTTGCGGGTGATCTTGCTGAGGAAGTTCTCGAACACCTCGGAATCGAGGGCGGCCGGGGCTTGCAGCGAGTCGAGCAGTTCGTCGAGTTCCTGCTCGGCCAGCCCGTGCAGATCCGCGTTCTCCAGCCCGCTCGCGAAGCTGTCGATGGTGCGTTCCCATGCGCTGATCAGCGGTGCGAGCCACTCCTGCAACGACTCCCGGCACTCGGACTCCGAGGGCGGCACCGACCACTGCTGGGCATCGGAGAGCGCCCGCGCGGCTCCTTCGTCGAGCAGTTGCTCGAGCGCCTCGGTGAATTCTTCGTCGTGCAGTGCCGCCAGGAACTCGGTGGCGAGTTGCGACTGCTCGTCCGCCACCGAGTAGCTGTGCTCCCCGAAGGGTGATTCGGTGAACGAGTAGCTTTCGAACGGCGACTCGTCCAGGGCGGCCGTCGGCTGCTCGGCCGCCTCGTCCACCGCCTCGCCGAAGGGCGAGAGCCCGGAAAAGGGCGAGACATATTCCTCGGTAGCACCGCGAGACTCGGTGTATGAGTCACTGCGCATTGTGGTCACCTCCGCAAACGACGGGCGTTTCGCGTCACTGTGCGCGACCACGGTGTGCGCGAACGTCAACGCTTCGTCTCTCCCGGCGCGGTCTCCCCCGGCACGCGATCTGCGCCCAGTTCGGCGAGCAAGGTGGCGACCCGCGCCAGCGACGCGTCGATATCGGCGAACACCCATTCCCGGGCGGAGTCCGGCTCGGCGGAGCCGGCCAGTACGCGGATGATCAGACGTCCCCGGTCCCGCCAGGCCCGCACCACGATCGTTCTGCTCTCGGGTCCACTCACCGGACCACGGTCGCGCGCGGCCATACCAACTCCCGTCAATGCCGAGGCGGCGGCGTTGACGTGGCGTTGACGCACGCGCAGCACCGGGTCGGCACGCTGGCAGCACTCGGCCGCGTTGCGGCCGGTGACGGAGGGATGATCCGATGGCGGTCGCCATTTGCCTGCTCGGCGGTTTCGCGCTGCGCGTGGACGCGAACCACGTTGCCCTGCCGCAGCATTCACGACGCGTGCTGGCCTATCTGGCGCTGGATCACATCGCCCAACCCGATTGCGACCGCGGCCTGCTCGCGGAACGCCTGTGGCCCGACGCCCCCGCAGACCGGTCCCGGGCGAGTTTGCGCACCGCCCTGTGGCGGATCCGGCAGGCCGGTCCCGCACTGGTGCACGGCGCCGGCGGCCGGTTGCGGCTCGGCGCCGACGTGACGGTCGACGTGCACGAGTTCCGGAGCAACGCCGAACGCATGCTGGGCGCGCAGTCCGACTGCCCGCGCGACCGCGCCGCTCTGCTCGCCCGTACCAGCGAGCTGCTGCCGGGCTGGGACGAGACCTGGCTGCTGCTCGCGCGAGAACAGTTGCGGCAGATGCGGTTGCACGCCCTGGAAACGGACGCGCGCAAGCTCGCGGCGCGGGGTCGCTACCACGAGGCGATCGAGGCGATGCTCGCCGTGGTCGCCGAGGAACCGCTGCGCGAATCGGCACAGACCGCGCTCATCGAGGCGCATCTGGGCGAGGGCAACGTGGTCGAGGCGCGCAGGCAGCTGCGCCTGTTCGCGGATCTGCTGTGGACCGAACTGAGCATCCGGCCGTCACCGGAGTTGTTCGGGCGGGTCGGCATGGCCGCCCCGCCGCCGACCGCGCCCGTGTCCCGATCAGTCGATCGTCATGTCACGCTGGGCGAGCGCCGCGTGCTCCCACACATGGGTGCCCGACGCCGGATGTGAACGGCGCGCGTGCACCGAAGCCAGCACCGACACCCTGGTGCCGCGCGCGGGCAGCAGCGCCGCGGGTAGCCGGGCCGACACGGTACGCCAACGGCCCGGCGCGAGTTCGAAACCCACCGCCGCCGTCTGCGCGGGAAAGAAGTCCACGGGAAAGGTGGGCGGTGCGCCGGTGGCGACTCGTAACGCGAAGGTGACGACAAAGCAGCGGCACGCTCCAGCTGCCGCCATGTTGGCTATCCGGGCGTGAATCCAGTTGTCCTGTCCGGCTTTCGGGTTCACGTGGACCGCGATCCGGTCGTCCCCGTGCCGGTTCCACAGGCGCGGCGCCGACCCGAAGACCGCGCGCGCGTCCGGCGTGGACTCCGCGAAGCCGTAGACGAATCGGTGGCAGGCATCGACGAGATCCGTGGCACCGGAACCGGACACCAGATGCGCGACCAATTCCGCTGTGCTGACCGGGGTCCCGCGGCGCGCGCGGTACAGCTCCCCCATCAGCGCGCGCAGCGGGGCCGCGCCGATCCGTTGCGCCACACCGCGAAAGAAGCGACTGCCGTCGTCGTACGCCGCCGTCGGTGTGCTGCGCTGGAACGCCTGCCGCGCGCACAGCCGCACCGGCGCGCGGGTGTAATCGAAACTCTCGGTGCGAGTGTCGCCGTCGTCCCGGAAGCTGGTGTACGCCTCGTCCCACCACCCGTCGGTCTGTGCCGCCGGGCTCAGGCCGCGGGCGAACCACGAATGAAAGACCTCGTGGCCGAGCGCACCGGCTGCGGTGGTCGCCCCGCCCGCGTATTCCATGCCGCCGCCCGCGCCGTGGAACAGGCACACGAAACGGTCACCGAGGAACGCGCCGAAGGCGGTCTCGTACTCCGCCAGGAGTACGCCGACCCGAGTGTGCAGCGCGGGCAGATTCTCTTGGCCGCCGACAAGTTTCCAGGTCTCCAGCACCACCGACCGCCCGGACACCGGCAACGATACGGTCGACGAGCGCAGCACGACCGAGTCCGCCGGTCGCAGCTCCAGCAGCGACGACATCGTGGTGAACCAGGACGGGAAACGCACCGTCCAGGCGTTGGCGCCGACCACGGTCGCGGCGCCGTTGGTGATCAGCGAATGGGCGACCGCCGTTCCGGTGACCCGCAATTCGAGCGTCCACGGGAATTGGTCGAACGGCAGGTTCGACGGGAACCAGGCCTCCAGGTACCGGCCCGCATACAGGTCGGACATGCCGAAAGACCAGCGCACCCGCCCGCTCGACCAGTGCAGCACCGGCGGATAGGCCCCACCGAGATCGGCGTCCGGCGTATCGAGCCGGTACGTCACGCTCAGCCGATGCGCCGATCCGGCCGCCTGGGTGCGGCCGATCACCCGGATCGAGCTGTGCGCACCGGCTCCGACATCGTGGGCGGCCAGCTCGGCGGGGTCGAGCCGGGTTCCGTCGAGCCGGGCGGTACGCACGCTCTGCCGGAGGTCGAAGATCGGTGCTCCCGCGTGCGGGCCGACCACGTAGTCAACGGTCGCCTCGACGGACCCGATACCGGACGCGGCGTCGAGCGTGACGACCGCGCGCAATTGCTCGATGTGCATCGGCACCGCGCGCAGCCGGCCGATCGGCGTCGGCGGCGGTGCGTTGCGGAAATCGAGCGGCATCCGCGCAGCATGCTCCGCTGTCGTAGGCGTCGGCGTCAATGACGCGTAGTCGCCGTGCACACCCAGACCCCGGCCCGCCGCCCGAGCTCGGCCGACGGGCGCAGCGCGAGTTCGCGCCACAGCGTCGCCGCGAAGAGATCGAACTGTCTGCGCGCCTCGGCCGCGTTGCCCTCGCCGAGGTGGGCATCGATCAGAATCGCCTGCGCGGATTCGCGCAGCGGCTCCTCGGCGACGACCCGCAAGATCAGATCGATCGCCTGCGGATAGCGGCCCTGGGCGCAGTCCCTGCGGGCCACCGCCTCCAACGTGTGCAACCGCAGCAACCGCAACTGTTCGCGGAACAGCACCAGCCAGTCCTCGTCCCATCCCGGCAGGAGCTCGGCCGCCGTGCACAGTGCGCGCACGTTCGCCGCCGGGCCTGCGCACCCGGCCAGCAGGGCCTCGGCCCGACGCCGGAATCGATCCACGTCGACCTCGACCTGATCGGTCAACCGCACGCGCTCCGCGTCGCCGCCGAGCAGGCCGGGTCCGGCCCGGCGGATGCGCCACAGTGCCGTGCGCAGGCTGGCCGAGGACCGATCCGGCGACGAGTTCTCCCACAATCGTTCGGCCAGCACTCGCCGTCCACACTCGGCCACGGTCATCCGGTGCAGTGCGAGATAGGCGAGCACCCGCTGCGCGTGCACCGGTAACACCACTTTCGCCCCGGCCACCCGCAACTCGAACCCGCCGAACAACGACAACTGCGCGGCGACCCCGGGCAAGTCCGCGCAAGTGCCCGCACGCGTCCCGGTGATCCTGGTCCGCGGGTACGCCGGGATGGGGCCTGCCGCCCTGCCCGCCATCGCTGAATTCGCTACCCACATGGTCACGTCTTTCGACGAACTTCAATCTTTCGACACCATGACACCGCAGGTCAGGATGCCGCGCCTGAGTAGATCGCTACCCGAATCGGGGCGAATCCAGCGAAACGGGTCCGCTGACCGAACTCGGGCTCACTGCGCGCGCAGAAAGCCACGCAGAATCGGCAGCAACGCTTTCGTGCTGACCATATGGTTCTGCCCCTCGAGAATGCGGAGCGTGGACATCGGAACCGTGTCGGCGATTTGCCGTGCGACATCGTGCAATCCGGCCGGACTTTTCGCGCCGGCGACGATATGCAGCGGTACTTCGATGCCGCCGAGCCGGTCCAGCGGTGGCACGTCCGCGGTCAACGCGATGTCGTACATGAGGGTGGGTGCCAGGGCCTTCATGGTGGACCAGCCGGGAAACAGGGGAAGCAGCGCGACGAACGGACGCGGCATGCCGATTTCGCGCAGGAATTCCTTCACCGCGCCGGCGTTCTCGCCTTTTCGCAGCAGTGATTCGACCTTACGTGCCAACTCGGCGTAGGAATCGCGTTCCGCCGCGTCGTGCACGTACGACGCGTCATAGACGACCGCCCGATCGACCTTGTGCGGTAACCGCAGCGCGGCTTCGAGCGTGAGCACGGCGCCCGACGAATGCCCGTAAACGAAGGCATTGCCACCGGCCGCGTCGATCATCGCCTCGATATCGTCGACTTCGCGCTGCACCTCGTAGGGCGCGGTGTCGGTACTGTCACCGCGGCCGCGACGGTCATAGGTATAGACGGTGAATTCCTTCGAGATCGCTTTGACGTCGTCCACGATGGGACGGAATTTCCGGAAGCAGGTCGCCCCGGTGACGTACACCAGCGCGGGCCCCGCGCCCACCACGTCGTAGGCCAATCGCGTGCCGTCCGCCGATACCGCCGTGCTCATCTGTGCGCCCTTCGCGTCGAAGTCTGTCACCGTATGGACGGGGCGGCCCCGCAGAACTCATCGGTGCCCGCACCGGTGGTACTCAGGGGACGAGCACGATTCGGCCGAACACCTCGCCCGCGTCGATCATCCGATGCGCCAGCACCGCGTCGATCAACGAAAGCTCTTCGTGCACCATCGCTTCCAGCTCGCCGCGACCCACGGCGGCGAACAGTTCGGCGATCGCCGCGCTGATCTGCGGGGCGGAAACCGTATCCGCACTGAAGGTGGCGAACGACAGCGATTTCTGGAATGCCGCGATCATCGGCTCGGCGAAATCCGCCGGCGGCATACCGCCCATCGCGCCGACCGCCACCATGCGACCGTTCGGCGCGAGCTTGCCGAGGAACGCCGACACTTGCGCACCGCCGACGATATCGATGATCACGTCGTAGTCCGCGGGAGCGTCCGGCCCGCCACGGCCGTCCCGATCCAGCACGTGCGTGGCGCCGAGCTTGCGCAGGCGCTCGCCACGCTCGGCCGAGGAGGTCGTCACCGCGACCGATCCCGCTCCACGCCGCGCCGCGAGCTGGACCACCATCACCCCGATGCCCCCCGCCGCACCGCGCACCAGCACCGACTCGCCGGGCGCGAAATGAGCACGGCGCAAGGCGAAGTGGGCCACCATCGCCGAACTCCCGAGGGTCACCGCCGCGGCGGCGGACACCGCCTCCGGGATGGGCACCACCTTCGCGGCCGCGGCGACAGCGCGCTCGGCGTAGCCCCCGCTCAACCCGGTGTGCGCCCAAACCCGCCGACCGATCCACGCGGTGTCGACGCCGTCGCCTACCGCCGCGACCGTCCCCGCCACCTCACTGCCGAGCACGTGCCCAGGCGTGGATCCGTAGGCGGTCAACGCACCGCCCCGGATCAGCGCGTCGAGGCCGCCGACGCCGATCGCCTCGGTCACGATCAGCACCTCACCCGCAGCCGGATCCGGGTCGGGAAGATCGACCACGGCGAGGACCTCCGGCGCCCCGAACGCCGGGAACGTCACTGCTTTCACTGCTGCCTCCATGTGCTTTTCCGAACTGGATCAACCCGTTCGGAACGTAACGGACGCCCCCGTCCGTTTAGCTAAAGTGAGAGCGGTGACCACTCGTTTGTCTCAGACCCGCCGTTCCGACGCACGGGACAACCGCGAGCGCATCCTCGGCGCGGCGCGTGCGGTGTTCGTCGCCGACGGCCTGGACGTGCCGATGCGCGCGATCGCCCGGCGCGCAGGGGTCGGCCCGGCCACCCTCTATCGGCATTTCCCGACCAAGGAGTCGCTGGTCACCGAGGCGTTCACCGATCACATGCACGCCTGCCGAGCCATCGTGGACGAGGGCCTGGCCGACCCGGACGCGTGGCACGGCTTCTGTGTCGCCGTCGAGCAGCTGTGCGAATTGCTGGCGCGCGACCAAGGTTTCAGCGCTGCCTTCATGGCCGCCTTTCCGCGCTCGATGGACTTCACCGCGATCCGTTCGTCCTCGCTCACCGGTGCCGCCGAACTGCTGCGCCGCGCCAAGGACAGCGGTGAGCTGCGCGCCGACATCCTGTTGGACGACCTCGTCCTGATGATCATGGCCAACGGCGGGCTGCGCACCAGCAGTCCTGCGGCGCGCGTGGCGGCATCCCGGCGCTTCGCCGCGCTCATGCTGCAGGCGTTCCGCGCCGCGCCCACCGTCGTCCCGCTGCCGCCGTCGCCGCGATTGACCCCCGCGAGCTGAGGCCGCGACCTACGATGCGAGGACGGGCTCGACCCAGTGCGGCCCGGCTGGAGGAGCACGATGACCACCGCGTTCGACGGCCCACCCCTCGAGATCGACACGCGCCCCGCGGTTCTCGACCAGTTCACGGTCGACGAGACCGGGCGCGCGGGGCAACGTCCGGGCGGGGTCGCGGCACCGGCCGATGTCGACGAGGTGGCCGCGCTGGTGCGGTGGGCGCGAGCGACGCGGACACCGCTCATCGCCCGCGGCGCCGGAACGAGCCTGGAAGGCCACCTGCTCGCCCAGCACAACGAACTGATCGTCGATCTGTCGCAGGCGAATTCGATCCTCGACATCTCCCCCACCGATTTCACCGCCACGGTGCAGCCGGGCGTCACCCGCACCCAATTGAACACGGCGACGGCAGAACACGGTTTGCAGTTCACCGTCGACCCCGGGGCCGACGCCTCGCTCGGCGGCATGGCCGCGACCAACGCCAGCGGCACCACCACCGTCCGCTACGGCGGGATGCGGGCGAATGTGCTTGCGCTGCAAGCGGTGCTTCCCGACGCGACGGTGGCGCGCTTCGGCCGCGCGGTCCGCAAATCCTCCAGCGGCTACGACCTCAAAGATCTGCTGATCGGTTCCGCGGGGACCCTCGGCATCATCACCGAACTCACCGTGCGCCTGCACCCCATCCCGGAATGGCTGCGCTCGCTGCGGATTTCGTTTCCCACGGTGGCGGACGCCGTCGACGCCGCCGTCGAGATGCTCGGTGCCGCGCTCCCGGTGAGCAGGCTGGAGCTCGTCGACACGGTGAGCATGGTCGCGACCAACGCTTATCGGGGCACCGACTATGCCGAGACCCCGGCGCTGTTCATCGACGTGGAGTCGTCGTCGGAGCCGGCCGCGATTGCCGAGGAACAGGAGATCACCCGAATCGCCCGGGGCCACAACGCCCTCGACGTCGCCGCGGCCCGCACCCACACCGAGCGCTACGCCCTGTGGGAGGACCGGCACAATCTCTTCTTCGCGCTGAAGTCGCTGCACCCGGGACGCCGGTTCATGGTGACCGACACCGCCGTCCCGTACTCCCGGCTCGCGGCGGCCGTCGATACCGCGCTGCGCCTGGGCGAGGAACTCGGCTTGGCGGTCAGCGTCTGCGGGCACATCGGCGACGGCAACGTGCACACCATCGTGCCCTACGACGAGCACGACGACGAGGTGGTGCAGCAGTACTCCGACCAGTTGGTGCGCCATGCCCTGGCCGTCGGCGGCACCGCGACGGGCGAGCACGGCATCGGCCTCACCAAGAAGAAGTACCTGCGGGAAGAACACGGCGCGGCAGTCGATCTGATGCTCGCGATCAAGCGCACCCTCGACCCGCACAACCTCTTCAACCCGGGCAAGGTCCTCGACGCATGAGTCGAACCGTTGTGGGACGCTAGGACTCGTCGGGGCCGGGTTCGTCCAGCACGGCTCGGCCGATCGTGAAGGCGGCGTTGGCGGCCGGAACGCCCGCGTAAGCGCCGGTGTGCAGGAGCACCTCGGCGATCTCGGCGGGGGTGAGACCGTGGCGGCGGGCCGCGCGTACGTGCATCGCGATCTCCTCGTGGCGGCCCAGCGCGGTGAGCACGGCGAGGGTGATGCAGCTGCGGGTGCGACGATCGAGACCGGGCCGGGTCCAGATCGAACCCCACACCGACTCGGTGATGTATTCCTGGAACGGGCGGGTGAATTCGGTCGTCGCGGCCTCGGTACGGTCGACGTGCGCGTCGCCGAGCACCTCGCGCCGGACCTGTGCGCCCCGCTCGGCACGTTCGTTCACGAATTCTCCTTCAGGTGTCCGAGGATCAGCTGGTTGACGACGTCCGGTTGTTCGACGTTCGCCAGATGCGCCGCGGACTCGACGATTTCGAGCCGGGACAGCGGGATGGCCGCGGCGATCCGGTCACCGTGCACGGGCGGCGTCGCGGGATCGTCCGCGCCCGCGATGACCAGCGTGGGCGCGCTGATCCTGGTCAGCCCCACCGCGATGTCCATCGTTTCGATCGCCGCGCAGCACGCGGCGTAGCCCACGGCGGGCGTGGCGGCGATCATGTTCTCGTAGAACCGGATTCGTTCCGGGTGGGCAGCGCACCACTGCGGGGTGAACCACCGTCGTACGACCGCGCCCGCCACCGCCGCGGTCCCTGCGACGCGGACTGTGGCGGCACGCTCGGCCCAGCCGGCGGGCGGGCCCAGTTCGGCGCTGGTGCAACACAGTGTCAACGTGCGCAGCCGGTGCGGGGCATGCGCGCCGAGCCACATGCCGACCATGCCGCCCAGGGACAATCCCACGAAATGCACGCGGCGGGCAGCCAGCCGGTCGAGCAGCGCGAGCACGTCGGAACCGAGATCGGCCAGGGCATATGGTCCGGCCGGCACCGGCGAATGCCCTTGGCCGCGTTGGTCGTAGCGCACCACCCGGTAGCCCGCGGCGGTCAGTGCCGCCACTTGCGGCTCCCACATGCGCACATCGCTGCCGAGCGACCCGCTCAGCACTACCGTGTCCCCTTCCGATGGCCCGTCGACGTGAGCATGCACCGCAACCGGACTCATCGTTCGACCCCCTGCCATTCCGCCAATGCGCGCAGCCGGAATTCGTTCGCGGCACCCAGATACCCGGATGGATCGAGCAGCTCGTCGATTCGCCCGCGGTCCAGATACTTCCCGATCACCGGATCGGCCGCGAGCAACTCGGCGAGGTCGCCCCGCACCGCGTCGGCACAGCAGGCGGCGACGAGGTCACCGGCCTCCTGTCGGCCCACCGTGCCCCCGCTCGCCGGCACCAACTCCACAGCGACGTGTTCGGCCACGAGCACACCACCGGAGCCCGTCAGGTTCGCGCGCATCCGCGCGGGATCAATGTGCAGGCGCGAGAGGCAAACCCGCAGCCAGTGCACCGCCGAACCGGTGCTGCGCAGTAGTTCGACCAACGGTCGCCATTCCGCGTGCCACGAGCCGGCGGCTCGTTGATGTTCCTGGGCACCCGAACTCAGCACGGTGGCGACCAGGCCGGGCGCCTGCGCGGCGGCACCGGCGGCGAGCACCGCGGCGACCGGATTTCGCTTGTGCGGCATGGTCGATGATCCGCCGCTGCCGGGCGGCCCCTGCTCGACCACTTCGGCGACTTCGGTCTGCGCGAGCAAGGTGAGATCGCGGGCGATCTTCGCGACCGCACCGCAGGTCTGGCCCAAAGTACCCGCGATCTCAGCGATGCGGCTGCGTTCGGTGTGCCAGGGCAAGGCCGGCTCCGCGAGGCCGAGCTGACGCGCCAGCTCGGTCAGCACAAAGACTCCGTGCTCGCCCAGCGCGGCCGCCGTCCCGACCGCACCGCCGAACTGCACCGCCAGGCGGCTGTCCCGAACGCGATCGAGCTGCCGCAACGCCGCGACCACGCCGCCCAGCCAGCCGGCGGCCGTGAGCCCGAACGTCACCGGGGGCGCCTGTTGCAACAGGCTGCGCCCGGCCAGCACGGTGTCCGCGTGCTCCTCGGCCGAACGCGCAAGCAGATCGGCGCAGCCCACCAGATCGTCACGCAGCACGGTCAGTGCTCGGGCGGTGACCAGCATCGCTGCGGTGTCGAGGACATCCTGACTGGTCGCACCGAGATGCACGTAGGCCGCCGCCGCGGAGTCCACCCGCGCGGTCAACGCGCGTACCAGCGGACCCGCCGGATTGCCGATCCGCACCGCGGCCGCACCCAACGCACCGACGTCGTACTCCGCGGCCCGGCAGTGCTTTTCGATCGCGTTCGCGGCCGCCGCCGGAACCACGCCCGCCGCCGCCGAGGCACGGGCGAGCGCCGCCTCGAAATCGAGCATCGCCTGCACCCAGGCCCGATCGCCGACCGCTTCCGCGACCGGGCCCGCCGCGAGCACCCCGCCGAACAGCTCAGACATCGAAGAACACCGTTTCGTCCGTCCCTTGCAGGTGGACGTCGAAAACGTAACCGTCGCCGGCACGTGCGGCGATCAGTGTGTGCCTGCGTTCCGGCGCAACGGTCGCCAGCACGGGATCGACCGCGTGCCGGTCGGCGTGCTCGGGGAAGTACACCCGGGTGACGACACGGTGCAGCAGTCCCCGGGCGAACACCGACATGTCCAGGTGCGGGGCTTGCCACCCGCCCGCACCGTCGCACACCGCTTCCGGCAGCGGGATGTGCACCGCGTACTCACCGCGCCGGGTATCGCTGCGCGCGAACCCGTTTCGCTCACCGCGGTGTGCGTCGCCGACCACCTGCCAGGTCTCCACCATGGCGTCGTCGATGGCAGTGCCCGCGCCGTCGAACACCCGGCCGGTGAGCCACACCGCACCCGGTGCGCCGGGCGGAACCGCGAATTGCCCGTCCGCCCACGTCAATCCGAGATGCAGGTAGGGACCGACGGTCTGGGAGGGTGTGCTGGGCAGGCTAGTCATCGTCGGCCGCCTCGTCTTCGAACGGGGTCGCGCCCCGCCCGCGCAGCACTATGTCGAACTCGAAGGCCAAGGCTCGCTCCGGCTCGGTGCGCGCGTGATCGAAACGGCTGACCAGCAATTCGCGCGCATGCGCAGGCACCGAGTTGTAGACCGGGTCCTGGCCGAACAGCGGATCGTCGGGGAAGTACATCTGCGTCACCAGGCGCTGGGTGAAAGCCAGCCCGAACAACGAGAAGTGGATATGCGCGGGCCGCCACGCGTTGTGATGGTTACGCCACGGGTACGCACCCGGTTTGACCGTAATGAACTCGTATCGCCCGGCGCTGTCGGTGTAGGTGCGTCCGGCGCCGTCGAAGTTGGGGTCCAGTGCGCAGTTCCAGCGGTCGCGGTCGTGCCGGTAGCGACCGCCCGCGTTCGCCTGCCAGATCTCGACGAGCGAGTGCGGGATCGGCTTGCCGTCACCGTCGAGCAGCCGCCCGTGCACGATGATCCGCTGGCCGATCGGTTCGCCCGCGTGGTGCGCGGTCAGGTCGTGGTCGGCGGGACCTACCCGATCCGAACCGAAGACCGGTCCGGTGAGCTCGGTCAGGCGCTGCGGCAACACGATCAGCGATTCGCGCGGGTGCCGCAGCACCGTGGACGCGTACGCCGCAAAGTCGAGCGGCGGATGGCTGCCGTCCGGATCGCGCCGGAATCCGGCCGGAGCTGGTGTCGCGCAATGCCGTGCGCTCATGATGCTGCCTCCAGAACTATCGCAAGTCCCTGACCGACGCCGATGCAGAGCGCGGCAAGCCCCCACCGGCTGCCCCGTCGCCGCATTTCCCTGGCCAACTGCACGACTATCCGGCCGCCGGACGCGCCCAGCGGATGACCGAGCGCGATCGCGCCGCCGTTGACATTGACGATCTCGGGGTCCAGCTCGGGCCATCCGGCCAGACACGCGACCGATTGCGCGGCGAACGCCTCGTTCAACTCCACCACACCGATATCCCCCCATCCGATTCCGGCCCGCGCCAACGCGATTCGAGCCGCCTGCACCGGACCGACGCCGAACACGTCGGGGTCCACCCCCGCCGCCCCGCGCCCGGCGATCCTGGCCAGTGGTGCGCGACCGATCCGCCCGGCCACGGACTCGTCGCCGAGCAGCAGCGCGCACGCCCCGTCGCTCAGCGGTGAGGCGTTTCCGGCAGTCACCGTCCCGTTCGCCCGGAACGCGGGCCGCAACCCCGCCAGGGTGGTCACCGTGGTGCCGGGCCGGATCGGCTCGTCCCGGTCGAGGCCGGTATCCGGTACCGCGACAACGTGATCGTCGTAGAACCCGTCGGCCCAGGCCCGCGCGGCCGATCGGTGACTGCGCGCGGCGAACTCGTCCTGGGCCGCCCGATCGACGCCGAACCGTTCGGCCAGCGCTTCGGTGCTCTCGCCGAGCGAGACCGTCCAGGCCGCGGGCATCGCCGGGTTGACCATCCGCCAGCCCAGCGTGGTCGAGTGCAGCGTCGCGTCACCGGCGGGAAAACCCTTGGGCGGCTTGGTCAGCACCCACGGGGCACGGCTCATCGATTCGACCCCGCCGGCCACGACGAGCGCCGCGTCACCGGTCTCGATCGCCCGGGACGCGTGCAGGGTCGCGTCCAGACTCGACCCGCACAGTCGGTTCACGGTCGTCCCGGGCACCGAGGTCGGCCAGCCCGCGAGCAACGCGGCCATCCGGGCGAGGTTGCGATTGTCCTCTCCGGCCTGGTTGGCCGCGCCGAAGACGACGTCGTCCACTGTCGCGGGGTCCAGATCAGACCGTTCGGCGAGGGTGCGCAACACGTGCGCACCGAGATCGTCCGGGCGCACGCCCGCCAGTGCGCCGCCGTAACGGCCGAACGGCGTCCGCACGCCGTCGTAGAGGAACGCGCCGCTCACGACGCCGCCTGCAAGGCGTGCAGGGCCGCGAGTTCGGTGGCCGAGGGCGGTTCGGTAACCTGCAGTTCCGCAGCGACTTTCAGCTCCCAACCGGTCGCGGCCCGCACCTGCTCGACACTCACCCCGGGATGCACGGCGACCAGCACCAGTTCGCCGGTGGCATCGGGTCGCATGACCCCGAGATCGGTGATGATCCGCGTGGGCCCCGCTCCGCGCAGGCCCAGGCGGGCGCGCTCCCCGCCACCGCGGCCGTGGCCGAACGAGGTGACGAAATCGACTCGCTCGACGAAGGATTGCCGCGATTGGCGGACCACCACGAACACTTCGCCGCAGGACGCGGCGATCTCGGGCGCGCCACCCGCGCCCGGCAGCCGCACCCTCGGCCGCCGATAGTCGCCGATGACGGTGGTGTTGATATTGCCGAACCGATCCAGTTGCGCGGCACCGAGAAAGCCGATGTCGATGCGTCCCGGTTGCAGCCAATAGTTGAACACCTCCGGCACGCCGATCACCGCGTCCGCGGTCTCCGCGAGGATCCCGTCCCCGATCGAGGCGGGCAGCCTGCCCGGCTTGGCGCCCAGGGTGCCGGACTCGTAGATCAGCACCAGGTCCGGTGCATGCGTCGTGCGCGCCAAGTTCGCTGCGGTGGAGGGCAATCCGATGCCGACGAAACACCGCTTGCCGCCGGTGAGCGCCCGCGCGGCAGCAACCGTCATCATCTCATCGGCGGTGGCCCGTACCGGCGTGGTGTCCGTTGCGGCCGGAATTCGGTTCATGCGGCACTCCCCGCGAAGACGTGCTCGTCGAGCCATTCGGTGAAACGGCCACGGTCCCGGCTGATCGGGTCCCACGCCGCGTAGAACGCGTTGTCGCGTTCGGAATACCCTTGCGCGTAGGACGGATGCGCGCCGCCGGGCACCGCGGCGACCGCGGTGATCGCCCACGCCGGCAGCACGATCGCGCCGGGCACCGGGGTGAGTTCGTCGACGATCTCCTCGACGGTGACCAGGCTCTGCCGCGCGGCCAGCACGGCCTCCTTCTGCACCCCGAGCAGCCCCCACAGCTGCACGTTCCCGGCCCGGTCCGCCCGCTGGGCATGGATCACGGTGACATCCGGCCGCAGCGCGGGCACGGCGGTGAGCTGTTCGCCGGTGAACGGGCAGCTGATCGGCTTGATGGTCGCGGTGACGGACGGCAGGTCGGTGCCGACGTAGCCGCGCAGCACCGCGAACGGCAGACCGGAGGCCCCCGCGACGTAGCGGTTGGCCATGCCCGCGTGGCTGTGTTCCTCCAGCTCCAGCGCGTTCGGCCAGGCGTGCTCCACCGCGTCGCGGAAGCGGTGCAGCGAACCGACACCCGGATTGCCGCCCCACGAGAACACCAGTCTGGCCGCGCAGCCCGCGCCGATCAGCTGGTCGTACACGATGTCCGGGGTCATCCGCACCAGGGTCAGCCCGCGCAGGCGCTGCCGGATGATCTCCTGCCCGGCAGCCACCGGAATCAGGTGCGTGAAACCCTCCAGGGCGACGGTGTCGCCGTCGTGCACGAGCTCGGCCACCGCGGTCGCCAAGGACGAAATCCTGGCCATGCTCACTCCTTTCGTCGTTCGGTCGGTTTCCGGTGCTGCCAGCCGGTGTAGGCGTCCGCGAAATAGGCAGCGCCGTACCGTGATCCGGTGATCAGCGCGAGTTCGCCGCGCTGGCGCTCGATATCGAAGGGCGACGCACCATCGATGCTGTGCAGCATGGTGGTCGCCCAGTAGGAAAAGTGCTGGGCTCGCCACACCCGGTCCAGGGCTCGCTCGGTGTACCGGTCCAGCACATCCGGGTCACGCCGGGCATAGAACTCGGCGATCTCCTCCGCCAGCACCGCGACATCGGCGAGGGCGAGGTTCAGTCCTTTCGCACCGGTGGGCGGCACCGTATGCGCCGCATCGCCGGCCAGCAGCAGGTTCCCATGGCGCATCGGCGCGGTGACGAACGACCGGAACGGCAGCACCGTCTTCGCGACGATCGGGCCCTCCCGCAGGGCGAACCCGTTGCCGTCGACGCGGCGGCGCAGCTGCGACCAGATCCGATCGTCGTCCCATTCCTCCGGCCGCGTCCCGAGCGGGCACTGGAAATACATCCGCTGCAACGCCTCGGTGCGCCGGCTGATCAGCGCGAAACCGAACTCCGAATGGGCGTAGATCAATTCGTCGTTCGAGGGCGGCGCTTCGGTGAGCACCCCGAACCACGCGAAAGGGTACTCGCGCAACCAGACTTTGCGGACTCCGGGCGGGTAGGCGTGCCGGCAGATCGAGCGCGAGCCGTCCGCGCCGACGAGCAGATCCGCCTCGACGCGCACCGGGCCGCCGCATGATTCGGTGAACGCGACGGTCGGACGGTCGCCGGAGATATCGACGGCCGTGCCGGTCACGCCGTAGCGCACGTCCCCGCCGTCGGCGCTGCGCCGCCGCGACAGGTCCAGGAACACCTCGGTTTGCGGGTAGAGCCACACGGATTCGCCGACCGACTCCTGGAAGTCGATGCGATGGTTCGCGCCGTCGAACCGCAGCACCACGCCGTTGTGCCGGTCACCCGCGGTGAGCACCCGGTCCGACACCCCCGAATCCACCAGCAGCCGAACCGAACCCGCCTCGAGGATGCCCGCCCGGATGGTGCTCGCGATATCGTCGTACCAGCGGTGATCGACGACAATGCTGTCGATCCCGGCGCAGGACAGCAGATGCGAGAGCAGCAGGCCGGCCGGGCCCGCGCCGACGATCGCCACCTGCGTGCGGATATCCCTCACGCCGGTCGCACTTTTCGCTCGAGCTGCGGCTCGGACGCGACCGGGACGAGTCCGTCCACGGTGGTCCGCGGCACCGCGGCCATGGCGAGCAGGCCGATGCCCGCCACCGCCGCGAAGAGATAGAAGCCCCACGGGTTCGCCGACCCGACGACGATGAGCCAGCCCGTGATCGTCGGACCGAAGATCGCCCCCAGCCTGCCTACTCCGGCAGCGAAACCCATTGCGGTCGCACGGATCTCGGCGGGATAGGCCTGCGTCACGTACGCGTAGATGAGTACCTGCGCAGAGAAGACGAAGACACCCGTGACGAGCACCAGCGTATTGAGCAGCGCGGTGCTGGAGATCCGCACGCTGAGCACCGCCAAGAACAGCGCCGCGGCGGCGAACCACACCAGGACCGTCGGTTTGATCCCGCGCCGGTCGGCGAGCGCACCGGCGGCGAGCAGGCCGATGACCGCGCCGACGTTCAGCATCAGCAGCACGGTCAACGAGGTCGACATGTTGTATCCGGCGTCGCGCATCAGCTTGGGCAACCAGGTGTTCAAGCCGTACACGAGCAGCAGGCCCATGAACGATCCGACCCAAACCCCCAGCGTCGCACGCACATACAGCGGACGCAGCAGCACGGTGGGCCGCAGCCGGTTCGGCGCCGCCTTGGCCGCCAGGTACGCTTGCGACTCCGGCAGCTTGGCCCACAGCACCGGCAGCAAAAGGAAACCGGCCGCGCCACCCGCATAGAACAGCGGCTCCCAGTGCGGGATCACCCGCAGCGCGAGCAGCGCGGTCAGTACCGCGCCGGTGTGATAGCCGGTCATCGTGATCGTGCTCGCGAACGCGCGCCGCGCCGGCGGCATGTGCTCGGCCATGAACGTCAGAGCGGTCGGCAGGCAGGCGCCCAGACCGATGCCCGCGATCAGCCGGAACACGGCGAAAACGCCCACCGAACCGGCCAGCGGTATCGCGGCGGTGAACAGCGAGAACACCGCGATCGAGCAGAGCAGCATTCGTCGCCTGCCATAGCGGTCCGCTATCGGCCCGGAGGCCGTCGCGCCGACGGCGACGCCGACCAGGGAGATGGTGGCGGCGAAGGTGGCACTCGCCGCGGTGAATCCGAGATGGCGCTGGTCGATGAGGGTGGGAATGACGGCGCCGAGCACGACGAGGTCGTAGCCCTCCAGCAGCACGGTCAGCCAGCAGAGCACCGCCGGCCAGGACAACAACTTCTTCATAGGGAGTTCGTTTCTGGTGTGCAGTTGTGAGTGCCATCACGCTACGATCGGCCCCATCAGAAATCCAATAGATGTTTTTCCCCACTTGCATAGAGGAGATCTATGGGCGCGGAGTTCGATCTCAACCTCGTCCGAACCTTCGTGCTGCTGTACGAAACCCGCAGCGTGACCGCGGCGGCCGACGTCCTCGGCGTCACTCAGCCCACGGTCAGTTACGGACTGGGCAAACTGCGCCGACGTTTCGGCGACGAGCTGTTCGTGCGCGGTCCCGGCGGTCTGGTCCCGAGTTCGGAGGCCGAACGGCTCTATCCGCCGCTACGCAACGCCATCGAGCAGATGGACGCAACCATCGGCGCGACAGCGGAATTCGATCTTTCCGGGCCGATCAGCTTCGCCATCGGGCTCACCGACCTCGGCGAGGTCAATTCGCTGCCGCGGGTGCTCGCGGAGCTCACCGCCCGCGCGCCCGCCGCGAGCCTGCAGGTGCGTGCGTTCGACATCGCCACCGCGACCGACGAACTCACCCGGGGCCGGGTCGACGCGATCGTGGCCACCCCGATCCTGGACTCGGCGCGGCTCAGCAGGCTGCCGCTGTTCACCGAGGGCTACGCGGGCATGGTCGCGGTCGACCATCCGCGTCTACAGAGCCAGGCCCCCACCGATGCCGAACTGCGTGCCGAACGGCATATCGTCGTGGACGGCGCCACCGGCCACCCCGCGCCCAGGCACGCCCTGCGCGCACACGGCCTGGAGCGTCGAATCGCGGTCCGGGTAACCCGTTTCGCCA
>NZ_BAUA01000189.1 GCF_000710915.1 Nocardia brasiliensis IFM 10847
AGGACGGCTTGGGTGGCGTTGCCGGTGATACTGATCGTGGCTGCTGCGGTGAGCACGCTCCAGAAGAAGGTGTGCGCACGTGAACCTGGCGGCGTGCGCACGTCCGGGCGTGGGTCTTCGGTCGAGGTGAGTTCCAGGGGGGTGCCGGCCATGAGGAACCTTCCGGTGCGTTCAGCGTGCGGACGCGGTCATCGCGGCCGGGGTGGGCAGTTGCGCGGACAGGATCGGGTGGGGCTCGCCGGAGAGCACCGACAGCGCGGCGGCCACTTCGGCCAGGTAGGACTTGACGTAGGTGGCCGCGGCGCCGGGGCCTTTGCCCCGGTGTCCGGCATAGGCGCAGGCGACGGCGTAGCTGAAGGTGCGTTCGACCCAGGTCACCGTGGTGTGGCGCAGCCAGTGCGTCGTGATGCCCTGGGCGGCGACCCACGGCAGGATCCCCCCGATGCGATGCCAGAGGTGGTCGTAGCGGCGCGAGCTGATCGCGCGCCCGTTGCGGTAGCGCAGCAGCTGACCCATGAGCGGACTATGGCGCTGCTCGGCGTGCTCGACGAGGTGCCGCATCAGGGTCGGTGAGACCGGCTGCCAGCGGTCGACGCCGTCCTTTTCCCGCAGATAGATCAAGCACTGCTCGCGGTCGAGGTCGTGCGGGCGCAGGGCGAGCGCGCCGCTGCGGCGGCAGGCGGTCTCGATGTGCAGGCGCAGGATCAACGAATCGAGTTCGGGGGCGTCGCCGCTGGTGGCGGTGGCATGGCAGATCTCGGCGAGGCGGGCTGAGGGGATCGCGTAGCGGTGTGAGGGGCGTCGCGTCGGCATGGTCAGGCGGCGGGCGGGGTTGTCGGCGGGGCGGTCACCGCCACCGCGAGCATCGGCAGCGCAGCCGTAACCAGTTCGCCGATCGCGGCTGGAGGATAGACGAGCAGGCGTGCGGTGCTGCGCCGCCCGATCAGCAGTGCCCGGTCCCCGAGGAACAGGCTCACCCGGCGGCGCTGGCGATACGGCAGCCGGATATGCCCGTTACCGGTGACAATGACCGTGCCGCGCACGCCCGGGCACAGCAGCAGCGCCCCGGTTTCGGTGACGGCTACTTCCAGGCGAACGGAGGGGCGGTACCCTAGCGTGGACAGTAGATGCTTGTCAGCAATTCGGCCACCATCGCCCACCGACGACACGCCGACGACGAGATCGCCGTCAGCTACCCGGACAATCCGGTCGGTAGGTACTGGACCATTGATCAACTCCTGGAGCTGACCTTGCGGCGGCACCAAGGGGGGGGAATCATGCGCACCCCCGCCCAGCAAACCTGCCGCACGACACCGATGACCTTGATCGGGGCAAAGGCGCTGGATATCTGCGCAGGTCAGAGTGGATAATCACCGGTCGTCCTCCGTGTGTTCGAGAGCTCTCGAACACACGGGGCGAACATCCGACACAGATGTCGGAGAAACGTGCGCGAGAGGGGAGTTGCGCCCCTCTGTCGTGGGAGATTAGGAGCTAGATCTGGCGCATCTGCTAATTCCAATCGCGGCATCCGCGGTGCCGTATCCCGCCGGGCGAATGGCGTGGAGTGCAGGCGAGCTCGGCTACCTGACGTTTGCGAGTGGATGTTTGTGATGCAGGTTGGCTTGCCGGGTGGACGAACTACGACTCCAGTTCCAGCGATGTTCGCTGGTGAAAGAGGTGTGCGTATTGGTTGTGTTCCCCTCCGGACACTTCACTCGATCGACGGCTCATGCTCATGGAGAGCATGGGCCGTTTCTCGTTTCGTCATGTTTGTGGGGGCGCAGCCCCCACGCCCCGCCCGGCGGGCTTTGCCCCCGGACCCCCCTCCTCGCTCGACTGCCTGAGTTCGAGGTGCACCGGCTGACAGCACGGCTCCGATGTCACCTGCTGGTTCGATCAGCTTGTGCATCTCGGTTTCGGTCAGTCTGATCGGCTTCGGTATTGCGTCGAGTTCGGCGCGTGCTGCGGCTTTCTCGGCTTGTGCTGCGTTCATCGAACTCACGAAGGCTGCTGGGTCGACTCCCGCCTCGATGGCGGCCAAGTGGCGCTGTAGCTTCGTGTCGGCTTCGGCGATTCGGCGACGCAGCAGTGCGCGTAGGGCGTCTGTGTCGTCGGGTTCCTGCGCCGCGAGCAGTATCTCGACGGTCCGGTTTCGGTGCTGGTGTTGGTCGAAGAGTTTTGAAAGCCATCCGTCCAGCGGGTCTATGAGCACTGACTCTCGAAGGTTGACTGTCTTCGGATGGTCTGTCAGCGCTTTGCTGCCGGGTGCGAGGGTTCTTGCGCGGCAACGGTAGTAGATGTTGGAGGGTTCTCGTGCGATCGAGTTCGGCGCGGTCTCGGTTGGTGATGCCGGCTCGGCCCCGGCGGATCAGGTGTGCCTCGGTGAACTGCTCGACGGAGACGATCTGCGGATGAGCGGGACGGCGCGAGCGGATGATGCGATCCGCGGTGGCTCGCACGAAGCGGATCGCGTATCCGGCGGCGACGTCGTCGGGGTCGATGAGTTCTTCTCGCTTGGTCCAGCGCCCGAACACGGCATAGCCCGTGTAGCGCGGATTCTGTACGATCGCCGCGACTGTGGGTGCCTGCCACCCGTGTCCTGCGCGGTGTCGGTTCTGTTCGGGGCGGTGGACTGACGGGCACGGTATCCCGTCGCGGTTGAGTCCTTCGGCGATCGCCTTATCGCCTCGGCCGCCGATGTATTCGCGGAAGATGCGTGACGGCTACTGCACTCGGATGGTGGGTCCGGTGCCTGGCCGGTAGGCGTTCATGCCGGTGGTGCCGATACTGCAGCCGGGCAGTGTGTCGTCGAGGTCGCCTTGGATGATCGCACTGAGCTTTTCCGGCGGGATCGTGTCCGAGCGCTGGATGCCGAAGGTGACGAAGTTGACGTCGGGTTTCTGCCCGGGGCTCAGTTTCCGGTTGGCTGCCTCTTCGTCGAGTGTTTGGACGCGGAAGCACACCGCGGTCACGGTCCAGGCGTCGGTGTCTTGGGGTATCGGGATCAGGGTTCGGGAGGGTCCGGCGCCGAGGTCGACGACCCAGACGTCGCCGAGGTGGTCGTTGAGCACTGATTGCGGGTAGACGATTTTGGTGAGTGCGTTCTGCAAGGTCTGCCCGCGCAGGTCGGTCTTGGTGAGTTCGAAGATCGGCCGGCTGCGCTCGACGAACACCTTCGGCGGTGGCGCGGGTTTGAGCCAGAAATAGCCCAGCCCGGCGGCCACCAGGACCAGGATCGCGGCGATCGCGCCGATGAGGTAGCGCCGACGGCGCGGCGCGGGTGGTGTCGCCGGTGCGGGGCTGGTTGTGTCGGTCATCGTGGCTCCTGGGCTGGATGCGGATCGGGGATCGACGTCATCTGCGCTGCGCACATTCAGTTTCCTCCTGCCGGGTGCGGGATGACCGGTTCGGGTTGCACGGGCAGGATCTCCGGCGGCGGGGCTGGGAATCCGTTCGGTGCGCCGGTCGGTCCGACACGGTAGGTGCTGCCCTCAGGGAACAACGCCTGCTTCTGCTCGGTGGACACGTATTGTCCGGTCTCGGCGTCGTAGCGTTGGACCTCGTAGAGCACCTGAGTGTAGGTCGGATACGCCGACATCGTTTCTCCGGCTTTCATCGGTATCGATGGTGCTTTTCCGCCGGTTTCGCCGATGGTGAGCGATTCGGTATCGGCTACCGACTGTGATACCTGCCCGCTGGCTTTGAGGGCGCCGACGGTGGCGTCGACTCCGAGTTGCCCTGTCTTGGTGACGGTTCGGGAGATCGTCGTGGAGCGGCTGACCGTGCAGGAGATGCCGTCGCTGGCCGCCGAGCAGGTGTCGTAGGGCGCGGTGCCGGGCGGGGTGTAGTTCGGGGTGGTCTTGTGCACGACAACCTTGTAGTCGTAGGTGTTATGGCAGCCTTGGCTGAACGACCATTCTCGTTCCTCACCACATCGTGAAGCAGGCCGCACCGGAAGCTGGTCACGAATCGACGGCGAGGATGGTCCCGGAGAAGCCGGCGGCGAGAGGGTCGCCGATGGTGCGTGGACCGGTGGTGGGGAGCCGGGATCGGAGGCTCCGCTCTGGTCCGGAGCGGCCCTCGGCACGGCTGGACCGGGTTCACGACCCGGCGGCTGCGGCGGCGGGGCGAAGTCGGTGGGTCCGGGTGACTGCGTACCGGGCACGGGAACAATCGGCGTCCCGTTTCCAGGCCCGACCGGCGGCGGAACCAACGCTCCAGCTCGACTACCCGCACCGCCGGTGTTGCCCGAGGGTGCGCCAGGCAGCGCCGGGGTCGGCAGTGCCGGTGCCGTCGTCGGCGGCCCGGGAGGCGGGCCGGGCGGCGGTTTGGGGACCGGGATACACGGCCAGCCCGGATGCATCTGCTGCCACTGATCACACGGGATGTCCGGTTGCGCGGTCGCGGAGCCGCCGACCGCAACCGCGCTGAGCGCGGCCACGAGCGGCACAGTCAACGCGGCAATAGCTCTGGTAACTCGATGCGGACTCACGAGATGCCCCCTTACAGGTAGATCGGGTCGCCGTAGACCGAGACCGTGTCATCGGCTTCGGGCGTGGAGATGCGGGCAGTGGCGAAGGAGCGCAGCGAGACCGGTCCCATGCAGGCGTCGACTTTGATCTGGACTTGGTCGACGGT
>NZ_BAUA01000188.1 GCF_000710915.1 Nocardia brasiliensis IFM 10847
CCGCGCACGTCGCCGCAGCCGCAGAGCGCGAACAGGGCGACGCACGCCAGCGCCAGCCCGCGCGAGATCGAGGCTGCTCGCATCAGCGCACCACCGGCAGATTGCCCATGACATTGCGCAGGATATCCTGCGCGGCAAGACATTTGAACTCCGGATGGGCCGCCATGGCCGGATTCTCCACCTGGACCGTCACCACTTCCGCTGTCCCCTCACGACCGGGCCGGTACACCGCCTGCCGAACGCAGGCGGGTGCGCTCAGCTCCTGCTCGTCGATGTTCACGATGTTGCCACCACCGAGGTCTATCACGATCGGTTTGGGCGTCTCCGCGGGCGGCGCGGTCCGCTCCAGCCGGACCGCCACTGTGTTGCCACCCGCCCACTTGCAGGAGTGCAATGTGTCGGCATCGCCACGCAACTGGCGGCCGATGCTGAGTTTCGCGACGTCGACGTCCACCAGTGCGCACGGATCGAGCCGGGCCAGTGACCGGCGCACGTCGGGCAGTTTCGGGCCGCCGCCGGCGAGGCGCGGCGCGAACCGCGTCACGGCTTCGTCGGCCACCGAGCACAGTTTGTCCGCGGTACCGCCACCCTGCACCCTGGCGACGACGGCGAACTGCGGTTCGGTCGCGGCGGGCAGCAGCGCGCGCCCGCAGGTGCCCGCCGGCGCCGCGGTATCCCGCAGCACCGGTGCGCCGTCCACCGTTGCGCCGGTTTCCACGAAGCCTTCGGTCCGCGCGATATCGAAGCTGAATTGATAGCCACCGGCCGCCGCACCGCACGTGCCCCACCGGGTGGAGAGCGGTTTCTGTGTCCAGTCGCCCAGCGCGGGCACCAGCGGCTCTTTCATCGCCGCGCAGAGATCCACCGCCCGCAGCTTGGTCAGGTTGAGCGCACCGAGCGAATTCGCCTGCGGCGCGGTCGATTCCTCGTCACCGCCCCAGGCGATCGCACCGGCCACCATGGCGACGACCAGCAGCACGGCACCGGCGAGTGCGCCGATCCGCAGCCGGGCCCGGCGTCGGCGCTCGTCGGTGATCCTGGCCGCGGCGACGAGCTGGCCCAGGCGCGTGTCGAAGTCACCGCCCGGCTGGGCGGGCGGGGCCGCCGCACCGACGGAGGTGAACTGTGTCGCCTCGGGATCGGACCGCAATGCCGACAGCTGCGCGTCCTGTCGCCGGATCGCGTCGTGCACGGCGGCCGGCCACAGCGCGCCGCCGGTCCGCACGCCACCGAGGAAGTCCAGGATCTGGCCGGGCGTCGGCCGCGCCTGCGGATCCTTGGCCAGGCACGGTTCGACCAGCGCGCGGACCTCGGCGGGCAGGCCGGTCAGGTCGGGATCGACATGCACGATGTTGTACAGCGTGGTCGGCAACGACGATCCCGCGAACGGGCTCGTCCCGCCCGCCGCCATGGCGAGCACCGCGCCGAGTGAGAAAATATCGCTGGCGGGCGTCAGCGGCAGTGATTCGGCCTGCTCCGGCGACATGAACGCGGGCGAGCCGATGATCGATCCGGTCCCGGTCAGCTCCGAACGGCCCTCGGCCGCGCGCGCAATGCCGAAATCGATCACACGCGGCCCGTCCTCGGCCAGAATGACGTTGGCGGGCTTGAGATCCCGGTGGATCAGCCCGACGCCGTGGATCGCGTGCAAGGCCGAGGCCAGCCCGATGGCCAAGGTCCGGATCTGGTCGGTGTCGAGCGGGCCGTACTCCTTCACCGCCTTGTCGAGCGGCACACCCGGCACGAATACCGAGGCCAGCCAGGGCATTTCGGAGTCGACGTCGAAATCCACGACGGCGGCGGTGAACGCGCCCGACACCCGGGTCGAGGTCTGCACCTCGCGCCGGAAGCGCGGCAGGAAATCCGCCTCATCCACCAGATGCGCATGCACCTGCTTGATGGCGACCAGGCGGCCGTCGGGCCCGACGCCGAGCAGCACCCGGCCCATCGCCCCGGCCCCGAGCTCGCCGAGCAGCCGGTACCGGCCGATCTGCGTCGGGTCTGCGGGCTCCAGGCGCGTCACCATCAGGACCTCCTCACTGCGTCGACAACTCCGGTCAGGACGGCTTCGGTAGTGGCACAGGCACTGTCGGCCGGCGCCCCGGCGGACGGACGCGCCGAGACGACGATCAGGTCGCCGCGGCCCCCGACGGTGGACCGCACCAGGTGAACCGTCACGCAGGTGCCGTCCTGATCGATCCGGCGGGCCGAGTCGAAGTCGCCGAGTTTGCCACCATCGACGAACAGTGTGGTGTATTTCGGGTCGGTATCGACGCGCTTCGCCTCGGTGAGCCGCACCATGAGTTCGGTGGTGGCTCCGGCCCAGGTGCAGGTGTGCACGTCGCCCGGCGTGGCACGGACGCCGGAGCCGAGCTGTGCGTCCAGGATGCCCGGCGCCACAGCGGCGCACGGATCCATCCGGACCACCGAGGGATCGGGCAGTTTCGCCTGCGGCGGATCCAGGACGAGCCGGGTGGCAACGGCTTTCAGGACTTCGGTCGCCGACCCGCACGAATCACGTTCGGCCGCACTGATCGTCACCTCGACCCCGACCGTGGCCCCGTCGCGCGCGGTGAGCGCGCGGCCGCACGAGCCGGTCTCCGCCGTGGTGTCCAGCACGGTCCGGCCCGCGACCGGCTCGGACAGCGGCTTGCCGGACGCCACCGGGGTGCCGACCCGCACGCGCATCCGGGTCTGCCTGCCGTCCAATTCGATGAATCTGGTTTCGCAGACCGCTGATTCGGTCGGCTCGGCCTCGACCGGCTGCCCCAGGCCGCCGACCACATCGGGACCGAGCAGCGCACAGGTGTCGATGAGCCGCAGCTGCGCGTCGGAAAGCTCCAGCGTGCGATTCGCCAGCGGATCGGGCCTGCTCGGCTGGTCCTCCCGGCTGAGCAGTAGGCCGGTAACAGTGCCCGCGGCCGCCAAGACCAGGACGGTCCCGGCGGCAAGCCAGGTGCGGCCACGCCGTGGCGGCTCGGCGGCCGGATCCCCGCCCGCGGCCGCCCAGCGGTCGGCTTCGGACCGGTCCCGGGTGATCTGCTGCCGCACTGCGCCGGGCCAACCGGAGCGGGCGGGCATCGTCGCCACCGAGTCGATCAGCTGGCGCGGCGTCGGCCGGTGCAGCGGATTCTTGTCCAGGCACGCCTCGACGACCGGGCGCAGCACCGGCGGGATCCGGCTGGTGTCCGGCCGGTCGTGCACCACGTTGTACAGCGTCTGCGGAGCCGACGCGCCGAGGAACGGGCTGTCCCCGGTCGCGGCCATGTACAGCATCGCGCCCACCGAGAAAACGTCACTGGCGGTGCTGAGTTCGAGGCCCGAGGCCTGTTCGGGCGACATGTACGCCGGAGAGCCGACGAGCGTGCCGGTGGTGGTCAGCTGGACGTCGGCCGCCAGCGCCCGGGCGATGCCGAAGTCGATCACCCGCGGACCGTCCGCGGCCAGCAGCACATTCGTGGGTTTGAGGTCACGGTGGATCATGCCCGCGCGGTGGATCTCGATGAGCGCGGACCCGAGTCCGGCGGTGAGCAGGCGCAATCCGCCCAAGGGCAACGGGCCGTGCTGGTCGACGGCCTCGCGCAAGGCCGGACCGGGCACGAAAACCGAGGCCAGCCAGGGATCCTCGGCATCGGCGTCGGCGTCCATCACGGCCGCGGTGTAGGCGCCGGTGACCCGTTGGGACGCTTGGACTTCCAAGCGGAAACGGGCCCGGAACTCGGCGTTCCTGGCGAGGTGGCGGTGGATCATCTTGACCGCGACCAGGCGTCCGTCGGGGGCGCGCCCGAGCAGTACCCGACCCATCGCACCCTGGCCGATGACGGCGATCAACTGGTGCCGCCCCGCGGTGCGCGGGTCGTGCGGGCCGAGCGGTCTCACCGTGCGTCCTCCCCTGAAATGCTTGCCCCGGGATCGTACCGGCGCCGGTGCGAGGCGTCCCCACGAGCGGAATCCGGCCGCGATCCGTGTCGCCGATCGAGGCGAAGCGGCCTGGTAGGGCCTGATTTCCCGGGTATGGGCCGCAGTACTGACGCACTCGGCGCGCTGGTGTGACCTACACCCCCGTAAAGTCGTCTCAGAACAGCACCACACGAAGAACGCGGCACCCCGTGCAGCGCGAGGAGCACCAGTGTCACTCGATCAGCCACTCGCCCCGCTTCCCCAGGAGGGCATCGGCTTTGCCTCGGCGTGGCCCATCCGGGCGGGCGATGTGGACCCCTACGACCGGCTGCGGTTCGACGCCATCGCTCGCTATCTGCAGGACATCGCCTGGGAGAACCTGCACAAGACATTTCTGCACCACTCCGATCCGAACTGGATCGTGCGGCGCACGGTGATCGACGTCATCCGGCCGATCCTGTGGCCGGAGGAAGTACAGCTGCTGCGCTGGTGCTCGGCGATGTCGACCCGCTGGGCGAATATGCGCGTCCGGGTGACCAGCGGCAACGGCGGACTGATCGAGACCGAGGGCTTCTGGATCAACATCAGCGAACTGACCCAGCGACCCGCCCGGATCAGCGACGAGGGCCTGGCCTATCTGGCGCAGACCACCCAGGAGCATCGGCTGCGCTGGCGGCCGTACCTCACCGACACCACCCCGATCGAGTCCGACACCGATATGCCGTTTCCGGTGCGGGCGACCGATATCGACCAGTACAACCACGTCAACAACGCCTGTTACTGGCAGGCGGTGGAACAGTTCCTGGTCGAGTACCCGAAGCTGCTGGCAGGCCCGCACCGCGCGGTGATCGAGTACGTCGCGCCGGTGCTCGCCCGCCAGCACGTCACCGTGCGCAGCCGCTACGAGCCCGGCGACCGGACCGGACGGCCGGTGCTGCGGCTGTGGTTCGTGGTGGGCGGCACCACCACCACGGTCGTGCGCATCATGCCGCTGCCGCCGGAATAGCCCGCGCGCCAGCGGAAGCCGACCGAGCGCCGCGCACCCGATCGGCCCCGGCGCTCAGCCGCGCGCGGCCTTCAGCAGATCCGCCCGCGTGGTGAACTTGACCCGCGGCCGGCCCGCCGCCTTGCCCGCGGCCCGTTCGGCCTGATCGATCGCTCGCCAGCCTTCCCGGTCCACCAGATCGGCCTGCCGTTCGCGCAGCAGCGATTTCAGTGCCGCCCGATCCGCAACGGGTGCACCGAGTTTGCCCGCGGTGAAATCGGCGATGAGATGTTCGACGGTTTCCTCGGCATCGACCCGGTTCGAGCCGATCACGCCGCGTGGTCCCCGCTTGATCCAGCCGCTGACGTACACACCCGGCAGCGGACTGCCGTCCGCCTCGAGCACCCGGCCGTGCTCGTTCGGCACGATGCCGCGGCGCTCGTCGAAGGGCAGGTCCGCGACCGGTGCGCCGCGATAGCCGATCGACCGCAGCACCAGCCCCGTCTCGAGGGTCTCGGTGCGGTCGGTCGCCCTGGCCATCAATTCGCCGCTGTCGGCGAACAATTCGTTGTGCGCGAACTCGATCGATTCGACCTTGCCGGTGCCGTGCAACGCCGTCGGCGAGGCCAGGTAGCGGAAGACGATGCGCTTGTTGCCGTCGTCGCGCATGCCGCCCGCGTACTCCTCGGCGAGGGTGTACTTGAGCTTCAGCGACGGTTCGATGTCCGGGTCGTCCAGCACCGCTTGGCTGGCGTGATCGAGCTCCAGGTCGGCCGCGTCGACGACGACGTCGATGCCGTTGAGGTGCGCCAGCGCGAGGAACTCCGAGGACGTGTACGCCGCCTGCAGCGGGCCGCGCCGGCCGAGCACCACGACCTCGCGAATATTGCTGCGCCGCAGCGCGTCCAGGGCGTGATCGGCGATATCGGTCTTGGCCAGCTCGTCCGGGGACACGGTGAGCACCCGGGCCACGTCGAGTGCGACGTTGCCGTTGCCGACGATCACCGCCCGCTCGCCGGACAGGTCGAACTGCCGCTCGGCGTAGTCGGGATGGCCGTTGTACCAGGCGACGAACTCGGTGGCCGAGTGGCTGCCCGGCAGGTCCTCGCCGGGCACGTCGAGGCGGCGATCGGTGGAGGCGCCCACCGCGTAGATCACCGCGTGGTGGTGACGCAGCAGCTCCTCGTGCGTGACATGCGTGCCGACCTCGACATTGAGGTAGTACTGCAGCGTCTCGCGCCGGAACGCGGACTCGAACAGACCCGAAACCGTCTTGGTGCCCGGATGATCGGGGGCGACGCCGCTGCGGACCAGACCCCACGGGGTCGGCACCCGGTCGAACATCTCGATCTCGACATCGGCCCGGCGCAACAGCTCGTCGGCCGCGTAGCAGGCGGCGGGACCGGCGCCGACGATCGCGACCCGCAACGTGCCGAGATCCTTCGGCGGACGTGGCGGGGTGACGATCGGGTCGAAGTTGGATTCCAGCGGATGCCGTTCGAAGTACGCGGCGTTGATATCGCGGTATCGGGCCAGCGACGCGGTCAGATCGTCCTCGGAGAAGATGGCCTCCACCGGACACGCGTCTACACACGCCCCACAGTCGATACAGGTGTCGGGGTCGATGTAGAGCATCTCGGTAGTCGCGAACTCCGGTTGGTCCGGGGTCGGACGGATGCAATCGACTGGGCACTCGGAAACGCAGCTGGCGTCGTTGCAACAACGCTGCGTGATGACGTAGGCCATATTGTCAAGATCCTCGAAGATGTACGTGGGCTGTAGGCCACCCGGTGGGCAGAGGTGGACAAAAACGGCGCGTCGCAAAACCATCGCGATGTGACGCCGCTTTCAGTTTGCCTCGAGTGTGGTCGAGGCCATGCGACTGGAGGCCTTACGGTATCTCCATGGTGCGGACTCTGATCCTCATGCGGCACGGAAAGTCGGCGTATCCCGACGGTGTCGGCGACCACGAACGCCCGCTCGCGCCGCGCGGGCAACGCGAAGCGGGATTGGCCGGCGAATGGTTGCGCCGGACCCAGCCACCGATCGACGCGGTGCGCTGTTCCACCGCGACCCGGACCAGGCAGACGCTGACGGCCACCGGCATCACCGCGCCGGTCGTCTACGAGGCGGGCATCTACGAGGCCTCGCCGCAGAGCTTGATCGAATTGGTCCAGCTCAGCGACGAGGAGGTCGCGACCCTGCTGGTAATCGGGCATGCGCCCGGAATGCCGTGGACGGCATGGGAGTTGGCGGGCAACCGCGGTTCGGCGCCGGCGATCGAACTCAGCCGGAAGTTCCCTACCTCGGCGCTCGCGGTGCTCGAGTTCGACCGGCCGTGGGCACAGGTCGACCCGGGAGTAGGGGAGCTGGTGCGCTTCCACATCCCGCGCTGAACGGCGCCGGCTCAGCGGAGCAGCTTGCCGCCGACCACCACGACCGCGCCGAGCACGACCAGCAGCACGAAGGCGGCGAATCCGCCGATCAGCCACCACACGAGCGCGACCGCGAGCACCACCGGCGCGACCGCGATCGCGGTGATCACGGGGCTTTCCTTGACCGTCGCCCAGGCCGAGCGGGCCCTGATCCGGTCGATGTCCTTACCTGGCATGTGACCAGGGTAGGCCCGATCCCGGGACTTTGTCGGCGACCGGTGCCATGCTCTGGCAATGGATTGGAAAATCGAGCTCATCGCGATCCCGGTCACCGACGTGGATCGCGCGAAGGACTTCTACACCAGCATCGGCTTCAACGCCGACCACGATCACCGGGTGGCTGAGAACGTGCGTTTCGTGCAGCTCACCCCGCCCGGCTCGGGCTGTTCCATCTGCATCGGCGAAGGGGTCACCGACGCGGCCCCCGGCAGCGTCGTCGGCGTGCAGATCGTCGTCGCCGATGCCGAGGACGCCTACAAACAACTGACCGCCGCGGGCGTCGCCGCCACCCCGGTCGAAGAACTCGCCTGGGGCAAGTTCACCTATTTCGCCGACCCCGACGGCAACAAATGGGCTGTCCAGGAACTCCCGAACTACGGCTGAGCGCCAGGGTCGGCGTTCAACCGAGCTGCTTCAGATCGATGGTCAGCGGGCACGGCGACGACGTGGTGAAGGTGCCGGTCACCTCACCGTCGTCGACGTAGCCGAGTTCTTCGGTGAGCCGGAAGGCGACCAAGCTCAGCGGCTCGCTCAGGTCGATGATCCAGTAGTGCGGGATGCCCGCGTCGGCGTACTCGCTCTTCTTCATGACGAAGTCGGTGCGCCGGGAGCCCGGCGAGACGATTTCGACGACAACGGCGACGCCGGACGCGCGAAGGATGTCCCGTTCGTCTTTAACACGGACGAGTTCGGATCGGTCGACTACCACCAGGTCCGGCCGCCGGACCGTGGCAGGACCGTCAGCGGGAACCAATTGGAGGTCGATATCGACATCGGGCACGACCGCCAGTTCAGGAGGCAGCTGCGCTCGCACCTGGCTGTAGAGCTCGGCACCAGCGATATTGTGCTGCGGTTTCGGCGACGGCGAAATGGCGAGAACCCCCTCTTGCAACTCGTGGCGTACCAGCTCGTCCTCATCGAGTGCCAAATAGTCGGCAATCGTCAGCAGCCGCCACGGTTCCGGAAGTGCCGTCACCCTCGCTCCTCAGCTCGCCCCACCCGGTCGGCTCCAGTGTCCCACGCAAAGTACCCGATCGGATGGAGGCTGTCGGGGGCTTCGGCAGAATGGGGTTGCTTGGAGTGCACTCCAGGTGACTAGCGTCGACGGTGTTCAGACGGGAAGGCGAGTGTCGTGAGTGAAAGCGCGCGGAGCGAACGGGACAGCGACTGGGAGACGCCGCGGTATTCGATCGGGGAGGTGTCCGAGCGCTCGGGACTGACCCGGGACACGTTGCGGTGGTACGAGCGGATCGGGCTGATGGACTACATCGGCCGCGATCACACCGGCAAGCGACGGTTCAGCAACCGCGACCTGGAGTGGCTCACCCTGATCGGGCGGCTGCGCACCACCGGCATGTCGGTGGCGGACATGGTCCGGTACGCGGAGCTGGTGCGCGAAGGGGAATCCACCTTCCCCGAGCGGCTGGCGATGTTCCGCAAAACGCGTGCCGAAGTACTCGCCAAGATCGATGAACTCCACCAGACCGTGGCCGTGCTGGACTACAAGATCGACGTGTACGAGGGCAAAGCACAGCCCGTGCGCCCGGCCCCGGTCACCGCGCAGGAGAGCGAAGGGATCAGGGTATGACCGGTAACACGCTGCCCACCACCACGTTGGGCGCCACTGGGATCGAGGTCGGCGGGCAAGGGCTCGGCTGCATGGGGATCAGCGCCTTCTACGGCAGCACCGACACCGTGGAGGCACGGGCGATGCTGGACCACGCGCTCGAGCTCGGCGTCACGCTCTTCGACACGGCGGACGTGTACGGCGCGGGACGCAACGAGGAATTCCTCAGCGAGTTCGTCCGGAAGAACCGTGAACAGGTGGTGCTGGCAACGAAATTCGCGATCTACACCAAACCCGACGACCCGGCCTTCCGTGGTATCGACAACTCCCCCGCCTACATTCGGCGCGCCGTGGAGGCCAGCCTGCGCCGACTCGGCATCGAGACCATCGACCTCTACTACATGCATCGCCGCGATCCCGCCGTACCGATCGAGGAGACCGTCGGCGTGATGGCCGAACTGGTTGCGCAAGGCAAGGTCCGGGCCCTGGGCCTGTCCGAGGTGACCGGGCCGGAACTGCGCGCGGCGCACGCCGTGCATCCGATCGCGGCGATCCAGTCCGAATGGTCGGTGTTCTCCCGCGATGTCGAGCGGACGGCAGTGCCCGCGGCGGCGGAACTGGGCGTCACCTTCGTCCCGTATTCGCCGCTGGGCCGCGGCTTCCTGGCCGGATCGTTCTCCTCCGCAAAGGAATTGGCGGACGAGAAAGACGTCCGGCACAACATGCCCCGGTTCAACGGCGACAACGCGGCGCACAATGTCGAGTTGCTGGCGCCGCTGCGCCGGATCGCCGACGCGCGCGGGGTGACGCTCGCGCAGGTCGCGCTGGCGTGGGTGCACAGCAGGGCGGCGGTGCACGGTGTGCCGGTGGTCCCGATCCCGGGGACCCGCAAGCGCACTCGGCTGGCGGAGAACGTGGCCGCCGCTACCCTGGATTTGCGCGAGGACGAATTGGCCACGCTGGACCCCATCGCCGACCAGGTAGCCGGAAATCGTTACGCGGACCTGTCTTTCAGTTCCGCAGGCCGCGAATAGCAATTACCACAACAGATCAGGAGTACGACGTGTCCACCCTGACACTCAATGTCCGCTTCACCGCCAAGCCGGGCCGGGAGGCCGACCTGCGCGCGGTGCTGGAGAACCTGGTCGGGCCGACCGTCGCGGAGCCGGGCTGCCTTCGCTACGAGCTGTACCTGCATCCCACCGACCCGGCCAAGGCCGTGCTGCTGGAGGAGTGGGTCGACGCCGACGCGTTGGCGGCGCATTTCGAGACCCCACACCTGAAGCAGGGCGCGGCCGCATTGGACGACATCCTGGCCGAACCGTTCCAGTTGCGGCGGTTCACCGAGATCTAGGTCCGCGCCGAACCGGCGGCCCGGCCGCACCGATCGCGGTGTCGCCGGGCCGTTGTCGTACCCGGGCTCAGTGGCAGGTGCGCCCGCCGAGCGACGCGCTGATCACCGCGGGCGGCGTCCAGCCCGCGAGGAGATTCGCCCGCTCCTGCGGGGTGAGATCCTGCCGGGCCCAGATGCGGTGCGCGCTGCGGCGGCAGGCGGCGACCAGCGTGGGTGCGGTGCGATTGCGGAACCTCATGGCATTCTCCTTCGACGAACTTCCCATTCTTGTGCCGGGCACCGACTTCGCGGGAGGTTCGCGCGACGATCTCTACGAGTTCTGTACAGCGCTGTAACAATGTGCGGACCCCGGTCCGCTTGAGCGTCACCCCCCGGCACGCCCGGCCCTGAATGGGGCTAGCATCCATGAAGGTGAAGCCCGATGAACCGCATGACCGCGTCTGGATCGACAAGCAGACGCCCGGCGTGTATCGCACCCTCGTGAAGGTCGCCAACGAAGTGCGTGCCGCGGCCGCCGCGGCCGGCCTGGACCGCAAGCTCGTCGAGCTGATCAACATGCGCGTCTCCCAGCTCAACGGCTGCGCCGTCTGTCTGGATGTGCATCAGCGTGCCGCGCTCGCCGCGGGGAATACCGCACAGGAACTCGCGGTTCTGCCCGCGTGGGACCGCACGGATCTGTATTCACCGCTCGAACGGGCCGTCCTCCGGCTGGCCGAGGTCACTACGACCCTGCCGGACGAGGACACCGTGGACCGGGCGTACGCCGCGGCCCGCGAGGTCCTGACCGACGATCAGCTGTCCGTCGTCGTCTGGACGGCCACCACGATCGGCGCGTTCAATCGCGTGTCGATCCTCAGCAAGCACCCGGTACGCGCAGCGAAGGAGAAGTCGACCATGACCACAGCCACTCCCGAAGCCAAGGTCGTCCGCAACGACGAGAAGCACCGCTACGAGGTGACCTACGGCGGGGAGCTCGCCGGGTTCGCCGAGTACGAGGAGCGCGGCGACGAGACGGTGTTTACCCACACCGAGATCGACGGCGCGTTCTCCGGCAAGGGGCTCGGCAGCGTCCTGGCCGAGCACGCCATCGAGGACACCGTCGAGCGGAAGCGGACGATCCGGCCGCTGTGCCCGTTCATCAAGGCCTACCTGGACAAGCACCCGCAGTACGACGCGCATGTCGTCGGCAAGGGGATCACTCGGTGAATCGGCGCAGCGCACGAACCGAGGTCGCGGTGTCGGGAACGGCGGAGCTCAGCGACAGCGAGGCGCGGCCGTGAGCGACTTGGAAGTCCATCCCGAGGAAGCGCGGTGCGAACCGGAGCCCGGCCCGGGCCCGGTCGCGGAGTTCTATCCGGCTCGGGAGGTGCCGCTCGGCGGCGTGCGTGGCGTGTTCGTGGAACGCGTACTGCCGCAACGGGATCTGCCGACCGTGGGCGCGTGGTGTTTTCTCGATCATTTCGGCTCGCCCACGGTCACGACGACGGGCGCGTCGCCGGATATCGATCCGCACCCGCACATCGGCCTGCAAACGGTGACCTGGCCGTTCGACGGTCGGATCCGGCACCGTGACTCGGTGGGCTCCGATGTCGAGATCGAACCGGGGCAGCTGAACCTGATGACCTCCGGGCGCGGCATCGCGCACTCGGAATACGGGGTCGCGGGCGCGCACACCGGGCACGGCCTGCAGTTGTGGATCGCCTTGCCCGGCAACCGAACCGGGATCGCCCCGCATTTCGAGCAGCACCGCGAGCTGCCGGTCTATCGGGCGGACGGCATCGAAGCGGTGGTGCTGATCGGCACGCTGGCCGGGCTGACCTCACCAGCGACCGCATACACGCCGATCGTGGGCGCGGATGTCCGGCTGGCGGCGGACACCGAGGTCACCCTGCCGGTCGAGGCCGCCTTCGAGCACGCGGTGCTGGTGATCGACGGCGACGTGACGATCGACGGCACCCCGTTGACGGCGGGACCACTGCTGTATCTGGGCACCGAACGGACCGAACTGACGCTGTCCAGCACGGCGGGCGCGCATTTCGCGCTGATCGGCGGCGAGCCGTTCGGCGAGGAACTGGTCATGTGGTGGAACTTCGTCGCGCGCAGCCACGACGAGATCGTCGCCGCCCGAAACGATTGGGAGAACCACGATCTCGCGCGGTTCGCCGATATCGCCGGCCACTCACCGGACCAGCGCATTCCGGCACCGCCGCTGCCCGCGCTGCATTTGAAGCCGCGCAAGCGCCGGATCGGCCCGGCCCGCGGCTGATTCCGGCGCGGGCGCCGGGTCACGGTGCGGCGGTGAAGAATTCGTAGCTGTGGCCGTCCGGGGCGAGCACATAGACGCCCCGGCCGCCCGCGAGCTGGTTGACCGCCCGATCCCAGCCGTGCTCGACGCCGGACCCGAAATCGACCTCGGGTCGGCGCGCGAGCCGCCGCAGCAGCGCGTCGAAGGTGTCGTCGTCGACCAGGAAACCGTAGTGGCCGGGCACGACGGTCGCGCGGTCGTCGAAGTCGAAGGTGAGGTCGTCGTTGACCCGCACCGGCGCGAAGGGACCGACCTGCCCGCCCACCGTCAGACCGAGCAGATCGGCGAAAAATGTTGCGGCGGCGTGCCGGTCGGCGGCAGGCACGATCGTGTGATTCAGGACTACGCGCACGACTACCTCCGAGAAGTATGCGATATGCACACGATAATACATGCGATACGCATGCGACTGATAGTTGCGAGCTAGGCTGGCGGCATGAGCAGAAGGGCGATCGAACGCACCGGAAGCGCCACCGACGGCGGGCCCGCACTGTTCCAGCTGGTGCGATTCTGGTCCCGGCGCTGGATCAATCGGACCTCGACGGACCTGCCCGACGAATTGCGCAGCGCCCAGCATGTACAGGTGGTCGAGGCGGTCGCGGCGACCGTCGAACAGGGCGGCGAGGCCACCATCGGCACCGTGGCACATCAACTCGGCCTTGACCATTCGGGCGCGAGCCGGATGGTGCGCGATGCCGGCGCGGCGGGCTATCTCTCCCGCACCGCCGCCGCGCACGACCGCCGCAAGACCTCTCTCGCGCTGACCAGCGACGGCGAGCAGTTGCTCACCGAGGCCCACGCCTGGCAACGCCAGGTCTTCGCCGACCTCACCGCGGATTGGGACGACGCCGACCGCAAGCGATTCGCCGGATATCTGCGCAGGCTCAGCGAGCAGTTGCCGCGCTGAACCGAGTTGCGTTGCGCTCGAGGCTCTTCAGCTACGGGACCGCAGCGGGTATCGTGCCCGATCGAACACCGCGCAGGGGGCAGCGCCAGGAAAGAGCACGATGAGCATCTTCAGAATCTCCGCGACGACACTGTCGGCCATGGCGGCCACCGTCCTCACCGCGGGCGCCGTCCACGCGGGTCCCGCCGACACACCCGACGGACCGCTCGATGTGCGCGGCACCTTCCAAGACATCGCCTACCAGGTCGCGGCCTCCCCGGACCGGCGGGCCGCCGTCACGACCATCGCGGACGGCCGTTTCGACGTGATCCGCGACGGACGGGTGGTCACACTCAGCGATCGCGACGGCAATATCGTTGCCGCACTGCCGATGGCGCTGCGCGTCGGCGACCGGCGGGTCGAACTGCGGCCCGTGGTCACCGACGCCGGACACCGCCTCGTGATCGACCCGGTCGGCCTGTCGGACGTGCCGCTGCGCGATGTCAGCGCCCAGGAGCGGTTCTTCGCCGAGGTCGAGAAGAACATGCCGATCGTGTTGGCGGGCGCGGGCATCGGCGCCGCGGTCGGCTTCGTGCTCGGCTTCCCGCTCGGTCTGTTCGTGCTCGACTTCATCACGGTGCCGATCACGACGGTGCTCGGCGCCGCGATCGGCGCGGCGGCGGGCCTGGCCATGGCAGGCGGCCAGCCCGCGATCGACGCGGCCATGGACTACGTCTCCGGCGCACCCTGAACCACCGCGAGCGCCGTCAGAGCGCGCTATCCGGGAGTTCGGCGAGCTGGACTCACCACGTCACGGGTAGTTCGTGGACGCCGTACACGACCATGTCGTGCTTGAACTCGAGATCGTCCAGCGCAACCGCCAGCCGTAGCGTCGGGATCCGCCGGTAGAGCGTGCGGTAGACCACCTGCAGTTCGACCCGCGCGAGCGCCTGACCGAGACACTGGTGGATGCCGTAGCCGAACGCGAGGTGATGGCGCGCCTCGCGGGTCACGTCGAGCCGGTCGGGGTCGCAGAACCGCGCCGGATCGCGGTTGGCCACGCTGTCCGCGGTGATCAGCCCGTCGCCCTGGCGGATCCGCTGCCCGCCGACCTCCATATCCTCCAGTGCCACGCGCCGCCGTCCGCTGTGCGAGATGGTGAGGTAGCGCAACAGCTCCTCGACCGCGTTCGCCACCAGTGCGTCGTCACCGTCGCGGACGGCGGCGAGCTGATCCGGATGCTCCAGCAGCGCGGCGGTGCCCAGGCCGATCATGTCGGCCGTCGTCTCGTGCCCGGCTACCAGCAGCAACAGCCCCATAGACGCCGCCTCCGCGACCGTCACCGCGCCGGCGGCGACCTGTTCTGTCGCAAGCCGACTCAGCAGGTCGTCGCCGGGGTCGGCGAGCTTGTCCCGCACCAGTCGGCCGAGGTAGTCGAGCAATGTCTGCATCGCGGCGAGTGATTCGGCTGCGGGCGTATGGCTCGCGGTCAGCACCTTGCTCACCCGGTGGAAGAAATCCCGGTCGGCATACGGCACGCCGAGCAGTTCACAGATCACCAGCGAGGGCACCGGAAGCGCGAACGCCTCCACCAGGTCGGCCGGTTTCGGGCCCGCGAGCAGATCGTCGATCAGGTCATCGACGATCTGCTGGATCCGCGGCCGCAACCGTTCTATCTTCCGCACGGTGAAGTCGGCGGTGAGCAGGCCGCGCTGCGCGGCATGTTCCGGGTTGTCCATGGTGATGAACAATTTCGCCCGGGCGGGACCGGCCTTGATCCCCGGCGACTGCGCCGGATACCCGTCCCGGGCCGAATCGGCGCTGACGCGCGGATCGGCCAGCAGCGCACGGACATCCGCGTACCGGGTGAACAGCCACGGCTCGCCGTCGTCCCAGATCCGCACCTTGGACACCGGCTCCTCCCGCTGCCTGCGACAGAGCTCGGGTGGCGGGTCGAACGGGCAGCGTCCGCGCGCCATCGGGTACTGGCGTGCTTCGGACCGAACCTCCGGCATCGCAGTCCTCCTACAGAAATTCACCGAACGATTGTTTTGACAATTACCGAACAAATGCGCGCGCGATACTCGGTGCCTGCATTGTGTTGGGCATACCCAATGACCTGCACGCACATTTAGTCGGTATATCGCGTGCTTTCGAGATGGATGTCGTATGTGGCCTTCACCACGGTCTGAACTCCGGTGAGAAACCGCAGGGCTCGGTCGATCTGATCGAGGTCGGCATCGAGCTTGCGCAATGCTGCCGGCAGGGTCTCGGTGGCTTCGACAAGGACGAGGATATTTTGGTTTGCGATCTCGATCGCGCGGGCTGTCGCGTCTTCGCGGGTGAACCCTGCCGATCGTTCCAGGACGGCTACCGCATTCTCCGTATCGCCGCAGCGGAGTTCCTTGTCGTAGGAGAAGACGTCGTTGATCATGATGATGACGTCCAATGCTGCCCGGCGTAGGCGAAGCATCGCGGGGCTGGTGTGCACTACCGGCGAGAGTTCGCAGTCATCGGTCAATTCGATGAAATCCAGCAGCGGGTCGGACACTATATCGAGTCGTCGATGGGCGAGGTAGTCCTCGATGCTGGTCGATCCGCCCGTCGCGCGAGCGGCCGAGTGATGGGCGAAACCGGTAAGGCCCGCGGCGAAGTGTTCGCTGAATCGATGGAACCAGATCGCCGACGCGCTGCCCCGGAATCGGCGCATCATGTCGGCGAGCGCCCGAGCCAACGGCACCTCGGAAGTTTCTCGGAAAGCCGCTGGTGCGCAGATGATCTCGATCATGCCCTCGACTGAGGCTGCCACCGCCCCGGGCAATGCGCCCAGGCGGCCGTTGAATTCGTCGTCGTAGAGAAAGCCCCAGCAATTCCAGTCGGTGACCAGTGCCAGATCGTCTACACCGGCGTGTGGATAGAGACGGCCGATAATGAGCGGAAGGTCGGCGCCGATGTCCGCGGTCGCCGCCGGGGCGATCCCCATGGTGTCGATCCATTCTCGATGCAGCTTACGAACCAACTCTGTTCGCGGGTTGCGGGCGCTGGGGAAGGGGATGCGCAAACCGTCGACTGCTTGTCCTGCATCCACCGACATTGTGGTTCTCCAATCTATTCGGACAGCTCGGATGGTTACAGGGATCGGCGCGCCACAACACGGAGGCGGAGATTGCGGGGGGTCAAGGTCGCTTTGACAGCAGGCTCGAGAGATTGGCCCGGAAGCGGCGTCAGGCGCCACTGGCCGACAATAGCGATCAATGCCATCGTCGCTTGGGTGACGGCGACGCGGTCGCCGATACACTTGCGGGCTCCGGCACCGAACGGAATGAAGGCAGCGCGATCAGGCTTGGTGTTTCGCCAGCGCTGCGGATCGAAACGATCGGGATCGTCGTACAAATCCGGTCTGCGGTGAATGATGTAGGGACTGTAGGCCAGCGTGGTCCCGGCCCGAATCCGGAAGCCGCCCAACGAAGTCTCCTTCGCGGCTGTGCGGGTGAGCAGCCAGGCCGGCGGATAAAGCCGGAGAGTCTCGGTGATGACATTACTTGCCATTTCCATGTCGGTCAGACGCTCGAATGTCATCGGTTCACCGGCCAGGACGTCTTGTATTTCCTGATGAAGCCGGTCCTGGATTTCGGGGTGACGGGCGAGCAGGTGCAGAGCCCAGGCCACGGTGCTCGCGGTCGTCTCCGTCCCGGCGCCGAAGAAGGTGGTGATCTGGTCGACCAGTTCGATATCCGTCAGCCGATCGCCGCTGTCCGGGTGTTCCGTGGCATCGACGGCCTCCTGCAGGAAAGCCAGTAGGTCGCTGTGGTGGTTGTCGTCCGCACGACGTCTGCCGACGGCGTCGGCTACCGCACTCCGTAACCGTTTGTTCGCCTGGTCGAAGCGCCGGTTTCCCAGCAGAGCGAAGTGGTTGAGGAACCGGGGTGTGATCATTCGCCGGAACGCTCCCTCCACCACCGTGACCAGGTCGGCAATGATCTGTTCCGATGTCTCCGGCAGGGTATTGGCGAACATTGTCAGCACGGCCGTGCCTGCTGTCATTGCCATCAATTCTCGGTCGACGTCGACGATTTGGTCGTCATGCCAGGAACTCGCTATGTCTTTCGCCGCGGACGCGAACACCGCGCCGAACTCGGGGAGCCGGTCCGGATGAAACGCCGGCTGGCACAGACGACGCTGACGTCGATGCCTGCTGTGCGGGCAGGTGATCAAACCATCACCGATCACCTCGGCAGCTTTGTCCATGACCGGTCCACCCTTGTCGTAGGTGCTGTCCTCCAACAGAACCTGCCGGGTGAGTAGCGGATCGCACACCATCACCATCGGGAGGGACCCGATTCGTATCGTCGTCACATCGCCATACGCGGGAAGTGCCGAGATGAACGCCAACGGATCCCGCAGCAGCGCTAACGAATGCCCGACCATCGGCAGCGCTCCTGGAACAGTCGGAATCGCCTGATTTTCCGAACCGCCGTTCGGCAGTTCTCGGTGCTGGCTGAATACTGCTCGCATCGTGGCTCGGACTCCTACTGAATCATCGGTTGCGGTTGATAGCCGACGAACCAAGAATTCTCAGCTCGAACAGGTCGATAAAACTGGGCAGTGCCGCCATGGCCGCGAGTCGATGCTGCTCGGCCAGTTGCCGTGCCGCGGTCATGCCGCCCGCTTGCTCGACCAACTCGGCAACACGGGCCAAGTCGGCCTTGCTCAGCACTCGGTCGTCGAAATACAGACCTGCCAGCTCGGCTGCCGCGGGATGGTCCGATTCGAGCGCTGCGACAATCGGAAGAGTTCGTTTTCGCCGAGCGAGATCGTTGCCAGGTACTTTTCCGGTAGTGGCCGCATCGCCCCAAATGCCCAGCAGGTCGTCGATGATCTGGAATGCGATGCCCGTCTCCCGGCCGTAGGTTTCCAACGCCGCCACGCTGGCGTCGTCGGCCCCGGCGTACAACCCGCCCAGCGCGCACGCGGCCCCGAGCAAAGCGCCGGTCTTGCCGGACGCCATCAACAGGTAGTCGGCGACATCGACCCCACCGCCATGCTCACAGGCGCAGTCGACATGTTGGCCCGCGCACAGGTCCAAGGCCGTCGAGGCCATCAGCGCAACCGCTGGTCCCGCAACGCGGTCCGGACTGCCGAGGAGGACGCGAGTCGACAAAGCATGCAACGCGTCACCCAGCAGCACGGCGTCACTGACACCCCACACGCGCCACACCGTCGCCCGGCCACGACGCAGCTGGTCGCCATCCATCACATCGTCGTGAATGAGCGTGAAATTGTGCAGCAGCTCCACCGCTGCCGCCGCCGGCGCCGCCACCGCGGCATCGGCCCCCCACGCTCGCGCCGACGCGAAAGTCAGTGCGGCACGCAACCCCTTCCCCTGTGTCGAGCCCGTAGGACGGCCCTCGACATCCCACCACCCGAAGTGATACCCGGCCATTCGTCGCAGCGGGGCCGCGAGCCCGTCTACTGCCTCGCGCAACAGCGGCTCGACCTGTTCGCGTGCGGCGTCGAGGAGCGCGCTGGCATCCAGTTCCGGTGCGCCATTCCGAGAGCGCTGCCCGCTCACCGGAAAGCGCATACACGACGGCACCGCGGTCATATCGATTTCCTATCGCGATATCTCAGGGCAAATGAATTGACTGACGATAAAGCCAATGGTTGCCGTCGCGGGGGAATCTGTCAAGACCAGTGAGACCTATGCAACCGAGGCTCCGGACGTAGGCGGTGTCCGGAGCCTTTCGGCATGATGTTGTCGCTACCCGCAGCCCACGTCGGCCGGTAGCCTCGGGAGCTACCGGCTGGAACTACCAACGCGGCCAACGATTTCCGAGCGCGCAGCCCGCGGTTCCAGGGCAAAACCCGAACCGGAACCCGTGGCCGCGCTCGCCGAGATCGCCACAGCCGAAGGAGTTTCGGGGGCTCAGCATGGCTACCATCGAGGCCGCCGCGCCGTCGGAACAGATGGCCATGCTGGACAGCGAACGGTGAGTGCGGCCGCCGGCTACTGGCGGCGCGGCCGGATCACCGCGGTGAATGCCGCGGTGGCGACGGATTTTCCGGAGGTGTCGGTGATGTTCACCGGCACCTCCAGCTCGATCGCCACCTTGGCGGCGATATCCGCGCGCACCTGCTGCAAGGTGTCGCCGGAGACTTCGGAGGTGGCGAGAAACGGCCCCGCATCACCTTTGGCGCGGGCCCGGTATTCGATCCGCCCGTCCCTGGCCACGATGAAGGTCTCGCCCATCAGGTCGACGATCCCGGACACCGACGCACCCATCGCCGCGGTCTCGGCCAGCCCGAACAGCACCGCGGCGTGCAAGTCCCCGTTGTGGTTCAGATGTTCCTCGCGCGGCGCCATACGCACCACGTTGCGACCGGCATCGAACTCGACGCCTTCGATCCCCGTGAACTGGATGAACCCCAGCTTCTGGAATCCCGCCATCACCAACTCCCCCATGGCCGCGCTGTCCATCGCATCTCCCGCCGAACTCCAGAACTGAAACGTGTTCTATTTACATACTCCGGCCGAGTGGGCGTTGTCTACGGTGTAGCGGGATTGTCTACGACGTAGTTTCGCCTCATGCCGGTCAGCGGTGCCGCGGAGTCGGCAGTTCGTAGCCGCGTTCGGCGAGGATGGCGCGCAACAGGTCTGGGCGGTTGGTGATCAAGCCGTCGATGCCGAGGTCGAGCAGGGCCGTCATGGTCGGCCGGTCGTCGACCGTCCATGGAATGACACGCATGCCCTGCCGGTGCGCGGCATCGACCAGGTCTGCGGTCGTGAAGGGCTGGTAGGCCGGATCTTCGATGCTGCCGCCCTGCGGGTCGCCGTGCACGGGGGACACGGCATCGGCGCCGAAAGAGGCCGCGGCGGCTACATATTGCCGCTGGAGCGAGCCCGGGAAGTCGTCGATATCCAGGCCGCCCAACCACGGCGAGGCGCCCGGTTGAGCCGCTTGCAAAAACTGCTGACCGTTCGTCAAGGCGACGAGCGGCAGCTCCGGAGCCACCTCGCGCATGCGCATCAGCGCACCCCAGTCGAAACTCTGGATGGTGACCTGACTTTCGATGTGCGCGCGATGCACCTCCGACGCGACGACCTGACCGAACTGCTCACGTGGGGCGGTCTGCTCCGGTGCGCCCGCCTCCACCTTCGTCTCGATGTTCAACCGCACATCGTCGGCGTGATAGCTGCGCACCAGATCGAAAACCTCGGAAAGCAAAGGCATGCGCGCGCCCGGCGCGGTGCGCTGCTCCGGGAAGGCAGCCAAACGCTGTGTGCCGCAGTCGATCGTCCGTACCTGCGCCAAGGTCAGGTCTCGGATGTATCGGGTGCCTGGCACATACGGGAACTTCGGGTCACCGAGAAATGCGGGAAAGGTGTCGATGCATTTGTCCGGGTTGGGATCTCGATCGTGGGTCACCACCGGGTAGCCGTCCGCGGTGATCTGCACATCCAGTTCCAGGGTGCTGACGCCGAGTTCCAGCGCGTTCGCGAAAGCGGGCAGGGTGTTCTCCACGACCAGGGCCGCGCCACCCCGGTGCGCCTGCAGATCGAACTGGCGACCGGGGCCGTCGGCGGTGGCCGGGCCTGCCGCCAGCACACCGGTGCACAGGGCCAGCACCACCGATACCGCACACGCATGCCGCATCCGTCCATCATGGCCGTCGCCGACCACACCGCGGTGACAACCGGATGAATCTCTGCCGATCAGGGCTCCAGCACCACTTTGCCGGTCGTCGCGCGCTGCTCGAGCGCGGCATGCGCGGTGGCGGCCCGGGCCAGCGGGAAAGCTTGCACCGCAGGCACCATGCGTCCTCGTGCCGCGGCGGCCAGGGCGCGTTCCTCTTCGGCGCGGACCTGTCGAGGCTTGGCCAGCAACAACGCCAAGGCGTCGATGTACGTGATGCCCTGTTCCCGAAGCTTTTCCACATCGGGCGCGAAGGTCCCGCGTGAAGCGTTCCCGTAGGTGAGGTACCGGCCGCCGGTACCGAGCAGATCTATTGCCGCCCGGCCTTTTTCACCTTGCACACCGTCGAGGACGACCGTTACGCCGCCCGCCGCCCGCCGAACTTCGTCCGCCCAGCCCGGCTCGTTGTAGTCGACGACTAGATCGGCTCCGAGCGCGTCCACCGCGGCGACCTTCGCCGCCCCGCCCGCCGCGCCGACGACCCGGGCACCGAGATTGCGCGCATGCTGCACGAGCAGCCTGCCGATCCCGCCCGCCGCCGAATGCACCAACACCACATCATCCGAGGTGAGTTCGGCGATGTCGAGCACTTCGACCGTGGTGGTCCCGGTGACGATCATGGCGACCGCCGACGCGAAATCGAGTTCGGCCGGAATCCGGTGCAGCATCGACACTTCCGCGACCGCCAGCTCGGCGTATCCGCCGGACGCGCTCCGCGATGTCACCACCGGAACGCCCACCCAGTCGCCGGCTACGCCCGGGCCGACGGATTCGACGATTCCGGCCACCTCGCCGCCGAAGATCGCAGGCAGGTCCGGCAGCGGCGGGCCGATCGGAAGACCCTCGCGCATCACCGTTTCGATCAGATGCACGCCGGCCGCGCGCACTTCGATACGCACCTGCCCCGGGCCGGGAATCGGATCCGGGACCGTTTCGTAGCGCAGGTTCTCCGCGGGACCGAAAGCGTGTAGGACTACGGCGTGCACGATGCCTCCTCGGCAGTTCGACTACTCGTCGAAGACAGCGTGCAACCTGAACGTTAGTTCATGTCAATGGCGCGGGATCAGTCCCGGTCCCGGTCCGCCGCATGCTCCGGATAGTCGTCGCCCCGGTCGCGTACGTCGTCCCAGACCGCGAGCACCACGATGCCCGCCAACAGCAGCGGGCCGAGCACCGCCGCGACAATGCATTCCATGACCCGCCCGCTCAGGACGGTCCGCCAGGCCTTCTCATCAGCTGCGATAGGACGGCGACGCCGGCGCGCGCCCCCTTTCGACCGTAACCCCGCGAGATCGTGATGTGCGACGTGGTGTAGTCACCGAGATCGAAGATCTGGTGGTCGGTCATGAAACGGCTCGCTTTCAGCAACGGAGGGAACACATTTCGGCTGAGGCCACCAGCCGCAGTACCCGCGCGCCCACAGCCAAACCCCATCAGCTGAAAATATTCTCACAGAAACTATTCCCCCCGAAGTAAACTTCTGGTCACGCTTCGGACCCGAAGGCTAGAGCTCTTCGACGGGAGGGCGGGTGGGGTCGGGGTGGGAGATGAAGGGAACCAGCCATTCGAGGCGGGGGCGGGTGGGAGCGTCGTATTCGAGGTAGACGGCTTGGTGGTAGTCGAAATGCTCGAGGAAGCCTTGGAGTTTGCGGTAGGCGGATTCGCGGTGCGGCGTTGCGGCACAGGTTTTTTCGGCTTCCAGGACGAGTAGGCGGTGGTCGGGGCCGCCGCCGCGCGGGTCGTGCACGATCAGGTTCGGGTAGACGTCGTCGGCGCGGCCGTCCGGCACGCGCAGATATCGCTCCCGGATGACCTGCAACCCGCGCTCGTGGAAGAGGTTGCAGTCGACGTCGGCCCGCCACAACCCGGCCCACGTCTCCAGCCGTAGGTTGAGCGCTGCGGCGATGTGCGCCACCACCGTTCGCGCATGCGCCCCGTTCTCGATCAGATCAGGACAGTTCTTCCACACCGACCGAATCGCGTCCCGCACGACCTCACGCACGACATCGTCGGCCACCGGAGCCGTCATCCCGCAGATCATGCCACCAGATCAGGCGCCGAAGTGCCCGATCTCGCCGACAACCTGGATAAGCTGAGGGTGCCCTACGGCAGAACATTGATGAAGTCGAGCCCTGCTGTCTGTACCGCCCGAAAATGGTTGTCGGCGGTGGCTATGTCCTGGACGCCGAGTCGTTCTGCCACGGCAATAAGCGAGGCATCCGCAGCCCCCAGCGGAAAGCTCGCGAACTGCTGCATGAGTTCGATGATCCGGGTCGTGTCTTTGGGGTCGAACTCCTCGCGAAAGACACCATCGCGCACAGCCTGCATGAACTGGATCTCAGCCTGAGCGCCTGCGTACTTCTGCAGAAGGTAGGTGACCTCGGCGACTACGTACGGAGTCACGATGAACTCATCGGAGCGAGTCGACAAGAACGCACGCATCTCTACGTGCCGTTTGTCCTTGCGGTTCATCACTGCGACGAGCACATTGGCATCGACGATCAGTGTCACTGCGTCTCGTAGAGTTCGTCGTCCATCCTGTCGCTGAGATCTTCAGGGCCGTCGAACGACGGCAGGGCCGCCAGCCGATCGCTCGCCCCGCCGCTGACCAGACGCAGCAATGCCTCGCGCGCCGCAGGTGCAGCGTCGGGTCGTAACTGTTCGACCAGACGATGCAGCTCAGGGTAATGATCGTAGGCCACGCTCATACCGTAAGAATACCGTGAAACGAGAACCGGCCCGCTCCAGACGGAGCGGGCCGGTCGTGTGTACCGGACTAGCGGTAGTCGCTGAAACCGTAGTCGTCGAGCGGGACTGCGGCGCCGGTGGTTTGGCCGAAGCTGTCCGGGCTGTAGTAGGTGTCGTCGTAGGACGGCACCGCGTACGCGGCGGCACGGGCTTCTTCGGTCGGCTGCACCTGGATGTTGCGGTACCGGTTGATGCCGGTACCGGCCGGGATCAGCTTACCGATGATCACGTTCTCCTTGAGGCCGATGAGCTTGTCGGAGCGGCAGTTGATGGCCGCGTCCGTCAGCACTCGAGTGGTCTCCTGGAAGGACGCCGCCGACAGCCACGAATCGGTCGCGAGCGACGCCTTCGTGATACCCATCAGCACCGGGCGGCCGGCCGCCGGCTCGTTGCCCTCGGCGACGACGCGACGGTTGGAGGCCTCGAACTCGGAACGCTCGGTGAGCGAACCGGGCAGGAACTCCGTGGCACCCGAGTCGATGATCGTCACGCGACGCAGCATCTGGCGCACGATGACCTCGATGTGCTTGTCGTGGATCGACACACCCTGCGAGCGGTAGACCTCCTGGACCTCGTGGACCAGGTGGATCTGCACCTGACGGGGACCCATGATGCGCAGCACCTCGTGCGGATCCGCCGCGCCTTCCAGCAGCTGCTGGCCGACCTCGACGTGGTCGCCGTCGGAGAGCAGACGCTCGGTGCCGTCGTCGTGCTTGAAGACACGCAGCCGCTGCCGCTTCGAGAGCTTGTCGTAGACAACCTCTTCGCCACCGTCATCCGGGATGATGGTGATCTTGTAGAAGCGATCGTCGTCCTCGAGCCGCACCCGGCCGGAGACCTCGGCGATGGGCGCCTTGCCCTTCGGCACACGAGCCTCGAAGAGCTCCTGCACACGGGGCAGACCGCCGGTGATGTCATCGCCCGCGACACCACCCTGGTGGAAGGTACGCATGGTCAGCTGGGTACCGGGCTCACCGATGGACTGCGCGGCGACGATGCCGACGGCCTCGCCGATGTCGACCAGCTTGCCGGTCGCCATGGAGCGGCCGTAGCAGGTCGCACACACGCCGGTGCCGGTGGTGCAGGTCAGCACGGAGCGGACCTTCACCTCGGTGATACCCGCGTCGAGCAGCGCCTCGATGGCCGGGTCGCCGAGGTCTGCGCCCTTGCCGACGACGACGTTGCCGTTGGCGTCGACCGCGTCGGACGCGAGCGTCCGGGCGTAGGCACTGGTCTCGACGTGCGCGTCGCGGATGATGGTGCCGTCCGGCTGCTTCTCCGCGATCGGCACCACGATGCCGCGCTCGGTGGCGCAGTCGTGCTCGCGCACGATCACGTCCTGCGAGACGTCCACCAGACGACGGGTCAGGTAACCCGAGTCGGCGGTACGCAGCGCGGTGTCGGCCAGACCCTTACGCGCGCCGTGGGTGTTGATGAAGTACTCCAGCACCGTCAGGCCCTCACGGAAGGAGGACTTGATCGGCCGCGGGATGAACTCACCCTTCGGGTTCGTCACCAGGCCCTTCATACCGGCGAGGGTACGAGTCTGGGTGAAGTTACCGGTGGCGCCCGAGTCGACGATCGTGATGATCGGGTTGTCGGCCGGGTAGTGCGCCCGCAGCGCGCGACCGACTTCTTCGGTCGCTTCCTGCCAGATCTTCACCAGGGCGTTGTTGCGCTCCTGGTGATCGAGCGCACCACGCTGGTACTTCTTCTCGATCTGGTCGGATTGCGCCTCGTAGCGCTCCATGATCTCGGTCTTCTCCGGCGGCACGAGCACGTCGGACATGGAGACCGTGACGCCGGAACGGGTGGCCCAGTAGAAGCCCGCGTCCTTCAGCTTGTCGACGGTCTGCGCGACCACGATCATCGGGTAGCGCTCGGCCAGATCGTTGATGATCGTGGCCTGACGCTTCTTCGGCATCTGCTCGTTGATGAACGCGTAGTCCGCCGGGAGCAGCTCGTTGAAGAGCACGCGACCGAGGGTGGTCTCCGCGATCCACGCGTCACCGCGCTGCCAGCCCTGCGGGAACTGCGCCGCCTCGATGTCCTTCGGCGGGCGCTGCTCGGTGAGCCGCACCTTGATCAGCGAACGCACGGTGAGCTCACCGCGGTCCACCGCCATCTGCGCCTCGGCGGGCGAGGAGTACACGCCGAACTCGGCGGAATCCTTTGCGGCCGGCTTGTATTCGCCCTTGCCGCCCTCTTCGAGGCGGGTCAGGTAGAACAGGCCGGTCACCATGTCCAGACGCGGCATGGCCAGCGGGCGACCCGAGGCCGGCGACAGGATGTTGTTCGAGGACAGCATCAGGATGCGGGCCTCGGCCTGCGCCTCCGCGGACAGCGGCAGGTGCACGGCCATCTGGTCACCGTCGAAGTCGGCGTTGAACGCTTCACAGACGAGCGGGTGCAGCTGGATCGCCTTACCCTCGACGAGCTGCGGCTCGAACGCCTGGATGCCGAGGCGGTGCAGGGTGGGCGCGCGGTTCAGCAGCACCGGGTGCTCGGCGATGACCTCTTCGAGGACATCCCACACCTGGGGACGCTGCCGCTCGACCATCCGCTTGGCGGACTTGATGTTCTGCGCGTGGTTCAGGTCGACCAGGCGCTTCATCACGAACGGCTTGAACAGCTCCAGCGCCATCAGCTTGGGCAGACCGCACTGGTGCAGCTTCAGCTGCGGGCCGACGACGATGACCGAACGGCCCGAGTAGTCGACGCGCTTGCCGAGCAGGTTCTGGCGGAACCGGCCCTGCTTGCCCTTGAGCAGATCGCTCAGCGA
>NZ_BAUA01000187.1 GCF_000710915.1 Nocardia brasiliensis IFM 10847
CCCCGCGCACGTTTTCGCGTCCCGCGCGACGACTCGCCGAGGGACACACCGGAAGGGACGCGAAGACGTGCGCGCGAGCGTCCCGTTTGCCGCGGCAGGCCCGCCAGGCATACGCCGGACGCTGCGCCGCGCAAATCTTCGCGCCCCGCGCACGTTTTCGTGCCCCGCGCGACGACTTGCCGGACGACACACCGGAAGGGGCGCAAAGACGTGCGCGGGGACGTTCCGTTTACCCCAGCAGGCACCGGCTGGGAACGCGTACAATGCTGTGCCGCGCGGGTTCTCGCGGCGGGACGACGCGCCGGGGGACGGGCGCGGGGCGGGAGTTGGGCTAGGTGGCGGGTACGTAGCGGTCGCGGAGTTTGCGCTTGTAGAGCTTTCCGTTGGGGTCGCGGGGGAGTTCGGGGAGGTAGTCGATTGATTTGGGCATCTTGTATTTCGCGAGCTGGGTTGCGGCGAAGGCCAAGAGCTCGGCGGTGAGGGCGTCGTCGCCTTCGATGCCGGGGGCGGGCTGGACGACGGCTTTGACTTCGGCGCCCCAGTCGGGGTGCGGGATGCCGAAGACGGCGACATCGGCGACCTTGGGGTGGGTGACGAGCACGTTCTCGATCTCGGCGGGATAGATGTTCACGCCGCCGGACAGGATCAGGTCGGAACGACGGTCGTGCAGGTAGAGGTAGCCGTCCTCGTCGAGGTGGCCGATATCGCCGACGGTGAACAGGTCACCGACGCGCGAGTCCTCGGTCTTGGCCTTGTCGTGGTGGTATTCGAAACTCGAAGCGCCCATGCGCATGTAGACGAGGCCGGGTTCACCGGTGGGCACCTCGGTGCCGTCTTCCTCGCTGAGCACCTTGATCACCGACCAGGGCCAGGCCTTGCCCACCGAACCGGGCTTGCGCAACCAGTCGGTGCCGTTGATCACCGTGCCGCCACCCTCGGTGGCCGCGTAGTACTCGGTGACCGTCGGGCCCCACCAGTCGAGCATCTGCCGTTTGGTTTCCTGCGGGCAGGGGGCCGCGCCGTGCACCATGCTGCGCAGGGAGGAGACGTCGTACTTGGCGCGCACCGCCTCGGGCAGGGCGAGCAGCCGATGGAACTGGGTGGGCACCATGTGACTGTGCGTCACCCGATACCGGTCGATGAGCCGCAGCATTTCCTCGGCTTCCCACCGATCCATCAGAACGAGCTTGTGCCCCAACTGGATCGAGATGGTCGCGAAGTTCAGCACGGCCGTGTGATAGAGCGGCGAGCCGCAGATGTGCACGTGCTCGTCGTAGGGCGCGAGTTCGAACAAACCGAAGAAGGCCGTCGTGTGCGGCGGCACGACATCCGGATCGGCGCCGGTGAGCGGCCGGCGAACTCCCTTGGGCCGCCCGGTGGTGCCGGAGGTGTAGAGCATCGGTGCGCCGGTGCTGCGATCGGACGGCCGTCCGGTATCGGCGGCGCCGAGCCAGGCCACCGAGCGGAAACCGTCGATCTCGCCGACCGAAAAGCGTGCCGTGGCAGGCAGTTTCGCCTCATCGGCGGCCGCGGTCGCGGTGGCGGCGAATCGATCGCTGGCCAAGAACGCCTTCGCCTCGCTGTCCTGGAGGATGTAGGCGACCTCGGGGCCGGTCAAGTGCCAGTTCACCGCGACGATGTACAACCCGGCCTGGTAGGCCGCGAAGTAGGCGGCGACCGCCTCCGTGCAGTTGTGCACCATGCTGACCAGCACGTCACCGGTTTTCAGGCCGAGCCCGCGCAGGCCGGTGGCGTATCGGTCGGCGAGCGTGGCCAATTCGCGATACGTCACCTCCCGGCCCGCCGGATCGACCAACGCGATGCGATCCGGTTCGGCTTCGGCGATGTTCCACAGACCGAGAATTTTCGTTGACTCCTGCGCCGTCATCTTTATGAATCTAGAACGTGTTCTACATATCGACAAGGGGGGCGAGCCGACGTAATTGCTCGGCATCCGCCGCGGACACCAGCATCATGGTGACCCCGGCCGCCTCCCACACCTTCAGTTGTTCACGCACATGCGCCTCGTCGCCGATGATCGCGGTATCGAGAATCATTTCGTCCGGCACGACGGCAGCCGCCTCGGCCTTTTTGCCCGCCTGGAACAGCCTGCCGATCTCGTCGACCTCACGTTCGTAGCCCATCCGGCGGTAGACCTGCGCGTGGAAATTCTGTTCCGGCGCGCCCATCCCGCCGATGTAGAGCGACATGACCCAGCGCATCCGCTCGAGTTCGCTCGCGGCGTCGTCGGTGATCACCACCTGACAGCTCGCGGCGATCTCGAACTCCGCCCGCGACCGGCGCGCACCGGCCCGGGCGAAGCCCTCGTCGAGCCAGTCGTTGTACATGTTCGCCAGCCGTGGCGCGTAGTAGATCGCGAGCCAGCCGTCGGCGATCTCCGCGGTGAGCGCGACGTTCTTCGGCCCCTCGGCGCCGAGCCAGATCGGCAGATCCGCACGTAGCGGGTGCACGATCGGTTTGAGCGGCTTACCGAGCCCGGTCGCCCCCGGGCCGGTGTAGGGCAGCGGGTAGTTCGGCCCGTCGTTGGTCACCGGCGCCGCCCGCTCGAGAATGCGCCGGATGATCCCGACGTATTCGCGGGTGCGCTGCAGCGGCTTGGCGAACGGCTGACCGTACCAGCCCTCGACGACCTGCGGCCCGGATACGCCGAGCCCGAGCACGGCCCGGCCACCGCTGAGGTGATCCAGGGTCAGCGCGTGCATCGCGGTCGCGGCGGGGGTGCGCGCCGACATCTGCACGACGGACGTGCCGAGCCGTACCCGCTGCGTAGCCGAACCCCACCAGGTCAGCGGGCCGAACGCATCCGAGCCCCACGATTCCGCGGCGAATACGGCATCGAAACCCGCCGCCTCGGCCGCCAGCACCAACTCCCCCGCGTGCTGTGGCGGCTGCGCCATCCAGTACCCGAGTTGCAATCCGAACTTCATGCTCGACCCTTCCGACCGACCTCCCGAGCCGTTTGCACAGCCCGTCACCGACACCGCATCTTGCCAGCAGAATAAGAACCTGTTCTACTCGACATTGTGACTCAGGGGAATACCGCATCCGGCGTAATCGCGGATGAGAGAGGGTCGGATTTGAACACCACCGCACCTGATGTACTCAGTGCGCCCCTACGGGTGCAATTCGACTACACCCGGTCCGTCGGACCGACGATCGGCAAGTTCTTGACCGCCCTGCGCGACCGCAAGATCGTCGGTGTGCGCGGCACGGACGGCCGGGTGCTGGTGCCGCCGCCCGAGTACGACCCGGTCAGCGCGGAGCCGCTCACCGACTTCGTCGACGTGGCCGCGGTCGGCACCGTCGCATCGTGGACCTGGGTGCGCGAACCGCTACCCGGCCAGCCTTTCGACCGGCCGTTCGCCTGGGCGCTGATCCGGCTGGACGGCGCGGACACCACACTGCTGCACGCCGTCGACGTCGCGGCGCCCGAGGACATCCGGACCGGCATGCGGGTGGCCGTCCGATGGGCCGCCGAGACCAGCGGCAGCATCCATGACATCGCCTGCTTCGTGCCGGGCGAACAACCCGAAGCGAGCACCGGAGTCACCGAATCAGGCGGCGATCCGATCTCGGTCATCACCACACCGGTCGATCTCCGCTACAAGCACACCGCGTCGCCGCAGGAAACCGTCTACCTGCGCGGACTCGCCGAAGGCAAGTTGCTCGGCGGGCGCACCGACGCCGCGGGCAAGGTGTACTTCCCGCCGCGCGGCGCCAATCCGACCGACGGCAGGCCGACCGACCAGACCGTGGAACTGCCCGACCGCGGCACCGTCACCACGTTCTGCATCGTGAACGTGCCGTTCCTCGGCCAGCGGATCAAGCCGCCCTATGTCGCGGCGTACGTGCTGCTCGACGGCGCCGACATCCCGGTGCTGCACCTCGTACTCGGTTGCGAGGCAAGCGAAGTGCGAATGGGCATGCGGGTGGAGGCGGTGTGGAAGCCGCGCGAGGAGTGGGGCTTCGGGCTGGAGAACGTGGACCACTTCCGCCCCACCGGCGAGCCGGATGCCGACTACGAGACCTACAAGCACCACCTCTGAGAGGCCCACGTTGACTGACCACGGAACGGACATCGCGGTCGTGGGCTTCGCCCACGCGCCGCACGTGCCGGAGACCTTCGGCACCACCAATGGCGTCGAGATGCTGGTGCCCTGCTTCCAGCAGCTCTACCGCCGGCTCGGGATCACCAAGTCCGATATCGGCTTCTGGTGCTCCGGCTCCTCGGATTACCTTGCCGGACGCGCGTTTTCGTTCATCTCGGCGATCGACGCGATCGGCGCGGTGCCGCCGATCAACGAGTCTCACGTGGAGATGGACGCGGCCTGGGCGCTGTACGAGGCCTGGGTGAAGCTGCGCTCGGGGCAGGCGGAGACCGCGCTGGTGTACGGCTTCGGCAAGTCCTCGGCCGGCACGCTGCGCCAGGTGCTCACCATGCAGCTCGACCCGTACCTGGTGACACCGCTCTGGCCGGACGCCTGGTCGATTGCCGGTTTGCAGGCCCGCGCGGGGCTGGACGCGGGCCGTTGGACCGAACAGGACATGGCCGCGGTCGCCGCGGGAAATGACGGCGACGTCGAAAGTCTGCTCGGCACACCGTATGTCGCCGATCCGCTGCGCGCCCACGACATCGCGCCGGTCACCGACGGCGCGGCGGCCATCGTGCTCGCGGTCGGCGACCGCGCGCGCGAACTGTGCGAGCGGCCCGCCTGGATCACCGGTATGGCGCATCGAGTGGACACGCCGAATCTCGGCGCCCGCGACCTCACCGTCTCCCCCTCGACCGCGGCTGCGGCACAGGCGGTTACCGGTGGCGACACGAGCGGCTTCGATATCGCGGAGCTGCACGCGCCGTTCAGCCATCAGCAGCTGATCCTCACCGAGGCGATCGGCCTGAAGAACGGGACCAAGGTGAATCCGTCGGGCGGCGCGCTCGCCGCGAACCCGATGTTCGCCGCCGGGCTCGAACGCATCGGCTTCGCGGCCGAGGCGATCATGGGCGGCACCGCGAATCGTGCCCTCGCCCATGCCACCAGCGGCCCCGCGCTGCAGCAGAACCTTGTGACAGTCCTGGATTCGGAGGCGAGCCGATGACCAATCCCGCTGCGGTGCTCGGCACCGGCCAGACCCATCACGTGACGAAAAGAACCGATGTATCGATGGCGGGCATGTGCCGCGAGGCCATCGACCGCGCGCTGGTCGACGCGGGCCTGACCATCGCCGATATCGATGCCGTGGTGGTCGGCAAGGCACCCGATCTGTTCGAGGGCGTCATGATGCCCGAGCTGTATCTCGCGGATGCGTTGGGCGCCACCGGAAAACCGCTGTTGCGCGTGCATACCGCAGGCTCGGTCGGCGGATCCACCGGCGTGGTCGCCGCCAACCTGGTTCAGGCCGGCGTGCACAAGCGCGTGCTCGCGATCGCCTGGGAGAAGCAGTCGGAGTCCAATGCCATGTGGGCACTGTCGATTCCGGTGCCGTTCACCATGCCGGTCGGCGCGGGTGCCGGCGGCTACTTCGCCCCGCATGTGCGCTCCTACATCCGGCGCTCGAACGCGCCGAGCCATATCGGCGCGATGGTCGCGGTCAAGGATCGCCGCAACGGCGCGAAAAACCCCCTCGCCCACCTCAAGCAGCCCGATATCACGCTCGAATCCGTGCTGGCGTCGCAAATGCTCTGGGATCCCATTCGTTTCGACGAGACCTGCCCGTCCTCGGACGGCGCTTGCGCCATCGTGATCGGCGACGAGGAAGCGGCGACCGCGGTGGAGGCGACCGGCAAGAAGGTGGCCTGGGTGCACGGCACCGCGATGCGCACCGAGCCGACCACCTTCGCCGGACGCGACCAGGTGAACCCGCAGGCCGGTCAGGACGCGGCGGCCGCGCTGTGGCAGGCCGCCGGAATCACCGACCCGCTCAACGAGATCGACGTCGCGGAGATCTACGTGCCGTTCTCCTGGTTCGAGCCGATGTGGCTGGAGAACCTCGGCTTCGTGCCGCCGGGCGACGGCTGGAAGCTCACCGACAAGGGAGAAACCGAGATCGGCGGCATTCTGCCGGTCAACCCGTCCGGCGGTGTGCTCTCCTCGAATCCGATCGGCGCGTCCGGGCTCATCCGGTTCGCCGAGGCGGCCAAGCAGGTCATGGGCCGCGCCGGTGCGTACCAGGTGGAAGGGGCCCGCAAGGCCGTCGGCCATGCCTACGGCGGTGGCTCCCAGTACTTCTCGCTCTGGGTCGTCGGCTCGGAGCGGCGATGAGCCCCATGCAGTTCACCCTCGGCATCGCGCTCAGTCCGCTGGAACAACTGCCGGAACTCGCGAAAACCGCTGAGGAGTGCGGCTTCTCGTCGATCGCACTGCCGGACTCACTGTTCTACATGAAATCCGCGGCGGCGAAATACCCCTACACCGCCGACGGAAGCAGGTTCTGGGGACCGGAGACACCCTGGGTCGATCCCCTGATCGGGGCGACGGCGATGGCCATGGCGACCAGCCGGATCCGGTTCTACACCAACGTGCTCAAGCTCGGCTCACGCAACCCGCTGCTCCTGGCTCGCCAGGTGGGTTCAGTGGCGGCCATGTCCGGCAACCGGTTCGGCTTCGGTGTCGGCATCGGCTGGGCGCCGGAGGAATTCGAGTGGTGCGGTGTGCCGTACGCGCGCCGCGGCGCCCGAGTCGACGAGATGATCGAGGTCATCAAGTTGGTGTTGAGCGGCGGCATGGTCGAATACCACGGCGAATTCTTCGATTTCGATCCGTTGCAGGTCAGTCCGGCACCGACCGAGCCGGTGCCGTTCTATATCGGCGGGCACACCGAAGCGGCGCTGCGCCGGGCGGCCCGGGTCGGCGACGGATGGGCCTCGGCGATGATGACCTACGACGAACTGCGCCGGACCATCGGCAAGCTCGACGCCCTGCGCGCCGAATTCGGCCGCGGCACCGAACCGTTCGAGATCCAGGCGGTGTGCGTCGACCGGTACGGCCGGTCGGGCTACCAGGACCTGGCCGATGCCGGTGTCACCGATGCGATCGTGGTGCCGTGGCTGATGGACGGCATCGGCTTCGACGGCGAGCTCGCCGCCAAACAGGACTCGCTGCGCCGATTCGCCGCGGCGAATATCGAGGACCCGATCGTCGCGGAGGTACCGGCATGACCACCACCACCGACCATCCCGCCCGCACCGCCGGGCTCGCGTCGCAGGCCGCGGTGCGCGCCCGGGACAAGGCGGCCTGGGTTGCGCTGTTCGCCGAGGACGGCATCGTCGAAGATCCCATCGGCCCTTCCGGTTTCGATCCGGAAGGCAAGGGTCACCGCGGGAAGGAGGCGATCGCGGCGTTCTGGGACAAAGCGATCGCGCAGACCACCTCGATCGAGTTCCTGTTCGGTGACTCGTTCGCGTGCGGGAACGAGATCGCATTCACCGGCACCATCCGCAGCACGCTCGGCGGCCATCGGATCGACGCCGACGGGGTCTTCACCTACCGGGTGGACGAGACCGGCAAAATCGCGGCGCTGCGCGCGTTTTGGGAGGTCGACCGCGCCATGGCGACCGCGAAGAAGATCGACTGACAGACCGACCGGCGAAAGGCCCTCGGACCGGAGTGGGGACTACCGGGCCGAGGGCCTTTGTGGTTTCGGTGCGCTCAGTGCGCGACCGGGCAGGTCTTGTAGTCCACCGGGAATTCCTTGATCCCGTTGAGCCAGCCGGAACGCAGCCGCTTCGGGTCGCCGAGCTTGGTGATGTCCGGCAGATGATCGGCGATGGCGTTGAAGATCAGGTCCACCTCGAGCCGGGCCAGGTTCGCGCCGATACAGAAGTGCGCGCCGGTGCCGCCGAAGGACAAGTGCTGGTTGTCCTTTCGCAGGATGTCGAACTTCTCCGGCTCGTCGAAGACGTCCTCATCGAAGTTGGCCGAGCGGTACAGCATGACGACCCGCTCGCCCTTCTTGATCTGCACGCCGCCGAGCTCGGTGTCTTCCAGCGCGGTCCGCTGGAAGGAGGTGACCGGCGTGGCCCACCGGATGATCTCGTCGGCGGCGGTGGCCGGGCGCTCCTTCTTGAACAGCTCCCACTGGTCAGGGTGCTCCATGAAGGCGTTCATGCCGTGCGTGATGGCGTTGCGGGTGGTCTCGTTACCGGCCACGGCCAGCATGATGACGAAGAAGCCGAACTCTTCCTCGCTCAGCTTGTCGCCGTCGACGTCGGCCTCGATCAGCGTGGTGACGAGGTCGTTGGCGGGGCATTCCTTGCGCGCGGCGGCCATTTGGTATGCGTAGCCGAGGATTTCGGCCGAGGCCATGACCGGGTCCGCGTCGTTGTCCGGGTCGTCGTATCCGGTCATGTCGTTGGACCAGGTGAAGACCTTCATCCGGTCTTCCTGCGGCACCCCGATCAGCTCGGCGATCGCCTGCAGCGGCAGCTCACACGCGATCTGGGTGACGAAGTCGCCGCTGCCGGATTCGGCCGCCGCCTTGACGATCGATTCGGCCCGCGCCGAAAGTTCCGCGCGCAGACCGTTTATCGCGCGCGGGGTGAAGCCCCGGGAGATGATCTTGCGCAGCTTCGTGTGCTCCGGCGCGTCCTTGTTGATCAGCACGAAGCGCTGCAGTTCGATCTGCTCGCGGGTGATGTCGTCGTTGAAGCGCGGGATCGCGGTGTTCTCGTAGGTGGAGAACACCTCGCTGCGCCGGGACACCTCTTTGACATCGGCGTGCTTGCTCACCACCCAGAAGCCCTCGTCGTGGAAACCACTGACCTCGGCCGGTTGCGGATTCCACCAGACCGGGGCGGTTCGGCGCAGTTCGGCGAACTCCTCGACCGGGACTCGTTCGGCATAGATGCCGGGGTCTGTGACGTCGAATCCGTCCGGCAGATTCGGCCGGACATTCCGAGGGTCTACCACCAGATGTCTCCTTCGACAAACTGAAACACGTTCTATAATCATTGAAGCATAGGCGGCAGTATCAGGAAAGAAACCGGACAGAACCGCCAGAAACATCCCTGAACTCGTTACAGTTTCTGTCCCATACGAAAGGTTGGACATGGGCACACCCGTCATCGTCGAGGCCGCGCGCACCCCCATCGGCAAGCGCGGCGGCTGGCTGTCCGGCCTACACGCCGCGGAACTGCTCGGCCTCGCGCAGCGCGGGCTGCTGGAACGCGCCCACCTGGACCCGGCACAGGTCGAGCAGGTGATCGGCGGCTGCGTCACCCAGGCGGGCGAACAGTCCAACAACGTGACCCGCGTCGCCTGGCTGCACGCCGGGCTACCGTGGCAGGTCGGCGCGACCACCATCGACGCCCAGTGCGGTTCGGCTCAACAGGCCAACCACCTCGTCGCCGGGCTCATCGCCACCGGGGCGATCGATGTCGGCATCGCCTGCGGTGTCGAGGCGATGAGCCGAGTTCCGCTGGGCGCCAACGTCGGCGAGCACGCGGGCGCGCGCAGGCCGGCGTCCTGGAACATCGACCTGCCCAACCAGTTCGAAGCGGCCGAGCGGATTGCCAAGCGACGCGGCATCACTCGCGCCGACGTCGACGAGTTCGGCGCGCGCTCACAGCGCCTGGCCGGCCAGGCCTGGGCCGAGGGCCGCTTCGACCGCGAGGTGCTCACGATCACCGCACCGGCGGTGGACAAGGAAGGCAACGCGACCGGCGAGAAGCTGGACGTGTCGCGCGACCAGGGCCTGCGGGAGACGACGGTCGAGGGATTGGCCAAGTTGAAGCCGGTGCTCGAGGGCGGCGTGCACACCGCGGGCAGCTCCTCCCAGATCTCCGACGGCGCGGCCGCCGTCCTGCTGATGGACGAGCAGGCGGCGCAGCGAGCGGGCTTGCGGCCGCGAGCGCGGATCGTCACCCAGGCCCTGGTCGGTTCCGAGCCCGAGTTCCACCTCGACGGACCGGTGCAGGCCTGCTCGCGCCTGCTGGAGCGTTCCGGTATGAGCATCGGCGACATCGACCTGTTCGAGATCAACGAGGCCTTCGCCTCGGTCGCGCTCTCCTGGGCCTCGGTGCACCGGCCGGACCTGGATCGGGTCAATGTCAACGGCGGCGCGATCGCGCTGGGACATCCGGTCGGCTCGACCGGATCCCGGCTGATCACAACGGCTTTGCACGAGCTGGAGCGCACCGGCAACAGCACCGCGATGGTGCTGATGTGCGCCGGTGGCGCATTGGCGACAGGCACGATCATCGAGCGTCTATAGGGCGTTCAACTTCGCGAAACGGGTTTGTTGAACGTTCATCCCCCAGGCTCGAAAACGTGTCGTACGCCACACATGAGTGAGCTTCGTCAACTAGATGAGACGTCAGCTATCTTTCCGCTATCATGAGTGTCGCGGGGAAGACCTCCAGGACGGGCCAGAACCGGTCCGTACCTCGGCTTCTCGAGAGCCGTTGGGGTGACCCGCAAACGCAACGGTCCCAGTACCTTCGCCCAACCGGCACCTAGAAGCTTCAAGGAAATCCGGAATCAGGCGTAGGTTTTCAGTTACTGAGCCGCTAATATCAATGATACGTATCCGAGATAACGACTGTTAGTACAGCGAAGGGAATTGGGCGGCTCACAATGGCTGATTTCGCGGCGCGGCTGAACAAGCTGTTCGAAACCGTGCATCCCCCGGGGCGTAAGCCGCACACCAACGCGGAGGTTGCGGCTGCGCTGACGGCCTCCGGACATCCGATCTCGAAACCGTACCTGTCGCAGTTGCGGTCGGGACAACGGACGAACCCGTCCGATGAGACGGTGGCCGCCCTGGCGAAGTTCTTCAAGGTCAAGCCGGACTACTTCTTCAACGACATCTATGCCGCCAAGATCGATCACGATCTGGAGTTGCTGTCCCAGCTGCAGGGCTATGGACTGCGACGGCTGTCGAGTAGAGCGTTCGACCTGTCCGAAGAATCACAGAACCTCCTCACCTCCATGGCGGAGAAGTTGCGGGCAAGTGAAGGCTTGCCCGAAATTCCTCCGGATGGAACCGAATAGGTTCACTTGCACGAAGCACAGTGCGGCCCCACGGGTCGCACTGTGCTGTGTTATGCGTTCACACCCTGGACAATGCATGATGGCGCGCCCAGGGTAATAGGGGCTTGCCCCGTCAAGGGTGCTTGCGGTATCCGATCACGCACGCGTGCGGAGCCGCATTCGACTATCTCGGAACAGACTGCCGCACCGGTTATCCCGGACCCCTGATTTTGTGCATGCTTCGATAAGTCAGCGTTCACCGGGCAGAACTCGACCCGGGGCCCGCAACGCGGATCCCGGAGTGTCTACGGGTACGCCAAATACCGGCGGAACAGACCGCTTAGCTCAATTTCGGGCGTGCTCCAGGCTTGTCGCGTCATATGCCCGCGCGATGGCCTGGACCCAGCCCCGCGGACTAATGCCCTCCGGCGGAGCAATCCACCGCGCATCGATTGCCACATCGCCCAAAGGGTTTCTCGCCCACTCCGCCACCGTGCCCGCCCGCTCCGCGATCGACCGCGGCGGCGGCGCCACCGCGGCGAGCACCACGCCACCGCCGGACTGGAGATACAGCGCGTCCATGATCTGGGCCACTTGATCGGAAGCCCGCAGCTGAGTCGAGGTACCGGTCTGGTCGTGCGCGACGGACTTCGGGGAAGCGGCCCGACCATGATCTTGTGCAACAGCCGGATCTGGCGCAGCAGCACCCGGGCTCGCACCCAGAGTTCCACCACGATCCAGACCGCGCCGAACGCGATGAGCAGACTGGCCGCCTCCCAGGCCGGCCACGCCCAGGTCGGATTCCCCGGCGCGACCCGCGGCGCATCGTTGAACGCGCGCCGAACCTGAAGCACCGCAAGCACTGCGACGACCGCGGTGCCCGTGGTGTAGATCGCGATGCCGCGGCCGAGCGTGGTCCAGTCGAGGTTGCGCAGACCGGTGATGACGATGAACACCGCGCCGAACGCGACCACCTCCCAGCCGAAGGTGAACGACCACGCGATGGTCGCGGCCACCGCGAACAAGCCGAGGCTGTAGATCACCAGCGCGACCTGGCGCAGGTTTCGGCGCGACACCACCGGCCAGGCCGCCGAGGCCACCACGGAGGTGGCCGTCACGAAGGCGATCCACGCGGACACCACGACACCGTCGGAAAGCCAGCCGGCGTGCACGCCACCCGGCAGCAGGTTGTCGATCGCGACCGCGATCTCCGGCACCGCCACGGTTGCGGCCAGCGCAACGGCGGCGACCGCGATCACGATGGCCACCCGGGCCGTCGTGGCCGGCTTCACCAGCACGCGCCCCACCCGGGCGCCTGCCGCCATCCAGACCAGCAGTGCCGTCAACCAGAGGGTCATCCCAGCGCCTCATCGAATCGAAGGACCGAGACGCCTGCGCCTCGGCTGTTGAACACCCGGAGCCGGGTCATCAGCATGGCGGCGAAGGTCTCCGCCTCCCACTCGGCGAGCTCGTCCGCGCCGTCGTCGACGATCTGCTGGTGCGCCCGCTGACTCAGCATGTAGGCGATCAGGTCGTCGCTGGCCTCGAGCGTCACCTCGGGCGCGGGTGCGCCCTCGTGATCGAACACGATGTGGCCGAGTTCGTGCGCGAGTGTGTGCTCGCGGCTCGGCAGCGATTCGGCCAGCACGATCACGTCCCGATCGGGATAGAGCCGACGCTGACCGCACACGCCGGGCCCCAATTGCGCACTGGCGATTTCGATTTCGCGCCGCCGCTCGCTCGCGATGGCGAGCACGACCTCGTCCAGCGTGGTGGCGTCGGAATCCGCCGCCACCGCGCACACGGCGTCGACGGCCGCGGCCACCCGCCGGTAGGACCGCGAACTGCTCTGCGTCTTCGACTCACTCATGCCTGCACCTCGCTGCCGCTCCGCTCACTCATGCCAGCACCCCTCACGGCCTCGGGAAGAACATGGCACGGGCGGCGTCGACTCGAGCCTGTGCGGCCGAGGCGCCCTGGAAGCTGACCGCGCCGGACCCCGCGCCGGCGAGCCCGAGCGCGATCAGGCCGCCGATCACCGAGAGCAACTTGGGTTTCGGAAGTCCGTCGTTGGCGCTCGTCGGGCGCACGTCGGGGTTGGGCTTGGCG
>NZ_BAUA01000186.1 GCF_000710915.1 Nocardia brasiliensis IFM 10847
ATTCCGCGTGCGTGTCAGTCGACCGACACGTGCGCGGGACGCTGAAACGTGCACGGGCACTGGGAAGTGCGGGGGGATGCTGAAGTGTGCGGGGTGGTGGGGCGCGCGGGGCGCAGGTGTGCGGGTCGCCGAAATGCGGCGGATGTCGCGAGCGGGTTGCGGATGTTGTTGCATTGCTGCATCATCCGCGCTGCACGGGTTTGCTCACCGGGGGTGTGGAAATTATCCTCGGCAAGAACCGCACCGGGCCGGCACCTACCGTGGTGGAGCTCCCGTGGCGGAGTATCTGATGAGGGTCGGTAAGGAGTGTGGCCACGATGTCGGCCGAGATGGTGAAGTGCCGAGGCTGCCACCACCAGTGGCCGTTGAGCGCGCACAACGTGTGCCACTGCGCGCAATGCCATCAAACGTTCGCCGACGAGGCGGCTGCCCTACGCCACCAGGACGTCTCCTACACCCGCCGCAAGCCCTACGTGCGCTGCCGCACGCCAGCCGAAGCAGGCCTGGTCGACGGCGCGAGAACCTACGCAGGCAAGCCCTACCTCTGCCTCGTCCCGGCCACCGAAACCCCCACCCCCTGAACAACATTGCCGCAGTGGGTAACCCCGAAACGAAAACCGGCTCCGACCTGAACCACCAGATCGGAGCCGTGCTGAGCCGATGACGGGAATCGAACCCGCGCTGTCTGCTTGGGAAGCAGAAGTTCTACCATTGAACTACATCGGCAGGATGCCGAAGCACCTCCCGAGACTTTAGCAGAACCGTCTTCAGGTGGGGAAAACTCCAGGTAGAACCCTCTGACCTGCACCGATCACAATCGCGCCAGACCTCGTTTCCCGTCAGGCGAGGGCTCGGTGGAGGGCATTCAGCCAGGGGGTCCAACGCGGATCCGGCCCTACGGCTACATCGCCGGTCATGTCGGTGCAGGTGTAGCCGACGGCGGTGCCGGAAGCGGGGTGGGCGAAGCCGATACGGCCGCCGGTGCCGACGTGGCCGAAGGAGGTGGCGCCGAGCATGGGGTTGCTGGTTTGGGGGAGTTCGTAGCCGTTGGCGAAGCGGTGGGTGACGGGGAGCAGGTCGATGGGCGCCGGGTGGATGAGGTGGTCGGTGCCGGGGCGGCAGGCGCGCTCGACGGTGGCGGGGGTGAGCAGGCGGATGCCGTCGACGGCGCCGATGGTGGCGGCGTACATGCGGGCCAGGGCGCGAGCGTTGCCGATGGCGTTGCCCGCCGGGACCTCGGCCGCGTGCCCGGCGCGGGTGTTGAGCAGTTCGATGCCGGCTTCCCGGGTCGCCACGGTTTCGAGAAGGTTACGCACCAGGCGGGATTCGAGATCGATGCCCATCCTGGCGAGCACGGCCGCCACCTCGCCGGCCGACGGCGAGGGCGTGCGGGTGAACTGTGGAACAACCCTGGGCTCTTCGGTTTCCGGCAGACCTATCCACAGGCTCAATCCGAGCGGCTCGGCGATTTCGGCGGCGAGGAAGTCGCCGACATTCTTGCCGCTGACTCGCCGCACCAGCTCACCGGCCAGGAAACCCCAGGTGATGGCGTGGTAGTAGAACGCGGTACCCGGTTGCCACAGCGGCGCCATCGTTTCGAGCGCGGACACGCACCGGGCCCAATCGGTGAAGTCCGCTGCGCGGATACCGGATTCGGGCTCGAAGCCGCACAGTCCGGCGCGGTGAGTGAGCAGGTCGGCGACCGTCACATCGGCTTTGCCGTTGGCGGCGAACTCGGGCCAGTACTCCCGGACCGGCGCATCGAGGTCGAGCTGTCCACGTTCGACGAGCAGATGCACGCAGGTTGCCGCCACCCCTTTCGAGGCGGACATCAAGACCACCAGCGACTCTGCGTCCCAAGGTTTTCCGGAGATCGGGTCGTGCCCGGTCCACAAGTCGACGACGACCCGGCCGTGACGATGGACACACAACTGCGCGGCGCCCGCGTCCTTTTCGTGCGCCTGCCCGAACGCTGCCCGGACGTCCTCGTACCCGCGCTCGACGAACCCCTCGACCAACACCGCAACTCCTCCTCATGATCCGGCGGCACCGCCTGTCCCGGTGAAAACCCTTCGGTGCCAGACAGTATTGGACGGTGCGCCGGGCGCGGGGACGTTCAGCCGGGGTTCACCAGCTGGACGTCTGGACGGACTGTTCGCGCGCGAGGTTGCTGGACACGATCTTGATACGGACTCTCGAGTTCTCACGTTCTCTTTCTCGACCGACACCGGCCCGCACCCCAGGGCGACGAAAGCCGGGTCACGCGAACGGTATTCGCGCGCTACTGTCAGATCTCGACCGAGGAGTATTGACGTGACATCATCGCGGATCGATTCGAGGCACGGCTGGGCGGCGGGCAGGCCCGGTACCCGCCCGGCCACTGCGACGCTGCGTGAGCGGTTGCGGCGCCCCCCGCGGTTGCGCACGATTCGGCTGGGCCGGATGGAGTTGACCTACGTGCCCGACGGCGCGGTCTTCCTGAAGCCGACCGGGTGGTTACCGGACGCCACCGCCCAGGACTGGGCCGCCCACGCCGACCACCTCGACGAGAACGGCCACCTGGTCGCGGGCATCGGCGCGCTGCTGGTGCGCTACCGCAGGCGCGCGCTGCTCATCGACGCGGGAATCGGCCCGGTCGTCATGCCGGACGAGCCGGGCAACCCGATGACGGGCGCGACGCACGGCGGCGCGTTGCTGCGCAATCTGGCGCGGCTCGGCGTGGCCGGCCGGATCGACGCGGTCGCGTTCACCCACCTGCACACCGATCACTTCGGCTGGACGTTGTATCCGGGCCCGGGCGGTGTGCCGCCGTTCGGCACGGCCCGGTATCTGGTGAACGAGGCGGAGTGGAACTGGTGGCATACCCTGCCGCCGGAATTGGTCGCGGCACTGCCGGATTGGGCGCGCAACAGCATCACGACGCCGCAGATGCTGGCGGCCATCACGGCCAGGGTGCAGCCGTTCGTGAACGGCGCGGAGGTCTTCCCCGGCGTGCGTGCCCAGGAGATCCCCGGGCACACCGCGGGGCATACCGCGTTCGCGCTCAAGTCCATGGGCCGGCGCCTGGTGATGATCGGTGACGCGCTGCACAGTCCGGTGCAGGTGCGGCATCCGGAGTGGGCGTGCGGCTCGGATTTCGATCCCGCCGAAGGGATTCGCCGACGCCGGATGCTGGTCGACCGGCTAGCCGCCACCGGCGATCTGGCCTTCGGAATCCACTTCGCCGACGTCCCGTTCGGCCGGGTGTGCCGGGACGGGGACGGCCGCGCCACCTGGATCCCCTACGGCTGACCGGTGTTTCGCCGCGTCGCGCCCGGCATCGTGTTCGCGCGCTTCGAGATAGCGGTAGCCGCTGAAGGTCGCGATCACCAGCAGCGCGCCGATGGCCCATCCGCCGAGTACGTCGGTGGTCCAGTGCACACCGAGGTAGATGCGGGAAAGGCCCACCGCGGCAACGAAAGCGGCGGCCGCGGCCGCCGCGATCCAGCGCGCGACGCGGCGGCGCAGGCGGGGAATCAGCAGCACGGACACGATGCCGACGATCGCCATCGACCCGAGGCTGTGCCCGGACGGGTAGGCGAAGTTGGTCTTGGCGACGACGTGCAGGTCCACCGGCGGGCGCGGCCGGGCGATCAGGTTCTTGCCGCCGTCGACGAACAGCCAGGACAGCAGACCGGTCACGATGACCAGTGCGGCCGCGCGCCAGTACCCGAACCAGCCGAAGGCGATCACGGCGAGGGTGGCCAGCGTGGTCATCGCGACCGTGCCGCCGATATTGCTGACCGTGATCGCGATCGGGGTCAGTACACCGTTGCGATGCGCGACCGCCCAGTCCGCGATATCCGGGTCGATCGTGGTGAGCCCGTCGCGGGCCACCACGTTGGCGGTGAGTCCGGCGATGAACACGGCGAGCAACCCGGCCACCACCGCGAGCGGCGGTACCCGGCGTGGAGTCGGGACGAGCGTGGGATTCGGGGTCACCTTTCCCAGGATGTCATTGCCACGCTGTGTATTCGCTGAGTACTGGAAAATCGGACAAAACGGACCAGGTCAGAACTTGCTGTAGCCGCCGTCGATCAGCAGCGTGTCCCCTGTGTGGTACGCGCTGGCCGGGCTGGCCAGATACACCGCGACGGCCTCGAAATCGGTGGCCGTACCCCAGCGCTTGGCCGGGATGCGGGGCTGCACCCGTTCCCGGAAACGATCCCAGGCGAACACACCGTCCGTCATCGGTGTCTCGACCCAGCCCGGCAGCACCGAGTTGGCGCGGATGCCGTATTTGCCGAGCTCGACGGCGATCGAATTCATGACGGCGATCAGACCCGCCTTGCTCGCCGCGTAGGACTGGCCGCGCGGCACACCCTGTTCGGCGGCCAGACTGGCCGTGCCCACCAGACTGCCGCCCTCGCCCTGCGCGACCATCACCTTCGCCGCCTCGCGCAGCGTGACGAAGGCGGCGTCGAGGTTGATCGAGGTGACTCGCCGGAATTCGGCGAGGTCGGTCTCCAGGAACGGCAGACCGCCTTGCGGTACACCGGCATTGGCGAAGCACGAATCGATCCGGCCGAGTTCGTCCACGACCCTGGCCATCGTGTCGCACACCTGCTGTTCGTCGCCGACATCGCAGGACAGGGTGAGCACCCGGCCGCCGTAACCGCGCAGGATCTCCGCGGCGTCGGCGTTGCGCTCGGTGTTGCGGCCGACGACGCACACGTCGGCGCCGGCCCGCGCGAGCCCGCGAGCGAAACCGAGACCGATCCCGGAGTTGCCTCCGGTCACCACGGCCACGTGGCCGGTCAGGTCGAACAGTGCGGGCTCGGTCATCCGGTTCATCCCTTCGGTCACGGGCGGCGCCGGGCGCGAATGTCCGGTGCCGCCTCGAACGAGTGGAGGATATCGCCGCGGCCGCATCGATGTGCGGCTGAAGACCGGCGGCGAGCAGGCGCTACGCTGCTTGCCGTGCTGCTTTCCGATCGTGACATCCGTGCGGAGATCGCCGCTGGGCGTCTCGGCGTCGAGCCATTGCTGGAGACGCTGATCCAGCCGTCGAGTATCGACGTGCGCCTGGACGGGATGTTCCGGGTGTTCAACAACACCCGCTACACCCATATCGACCCGGCGCAGCAGCAGGACGAGCTGACCAGCCTGGTCGAACCGGCCGCGGGCGAACCCTTCGTGCTGCATCCCGGCGAGTTCGTGCTCGGCTCGACGCTCGAGGTGTGCACGCTGCCCGACGACCTGGCCGGCCGGCTGGAGGGCAAGTCCAGCCTCGGCCGACTCGGCCTGTTGACGCACTCCACCGCAGGCTTCATCGACCCCGGTTTCAGCGGACACATCACACTGGAGCTCTCCAACGTGGCCAACCTGCCGATCACCCTGTGGCCCGGCATGAAAATCGGCCAACTCTGCCTGCTCCGCCTCACCAGCCCCGCCGAACACCCCTACGGCAGCGCCACCGCCGGCTCGAAATACCAAGGCCAACGCGGCCCCACCCCCTCCCGCTCCTACCTCAACTTCCCCCTCCCCACCAGCCCATAGCCCTACCTCGATACCGTCGGCTTACTACCATTCAGCTGGTCAAAGGGGGAAGACTGTGCGTGATCGTCGGAGTCCGTTGGTTGGGCATCGGACACTGGGGGTTGTGGTTGGGGCGGTTTGTGCACTCGGTGTATCGACGGCTTGTTCCGACACCGACAACGGGGCCGGGCTGACGACGTCCAAGTCAGCGACCAGCGCTGTCGCTGCCCCTGGGGCGGTGCGGGTGGCCGTGCCTCCTGCCGCCGATGGGGTGGTTCCCCGGGTCGTCGCGCTCGATCCTTGTTTCCGGGTAAATGATTCGCGCATCGCCGAGGCGGGTTTCGATCCGGCTTCGCGCGAGCGCAATGCCACCGAAGTGACCACGATGAGCAGTCTCACGAAGATCGGGTGCAGCTTTCGAGGTCTGTCTTCGGGGGCGCAGGTGGCCGACTTTCTCAGCATCACCACGAGCACTGAGAAGCTGCCGGAGGTGACCGGCTCTGCGCGCAACGAGGTCGTCGAGACGACTACGATCGGGCTGCGGCCCGCGACGATCTACCGTTCCATGCCTGCCGCTTGCGATGCGGCCGTCGAATCACCGGACGGGACCTTGCAGATCTCGCTGATCGTGCCGCCTGGCGCGGCTGAAGCCCCGAAGGCGTGCGATCGGATTCGGGATGTGGCCACCGGAATAGCGAGCGCGCTCGACGTCGGGTAGCTCCGCGCCCGAAACACCCATCATCGCAGCATGTCTCGATAGAACACGTCACGCCGACTGTGCTTCTGACGGGATCTCGGTACGCACGCGGCGGAAGTGGTGGCGGGTCGATTTCGGCACCCAGAGCAGGGCGAAGATGACGAGGGAGAGGGTCCAGCCGGCTAGGAGGGCCAGGTGGGCGCCGGTGGTGGGGAACAGCACCCACACTACGAATCGGCCGAGGAACTGGCCGCCGAGTAAGACGGTGATGGTGATGCGGGCCCAGTTGCGGCCGCGTAGGACGGGCAGCAGCAGGGCGGCGTAGAGCGGGGCGCTGATCAGGTGGAACACGGTGCCCACGTGCCAGCTGAACGGTGAGAACATCAGCACGAGAACGTGATTGACGGCGTGGATGCCGATGCCGAGGGCGGCCAGACGCACGGTGAGCGGTGCGGACATCGCGGAGTCCCTTCGCGGTCGAGGTGCGGGGAACGCTACGGTCCACGCGCGCCGCGGTATTGGACGAATAGGACATCACCCTGTGCGACAGTGATCGGCGTGAACCAGGATTGGGAAGATCGGGTAGCGGCCGCGTGGACCACGATCGACGAGCACGACGCCGCCGATTTCCGGGCCGTGATCGACGCTCTGGTCGCCGAATTGCCGGGCGAGCATCCGCGCGCAGCGTTCGAGCGGGCATGCGCCTGGGACTCGACCGGCCATTGCGACCAGGCGGTTCCGCTGTATCGGGCGGCGTTGGCGGGCGGGCTCGACGACTATCGGCGCAGGCGCGCGACGATCCAGCTGTCCAGTTCGCTGCGCAACATCGGTCAGGCCGCGGCGGGCGTCGAGCTGTTGACCCGCGAACTCGACGCACCCTCGGATGAACTGGACGACGCCGTACGCGCATGTCTGGCACTGTGCCTGTCCACCCTCGGCCGCGATCGCGAGGGTTTGTCGCTGGTCCTCGGCGCCCTGGCCGCGCATCTACCCAGGTACCAACGGTCCATGGCGAATTACGCTCGGCTGCTCATCGAACCGGACCGCTAGCCCTCAGCCCGAGCAGGCGGCCGGGGGAGGAACCGGCGAAGCGATGGAAGTCGCGGATGAGATGGGATTGGTCGTAGTAGCCGAACTCGGCGGCGAGTGCGCTCGTGTCGTGGTCGGGTCGGCTGGTCAGGGCGCCGAGTGCGGCCGAGAAGCGGAGCAGCGAACCGTAGTCCTTGGGTGGCAATCCGATGTGCTCGGCGAAGCGGCGCCGGAAATGCCGTGGGCTCCAGCCGCTTTCCGCCGCCAGTGTGGTGACCGGCCGGATTCCGTTGGACCGGCGCAGTTCCCGCACGGCGTGCACGATCGCCCGGTCGGCGTGGTCGTCGCAGTCTCGGGCGCGTCGGCGCAGGTAGTCGCCCAGTAGCGCGAATCGGGTCGGCCAGGTGGGGGATTCGGCGAGCCGCTCGGTCAGCTGCCGCACCGGCGGCCCGAGCAGGTCGGCGAGCGGGACTGCCGCGTTGCGCAATTCGTCCAGCGGCACCCCGAGCAGCCGACGCGCGGTCAGCGGATCGAGTTGCAGCTGGACGCTGCGCATCCGTCCGGCGTGGCCCGCGCTGCCCGCGCGGTCGTGCAAACCGATGACCAGCGCGGTCGGGTCGAGACTGCGTCCCTCGAAGATCCCCTCCAGTGCGAAGACGAGTTTCACGGTGCCGCCGGGAATCTTCCTGCGGCGCACCGGGTTCGGTTCCAGCACGTCGAAGCCGAAGCAGCGCAGCACGTCGAGGCCGGCGAACGCGGCGGGCGGCGCGGCCACCACCTGGTGCGCACGCACCTGGTAGGTCCCGCGCAGATCGCTCAGCCGATCACCACCCATGTTCCGAGCCTACGACCCCGCGCGCACCGAAGCACCGCGGTCGAGTCCGCCCCGCCGACTGCCAGAATTAAGGGGCGGACTCGACCCGGTTTGCGCCGGGCGGCAACGGGAACCGATCGCGGCGCGTGATCAGTCCCCGTCGCCCGCACCCACCGCCAGTGCCGTCGTGATGATGACGGATAGCGGTGGGAGCGTGTCGCCGCGTCTCGGCGGGGATACCCAGAAGCACCCTTCCCGGGTCCACCGCCCGAGACCGGTCGGCAACATCACGGCACTACCTATGGCGGGGATGCCGATATCGAGACGATTGAGCACGTCCAATACCTGCAACCCCGGCCTGCTGTCCGGTTCGGCGAGGAAGCTCCACCGGATCTGCCTGGCCAGCATGGGCCCCCTGGTACCCTGCTGTTCCAGTGCGGCCCGGACCTTTTCGGCACGAGCGGTCGGCAAGTGGACGACGCAGACGCGGTTGGTGATCGGCAGCATGACGAAGCCGCCACGTTCGGTTACCGGTAGCCCGAACTCGTGCCGATAGAACGCCACCCAATCGTCGACAGTCCTGAGTTTCTCCACATTCACGGCGAACTCCTTGCCTCCC
>NZ_BAUA01000185.1 GCF_000710915.1 Nocardia brasiliensis IFM 10847
CTGCCTGCAGCACCGGACGGATGAGCAGCTTGGCCGTGGTCGCCATCGTGCGCGCCTGCGCGCCGTCGTCGCCCGGCACGGTGATGACCAGGTTGTCTCCGTCGATGACGACTTCGGAACCCAGCACGCCGAGACCGTTGACGCGGTTCTCGATGATGGTCTGTGCCTTACGCAGACTGTCCTGGCTCGGCTTGTTGCCGTCCGGCGTTCGCGCGGTCAGCGTGACCCGGGTACCGCCCTGGAGGTCGATGCCGAGCTTCGGTTGCGGGGAGTCACCGGTGAAGAACACCAGCGCATAGATCACGGCCAGCAGCGCGGCGTAGACGCCGAGCAGCCGGAGCGGATGCGCCGATCCCTGGGAAGGTGGCACAGTACGTCATCTCCTAGGCGGGAAGTCGAGAGTGGAACAAGTGGGCACACCGGTGGCGCCGGGCACCACCGTAGCGGTGCCCGGCGCGCGGGCCGACGATCAATCTTTGGTCAGCCGGGTTTCGGTCTGCTCGGCGGATTCCTCGATGGCCTCGACCGCAGGCGCGTCGACCGGGCTCTCGTCGGTGCTCGTCGCGTCGTCGTCGGTGCGTACCTCGCGGATGGCCGCGCGCAGCCAGGTGGTCACGACCTCCTCGGCGATCTCGAGATCGACCGTGGCGTCGTCGAGATCGACGACGGTGCCGTACAGCCCCGACGTGGTGATGACCTGGTCGCCGACCTTGAGGCTGTCCTGCATCTCCGTGACCTTGGCGGCTTCCCGCTTCTGACGGCGGACACCGAGGAACATCGGCACGAGCAGGGCTACCAGCAGCAGCGGAAACAGAAGTTCCATCGTCGAAGTCAGTCCCTAGTCTTGTCGGTGGGATGGGTAAGTACCCACAGTCTGCCAGTTCGTGTCGCCGCCGCCACACCGGCACACCCGCTGGGGAGCGGCGACATCGCCTCTGGGGACCGCGGAACTCGTCGCGAACGGTGACGGGCCCCGCCGGAGAGGTCCGGCAGGGCCCGCGCAACGTCGGCGTTCAGGCGCTCTTGCCGTAGACGTAGTCGTCGAGCGGGAAGCTGACGGCCTCCCGGTGCGCGTTGAGGGTGCTGGTGGGGCGCAGCAGGGCCGCTTCACCGTGCTGGTTGAAGTAGTAGCTGCGCGCGGTGGAGCAGTCGCCGCCGTAGAACACCGAGGAACCGAGCTTGTCGGTGACCCGATCCAGGAAGCTCGCGTTGGCCTGCTCGGTCACCTCGAAGGTCTGCTCGCCGCGGCGACGCAGCTCGCCGAAGAGCCTGCCCATGTGCTTCATCTGCGCCTCGATGGTGGTGAAGTACGACAGACCGCTGTAGGAGTACGGACTGTTGAGGCTGAGGAAGTTCGGGAACTTCGGCACGGTGATGCCCTCGTAGGCCTGGAAGCGATTGTCCCGCCAGAACTTTCCGAGGTTGACGCCGTCGCGGCCGATGATCTCGATGGCGGGGAAGTTCACGTCCCACAGGTTGAAGCCGGTGGCCAGGATCAGCGTGTCGATCTCGGTCTTGTGCCCGCCGGCGGTGACGATGCCGTCCGGTTCGATGTGCTCGATCGAGTTGGTCTCCAGGCGCACGTTCGGCTGGTTGAACGTGCGGAAGTAGCTGTTGGAGAAGGTGGGGCGCTTGCAGCCGAAGTCGTAGTGCGGGGTGAGCTGCTTGCGGGTTTCCTTGTCCCGCACCGAGGCCCGCAGGTGCGCCTTGGCGAGCACGCCCGCGCCCTTGTTCAGCAACTTGGCCTGCTTGTAGTGCAGCACACCGACCACCATCAGCGCCTCGAGCAGGCTGGTGTTGAACAGCCGCGCCGCTTTCTGGGTGGCGGGGACCTTTTCGAAGAGCTTCTGCACCGGACCCGGAATCGCGGCGTCGATCTTCGGCACCACCCAGATCGGCGTGCGCTGGAAGACCGTGAGCGCCTGCGCCTTCTTGGCCACCTCGGGCACCAGCTGCACGGCGGTCGCGCCGGTGCCGATGATCGCGGCCTTGCGGCCGGTGAGGTCGAAATCGTCCTCCCACGCGGTGGTGTGGATGATCTTGCCGGCGAAGGTGTCGATGCCGGGGAACGGCGGGGTGTACGGCTGGGACAGGAAGCCGGTCGCGGTGAGCAGGTAACGGCCCGTGAGGGTTTCGCCACCGGCGATGGACACCACCCACTGCTGGTGCTCTTCGTCCCAGCGGGCGCCGTCGACCACGGTGCCGAAGCGCATGCGCCGGCGCAGGCCGTACTTCTCGGCGATGTGGCTCGCGTACTTCTTCAGCTCGGCACCCGGCGCGAACAGCCGCGTCCAGTACGGGTTCGGCTCGAACGAGTACGAGTAGGTGACCGACGCGATGTCGACCGCGAGCCCCGGGTAATGGTTCACATGCCAGGTCCCGCCGAGGTCGTCCTCGCGTTCGAGGATCACGTAATTGCTCAGGCCGAGCCGATCGAGCTCGATGCCCGCGCCCATGCCACCGAATCCCGCACCGACCACGACCGCGTCGTACTGAGGCGCCACTCCGAACCTCCAGATTTGTGAACCGCTTCTCACGGAATGACACATCATTCCGTTTGTGACGACTGTATCATTGGCGTGGTGACGAAGCCATTGACGCGTGCTGAACGCCGCAAAGCCGAGCTGCGGCAGGAAATCATCGACACCGCTTTCGTCTGCTTCTCCGAGAAGGGCTATCACGCCACCGGCATCGCCGATATCGTCGGCCAGCTCGGCATCGGGCACGGCACCTTCTACCGGTACTTCAGCAACAAGCGCGACATCATCGACCACGTCATCGACGACCTCTCGGCGAAGATCATCGACACACTCGGCACCGACAACGCACCGGACGCCGCGACCACGCTCGACGAGTACCGCGCGCAGACCGACCGGATCGGCCAGGCGCTGACGCATATCCTGATGGGCGATCGCCGAGTGGCCCAGCTGCTGCTCGTGCACGCCCCCGGCATCGACGACGAGCTCACCGCGCGCCTCTACGGCCTGCTCGACATGGCCGACGCGCTGACCGCCGGCTACCTCGAGCACGGCGTCGAACTCGGTTATCTGCGAGCGGATCTCGACACCGTCAACACCGCCCGCGCCGTCACCGGCATGCTGCTCGCCGGCATCGTGCACGGCCTGCGCGATACCGACGAAGCCACCCTGCGCGGATTGAACGAGGCGATCCGGCGACTGCTCATCGACGGCGTCCGCAAAGATTGAGCACACGACAAGCCCCCTGACGCGCTCCCCCACGTTATGGTGAGGACAAAGTTCCGTCGCGTCGCCCAGGGGGCCGCTCGTGGTCACAAGAGACCAGGGAGTACGAAAACCGCACATTCCGTCGGCCGGGCGCATCGGGCCTGACAGAATGTCGCCCGTGACCCCCGAGGATGTGAGCCGGATCAGTTTCGCGACACCACCATTCGGCCAGCGTGGCTACCACGCCGACGAGGTGGACGCCTTCCTCGATCTGGTCGCCGCGACCATGGCGGGCCGCGGCGCGCTGGCGGCCGACGATCTGCGGCACGTCACGTTCGACGCACCGCGCCCCGGCGGGCGCGGCTATCGCGCGGATCAGGTCGACGAATACCTGGACCAGGTGCGCATCGAACTGGAAATGCGCCAGCGCGGGGTGCGCCCCGCGCCCTCGGGCAACGGACCCGCGATGCTCACGCCGGATGATGTGCAGCGCATGCGTTTCACCCAGGCGCCGGTCGGTCGGCGTGGCTACAACGAAGAAGAAGTCGACGCGTTCCTCGATCTGGTCGCGGCGACGCTGGCCCATGGCGGACCGGGCAGCCTGACCGTCGCGGACGTGCGCGCGGTGCGTTTCACCGAAGCGCGCCTGGGCACCCGCGGTTATCAGCGCGACGAAGTGGACGCCTTCGCCGACCTGGTGGTCACCGCCCTGGAGCACGCCGAGCACCAGCACCACCGCTGGACCTTGCACCGCGACGCCGACTAGACCCTGCCTCGCAGTCCGGGTGGAGGCGCCGGATCGGACTTCGAGACAGTGGCCGACTCGAGTTCCTCGGCGGTCGTGCGGCGATGGTCCACGCGGCCATTGCCGTCGGTGACTCCCGCGGCGGGCGCGCGGAGAGTTCGGTCCGCATGGCTGCTGCTCATATTTCGCGAACGTCGATATACGGCGGACGCCCTCGATCGCATCGCCGAATAATTCGGTTGCGGGGTCGCGGGTGTCGTCCATAACGTGACCGGCATGCATTGCTTCGCCGCCCCGTACTTCATCCGTCTCCGCAGCGCCCGGGCTCTGGCCCGCTAGCGGACGCGGAGAGAACTACTTCGGCGTCCGCGAGCGCGCCCAGGGCCCTTCGAGACTCATCCGACTCGAAGACCCGAAAGGGGCAAGCGCTGTGGCGCAAGATTTTGCATACCGGAATTACTCGCATACCCAGGGCAAGGTGAAGAACGGCGGCGGTGGTCGTCCGTCGAAAGACCGTGTCAGACAGGCGCGTTCCCAGCATCTTCTGGTGAGCCAGGCAGCCGTGGAATCGATCCTGGCGGTGGCCGACCCGAATGGCGCGGTGCTCGAACCCCACCCGGGAGACGGACTGCTCACCCGAGCGCTGGCTCAGCACGGGGCACAGGTCACCGCGTACGAACCGGATCCGCTGTCGGCCGCGAAGCTCTCGGCACGCACCCGCGTAGACAACGGAATACGTGTGGTACGAGCCGATTTCACCAAAGCCAAGCCGCCGCGTGAACCGTTCGCCGTCGTCGGGAGCATTCCGCTCGCGGCGACCGCGCGGATCGTCGACTGGTGCCTGGCCGCGTCCACGCTCACCTCGGCGACCCTGGTGGTCCCCCAGGAATACGCGCACGCGTACGTCGGGCAGAACGGACACTGGGATCTCGTCACCTCGACGAACTGGCCACGGTTCGACTGGCAACTACACGGCCCGCTGGCCCGGACCGCGTTCCGACCCGCACTCACCACCGACACCGCGATCCTGCGCATCCACCGCCGCACGAAACCCTTGGTACACGACCAAGATTCGTACGCCACCCTGGTGCACTCAGGGTTCGCCGACACACACCTGCCGCTGGCCACCGCCCTGCGCACACGTTATCCAGACGTGGACGAAGCACTGCACGTCACGGGCATCGCCCCCGACACCACCGCCGATGCCGTGCACCCTACGGACTGGGTGCGGCTACACGAGCACCTGAATCCGTAACCGATGGGGCCGCTCTGCTTCGGTGGAGCGGCCCCGACGGTGCGAGACGTCTTGGGGCGGCGACTATTCGAACAGGTCGAGGGTGGGTTGGGGGTCGCGGCCGCGGACTTCGATGGAGCCGAAGACGAGGTCGGGGGGTGGGACGAGGCCGAGGTGTTCCCAGGCGGCGGCGGTGGCTACGCGGCCGCGCGGGGTGCGTGCGACCATACCCGCGCGGACGAGGAACGGCTCGCAGACCTCCTCGACGGTCGCGGCTTCTTCTCCTACCGCGACAGCGAGCGTCGAGACACCGACCGGGCCGCCGCCGAAACTGCGGACCAGCGCCGAAAGCACTGCGCGGTCCAGACGGTCCAGGCCGAGCACGTCGACGTCGTACACCTCGAGCGCCGCCTGCGCGATCGACTGGGTGATCATGCCGTCGGCGCGGACCTCCGCATAGTCGCGGACGCGACGCAGCAGGCGGTTCGCGATGCGCGGCGTGCCCCGCGAGCGACCCGCGATCTCGGCGGCCGCGTCGTGGTCGATCTCGACGCCGAGGATCTGCGCCGACCGCTGCAGGATGCGCAGCAGTTCGGCGGGCTCGTAGAAGTCCATGTGCCCGGTGAAACCGAAACGGTCCCGCAGCGGACCGGTCAGCGCACCGGACCGAGTTGTCGCGCCCACCAGCGTGAACGGGGCGATGTCCAACGGAATCGAGGTCGCGCCCGGACCTTTGCCGACCACGACGTCGACCCGGAAATCCTCCATCGCGAGATACAGCATCTCCTCGGCGGGGCGGGCGATCCGGTGGATCTCATCGATGAACAGCACGTCGCCGTCGACCAGGTTGCTGAGCATCGCGGCCAGATCACCCGCCCGTTCCAGCGCGGGCCCGGAGGTGATGCGCAGCGCGGTGCCGAGCTCCCCCGCGATGATCATCGCCATGCTGGTCTTGCCGAGCCCGGGCGGACCGGACAGCAGTACGTGATCCGGAGTGCCACCACGCTGTTTCGCGCCGCGCAGCACCAGCGCGAGTTGCTCACGCACCCGAGGCTGACCGATGAAGTCGTCCAGCGATTTCGGGCGCAGGCTGGCTTCGATCTCGCCGTCGGATTTCAAATAGCTGGACGTGACCTGGGATTCGGGCGCTTCGTCTTCATCGTGATCCATGTTCGACTACCGATTCTTGCCGAGCAGGTTGAGCGCGGCCCGCAGCGCCGCGGACGTGCCGGCGGCAGGCTGTTCGGCCAGGACGGAGTCGATCGCCTGCTCCGCCTGTTTGACCGGGAAACCAAGACCGGTGAGCGCCTCGACCACCTGATCGCGCACGGGCGTGACGACCGCCGCGGTCGCACCGGGCGGACCGGACTGCACCGGAACGAGATTCACCTTGTCCCGCAGCTCGACCACCATGCGCTCGGCGCCGCGCTTACCGATACCGGGCACGCGGGTGAGCGCGGCGACATTGCTTTCCGCGAGCGCCTTGCGCAGCGCTTCGGGTTCCAGCACCGCGAGCACCGCCATCGCCAGCCGCGGGCCGACCCCGGACACCGTCTGCAACAGGCCGAACAGGTCGCGGGCCTCGGTGTCGGCGAAACCGTACAGCGTCATCGAATCCTCGCGGACGATCATCGCGGTGTACAGCCGGGTTTCCTCGCCCCGGGTCAGCGTGGACAGCGTCGCGGGCGTGACGTTGAGGCGGTAGCCGATGCCCGCCGCCTCGATCACCGTGTGGTCGAGGGCGATCTCGAGCACCTCGCCGCGAACCGACGCGATCACCTCTGTACCGCCTTCCGTTGTTCGGCAAGCCGTTCCGCGTACTTGCGCTGCGCCTCGGCCGCGCGGGCCTCGGCCTTGGCCATGCGCTCCAGCAGCGGCGCCCGCCAACAATGGCAGATGGCCAGCGCCAGCGCATCCGCCGCGTCGGCGGGCTTCGGCGCGACCTGCAAGCCGAGGATGCGGGTCACCATGGCTGTGACCTGCGCCTTGTCCGCGGTGCCGTTGCCGGTGACCGCGGCCTTCACCTCGCTGGGCGTGTGGAACATGACCGGGATGCCGCGGCGCGCGGCCGCCAGCGCGATCACGCCGCCCGCCTGCGCGGTGCCCATCGCGGTACGCACATTGTGCTGGGCGAAGACGCGTTCGATCGCGACGGCCCCCGGTTTGTGCGTGTCCATCCAGTGTTCGGCGGCGTCGGCGACCTGCAGTAGTCGCTGGGCGAGGTCCATGTCGGCGGGGGTGCGGACCACGTCGACGTCGATCGCGGTCACCTTCCGCCCCAGCCCGCCCTCGACGATGCTGAGGCCGCACCGGGTGAGCCCGGGATCGACACCCATCACCCGCACGAATTCCCCTCTCGCAGCTACGAACAACTGTTCGAGAGTGTAGCGGAGGCAAGGGGTTCGGTGCCCCAGCGACACGGGCACCGGCCGCGCCGGCAGGCCTTGACCACACGCTCGGCACGATGCCGTCTCGAAGTCCGGCCGGATGCATCCGCGGTTCAGCTCGCCGCCTGACAAAACGGAGGAGGAGCCGCTTCCGGGGTTGTATCGGCGACGACGACAACGCCGCCAGGCGGCAAATGAACCGCGGCGGCGCCGGATGGGACTTCGAGACAGGGCCTACACCACTGCGTTCGGTAGGCCGAGCAGTTCCGGAGTGCGGGCGCGGGCGGACCATTCGCGGGCCGGGTCGGTGACGAGTTTGCGGGCGCCGAGGTCGAGGAGACCGCTCACGTGGGTGACCGTGGCGGCGTGGACGCCGTCGGCGCGGGTCAGTAGGTGTTCGACGCGGTAGGTCTTGCCGGTCCCCCACAACCACACGCAGGACACGTCGACCGCGTCACCGCCGCGCAGTTCCCGATGGAACTTGATGGTCGTCTCGAGATTCACCGGCCCGAAGCCCGCGGCGATCAACTCCTCCACCGAAACGCCCGCTGCCTGCACGCACGCGAACCGCGCGTGATCGGCGTACTGGTGATAGGCGGCACCCGTCACGTGCAACTGTGGATCCAGATCCGACACCCGCACTTCGATCCGCGTACTGAAAGACACGCTCGGCACTATGCCAGCCCCCACCGACACATTTCCCCCACTCGTCGCGCGCACCGTCCTTCGACGCAGTCGACCATCCGCACCCGCAACCCTCCGCGCTCGCCGAGTAACTCAACCTGGCGCTGGACCGCACCGCGCACGACCTCATCAACCCGCCCGCGCACAGCCTGCGCGGCCGGTTGCGGATGCGGTCGATGCCCGTCTCACGCCACTCGATCAGCCGCGACCGCGCTGCGGCATGCGCCCGGTGCGCGGCGGGCGGGGGTCGGCGGCGCACAGGGGGCTGGTAGTCGATTCACAGGGTGTCTCGAGGAACGGTGTCGACAATGCCGTACGTGTCTGCCTCTGGTGTGCTGATCGCCGCGCCCGTGAACCCGGCGCCGCCCGCTCCGCAGTTGCCGTCGGCGCAGCTGAATCCGAACTACCAGAACACCTTTCACCATGGGATCGCGCTACTGCACGGCTGGCTGCCGCTGACGATCGAGCTCGTCGCGGTGGCGTTTCTGCTGGTCGCGGTGGCACGGTGGACGCGGCGCTGGTGGCTGGTCCAGGTGCCGGTCTGTCTGCTGCTGGGCGTGGTGGGCGCGCTGGTCGCGCGGTGGTACGTGACCGATCAAGGGCTGGCGTCCGATCCGGCGCCCGCAATGCTGTGGGCCTGCGTCGGCGGGACGGTCGCGGCGCTGGGCGTACTCGTGCTCGGCTGGCGCGGCGCGCCGTGGTGGCGGCGTGGCGTTGCGGCGCTTGCGATTCCGCTGGCGCTGCTGAGTACCGGAGTCGTGCTGAACCAGTGGGTCGGCTACTACCCGACGGTGCAGTCGGCCTGGGGTGCGCTCACCGCCGGACCGTTACCGCAGCAGACCGATCTCGACACGCTGGACGGGTTGCGCAATACCGGCGTCACCACCGGCAAGATCGTGCCGGTCCGAATTCCCGACGCGGGCAGCGATTTTCCGCATCGCACCGAATACGTCTATCTGCCGCCCGCCTGGTTCGCCGGTCCGACGCCGCCGACCTTGCCGGTGGTGATGATGATCGGCGGCGAGTTCAACACCCCTGCCGACTGGATTCGCAGCGGGCAGATCATGCCCGCCGTCGACGCGTTCACCACGGCCGACGGCGGTCGCGCGCCGATTCTCGTATTCGTCGACGCCAGCGGGAGTTTCAACAACGACACCGAATGCGTGAACGGTCCGCGCGGCGACGCCGCCGACCATCTGACCCGAGATGTGCCGAGCTACCTGGAATCCCGGTTCGCCGCGGCGACCGATCCGGCGCAGTGGGCGGTGGTCGGCTGGTCGATGGGGGGCACCTGCGCGGTCGACCTGGCGGTGATGCATCCGGAATTGGTGCACACTTTCGTCGATATCGCAGGCGATCTCGGGCCTGCCTCGGGCACCGAAGACCAGACCGTCGCGCGATTGTTCGGCGGCGACGCCGCGCAGTGGGCGGCCTTCGACCCGCTCACGGTGATGGCCGCGCACGGCCGATACACGGGCACCGCAGGGCTTTTCGACGACCTGACACCGCCCAGCCGAAATTCGCCGCGCGGCGACCACGGTGCGGCAGGCGCAGCTGCGCGTCCCCCGGCCGAGGACGACACCGCCGGGATCGGCGGCCACGACGGCATCCAGGACACCGGCGAGGTGGGTGCGGCCGAAAAACTGTGCGCGCAAGGACGAGAAGTCGGGATCGATTGCACCATCCACACCACTCAGGGCGGGCACACCTGGCAATTCGCCGCTGCCGCGTTCACCTCGTCGTTCCCCTGGCTAGTCGCCCGCCTCGGACTGCCCGTCCCGACCTCCTGAAACGCACCAGAACTGGCGCGTGCGCACAAGGCCGGCGCGGACACGCTGCACGCGGGATGTTCAGCGCACTGCCCCGGCCCGGAACGTCCGCCGATAAGCGTTGGGCGAGACCCCGATCGCGTCGTTCAAGTGCTGGCGCAATGACGTGCCGGTCGCGAAACCGACCTCACCCGCGATCCGGTCGATGGTCAGGTCGGTCGATTCCAGGAGGTGCCGCGCACGGAAGAGGCGTTGCTGGATGAGCCAGCGTCCCGGGCTCATCCCCACTTCGTCGCTGAAGCGACGGGCGAAGGTGCGCTTGCTCATGCGCGCACGGTCGGCGAGTTCGTCGATGGTCAGCGGAAGGTGCAGGTTCGCCAGCGCCCATTCCCGGGCGGCTGCCGTTCCCGCCGAGGTCGACGGCGGCACCGGCTGTTCGATGTACTGCGCCTGACCACCCTCGCGGAACGGCGGCACCACGCACCGGCGCGCCACCGCGTTGGCGACCGCGCTGCCGTGATCGCGCCGCACCACGTGCAGGCACACATCGAGCCCCGCTGCCGCCCCTGCGGAGGTGAGCACGTCATCGTCGTCGACATAGAGCACATCGGGATCGAGCAGGACCTTCGGGAAAGTGCGCCGGAACCGCTCGGTCTCGCGCCAATGCGTGGTCGCGGGTCGCCCGTCGAGCAGTCCGGCGGCCGCGAGGACGAAGGAGCCGGTGCAGATCGCCACGATCCTGACACCGGGCCGGATCCTGGCGAACGCGGCACGCACCGGCGGTGGCAGTGCGCCACCGAGGGTCATCCGGATATCGCAGGCGGGAACCACCACCGTGTCCGCGGTCGCGAGCAGGCCGCTGTCGTGCTCGACGGCGATCGCGTAGTCCGCGCTGGTGCGCACCGGTCGCCCGTCGATCGAGCAGGTGCGGATCTCGTAGCGCCCGCTCGCACTGCCGAAAACCCGGTTGGGGATGCCGAGCTCGAACGGATAGACCCCGTCCAAAGCAAGCACGACCACCCGATGGACTGCGGCAGACTGCATGGCACGATCATATTGGGAAACGGTGATCATGCCGTTCGCCGCGGCTCTCGGCCGTTCGGCAGGCGCTGGCCGACCCATAGACCCCCAGCGCTCGGAACACCCCGACACTTACGGCCGCAGCGGTCTGAAACCGAATATTTTTCCGCGCGGCGCTTGCCTGAATCCGCCAAATCGGGGCCTGCACGCTTCTACCATCCGATGATGAGCACTGTTGTGAAGGCTGTCCTCGAGGGCGGGCCGAAAGACATGCCCGCGCGCATCGTTCCCATCACCCCGCCGGGGATCGAGTTGAAGGTCAAGCATCAAGGCGCGTACGAACACTTCAAGGTCACCGCGCGGGAGCAGGACACCCCCGAGGGGCGGTTGCGCGTCTACGAATGGTGCGATCGCACCCCGATCCCGGAGTGATGCGGGCGTAATCGACCAGCGTGGCCGGTCGTCGTCGAGCGACCGGCCCGCCTTCCCGGAACTCCGCCGGTCTGCACCCTGGACAAAAGCGTAACCAAGTGGTTACGCTTTCGCCGTGGAAGAAGCAGTCCCGTGGACGAAATAGCAGGCGCGATTGCCGATCCGGTGCGCAGGCAGATCCTCGAGATGCTGCGGGACACCCGGCTCACCGCCGGGGATATCGCCCAGCAGTTCGAGATCAGCAGACCCGCGGTGAGCAGGCACCTGCGCGTCCTGCGCGAAAGTGGCCTGGTGCATGCCGAACTCGTCGGCAGGCAGCGGTTCTACCTGCTCGACCCGGCCCCGCTCGGCGACCTCGCCGCGTGGATCGCTCGCTTCGACACCACTTCCGCGTGGGAGCGCAGGCTCGACGCACTCGACACCGAGGTCTACCGCACGCGCCGCGAGCACCGGGCCCGGCAGACCGAACCGAAGGAGAACACCGCATGACCCGCACCCCCACCGGCCGCGTCGATCGCACCGGCGGCCGCCGCGATCTCATCCTCACCCGGACCTATCGCGCGCCCATCGCCGACGTCTGGGCCAGCGTCACCGAATCCGACCGCACCGCACGCTGGTTCGGCCCGTGGGAGGGCACGCCGGGCGCGGGCAGCCGGATCAAGGTGCAGATGCTGTTCGAAGAGGGCGCCGGCTGGTGCGACGCGCAGATCGACGCGTGCGAACCGCCGCGCCGCCTCGCCCTCACCACCGAGGACGATTTCGGCACCTGGCAGCTGGAGGTCGTGCTCACCGAGACCGACGGCGTCACCGAACTGGTCTTCACCCACCATCTCGAGCCCGAAGCGCCGATCGGCCAGGTCGGCCCCGGCTGGGAGTACTACCTGGACGCACTCGGGGCGGCCCGCGAAAACACGGACCGCCCCGATTTCGAGGAGTACTACCCCGCGATGCAGCAGTATTACGACGAGCTCTAGTCGACGAGCTCGGCCAGCACCTCGTCCGAGATATCGACCATATGATGCTGTGACGTTCTGTACGTCATTCGTCGAGTTCGGCCAGCACCTCGTCCGAGATATCGACGTTCGTGTACACGTTCTGTACGTCGTCGCTGTCCTCGAGCGCGTCGACCAGCTTGAACACCTTGCGCGCGCCGTCGGCGTCGACCGCGACCGACACCGACGGCTGGAAGCCGGATTCGGCGGAGTCGTAATCGATTTCGGCGGCCTGCAAGGCTTTGCGCACCGGGATCAGGTCGCCCGGCTCGCTGATGATCTCGAACGATTCACCGAGGTCGTTGACCTCCTCGGCGCCCGCGTCGAGCACGGCCATCAGCACGTCGTCCTCGGACAGGCCGTTCTTCTCGAGCGTCACCACGCCCTTGCGGTGGAACAGGTAGGACACCGAGCCCGGATCGGCCATGTTGCCGCCGTTGCGGGTCATCGCGACACGAACCTCGCCCGCGGCGCGGTTGCGGTTGTCGGTCAGGCACTCGATCAGCACGGCGACACCGTTGGGGCCGTAGCCCTCGTACATGATGGTCTGCCAGTCGGCGCCGCCGGCTTCCTCACCACCACCGCGCTTGCGGGCGCGTTCGATGTTGTCGTTGGGCACCGACGACTTCTTTGCCTTCTGGATGGCGTCGTAGAGTGTCGGGTTGCCTGCGGGGTCACTACCACCCGTGCGGGCCGCCACCTCGATGTTCTTGATCAACTTGGCGAAGAGCTTGCCGCGCTTCGCGTCGATCCCCGCCTTCTTGTGCTTGGTGGTGGCCCATTTGGAGTGGCCGCTCATTCCCTACTTCCTTCAGGTCGATGGCACGTTTTGTGGTTGTACCGTACCGGCCGAGCCGGAAGGACAACTTCTCCAGCTTAGTGGACGCCACCGGACCGAGTCCGACCGCAGCCCTGCGGCGGAATTCGGCGAGCGTGCGGACTACGCGGCTCGCACCAGGTCGACGAACAGGCGGTGCACCCGCAGATCGCCGGTGACCTCGGGATGGAACGACGTCGCCAGCACGTTGCCTTGCCGCACAGCCACGATGCGCCCGGCGAACGGTCCGTCGGGCACGGTCGCGAGCACCTCGACGCCGTCGCCCGCGCGTTCCACCCACGGCGCGCGGATGAACACCGCCCGCACCGGGCCGTCGTCCAGGCCGGTGAACTCCAGGTCGACCTCGAAGGAGTCGACCTGTCGCCCGAACGCGTTGCGGCGCACCGTCATATCGATACCCGACAGATGCTTCGCGTCGGGCCTGGTGTCGAGCACCTCGTCGGCGAGCAGGATCATGCCCGCGCAGGAACCGAAGGCGGGCATGCCGTCACGCAGTCGCGCCCGCACCGGTTCCAGCAGTTCGAAGGCTTCCAGCAGCTTGCTGATCGCGGTCGATTCGCCGCCCGGCAGCACCAGCGCGTCCACCGCGGCCAACTCCGACGCGCGGCGCACCAGAACCGGCTCCGCGCCGCAGTGTTCGAGCGCCGCAATGTGCTCGCGGACATCGCCCTGCAGAGCCAGCACGCCCACGGTCGGACGCGACGGCACGGGGTCCGCGACGGTAGGTGCGGCGACCGGGGAAGCGTTCACCCGGAAAAGTTTACGGTCCGCCACGGTGTGGGCCTGCTCACGGTGTCCGTCAGGGTTCCGTCAACGCCGGGGGCAGGCGGCCGTGGGCGGGATGACACTCGACCGTGTGATTGCTGTGTTGCCGCGCAAAGTACCCGCACCGCGCGCAGATGCGAGTCCTGCCCCGGCCCGCCGAGGACTCACCGTGCCGACCGGCCTGGCCGGACTATCGCTGGACGCGATGGCGTCGGTGTCGTACGGACCGGAGGCGATCGTGCTGGTCCTGGCCGCCGCGGGCGGCGCGGGGCTCGGCCTGACCCTGCCGGTGACGCTGGCGATCGCGGCGCTGCTCGCGGTCCTCGTCGCGTCCTATCGGCAGGTCATCGCGGCGTTTCCGAACGGTGGCGGGGCCTACGCGGTGGCGAAAGCGCACCTCGGGCATCGCACCAGCCTCACCGCCGCGGCCTCCTTGATCATCGACTACGTCTTGAACGTCGCCGTCTCGATCGCCGCCGGTGTCGCGGCGCTGACCTCGGCCTTTCCAGCACTCCTGCCGTACACGCTGTGGATCTGCCTGGTCGTGCTGGCCGGGATCACCGCGCTGAACCTGCTCGGGATCACCGAGAGCGCGCGGGCTTTCATGGTGCCGACCGTGATCTTCGTGGCAGGCATCCTGACCGTGATCGTCGCCGGGTTGCTGCGCACCGAACCCGCGAGCGTCAGCCAGGGCGCCGCGACCGTGCTCGACGCGCACACCGTCGGAGTTCTGTTGCTGCTCAAGGCGTTCTCCAGCGGGTGCGCCGCACTGACCGGCGTCGAGGCGATCGCGAACGCGGTACCCAGCTTCGAAGCGCCGAAAGTGGTTCGCGCGCAACGAGCCGAGGTCGCGCTCGGCGCTCTGCTCGGCGTCATGCTGATCGGGCTCGCGGTGCTGATCGAGAAATTCGAGGTGCGTCCGATCGACGGGACCACGGTGCTGTCCCAGCTCACCGAGGCCGCGCTCGGGCACGGAATCGGTTACTACGTGGTGCAATTCGCGACCGTGGTGCTGCTGGCGCTGGCCGCGAACACCTCCTACGGCGGGCTGCCCACCCTCACCAAGATCCTCGCCGACGACAACTGCCTGCCGCACCGGTTCGCGGTCCGCTCGCCGCGACAGGTGTACCGGTACGGCGTGCTCACCCTCGCCGTCGCCGCCGGCGTGCTGCTGGCCGGCGCCAACGGCAATATGAACGCGCTGGTTCCGCTGTTCGCGATCGGGGTGTTCGTCGGCTTCACCATCGCGCAGGTCGGCATGGTGCGGCACTGGTGGATCGCCAGGACGGCGAACTGGCGGGCCCGGCTGGCGCTCAACGGGTTCGGCGCGGCGCTCACCTTCGTCGCCGCGATCGTCACCACCGCGATGAAATTCACCGCGGGGGCCTGGCTGATCGTGTTGATCCTGCCCGCACTGGTGGTCGGCATGGAACGAATTCGCGGCGCCTACCGCAAGATCGGCGAATTCCGGCGCTCCGACGAGGTGCCGCCGCCACCGCGCGCCCGCGAAGCCGTCATCGTGGTGCCGGTCTCGGAAGTGTCCGACCTCAGTTGCGAGGCGCTGTCCGCGGCCATGTCGATCGGCAAAGACGTTGTCGCGGTGCATGTCTGCCTGCCCGGCGAGTCCGCGAAAGCCTTCACCAAAGCGTGGGAGGCGTGGCATCCGGAGGTCCGGCTCGTGCTGCTCGAAGACAGCGACGCCACCGTCGGCGGGCCGGTCGCGCGCTACGTGCGGGAGAACTTCGCGGGCCGACGCAAGGTCGTCGTCATCGCCGAGGTCGACCCGCCCGTCGGCTGGAACCGGGTCCTGCCCAGTCACCGCAGCGATGAACTCGAACGCGTGCTCCGCCGTATGTCCGACACAGTGGTCTGCCACCTGCGCGTCCAGGTGGGCTGAGAACCTGAGTGAATTCAGGCGGCCGCGGTGGTGTGGGTCGGCCACACCCACACCCCGCGGTCGACAAACGTCCGCAGGACTAATCACGCAGGGTGCGGATGAGGCCTTCTTGGACGACGGCGGCGACCATTTCGCCGCGGAGGTTGAAGATCTTGCCGCCGGTGAGGGCGCGGCCGAAGCCCGCGGACGGGGAGGACTGGTCGTAGAGCAACCATTCGTCGGCGCGGAAAGGGCGCAGGAACCACATCGCGTGATCGAGTGACGCGTTCTGTGTCTGCTCGTCCGGGTGGGTGACCTTCGAGGAGCCCAGCAACGTCATATCGCTCATGTACGCCAGCGTGCAGACGTGGAACAGCGGATCGTCGGGCAGCGGATGCCGGTACCGGAACCACACCTGCTGCTGCGACACCGCACCGTCGCGGCGCGCCACCTGCTCCTGCGGAACGGTCCGGATGTCCCAGTGCTCCCACTCCCGCATCGCCCACAGGCGTTCCGGGCTCATCGTGATGCTCGCGTCGGGCAGATCGTCCGGCGCCTGCACCGACGGCATCTCGTCCTGATGCTCCGGACCTTCGTCGCCGATGTGGAACGAGGCCGACATGGTGAAGATCGCGGCACCGTCCTGCACACCCGTCACCCGCCGAGTGCAGAACGAGCGACCGTCCCTGATCCGCTCCACCAGATACACCGTCGGCTGATCCGGGTTGCCCGGACGCAGAAAGTACCCGTGCAGCGAATGCACCTGGAACCGTTCCTCCACCGTGCGCACCGCCGACACCAGCGCCTGGCCGGCAACCTGGCCGCCGAAGGTGCGCGGGAGCTGAGTCTTCGTGGACGCGCCACGGAAGATGTCGCGCTCGAGCCGCTCGATCTCCAGCGCCTCTTCGATTGTCGCCATGGGCTGAGATTAACTCCCCCCGCCGCCCAGCCCACCTCCGGCTACTGGCTCCTCGATCGGCGGGCGACTCCCGAACTCGCGTCGGTGTTCGTGTTGGATGGGGTGGTGCCGCAGTTCGTTCCGATCACGCAGGAAGCTCTCGCCGCGCAGGTTGTCGATCGCTTGCGGGGGTTGGGCGGGTATCGGGTGGTCGCTGTGGACGGGGCGGATGCCGCGGCGCCCGTCGAGTTCGCGCGGCGGATCGCCGACGCGCTGCGCGACACGGGCCGGCCCGCGGAGGTGGTTTCGCTGCACGACTACGTGCGTCCGGCTTCCCTGCGCATGGAGTTCGGCAGCGACGAATTGTCCTACCGCACCGCATGGTTCGACTATGACGCGCTGCGCCGCGAGGTGATCGACGCACTGCACGCCGACGGCCGCTGGCTGCCCGCCCTCTGGGACGAGACCACCGACCGTTCCGCCCGCGCCACCATCCGGACCGCCCTGCCCGCCACCGTCCTACTGATCGCGGGCCCCATGCTGCTCGGCCGCTCCCTCCCCTTCGACCTCACCATCCGCCTGGACATGTCCGAACCGGCCCTGCGCCGAACCACCCCACCCGACCTCCACTGGACCCTCCCCGCCCTCCGCCACCACGACGACTCCCCCGCCACCCCGACCTTCTTCACCCGCTGGGACCACCCCACCCGCCCGGCCCTCCGCCTCCCCGACTGACCTCCCTGCTTCTTTTCTGCCCTTCACCCGATCACGCCATCCCGAACCCACATAGTCAGATGCGAATATCTAGGTAACAACATGTCGCACTCGCTGAGCTCCCCCGGCACCGAGCCCCCGGTACCGTAACGACGTGGGGAGCGAATGCCAGGTCTGCACCAAACACCGAGGACTCAGCCCGCTGTTGCGTCCGGTGATCTATGCGCGCGTTGGTCGATTGATCACCAGGTAACGGGCAAGAGTCCGCCGTCACCGCTACCTGGTGATCGGTTGTGCAGCAACGGTTCAGGCGGCGCAGGCTGGGGACTGTTGGCCGAGGGTGGTGAGGGCTTGGCAGGCCCAGGTTTTCTGGACCTTCCATTTGCCGCCGTCGGCGACGAAGGGGACGTCGACCATGTTTGTCTGGTCGCCGATGGTGAATTTCGCTTGGGCGCTGACGGATTCGCCGAAGGCGGTGACGCCGACGACCTCGGCCTTGGCGTTCGCGTCCTTGTAGGCCTGGGCGAGGCGGTTGGGCAGATCGGGGTCGGCTTCGATGCCTTGGACGAGTTCCAGCTTCTCCGCGCTCGGCACCGCGGGGTCCAGCGCGCGCTGCAGCAGGGCGTTGAGCTGGTCGGCGGTGGGCGTGGCGGGGAGGTTCGGCGCGGCGGTCGCGCTGGTAGTGGTGCGCGACGGCTTGGGCGGATCTTTCGGATCGTCGCTGCCGCAGGCCGCGAGCCCCAGGGCGGCCACCACGGCCAGGCCCGCGATCGCTATACGTCCGGTCTTACGAAGCTTCAACTACTCGTCCTTTGCGCTCGGCTGGTACAGGTCACCTGACAGCGATGCGGCACCAACCACCCAACGGCGTCGACGGGCATCGAAACGCGAAGGTAGTCAACACAATTGTGGAAACAGTAAGGATCGTATGTGGCCGGGGACAGAGTCGCCGCCGAAACGCAGAACGAGCAGGGACCGGAAAGGCCCCTGCTCGTGCGCATGTCATGCCCGCGTCGGGCGCGTACTCACCAGCCGCGTTCGGCCAGCCGGTGGTCGACGGGCAGCTCTTCGACGTTGATGCCGACCATCGCCTCGCCGAGTCCGCGCGAGACCTTGGCGAGCACGTCGGGATCGTCGTGGAAGGTGGTGGCCTTGACGATGGCGGCGGCCCGCTCGGCCGGGTTGCCGGACTTGAAGATGCCGGAGCCGACGAACACGCCCTCGGCGCCGAGCTGCATCATCATCGCGGCATCGGCCGGGGTGGCGATGCCACCGGCGGTGAACAGCACGACGGGCAGCTTGCCGGTCTCGGCGACCTCACGAACCAGCTCGTACGGCGCCTGCAGCTCCTTGGCTGCGACGAACAGCTCGTCCGCGGGCAGCGAGGACAGCCTGCGGATCTCCTGCCGGATCTTGCGCATATGCGTGGTCGCGTTGGAGACGTCGCCGGTGCCGGCCTCGCCCTTGGACCGAATCATGGCCGCGCCCTCGGTGATTCGGCGCAGCGCCTCACCGAGGTTGGTGGCGCCGCAGACGAACGGCACGGTGAAGTTCCACTTGTCGATGTGGTTGGCGTAGTCGGCAGGGGTGAGCACCTCCGACTCGTCGATGTAGTCGACGCCGAGGCTCTGCAGGATCTGCGCCTCCACGAAGTGGCCGATGCGCGCCTTCGCCATGACCGGGATGGAGACGGCGGCGATGATGCCGTCGATCATGTCGGGGTCGCTCATCCGGGACACGCCGCCCTGCGCGCGGATGTCGGCGGGCACCCGCTCCAGCGCCATCACTGCGACCGCGCCCGCGTCTTCGGCGATCTTGGCCTGGTCGGGGGTGACGACGTCCATGATCACCCCGCCCTTGAGCATCTCGGCCATCCCGCGCTTCACACGGGCGGTACCGACGGTCTGGGTGGTCTCGGGCGTCGTCACGGCTAACTCCTGGGTCATCTGCGCCAATCGGGTCGCAAGGGATCGAATCGACCCAATTCTATGCGGGCCACCCAGGCCACTTGATAGCCAGTCGGAGAGGACTGGCCTTGTCGGCTACCAGCGAGGATGTCCGCCGAGGCCTGCACTGGACCGGTCCGCTCACACCTTCCGCAGGGCGCGAGGCCGCTTCGCTAACTTCCAGCGCGCCACCCGCCCCCGGGCACAGATCCCGCACACACGCCGAGTCCCGGCCCTTCGCCACAGGCGGGGTGATAAGCCGGGACTCGCGAGACGTACTACCGGGAACCGCTCAGAGCGGGCCGACCACGAAGATCGAAGCCCAATACTCGGCGGCGGACGGGCCGATGATCGGCAGCAGGAAATCGAACAACAGGTAGGACATGTATGTGGTTACCTCCGCGAGCCCAACGTTCTCCCCGCGGTGACGCGGGGACCGCAGCACCGAGCGTGCCGTTCCAGTAGCACTACCCATGCCGCGCCGATCCAGTCGCGACCGTAGCACGATCGTGAACCACATCACACCCGCCGACGCGAAAACTAGCGGATGGAACGGACTTCCGGATCGGTGGCCCCGGAGGCGGCCGCGGCTGCTTCGGCGAGCAGCTCGTCGAGGTTGTAGGGATAGACGGTTTCGCCGGAGCGGTCCAGCGCGACGATGTCGGCGACCGTGCACCACTTGTTGCCGGTGATCGAACGGCGTTCTATCGCAGTGAGATTCGTGGCCTGCGGTTCGTAGCCCGGGACGCGCAACGCGAAGAAGAGCTCTTCGGAGCGGATGAGGTCGCCGTCGAAGGGGAACACCGCGACCCGGCGCCAGATAGGTCCGCGCAGACTTTCCGGGTCCGCCTTGTACCCCGTCTCCTCGTACAGCTCGCGCACGGCCGCGTCGCGCAGGCTCTCCCCCGGCTCCACGCCGCCGCCGACGGTGAACCAGAACGAGATGTCGGGCGTCTTGGGATCGTTGCCGCGCATCAGCAGGGTGCGATCGTTCTCGTCGAACAGCACGATCCTGGCGGTGGTGCGGGTCGTGTCGACGTCGAGCCCGGTCGAGGCGGCGGGGGTGGCCCGCTCGGTGATCTCGAAATACGTGGGCAGCGGGGCGGTGCCGCCGAGGTGCAGGATGCGGACCGGCCTGCGGGTGCGCAGCGCGAGCGTGTCGCGGACCGCGTCGTTGTGGAACCGCCGGGCGATGAGCACGCGGGCTTCGGCGTCGGCGAGCTCGGCCACCATCTGCGGCCGCAGCAGTGCGGTGTCGACCGCCGAAAGTGCCGCGGAGAGTTGGTTTTCCACCGCTTCCCGGTCGAGGCGTCCGGCGCGCTCGGCCCGGTCGGCGAGCACCGCCAAGAGCTTGGCCCGGTCGAGGGTCGCCGGATCGGCACCGGGATCGGTGAGCGCGGAGGCCACCGCCCGGGCCACCACCGCCCGCCGCGACAGCGCCGCGTCGAGCGCCTGCCAGGACTGGTCGGAGCGCACGTGCAGCCGGTCGAGCCGGTTCGCGGTGGAGTACGCCCAGAGACCGATCGCGATGACGACCGCGGTGATCAGCGCGAGAACGAGGACCGTGGTCGCGGAGAAAGTGATCATCCGGCGGCCCGCACCCTGGTGTCGCCGACGGTCACCGTCTCGTAGACCCGCAGGATCTGCTCGGCCACCACCGGCCAGTCGTATTCGCCGACCACCTGGGTGGCGGTGTGCACCAGCGCCTCGCGCCGCGCGTCGTCGGTGAGCATGTCGTCGATGGCGGTCGCCAGCGCGGCCGAATCACCCACGGGCACCAGCACTCCCGCCGCGCCGTCGCGCAGCACCCGGCGGAAGGCGTCCAATTCGCTTGCCACCACCGCGGTTCCGGCCGCCATCGCCTCGATCAGGATGATGCCGAAGCTTTCCCCACCGAGGTTCGGGGCGACATAGACGTCGGCGCTGCGCATCGCCGAGGCCTTCTCCGCGTCCGACACCTGCCCGAGGAAGCGCAGATGTCCGGCATCGGCCCCGGCCTCGCGGCGCAGCCGTTCCTCGTCGCCGCGGCCGACGATGAGAATCTCCAGGTCGGGATGTTTGCGGACCAGCGCGGGCAGCGCACCGAGCAGCACGTCCATCCCCTTGCGCGGCTCGTCGTAGCGGCCGAGGAACAGCACGCTGCGTCCCGGGCGCGGATAGCCGGGCAGCATCGGCGCCCGCGCGAACGCGGGCACGTCGACGCCGTTGGGAATCTCCACGGCGTCGGACCCGAGCGCCTCCACCTGCCAGCGACGCGCCAGCTCCGAGACGGCGATGCGTCCGCTGATCTTCTCGTGGTAGGGCCGCAGCACGCCCTGAAAAGTGCTGAGCACCAGCGATTTCGTGGTCGAGGTGTGGAAGGTCGCGACGATCGGTCCCTCGGCGATCTTCAACGCGAGCATCGACAGGCTCGGCGCGTTCGGCTCGTGGATGTGCAGCACATCGAAATCGTTGCCGTCGATCCAGCGCCGAATCCTGGTGTAGGCCATGGGCCCGAAGGACAGCCGCGCCACCGATCCGTTGTACGGGATCGCCACCGCGCGACCGGCGGACACCACGAAGTCCGGCAGCGGCGTGTCGTCGGCGGCGGGCGCGAGCACGCTCACCCGATGGCCACGCTCGATGAACACCCTGGCCAGCTCGACCACGTGGGCCTGCACGCCGCCGGGGACGTCGAACGAATACGGGCAGACCATGCCGATTTTCATGCGGACCCATCCGTCGGCGGCGTCGTATCCGTGCGCGCCGCCGGCTTCTCGGACGGTGCGGGGCTGTCGGCAGCCGGCGTGGCGTGCTCGCGCTGCGCCGCCGCGATCCGGGCCAGCCGCGCCTCGGACAGATCACCCTCCCACATCGGTTGCAGCATATGCCAGTCCGCCGGATGGGCCGCGATGTTCGCGGCGAAACGATCGGCCAGTGTCTGTGTGGCGGCCGCGACCCCCTGCGAAACATCCACGGGCGACTCGACTTTCATTCCCCACGCTTCGGCGCCGTCGGCGGTGAACCAGGTGTGCACGGGCAGCATGGCCGCGCCGGTCTGCGCGGCCAGTTTCGCGGCGCCGGCCGGCAGCCAGGTGCGCTCGCCGAAGAAGGTCACGGGCACCCCGCGCCCGGTCAGGTCGCGCTCCCCCATCAGGCAGACGACCTTGTTCTCGGCCAGCCGCGCGCTCAGCTGCACGAACGGCGGCTGCTCACCGCCGGTCAACGGGAACACCTCGAACCCGAGGCTCTCCCGGTAGGCGAGGAATCGCTTGTACAGCGACTCCGGCTTCAGACGTTCGTTGACAGTGGCGAAGGTGCCGTGGTTCTGCACCAGCCAGACCCCGGCCATGTCCCAGTTGCCCGAGTGCGGCAGCACCAGGATCACACCGCGTCCGGCGGCCAGCCCCGCCTCGAGGTGTTCGGTTCCGGCGACCGGCAGCGCACCGATCGCGGCGTGATCCATCGACGGCAGCCGGAAGGCCTCGCGCCAGTACCGGGCGTAGGAGCGCATGCTCGCCTGGATCAGCTCGTCCGGCACGTCGGCAGGAGTGCCGCCGAGCACGCGAGCAAGGTTGCGGCGCAGTTGATTCGGCGCACCGCCCGCGCGGAAGGCGCGATTGGCCTTGCGCGACACCCGATCCGCCCCCCAGTCGAACAGTCGTCGCGCCGTCGACTCGGGCAATGCCCGCACCAGCCGCCAGCCCGCCGCGTACCCGGCGTCGCCGATCCGCTCCCCGAATGTCATGCCCCTGCCTCCCACACCACGCCACCAGCACACGGCGGCGGTCTCACGACGGCAGCTCCGTCGCGTTCGCCGTTCCCGCCGTGGGGTTTTCCGGCCGCGCGGGCGTGATCACGTCCCGCGCGCCCGGGGATCTACGGACCGCGAGCACCCGCTGGAACACCGTGACGATGCTGAGCACCGCCAGGATCCACATCGCGACGTGTACCGCGTAGGTGAGCCAGTCCAGTCCCCAGTATCCGCCGATTCCGGTGAATCCGGCGCCGACGAGCACGATGATCAGCCGGTCCGGGCGCTCGATGATGCCGCCGTCGGCGGACAGCCCGCTGGCTTCGGCGCGCGCCTTCGCGTACGAGATCACCTGGGAGGTCACCAGCACCACGAGCGTCGCGGCGAACAGCGGCTTGTGGTGCTCGTGGTAGACCGCCCACCAGGCCAGACCGCCGAAGATGGCGCCGTCGGCGACCCGGTCGCAGGTGGCGTCGAGCACCGCACCGTATTTCGTGCCGCCGCCGCGCGCTCTGGCCATGGCGCCGTCGAGCATGTCGAACATGACGAAGAACCAGATCACCATGGTTCCCCAGAACAGATGCCCGGTGGGGAACAGGGTGACCGCGGCGAGGATCGAGGCGGTGGTGCCGATGACGGTCACCGCGTCCGGGGTGAGCCCGGTGCTCACCAGCGCTTTGCCCAGCGGCGCAGTCGCTTTGGCGAACGTGTCGCGGCCGAAGAAGCTCAGCACTTCTAGTCGACTTCCTTCCAGGCCGCCGACAGCAGCGCGCGCGTCTCGCGCAGCAGCTGCGGCATCACCTTCGCGCCGCCGACCACGGTGATGAAGTTGGCGTCCCCACCCCAGCGCGGCACGATGTGCTGGTGCAGGTGGTCGGCCAGCGAACCCCCGGCCACGCCACCGAGATTCAGCCCGACATTGAACCCGTGCGGCCGCGACACCCGCTTCATCACCCGGATAGCCTGCTGGGTGAACGCCATGAGCTCGGCGCTCTCGGGCTCGGTGAGATCCTCGAGGTTGGCGACCTTGCGGTACGGCACCACCATCATGTGGCCCGGGTTGTACGGGTAGAGGTTGAGTACCGCGTACACCAGTTCGCCGCGCGCGATGACCAGGCCGTCCTCGTCGGACATCTTCGGGATGTCGGTGAACGGGTGCCCGGTCGAGCTCGGGTCGGTGGCCGCGGCCTCGGCGATGTAGGACATCCGGTACGGCGTCCACAACCGCTGCAACCGATCCGGTTCGCCCGCCCCGCGATCCACGATGCTGCCCTGTTCGCCGGCGTCGTTCAGTTCGTCGAGGCCATCCGGCACCGTACGTTCGGTCATCCTGCGCCCTTGATCTCGAAGCCCTCAGCGGTCGGCGACGCGTTCTCCCGGTGCTCGAGCCACGCCACGATGGTGGCCACCGCGTCCGCGACCGGCACCCCGTTGACCTGGGTGCCGTCGCGGAACCGGAAGCTCACCGCGCCGGCCGCGACGTCACGCTCGCCCGCGAGCAGCATGAACGGCACCTTCTGCGCGGTGTTGTTGAAGATCTTCTTCTGCATCCGGTCGTCGCTGCGGTCGACCTGCGCCCGCACGCCCGCGTCCTGCAGCCGCTCGATCACCTGATCCAGGTGCGGCGCAAAGGCTTCCGCGACCGGGATGCCGACCACCTGCACCGGCGACAGCCAGGCCGGGAACGCGCCCGCGTAGTGCTCGGTGAGCACGCCGAAGAAGCGTTCGATGGAACCGAAGAGCGCGCGGTGGATCATCACCGGCCGCTGCTTGGTGCCGTCGGACGCGGTGTACTCCAGGTTGAACCGTTCCGGCAGGTTGAAGTCCAGCTGGATGGTCGACATCTGCCAGGTGCGGCCCAGCGCGTCCTTGGCCTGCACGGAGATCTTCGGGCCGTAGAAGGCGGCGCCGCCCGGATCGGGCACCAGCTCCAGGCCGGAGGCCGAGGCCACCTTGGACAGCGTCTCGGTGGCCTCCTCCCAGATCTCGTCGGAGCCGACGAACTTCTTCGGGTCCTTGGTGGACAGCTCGAGGTAGAAGTCGTCGAGACCGTAGTCCTTCAGCAGACCGAGCACGAACTCCAGTGTGCTGGTCAGTTCGGCGTGCATCTGCTCTTTGGTGCAGTAGATGTGCGCGTCGTCCTGGGTCATGCCGCGCACCCGGGTCAGGCCGTGGATGACGCCGGACTTCTCGTAGCGGTACACCGAGCCGAATTCGAAGAGACGCAACGGAAGTTCCCGATACGACCGGCCGCGCGCCCGGAAGATCAGGTTGTGCATCGGGCAGTTCATCGGCTTGACGTAGTAGTCCTGGCCGGGCTTGCGGACGGTGCCGTCCTCGTTCAGCTCCGCGTCCAGGTGCATGGCCGGGAACATGCCGTCGCGGTACCAGTCCAGGTGACCGGAGACCTCGAACAGGTGCCCCTTGGTGATGTGCGGGGTATTGACGAACTCGTAGCCCGCCGCGACATGCCTGCGCCGCGAGTACTCCTCCATCTCCTTGCGGATGATGCCGCCCTTGGGATGGAACACCGGCAAGCCGGAGCCGAGCTCGTCGGGGAAGCTGAACAGGTCGAGTTCCAGGCCGAGTTTGCGGTGGTCGCGGCGCTCGGCCTCGGCCAGCAGGTGCAGGTACTCGTCGAGCGCCTCCTGCGACTCCCACGCGGTGCCGTAGATGCGCTGCAGGCCTTCGCGGTCCTGATCGCCGCGCCAGTAGGCGGCCGAGCTGCGGGTGAGCTTGAAGGCCGGGATGAACTTGGTGGTCGGGATGTGCGGGCCGCGACACAGATCGCCCCACACGCGTTCCCCGGTGCGCGGGTCCAGGTTGTCGTAGATGGTCAGCTCTTTACCGCCGACCTCCATCACCTCGGGATCGTCGATCCCGGACTTGTCGCTGATCAGCTCCAGCTTGAACGGCTCCTTGGCCAGTTCGACGCGGGCGTCCTCGACCTCGACCACGCGGCGCGAAAACCGCTGCGCGCCTTTGACGATCTTCTTCATCCGGGATTCCAGCTTGGCCAGATCCTCCGGGGTGAACGGCTTGTCGACCTGGAAGTCGTAGTAGAAGCCGTCCTTGATGGGCGGGCCGATGCCGAGCTTGGCCTCGGGGAACTCCTGCTGCACCGCTTGGGCGAGCACGTGGGCGGCGGAGTGCCGGATGACACTGCGGCCGTCTTCGGTGTCGGCGGCGATCGCCTGCACCTCGACGTCGGTGTCCGGGGTCCAGGACAGGTCCTTGAGGCCCTCGGCGTCACGCACGACGACGATGGTGTCCGGCCCCTTGGTCGCCAGCCCGGCCTCGCGTACCGCGGCGCCCGCCGTCGTCCCGGCCTGTACAACGACAGTCACCGGGCTGTTGCGGGCTGAGGTGGTCACGGCAGTGCTCTCCTTGGCTTTTCTCGGGTGCGGGAGGTTCCCGCGGATCATGGCCGGGACAGCAGTTGTCCCGGCGCGACCATGCTAGCTAGCCCGGCTTCCCACGTCTTGCGCCGGTTACTGGGCGCGTCCAATCTTTGCATTGCGGACCGACAGTCGTGCAATTGATCAGACGGGCACGTCAATTCTCCCCGGCCAGGCGCTCCAGCATGGCGGTCCGCTCGGCGGCGGGCCGCTTGGGGCAGCTGGTGCACATCTCACAACCGGGGACCTCGTAGACGACGCAGCAGGAGATCCGTTTGACGAATGTGCGGCCGCCGATCTCGACGAACCGGGGTATCGGCAGCTTGCCGCCGATGGCGGCGGCCAACCGGGCGCCCGCCGCGCCGTCACCCGCGTCCAGCGCCCGGTTCCCGACCGCGTCGGCGACGATCGCCCACAGGGCGGGCACGCCGGCGCCCGACACCTCGGCGACCGGACCGATCACCGCCGCAAGGGTTTCCCGCAGGGCCACGCCGGGCTCGGCCGCGGCGTCCGGCTCGGCGAGCACGTGAATGCGCTCCACCCCGCCGTCCGGCCGGACCTCGCAGTCGAACCGGTCCAGCACCGGTTCCACCGCGGGCTGCCCGTGCGCATAGGCGCGAGCGACCTGCTCGACGAGCGCGGAGGCGACCATGCACCACCACAGCGTGCCCGCGATCCGCGGCGAGGTGGTCCCCCAGGAATGCCCCATCTCCGCGATCCGCGCCGCCAGCCACTGCGGCTCGGTCAACGTTCGCCCGGGGACGGTGTTCACCACTTCAGGGGACTGCGTAACCATTGCCACTCGACTCCGATCCAGCTGCCGACCATCCCGAACGTGCCCAATACCCAGAGCGTCGCGACGACCAGCGCGAAGGTGGCGGCCGCCGCGAACACCCGCATGGCGAGACCCCGTTCGGAATACCACGCCATACCCTGCCGGTACTTGTCGCGCAGCCAGCCGAGTGCCCGGCGCGCCCAGGCGAATTCGGTGGCGAGGATGCCAAGTCCGGCGAAGACGATCGCCCAGCCGGGTCCGGGGTACGGAATCGCCAGGATCCCGAGCGCGAGCACCGCGACACCGGCCAGCGCGACCCCGATCCGGTAGACCAGGTTCAGCGTAGGGCGCTCGGCGATGCGGGCACGGAAGGCGCGCCAGCCTGTTGATCGGGTTTCCAGCTCCGCGGTCATCTTTCTCAGCTTACGAGTCGGCGGGCCGCGCCAGGGCGGCCCGAACGCGTCGAACCCGCCCGGCGGTAGCGGGCGGGTTCGATGCGCGTGCGATCAGACCAGTTCGGGCATGACCCGCTGGCCCGCTTCGTCATCGATGTGCGCCAGGCCGTGCTCGGTCACCTCGATGACCCGCCCGCTGGCGATATCGAAGAACAGGCCGGACACGGTGACCCCGCGCTCGTCGACTGCCCTGCGCACAGCCGGGTGCCGCTGCAGGTTCTCCAACTGCACCGCGACGTTCACCATGCTCAGCTGATCGACCTCGTTGAAACCGGCGCGCGCCGCGGCCACCGCCACCGGGTGGCCTCGGTGCAGCCGGTCCAGGCTGGGCCGGCCGTGGGCGAGCCACTTGTCGATCTCCGGACCCGCCTGCGCGCCCGAGTGCAAGGCCTTCATGGCGCCGCACGACGAGTGGCCGCAGACCACGATCGAGCGCACGTTCAGCTCCTCCAGCGCGAAGACGAGCGCCGCGTCGACCGACGGATCACCCACGGCCGGAACGAGATTGCCCACATTGCGGACGGTGAACAGGTCACCGGGACCGCTGTTGGTGATCATGTTCGGCACGATGCGCGAGTCGGCGCAGGTGAGGAAGAACGAATCCGGATCCTGGCTGTGCACCAGTTCGTCCAGATGCGGCCGCACCACGTGGGCGTGGCTGCGGTGGTAGGCCGCGACGCCGGCCGCGATCGGGTCGTCGTGCTCGTCGCGCCGCCACGGACCGAGGATGTCGCTCAACACCGCGCGGCCGAAACTGCGCGACGGCGGACCCGAGGTGGCGTGCTCCATCCTGGCACTGCCGATCTCCACGAAATCGACACTGCCGCCGTTGCTTTCCTGCTGACGCACCCAGTCCTCGATGGCCTCGAACGCGGCGTGATCGAGGAAGTCGACGGTCATCTCGACGGTGACGTCGGCGTCCGAGGGCACCTTCATGAATTCCGCGGACAGCTTCGGCAGCGCGAGGAACGTGCAGGAGCCGTCGATGGTGATCATCCAGCGCTGCGAGCCCGGAATCTGCCTGGCGTTGATGGCCACCCGCACCACGCGCCACAGCAGCAGTCCGAACGCCAGCGCGAGGCCGATCAGCACGCCCTCCAGCAGGTTGAGGAACACCACGCCGAGGATGGTGGCGGAGTAGACGAACAGATCACCGGTACGCCGGGCGAGCCGGATGTGCGCCAGCTTGACCAGCTGCGTACCGATGACGATCAGCAGGCCGGCCAGCGCAGCCTTCGGAATCTGCTGCACCACGGCGGCCAGGGCCACCGAGAACACCAGGATCCAGACGCCGTGCAGCACCGCGGAGGCGCGACTGCGCGCACCGGCCTGCACGTTGGTGGCGCTGCGCACGATCACACCGGTCACCGGCAGGCCGCCGAGCAGGCCGGAGAGCACGTTGGACGAACCCTGACCGATCAGCTCGCGGTCGAAATTGGTGCGCCGGCCCGAATGCATCTTGTCCACCGCGACGGCCGAGAGCAGGCTCTCCACGCTGGCGATCAGGGCGATGGTGATGATCATCAGCACCACGGCCGACCAGTCGCCGCGCGGCAGTTCCGGCAGGCCGATCGCGTCGAACAGCGAGCCGTTCAACACGATTCGCTCGGCGCCGGTCGGCAGCACCATGGCGAGCAGGGTGGCCGCGACCACCGCGACCAGCGGCCCGGGCACGGCACGCACCTTGGCGGGCAGGTACTTCCAGCCCAGCATGATCGCGATGACCACCGCACCGATGAACGCGTCGCCACCGTGCAGCGACATCAGCTGCCCGGGTAGCTGGGTGATGTTCTTCCACGCGGAGCTGTGCGACGAGCCGCCGAGCAGCACGTGAATCTGTTGCAGCGCAATGGTGATACCGATACCCGCGAGCATCGCGTGCACCACCACCGGCGCGACGGCCAGTGCGGCGCGCGCGATCCGGCTGAGGCCGAACAGGATTTGCAGCACACCGGCCGCGACGACGATGAAACCGGTTACCTTCCAGCCGAATTGGCTGATGGACTCGGCAACCACGACAGTGAGACCGGCGGCGGGGCCGCTCACCTGGAGCACGGAGCCGCCGAGCAGGCCGGCGACGATGCCGCCGACGACGGCGGCGATGAGACCCGCCATGACCGGCGCACCGGAGGCGAGGGCGATGCCGAGGGACAGCGGCAGCGCGACCAGGAAGACCACAATCGATGCGGGCACGTCATGGCGCAGAATCGATTGGACACGTTCGGACATCTGTCCGGAACTTCGACCCGAGCCCGCGGGGACTGGCGGTGACATCGGTGGGGCTAAATCGTTATCGATAGCCATGACTTCTCCTTCGCCGAACCCGGTCCGGAGACCGAGGTCGGTTGACGATCAAATGTCCAGCAGGGCAAGCGACCGCGAACCGGCATTCTCGCGGTGAAGCAGCTCTCCCGACACGGCAACGGGTCGGGATGTAAACCGAATCAAGATTATTAGTAAAGACTTAGCAAAGCCTGAGAACCACGCAAACTATGCGTAAATTCGCAGCTCCCAGGGCTATGGCCTGCCTCACAAGCTTGCGAAGGCGGTATCGAGGCCCGTCTCGGGGGTTACACCGGCTGTGCGGCGACACGGCGCCCCTCATCGTCGAATTCCGCGATGCCGTCCACGGTCACCTCGATCACCCGGGCGGTGGCCAGGTCGAAGAACAGACCCGAGACCGCGACGCCGCGCTCCTCGATCCCCTGCCGGACGGCGGGATGGGCGTGCAAGGTCTCGAGCTGCACCGCGACGTTCACCATGCCGAGCTGGTCCACCTCCCCGAAGCCGGCGAACGCCGCCGCCTCGGCCACCGGATGCCCGAGCCGGAACCGGTCGAGGCTGGGCCGCGCGTGCGCCAGCCAGTCCCCCAGGCCGGGGCCGGTCCGCACGTCGCGGTACAGCGCCTCCATCGCGCCGCAGCCGGAATGCCCGCACACCACGACCGCGCGCACGTCGAGCTTCTCCAACGCGTAGATGAGCGCGGCCTCCACCGAGACGTCACTGCCCGCGGTCGGCACCAGATTGCCCACGTTGCGGACGGTGAACAGGTCACCGGGGCCGCTGTTGGTGATGACGTTCGGGACCACGCGCGCATCGGCGCAGGTCAGGAAGAACGAGTCGGCATCGGGCCGATGCTGCAGACCCGCCAGGTGCGACCGCAGCAGGTGCGCGTGCCCGCGATGGTAGGCGGCGATGCCGGCCGTGATCGGATCCTCCCGGTTGCCGCTGCGCCGCCACGGGCCGATCGCCTGATCGAGCACCTTCCTGGAGTGCCCGCGCTCGGGCGGCCCGGCGGTCGCCGTCGCCATCCGCGCGCTGCCGATCTCGACGAATTCGACTGCGCCCCCCTCGGATTCGCGACGCGCCGCCCACTCGGTGATCCGCTCGTAGGAGGCATGATCGAGGAAGTCCACGGTCATCTCGACGGTGACGTCCGCGTCCGCGGGCACCTTCGCCAGCTCGGCGCTGAGTTTCGGCAGCGCGAGGAAGGTGCAGGTGCCGTCGATGGTGACCACCCAGCGGCGGGTACCGGCCACCGGAGCGGCGGCGATCGTCACCCGGACCACCCGCCACAGCAGCAGCGCGAACGAGAGCACGAGCCCGATCACCATGCCCACCAACAGGTTCAGGAACACCACGCTGAGCACCGTCGCGACGTAGACGTAGAGATCACCGGTGCGCCGGGCCAGCCGGATGTGCGCCAGCTTGACCAGCTGCACGCCGATCAGGATCAACAGCCCGGCCAGCGCCGCCTTCGGGATCTGCTGCACCAGACCGGCGAACGCGACCGAGAACAGCAGGATCCAGATCCCGTGCAGCACGGTCGCCGCCCTGGTCTGCGCGCCCGCGTTCGCGTTGGTGATGCTGCGGACGATCACCGCGGCGATCGGCAGGCCGCCGAGCAGGCCGGATACCGCGTTCGCCGTGCCCTGGCCGATCAGTTCCCGGTCGAGGTTGGCCGTGCTGCCGGGGCGCAGCTTGTCCACGGCGACCGCCGAGAGCAGGGTCTCCACGCTGGCGATGAGCGCGATCGTCACCATGGTCAGCGCGATCGCCGTCCAGGTGCCCGACGGCACCGCGGGCAGACCGATCGCGTCCAGCAGCGAACCGTCGAGCACCAGCCGCTCCACCTGGGTGGGCAAGACCAGCGACAGCACGGTCGCGACCACCACCGCGACCAGCGGCCCGGGGACCGACCGGACCTGACGCGGCAGGAACTTCCAGCCGACCAGGATGACGATCACCACCAGGCCGATCACCAGGTCGCCGCTGTGCACCGACATCAGCTGGTGCGGCAGCTGCACGAGGCTGTCGAACGAGGAACTCAGCGAGGCGCCGCCCAGCAGCACGTGCACCTGTTGCAGCGCGATGATCACGCCGATACCGGCCAGCAACGCGTGCACCACCACCGGCGCGATCGCCAGCGCGGCGCGCGCTATTCGACTGAGCCCGAACAGGATCTGCAAAAGGCCGGCGCCGACGGTGATGAAACACGTGGCAGCCCAGCCGAATTGATGCACGCTCTCGGCGACGATCACCGTGAGGCTGGCCGTCGGCCCGCTCACCTGCACCGCCGAGCCGCCGAGCAGACCGGCGACCACCCCGCCGACCACGGCGGCGATCAGCCCGGCGGCGACCGGCGCGCCGGAGGCGACCGCGACACCGAGGGAAAGGGGCAGTGCGACAAGGAAAACCACGATCGAAGCGGGCAGATCGTGGCGGCCGAGAGTGGCCAGACGTTCAGATAAAGAGGCAGTGCGCGGCAACGTCCGTGGTGCAGGATCGGTGTCGGTGGACATATTTCTCCTTCGCCGGGCGAACGCACGCCGTCCCGGTTCATCGGTGGAACATGTACTGGCATCGAAAGCGAGCAGCGGGCGAAGCTCAACCGCCCGAGAGCGGCAAACCCGAGTGACGCGAAGGTCTGGACAATAGTAAAGACTTCGCAAAGCATATGAAAAGGTTTGCAACGGAATCTTTCCCGTCGTCACCAAATTGTGACCGTGGTCACATCCTGCTCTCAGGGTTCGGCCGGGTATGTACCGCAGGTCGGTCGCATCGGTGCCGGATGTGTGCGAGTACTCGCGTCCGGCGTCGCCATCGGCTCGACAATGAGTCCCGTCACTCGGACACACGAACAGCACCGCAGCCGGGGCCCGCGACGGCAGTCGCGCAGGAGGAAATCATGAACACCGTCGCCGGTCGAATCGTCAGCATGGAATCCGGCCGCGGCGTCGCCGACGTCACCGTGACCGCGCTCGCCGAAGGGATCGAGAACGAGTACGGGCTCGCACACAGACGCCTCGGATCGACTCTCACCGACCAGGATGGCCGCTTCCGCATCGACTACGAGCCGCCGGATGCCGCACCCGACTGGGAACTGGTCACCCTCGCCACCGCGGGCCGGGACTGCGAGCAGGACGCGGTGCTGGCGCGGTGCCCTCGGCGCGGACCGGCGCCCGTCGAGTCGGTCATGCTCCGGATTCCGGACGGGGCACTCGTCGACGCTGATCTGGCGGTACCGGGCGCAGCGCCACAGGCCGCCGGCGTCATCGCCGCCGAGGCCGATGCCAGGGCGTACGCGAACGCGCTCGCCGCCGACCGGCGGCGGTTGCTGGCCGTCGGGCTGAACGCGGCCCGTGCGACCAGGAAGCAGACAGAGAAGAAGTTCGATCGCTTCATCACCGGATTGAGCGATGCCGCGGGCGGCCGAGGTGAACGCCGGTACGCGCCCAAGGAAACCCCTGTCTCCGAAGCCGTGCTGACCGCAGTGCGCGATGGGCTCACGAACTCCATCCATCAGCTCGCCCTCGACAACCACCGCGTCTTCACCGCGAGCGAGATCGCAAGCCTGCGTGCACAATTCCCTGACCTGAAGAACGTCGACGCGGCCGCCGTGGACCAGATCAGCCCGGCAGGCAAGAAGGTACTGCCGATCGGGCTGCAATGGTTCGATCCGCTCTGGGCCTGCCGTCGCCAGACGCCGATCAACGACTGCGTCGCACTGCTCGACCCGAATCACCCACAACCGCAGGACAACCCGGCCGACGGCCCGGCCGCCGACCAGCCCGCCGACGAGCCCGGCACCGGGGATCCCGCACCGCAGCCTGCCGCCGACACCAGCATCGACGGCCTGATCACCCGCCTGACCGCATCCCTGTCCGCACCGGAATCGTCTGTGCTGGTGGGCATCCGGCCGGGCCTCGGCGACGTGCAGGCCGGCGTGGACGGGTTCGCGCTGCGCAGTGGCCCCGCCGATGTGCCTGCTACCCATGACTTCCATCACCTGCGCATCGCGTTCGAATCGGTGTGGCAGGAGCTTTTCGACCGGGAGACGCTCGCGACGGGTCGTCAGCTCTATGACAAGTTCGTCGAGCTGGGATTGGACCCGAACGACTATCTCGTCGAACACAACGGGCACAGCGGCTATTCGGTGGTGCCGCCCTGGCTGAAAGGAAACCTGCTACAGGCGATGCTCGAGTCGCTCTACAGCGGCGGCTACGGCGGCAGCACGGCGACCGGTGGCCCGCCGCCGGAGGTGACGCAGTGGTTCTATCTGACCGACCGGGAGTGGTCGGTCCTCAACCCCCAGCATCGCAATACCCTGACCTCGCTGGGCACCCAACTGAACACCCTGTCGCAGAAGTCCTCGGAACTGCAAGATCTCACGAAAACGCTGCCCTTGTTCAAGGAGCTGTTCACTCAGATCATGCGAGCCGAGGTCGAGAGTCTCGATCGGCAGATGCGGATTCTGCAGAACCGCGGGGCACGAGTGGTCAAGTACGCCAAGGAGTTGGCGCAGGCACCGCGCGAGTTCGAGAAACTGCACGAGCTGTTGTCGGCGCTGGAGAAGTCGCTGAAGGAGCCCTACCGGTTCAACGTCTACGCCGCGGGCCCCACTGGCCGCAGCATCAATTTCGGTGTCTTGGAGACCTATCGGCAGCAGTGGACTCCGCTGACGTATCAGGTCGGCGAGCTGGTCCGCACGGTGCCGTTGGCGCCCAAGGAAACTCGCAAGTACTCACGCAAAACGGTGCGGAAGCAGAACCGGGCGCAGAAGGAGTCGACCAGTCGCCTCGAATCGCTACGCAGCGAATCGAGTGTCACCGCCCGGGTCGAGGCCGAGATCATCGCCCGCGCCGAGACGAAGTCGAACTTTCACGTGGGCGCGGCCGCGGGGATCTCGCTGGGCGTCACGTTCAAGGGCACCACCAGTTTCGGGCAGAACGCCGCGCAGCTGTCCCAGGAGACCAAGAAGGAGTTCCGCGAGTCGGTCTTCAAGGCGGCCGCGGAGTACCGGACCGAGAACCGGGTGGAGGTCGAGGTCGGCCAGACCTACGAGTTCGCCGAGGAAGAGTCCGGGGAGCTGACCAACCCCAACGACGAACTGCCGGTGACGTTCCTGTTCTATGAGTTGCAGCGCAAGTACCGGATCGACGAGAAGCTGCGCAAGGTCACCCCGGTCATCCTGGTCGCCCAGGAGTTTCCCGCGCCCGACGAGATCGATGACGACTGGATCGTGGCCCACGATTGGATCCTGCGCCGGGTCATCCTGGACGACTCGTTCGTGCCGGCGATGAACTACCTGGCCACCAAGGTCGTGGGCGACGAGCATGCGCTGCAGCAACTGTACGAGAACCTGCAACAGCAGCGCCGCATCGCGGACGAGTTGACCGAGGAGCTCGTCCTGGTCCGGGCACAACTCGATTCACGCTATGAGGCGCTGCAGCGCTCGCTGCGCGCCCGCGCGGACACGATCCAGCAGGAGAGCGACGAAGGCTTGCTGGAGAGCGGCCACGAATTCCTTTTCGGCGGAGACGATCCCGACGCCGAGGCGATGAAGGCCCGCGAGGACGCGACCCGCGACGCCTACCAGCGCGTCCTGACCCAGGAGCACGACCTGCAGGAACGCCTGACCCGGGAAACGACCGCAGTCGCCGAATTGAGCGACAAGTACACCGCCCAGCTGTCGGATCACCTGAACCGGCGCACCCAGATCTCGCGGCTGCGCACCCACATCAAGGCCAACATCATGCACTACATGCAGGCCGTCTACAGTCACGAACCGCCTGATCAGCGGTACTTCAGGCTGCGCGATGTGCGGGTACCCCGGCTGGTCGGCAAGAAGACCTATACGATCACCACCGATCCGGACGCGGTGCCCTTGCCGCCGACCTGGCGCAAGCCGCACAAACTCACCGCCCGGGTGCATATCGACACCGAGGATATGGGCTTCGACGCGCTCGGCGACGTGGCCGATCTCGATAATCCGCTGGGGTTCAAGGGCAATTACATGATCTTCCCGCTGACCCGGGAGAACGCGCTCACCGACTACATGCTGACGCCGTACTACAACCCGTTCACCGGCCTGCACGATCCCGATCAACTGGCCACCTGGACCCTGCACGAGTTCGCCGAGTATGTCTGCTGCGTACGCGCGAACACCGATGATCGCACGTTCGCACTGCTGTTGCCCGGACTGATCGAAACCTATCGACGGCTCAAAGAGCGCGCCAACGACGACAACGAACTCGTCGTGCCCACCGGGTCGCTGTACATCGAGGCGCTGCCCGGCGTGCACCCGCTGCTGGAGGACTTCAAACTCGCCCATCGGGCCGTCGACGTGAAGAAGGCACAGGCCGAGGTCCGGCTGAGCGAACTGGAGAATCTGCGGATGGCGGCCAGGCTGCTCGCCGACGAGCACGACGACCCACGGGTGGACAAGAAGATCGTCATCGAGGGCGCCCCGGCGGTGGCCATCGATCCCGACACGATCTGAGGCCGGCCGTGTCGGGCGATACGCGAGCACGCACGGCGACGGCCACCGCCGCGCGCGGCACCGAGAACCGAGGCATCTTCGACGATCCCGCGAAAGTATTTGCGGCAGGCGGTGTTCCGACGGCAGCCGCAACCCCTGCGGCCCTCGCCGCACGGCGTAGGGCACACGCACTGGTGCTGGCCGTGGACCGGCTGCTCACCCAGTACGTTTCGGACGTGGACAGCAAGGCGGTCCAGTGGCACGAGGGCGAGGCTCCGTTCGTCATCGGAACCAGGTGCCGGGCAGCACAATCGACGGTTCGCCGGATGGAGGCGATCCTGCGCACCGAGGCACCGGTGCCCGCCGACGGTTGGGCTGCCACACTCGGCGCCTTCGTCCTGGCGCAGCGCTACCTCGCGCGCCTCGTCACGCCCGAGGGGGCCACGCGGGTGAGCGCGGCCCGCCGTGCGCTGGAACAGGCTGCGGCGCTTGCCCCGCCGGAGCCGAAGCCGAAGCCGCTGACCGTGGGTTGGCACGTCGTAGCCGACGACAGCGGTGCGCTCGTCGGCTATGTGAACGTCAAGAATGCCTCACTCATCGAGCTGTACGACGCCGATCTCGCATGGATCGATGCGATCGAAACCCCGATTGTCTCGGAAGGATTGGGGCCGATCGACTACCTGCCGATCGCTTGGGGGCTGGGCCGGCTCGGATACCAGCTCGGCGGACGGCTCGCCGCGGCCATGCTGCGGCGTCTGGCCACCGTCTCGACGCGCCGATTCGCCCAGCGATCGGTATTCATCGCCGGTACTTTGAAGGGCGCGGGCCAGGCCGTCCCCGTCATCGCGGGTGAGCAGGCCGCACACGTCTGGATCATGTCGGAGGCGCTGACGGCTCAGGCGGTGCGGACGCAAGCGACGGCCGCCGCGCGGACGATCGCCGCGGAGGAAGGGATCACCGAGATCGCGGCCGCCGAGGCAACCGTCGGGAAGACCGGTGTGCCCAGGCCCGGAATCGGCGCAGGATCGACCTCGACCGGAGCCACGGCGACAACCCAGAGCGCCGGGACGGCAGCGGCCGCCACGGCGGGCGCCACCGCGGCGCGGCCCGGTAGCTCGTTGGGCAAAGAAGCCGAGGCCCCGGTACTGCAGGCCTATCACCCGAACGCGCTGAGCGCACCGGAGAACTTCCGCGCCTATGACGCGTACGAAGGTGGTACCGCCCAATACTTCATCACGCGCGAACGCTACAAGAACGGATGGATCCTGGTCGTGAACAAGGTGGTGTCCGGAGCTCGCTGGATCAGCCTCAAAAGAGTTCTCGAGCACGCCGATGCCACCCCGGAGAACATCCGCAAGCATGTGGACAACGCCATGCGGGATATGGAGCGCGACGCCAACGATCGCTCCGCCCGCAAACCGGCTCGTGACCCGGACCCGATCGACCCGAACACCCACGAACGGGTGATCAAAGAGCATCCGGCGGGCGTCACGCTGCACATCACCTATCCGGGTCCGGTTACCGCGGAGACCGCCGCCGCCCTCGAGCAGGCCGCGCGCGCCGCGGCCCGCAATTCCGGCCGTATCGAGGATCTGCCGAATTTCGAGCTCTTGCTCAACGGCCGGCGTATTCCACTGGATTGAGCATTCCTTCTTCGAATCGGGACAGCAGAAGACGGGCGAGCCGCCCATCGACGTGGTCCCCCGGTAAGCGCTACCGGGGGACCTGTTCCGACAGACCGTTACGCTTCGAGCCCGTCGAGCTGATTGCTGGTGTCGCGGCCGCAGGTACTGCACACGCAGTAACCGCAGGTGCAACAGGCGGAGCAGTCGCAGGGCGGGATCAGGCCGGTCGGGGCCGAGCGGTCGTCGGCCATGGTCAGATTTTCGGGTTCGAGATTCAGTAGTTCGAGGGCGAGATTCGCCGAGGTGATAGGCATGTGCCGGTCCTCTCCTGGATGGATTCGTGCAGGAACTTCGAATATGCCTGCCGCGCTTTCCCTTCCGACAGGGCAGCACTCCCGGCGGGATCGGGAAGAATTCCCGGGTCACCGGTCGAGTGCGGCCGGGAAGATTTCCCGGCCGTTCGGGAATTCGTGCTCTGTCGGTGTGACCGGCATACGTGTGATGGTGCTCCAGGAGGCGAAAGGAGTCCGGTATGCGTCCACGCTTGCACCCGGCCGTGCGCTATGTGGCTTGCCCCGACGGGGTGTACCTGTTCGGCGATCGCGGCGCACGCACGTTGCGTGGAGCCCGGGCCTTCGCCTGGCTCAGCCGCCTCGAACCGTATCTGAACGGCGCGTTCGAACTGGATGAACTGACCGCCGCGCTACCCGCCGAACAGCGCTCGACGGTCGAGGGCATGGTGACGGCGCTGCACCAGCACGGATTCGTGACCGACGCGCAGGGCGATCTACCGCACCGGCTTTCCGACGCGGAACTGCGTATTTACGCACGGGAGATCGCCTTTCTCGCCTGCGCGATCGATGCAGCGGAACACCGGTTCCAACGCCACCGGGAGGCGCGGGTGACCGTGCTCGGTTCGGTGGGCACCGAGCGCGTCGTGAGCGCGGTCGTCGCGGCCGGGGTGCGATCAGGGTGGGCGAATGTGCGCGTTGCCACGGCCGGGCAGGAGGAGACCGAGTTGATGCGCACCGTCGAGGCCGCACGACGGGACGAGCACCAGCGCGTCTGCCTGACCCCGGATCCGGAATTGCGGGATACCGATGTCGTACTGCAAATCGCCGACACCACAGCGGAATTGACGTCGCTCGCGCAGCGATGCCCGGATCACGTTGCGCTCGGGCAGCTGCTGCTCGGCAGCGAGGAAGCCTGGCTGACCGAGGCTGATGCTCCCGCCGACACCTCTTGCTGGAAACGCTTGCGGGCCAACCGCAAAGGCACGATCACGCCGGGCCCGAACCGCTGGCTGACCGGACCGGTGCCCGCGATACTGGCGGCGCACCTGGTGCTGGGCGTCTTCCGCCATCGCACCGGTTTGGCCGCGCTGCCCCCGCCTACGCGCGGCGGACAGCGGGTGACCCGCGTGGATCTGCGTACCCTGGACATGACAGCGCACCGCGTCACACCGATTGCTGCTGTCGCCGAGGATGATTCACCCGCGCCCGCTCGACCCGGCAACCAGATCGCATCATCTCCTGACGAATTGCTCACCAGGGCCGCAATGCTCGTCGACGAGCACACAGGGGCGCTCTGCGCCTTCGGCGAGGGCGATCTGCCGCAGTTCCCGCTCTCGCTCTGCCGGGCGGTGGTCTCCGATCCGGCCACGGTGATCCCGTCTCCGGCTCCGCTCCCCTCGGTGCTCGGGTGGGGTCCCGATCAGCACACGGCCCGTACCCGTACGGTGCTGCGCGCGCTGGCCGTGCACGCCTGGCTCACCGCACCTGCGATCTCGGCCGTGGATCTCGTGACCGGCCGGACGCTCGTCCCGCCGATACGATCGGCACGCGACAGAGCGAACCTGCCGGCCGTCGGTGTCGCGGCCGGACTCACCCGCTCGGACGCCATCCAGTGGGGCCTACGCCAGCAAAGCGAGGCGCTGCTGCTCGAGCGTCGAGCGGAGTGGACAGCGCGGTCCCCGCTACCGGACGAGCGAATACCGCTCGACGGCAATGGCGTTCGGCTCCGTCATCAGCTCGACGTAGTCGGCGGCAAGACGACGGTGCTGGACCTGAGCGACATCCTGGGGGTCCCGGCCTACGCGGTGCGGACGGCTCACGGTCACGAAGTCGTGAGTTGCGCGACCACCGCGCCCGACGCCCTGCGCGACGGAATGGAGCGCGCTCTCCTGGCCTGGCAAGGACATCCGGACGACTGCGCCGCGGCGACGATCAGGACGTCCGAGAATCCCGAACTCCTTGTCAAGGCCCTGCACGAGTCCGGATTCACCGCTGTCGCACTGGAACTCGCCGACGAACTCGCACTCGTGCACTGCGTCCGGGTGGTGCTCGATGCCGCATGACATCGCCGTGCTCGGCGCGGGGCTGCTCGCCACCGCGGTGCGCGACGCGGTAGCGGCCACCGGCCACCGCGTCCGCACCGCCGACGAAACACCGTACGACGCGCTGATCGTCGCCGACGACACCTCGGCGGCGACGGCCGCAACGAGTCCAGCGGTGCCGTGGTTTCCGGTGCGGCTGAACCACACTCGTGTCCTCGTCGGGCCCGGCGGCTTACCCGGCCGTCCAGGGTGTCCGACCTGCGCCGACAGGCGACGCGAGCACAATCGCGCCGACGCGCCGCAACGCGCGGCACTGTCCGAACGATTCGGCGCGGACCTGCTCCGGCGGCCCTCACCCCTGCTCTTGGCGACCACCGCAGCAGCCGCGGCGGCGCTGGCGGTCGCCGAAGTGGAAAAACTACTGACAGGTGCGCCGAATTCCGTCCAGTGGAGCCTGGATCTGGAAACCGCGGCCACGACAACCCACACCGTCATGGCTGATCCGCTGTGCCCGGACTGCTCGGACCTCCCCGGCGACGGTCCCGGGATCGCGCGAAACCTGTTCGCGCCGAATACCGGCCGGCGCGGCCTGCGCACCCGCGACCTCACCGCGGCGCTGCCGGAACTGCAGCGGATCTACGTCGACGCGGACACCGGGACGATCCGCGAGCTCACCACCTGGACCACTGTGACGTCTCCCGTCTCCAGGGCCGCCATCGAATCCGAACAGTCCCCCGCGAGCAGCCACGGGTACGGTCGCGGCTTCGGTGTCGACGCGACCAAGGCCGCCGCAGTAGCCGAGGCGCTCGAACGGCTCGGCGGACAACGTCCACGCGGTCGACGCACCACGGTCCGCGCGGCGTACACCGAAGTCGCGGGTCGAGCCGTCGATCCCCGCGCCTTCGGCCTGTACTCCGATGCGCGCTACGACGCCCCCGGGTTCTGGTTCCATCGCTACCACCCGGGCCTGGAAATCCCTTGGGTGTGGGCCTATTCGTACGCCCGTGCCGAAGCCGTGCTGGTACCGGAGTGCCTGGCGTACTACGGCGTGCACGACCGCCGTTTCGCCTACGAGACGTCCAACGGTTGCGCCGTCGGCAGTTCGCTCGCCGAGGCGGCGCTGCACGGGCTGCTGGAGGTCACCGAACGGGACGCGTTCCTGCTCACCTGGTATGCCCGGCTGCCGGTGCCGCGCGTGGACCTGGATTCCGCGACGGATCGCCGGATTCCGCTGCTGGCCGATCTCGTCGCGCACGAATTCGGGTACGAGGTGGCGGCATTCGACTGCACGACCGAGACGCGCGTCCCCGCGTACTGGCTGATGGCCGTCGATCAGAAACCCGGCGAGAACAGGCCGGCGGTCCTCTGCGGCGCGGCCGCGCACGTCTTCCCGGAGCACGCGCTGCTGAGCGGAATACAGGAAATGCTCACCATGCTGGAGGCGTTCGTCGCTCGATACGACCCGGAATCGGCACGGCAGATGGTGGCCGACAGCGACCGCGTCGGCGACATGGACGATCACAGCACGCTCTACGGTCATCCAGACGCCTTCGGGCGCTTGGGTTTCCTCCCCCTCGACGGACCGCGGCAACCCATACCGCCCGCCGCCTGGCCCGAATTCGCCGATCTCACCCAGGATCTCGGGCACCTGGCCGAGCGGTATCGCGCGTGCGACCTCGATGTCCTGATCGTCGATCAGACCTCGGCGGAGCACCGGGCGGGCGGGTTCGCCTGCGCCAAGGTGCTCGTGCCCGGCACGGTGCCGATGACGTTCGGGCACCGGAACCGGCGCGATCACGGCCTGCCGCGCATCCGCACGGCACCGAGGGTTCTCGGCTACGCCGAGCACGACCTCGGCGCGGACGAGATCAATCCGCACCCGCACCCCTTCCCATGAGGGAGCAGTTCATGGACGCCGACACTGCGCTGACCACGTTCCTCGACCGCAGCCGCGGCCCCGCACGCGGGCCGATCGACTGGAACGCCGCCCCCGCACGGTACAAACGCTATCCCGACGCCGCACGGGTCGACCTGCCGTGGGGTGACGAAGCGACCGCTACGTCGCTGATCGGCGCCCTACTGCTCGACATGTGCGGTATCACGCGCTTGATGTGGACCCCCGTACTCGATCACGACGGCGTACCCACCCCAGGCGCGTTCAAGGTCCAGCACGGCAGGTCCGCACCGTCGGGCGGCGCGCTGTATCCGCTGGAAGCCTACGTCGCCGCGCAATCACCCGAACCCGGCCTCTACCACTATGATCCGGCACATCACTGCCTCGAACTGTTACGGCCGGGCGAGCACCGAGCGGCCTTGGCCGCACTGGTTTCCGACGCCCCGGGCGCCCTTCCCGCCGCAGTGCTCGTGCTCACGGCACGGTTCTGGCGCAACGGATTCAAATACGGCGAGTTCGGGTACCGTTTGCAGACCCAGGAAGTCGGCGTACTCGCCGCCCAAGCAGCAGCGGTGGCCGAACGCCTCGGTACCAGTGTGGACACCCGCCTGCATTTCGCCGACGACCAGGTGCACGAACTGCTCGACCTCGATCCACGTGCGGAAGACGCGCTGGCGATGATGTTCGTAGGCCAGGACACCACGACTGCGAACGCCCCGGCCTACCGCGAGCTGATCGCCGTGACCCCGGCCCGCGCCGCGGAGCGAACTCCCGCGATCACCGACACACTGCCCGCCATGGCCGCCCTGCACACCGATTCGGGTGTGCTGCCCGAAGACTCGGTCTCGTATCCGATCGAGGGAGGGCACGAACTACGGCTGCCCCGGGTACCAGTGGCTGTCAACGCGGGCATAGCGGGCCGATCCTCCCCTGCCGACGGGTTCCGTCCACGTGCCATCGAATTGATCCGACTGGCCGGACTGATCGGCGCGGTCGCCGACGGCTGGGCCGGATTCGGCCGCGGTGGCGCGCTGTACTGCGTTGTCGCCCGGGTCGACGGGATCGCGCCGGGCAGGTACCGCTATCACCCGGTGCGCCATGCCCTCGTCGAAATCAGTTCCGGCATAGCCGATTCGATCCGGTGCCACCCGGTCGTGGGCGAGGCTGCCGCGGTCCTGCTGCCAGTCGGTGATCTGCACGCGGGCACCGGAGCACGCTGGTACCGAACAGTCCAGGCCGATGCGGGCGTGGTCCTGCAACGCGGCGCGCTCGCCGCTGCTGCACTCGGTCTGGCCGCGCGTATCCACTCCGGCGAAACGCCCGATTTCACGGCCGATCTCGCGGGCACCCGAAGCGTGCTCGCCGCACTGCTGGTCGGCGTCCCGCGCGCGGTTTCGACACTGGAGCAACGAATCCACCCGAGCGGGTGAAGCACCGGGAACAACGCGAAAGCCCCTGCCGGACAATCTGTCCGCCAGGGGCTTCGGGCCGGGTACTACTTCTCGCCGTGCGCGCCGGGTGCGGCACTACCGCTGTATTCGCCGAGATCGGAGACCAGCTTGGTCAGTTCCGGGTCGCTGTCGTAGCGGCGCTGGTGCAGTTCGGCGATCTTCTTTCCCATCTCCGGATCCGCGTCGTCGGTGATGTCGAACGAGGCGAACTTGTCGACCAGCGGCAGGCCGACGCGGTCGGTGTTGCGGTGGGCGGGATGGATCAGGTACTCCCAGTAGCCTGCCAGGTCCTCGATGACGAAGACCGCGCCCCACTCGTATTCGCCGCCGAAGTCGGGGCCGACGACGAAGGACTTCACCGAGGGGATGACCCGGCCCTGGTTGCGCAGGCTCTCGAGGGCTTCCTCGACCGCCTCGGGGGTGGCGTCGGGGCGGAGGGTGAAGCGGTTGCCGTGGTAGATCATTTCTGTCAGCTTTCTGTGTGGTGGGAAATCGGTTGTCTTACTTGGCTTTACGGAGCAGTGGCAGCGCCAGGGCGGCACCCGCGAGCATGGCGAGGCCGGTCCAGACGAACGCGCCGCTGATGCTGGTGGCTCGGATGAGCGGCTGCAGGATCAGTGGGGAGACGAACTGGCCCAGGAAGATTCCGGTGACCAAGCCGCTGAGGATGCGGCCACGGCCGGCGGCTGGGGCGAGGTCGCTCAAGCGCAGATTCAGATTGGGCACCGCGAGACCGACGCCGAAGCCGCCCACGAGCAGGCCTGCCACCACCGGCGCCACCGAATTCGCGGTGCCGACCAGCACCCAGCCCGCACCGAGCAGGGCGACGCTGGCGGCGGTAATGGCGCTGGGCGTCCACCGCCCTCGCAGCGGCGAGAAGGTCAGTGCGCCGGCGACACTGCTCAGGGTGGTCGCGGCGATCACCGCGCCGACCACGGCAGGCCCCGTGCCCAATTCCGCCAGCAGGAACGGCAACTGGGTGGGCGCCATGTAGAAGGCGAGCGTCACCAGGAAGGCGAGCAGGTACAGCCCGGCGATCGGCCGGAAGATGCCCGGCCGCGGCAGACCCGCCTCGACCACGCCGGTCGGCTCGGAAGCCTTGTCGCGCCGCTGCTCTCGCAGGGCGAACAGCGCGAACGGCAGGATGGCGACCGAGACGGCATAGATCCAGAACGGCGACTTCCAGTTCGAGGCGGCGAGCAGCCCCGCCAGCGGCAGGAACACGACTCCGCCGATACTGGCGAAAGCCTGTTGCAGCCCTAGGAAAGACGCTCGCTTCGGGCCGTCGAACCAGTCGGTGATGGTGGCGCTGACGGCCGTCATGATGCCGCCGACCGCGACGCCGACCAGGGCCCGGGTCACCAACAGCACGCCGAGGGTGTCGACGAAGAAACCGGCCGCGCCCGCCACCGCGAACAGTGCCAGACTGCCGACCAGCAGCGGTTTACGCCCGACGCGGTCGGCGGTCATCCCCGCCAGCGGCGCCGTGATGCCGATGGCCAGCGACGTGATGGTCAGCACCAGCCGTACCAGTACGTCCGCGCCGGCCACTCCCGCGAAGACCTCGCGCATGGCGGGCAGGCTCGGTGCGATGACGGCCGGCGCCATCACGGTCAGCATCGCGGCGGCCAATATCGTGGCCCGGGCGGTGCGTCCCGGTGCGGCAGCTTCCCTCTGCACCCCCTCTTCGATTGCCGCGCTCATGGTGTTCCTCCTCGATGTCGCGCAGGTCGTGCTCCCTTGCTGACATCGACTTTTGCACCGCCGCCCCACCCCTCGCGTCGGTGATTTTCACCTAGATCCGCCTAGGCGGCGGTGTAGGTAACGCGTCCCTGCGGCACCGACCGGGGTCGCCTGAGGAATCTCCTCAGTCGACCGCTGTGCCCGGCACGGCGACAACACCTTTGCGGTGGCGCCGCGCGAGGTCCGCGTAATAGCCGGGATTGATCTTTATCCACGCCTCGAAATCGGTGCCCTCGATCGGCCGCCGGACCCGCATCGGCGCACCCGAGGCGAGCACACCGGGCGGGACGTCGAATCCCGCGGGCACCAGGGAGTGCGCCGCGATCAGCGAACCGGCGCCGATCTTCGCACCGTCCAGAACCGAGCTCATATTGCCGAGAATGCATTCCGCACCGAGTATCGCGCCGTGCACCAGACAGCCGTGCGCCACGGTCGCACCGGGACCGATCTCGGTGAGCATGTCGGGCACACCGTGCAGAACCGAATTGTCTTGAATATTCGCGTCTTCGCGAACGATTATCGGTGAGATATCACCGCGCAGCACCGCCCCGTACCATACGGACGCGCCCGCGGCCACCCGGACGTCGCCGATGAGCGTCGCGGTCGGCGCAATGAATGCCGTGGGATGAACGACCGGGCATTTGCCTTCGAACTCAAAGAGATTCATGCGGAGACAATAGGCGCCGACGCCGCGCGAACACCATGCGCGCGGTCGTCCGCGACCGGACGGAAAGCGCCTCCCGGCCCCGTTGACACCCAGGATCGAGACCGCCTACCGTGCAAATATCACGGTGGGCATCGAAGTCGAATTGAAATAGCCGTATCCGGCAAAGGCCTATAGCTCGTCGCATAGTGCAGAAGGGGGTTTTCTCGTGTCGAATCCACCTGACCGCCGGCTGTTACTCATCGGCTGGTCGGCCTATATGACGGGCTTCGCCCTGCATTCCGTTGCACACATCTATCTCTGGCATCAAACACCGATTGCTGTTCGCATCTGCGGCATATTCGCCGATGTGGTCGGATTCATCGTGCTGGCGCTGATCGTGCGCAGACACCCTTGGGCCGCCGTCTTGCTCGCGCATTTCGGTTCTTCAGTGGCATTGAGCTTGATCGTGATCCATATTCCGTTCTACTGGGGCCCTTTCAGCCAACCGTGGTATCTCGGCGAAATAGCGCTGCCCTACTGGCTGTCGCTCGTCGCGGGCGTCGCGGGCGGACTGATCGCCACCGCGATCGGAATATCCGCGCACCTCCGCTCACGCGACCGCAAAGATGCCGAACTTCCGCAATGAACGACCACGCCGTGCCCAGACGCCCGAACCGCAGCCAACGAAAAGGTCACTCATGGATCTCACGATGAAACGTTTTCGGACCGGATTACTCGACGCCGGCCTGCATCCCCGATTCACGCCCGATATGCTGCTGCGCAGCAGCCAGATGCTGGCGGCGGCGGGTGGCGCGGATTCGCTGTGGGTTCCCGATCACCTGATCTCGTTGCAGCCGCAATCGGTGTGGACGCCCAAATACGTCGGCGCCGCACATCTGGTGCCCCGCATCCACGCCTGCTACGACCCGTGGCTCGCGCTCGGCTACCTCGCCGCGAAGAACGGCCTGGCCCGCAAGCGGCTCGGTATCGGCGTGACCGACACTGGTCGCCGCAACCCCGCGGTGACCGCGCAGGCTGCCGCGACATTGCATCTGCTGACCGGCGGACGTTCGATCCTCGGCATCGGCCCGGGCGAGCGCTTGAACAATGAGCCGTTCGGCGTCGACTGGCGCACACCCGTGGGCCGATTCGAAGAGGCGATGGCCACGATCCGCCTGCTGTGGGATTCCGACGGTGCGCCGGTCAGCCGCGAATCGCCCTATTTCCCTTTGCACAACGCGGTTTTCGACGTGCCGCCCTATCGCGGGACCCGGCCGGAAGTGTGGATCGCCGCGCACGGCCCGCGCATGCTCCGCATCGCGGGGCGGTACGCCGACGCCTGGTTGCCGGGACTGTCCATCCAGCCCGAGGACTATTCGGCGGGCCTGGACCAGATCCGGACGGCCGCCTCGGACGCCGGACGCGATCCGATGGCCATCCTGCCCGCGGTGACCTTCACCATTCTCACCGCACCGACCCGTGACGCGGTGGACGAGCTGTGCGAGAGCGTCGTCGCACGAACGCTCACCATCAATGCGTCGGCCAAGATGTGGGCCCGGCACGGCGTCGAACATCCACTGGGATCGACCTTCTCGGGTGCGCAGGATCTGCTGCCGCAGAAGCTCGACGAAGCGACCATGCTGTCCTATGCCGAGAAGGCGCCGAGCTCGCTGGTGCGCGACCTGAACATGGTCGGCACACCGAGCGAAATCGTCGAACAGATCGCCGAATGGCGCGACCACGGTGTCCGCTACGCCGTCCTGTTGAACGTCAGCTACTTCCAGCACAGTCTGAGCAAGGGCATGGCGGCGAACGCGCTGCTGGTCCAGATCATGCGGCGGCTGCGCCGACTCTGAACGGATAACCCTCGTGGCCGAATCACTGATCTCCGACATATCCGATACCGCGCGCTGGGTCGCCACCTACCGGGCAGCCGAATCCGCCCGGCCCGACGCACTTTTCGATGACTTTCTCGCCGCGGAACTCGCGGGCAGTCGCGGCGCCGCGATCGCCGCGGCCGCCAAACGCACGCTGCTCGGCGCGTGGTTCTTTGTGGCCCGCACAAAACTGATCGACGACATGATCGCGACATGCGTTGCGCGGGGCTGTGATCGCGTCATCAACTTGGCGGCCGGGCTCGACACGCGGCCCTACCGGCTCGATCTGCCGCCCGACCTGGAATGGCACGAGGCCGACCTGCCCGCGATGATCGACGAGAAACAACAGCGGCTCGCGCGGCGCACACCGCGCTGCCGGATCAGCAGACACCGCGTCGATCTAGCCGATCCGCAGGCGCGACGAGACTTCTTGGACAGCGCCGTCGAGCACGCGGGCAAAACCGTGGTGATCACCGAGGGACTGCTGCTCTACCTTGCCGAAGCCGAGGTCCGATCACTGTCCGCGGACCTGACGCGTACCGAAATAGCCTGGTGGATAACGGATATCATCTCGCCTGCGTTCGTCGCGCTCTCCAAACCCGCCCTCCGCGGCAAGATGAACAACCTCGTCGTCAAATTCGGCCCGGCCACGGGGGTCGGCTACTTCGAGCCGCTCGGCTGGACCGTCGAGGACTGCTCGTCCCATCTCGTCGCCGCGGCTCGGTGGCATCGGCTACCACCGCTGTTACGGCCGTTCGCGCGCCTGCCGCAGCCCGATCCACGACGGCCGGGCTGGTTGCCCACCTCCGCGGTCGCCCTGCTCGGACGCCGTCCGGACTGATCTCGAATCTCACTGTTCCAGCTGTGGAGGAAGCCAACTCATGTCTGTCAGCCGCACCAGACGCCTGCTCGCCGTTGTGTCACAAAGCGCTGTCCTCGGCCCCTCGGCCGCGCGCGTACTCGCAGACCTGGCCGGACCGCGCGACGTGGATATCGCCACGACGCCTGCTCAGGCCCCGGCGCAACCGGAATACGACCAGGTGCTGGCCAGGGCCCGCCGTTTTCTGGACGCGGTCGCGCCCGAAGACCCGCTCTCGCTCGTGCTCGCGGATTCGCTCGAGGCGCTACCGGATGCGCTCGCCGCCGCGGCGGCGGGCAGTGCCGCCGTGCTCACCTTGCTCGTCATCGACCACGACGACTGCCGGTATCGGGCCGCCGAGCCCGACACCGTGAACAGGATGCTGGCCAAGGTCGCGATCTCGCTGCCCGGCACCGTCGAATTCGATCCAGGCCCGCACACCGTGCACGTGTACACCGCCCCGGACCTCGATACCTTTTACGCCGAAGAACACTTCACGCCGCGATGGCAACCCGAACACGAGTGGGTCGTCGCCGCCGATATCGCCTGTGCCTTCGTCGACTCGCTGCAGGTACACCTGCACCAGCGACTGCGCCCCGACTTCTCCGGAAGCGCCGTAGCGCGGGAACTTTCCGCATTCATGAATCGGCGGGCCGGTCAGGACTGGGGCCTGCACTACTACACCGGATCCGGCGTCGCCACCTTCATCGATGACATGGAAGCCCATGCCATGGCGAACGGCAACCCGATCGTCCGGGCGCCGAGCGAGCACAGTCACGGGTGCTCCGCGCTGGCCCGCTGGACCCTGGACGGCGCACCGTTCGTCATCGTGACGACCAGCGGGATGCACGACGAGTTCCGCGGCACGCTGGCCAACCACGTCGCCACGCGCAGTAAGGGATTCATCGTCTGCTGCGATTCGCGGCCGAACCAATGGCATCCCTTCCAGGGCACCATCCACCGCACCGGCGATGCGCGACCGTCCCTGCAGGCGCGCGGGTTTCCGGTGGTCTACATCGAGCGGACCGAGCACCTCGGCGAGGGCCTGCAGCAGGCCTTCGCCGCCTACGACGCCGACCGGGGACCGGTGATGATCCTCGCGACACGCGAAGTACTACAGGCGAATCCGGAAATGGCTGCTCTTGTCGAACCCGCGACTCCCGATCCTCGCACGGCGATCGACCCGCCCGAGCTCGACCGACTGTCCGAGCTGCTCAACTCGGCGCGAGTCCGGCTGCTGTGCCAGGTCGGCCCCTTGTCCGGGCACGCGCAGGAGCTCATGTACGAACTGTCGCACCGTGCGGGCATCGCACTGGCCGACTCGGTCGCACAGCCGGGCACGGTGACTCGCTATCGCGACGGCGCCGTCGTCCCGGAATACCTCGGCACCCTCAGCATGTACGGCTACTCCGCGCGGGTGCACCAATACCTCTACGACAAGGGCGAATTGCGGCCTGCCGACGAGCAGCACGTGATCTTCCTGAACAGTGCGATACCGCAGATCGACACTCCGTTCGCCGATTCGTCGCTGCGCAGGCTGGCCCCGATCCAGATCGTCGAGCACGCCGTCGACCAGGCTCCGTTCGCGGGCCTGACGATGACCGGAAACATCGAGAAGGTCTTGCGCGCCTTGCTGGATCGACTCGACGTAGACCCCGAGGTGCTGGCGCACCGGCGCGCCGCCATCGCCGCGAGCACCGACTCCTACGGTGACGTGGTCGGCTTGCTGCCGCTACGGCCGATGACGACGAACTACTTCTTCCGCCGTCTCGGGTCGGTGCTGGAAGCACTGATCCAGCAGCGTGATTACCGCTATGTCGGCGTCTACGATATCGGCCGGGTCGGCCTCACCGCGGTGAACAACCTGCCCAGGACCAACCGGGGCTTCTCCGGGTGGTACGGACGCGGGCTGATGGGTGACGGCCTGATGGCACTGCCGGGCGTCGTCACCCGGCGCGACGAGCATGTGCTGTGCTTCACCGGTGACGGCTCGGCGGCGATGACGCCGGACATCCTGCCCGCGCTGGTCCATCAGATCGCGGTGGACTGCGCACCGATGCCGAAGAGCCTGAACATCTTCCGGTTCGTCAACGGCAGCCACTCGGTCATCCGCACCTATCGCGAGGGTCTGCGGCCCGGCGCGGTGAGTGGACAGACCGGGGTGCTGACCTTCACCCCGGACGACTGGGACCGGCAGGTCGGGCCGCTCACCATCCGCCATCGGCGCGTAATCGCCTTCGACGACGTGCCTTTCGCCGAGCAGCTCGACCAGAGCAACACGATCAACCTGTATTCGATCTTTCTCGGCCACAACAACGAAGGTGATGGTTTGAGCAGGTTTTCTATGTTGGGATGGCAGCGGGACGAACTCGCGCCCGCCGCGCTGGCGGCAGCGGGGACTTCATTGCCATCTTGACGAGACACCAACGCCGAGTGGACCAGGAGGGGACGTTATGAACAGGGTCGAGATCGAGGAACGCGTCATCGCGTTGATCAGCGAGACGATGGCGCTGCCGGTCGAGGAGATGTCGGATCCGGCGACCAATCTGCGCGAAGACCTCGGCATGGATTCGATGGATTTCGTCGACCTGCTCGTCGATCTGGAACGCCACCTCGGACACCGGGTCGATCGAGAACTCCTGGTCGACATCCGCACCGTGGGTCAGGTGGTCGACCTCGTCGACGATCTGGCCGCGCGGCGGGCGCAGACGGATGCGGCCGAGGCCATTCGTTGACCCGGCAGGCGCCCCCGGCGGCGGACCGCGACGACGCCGGCCGCGACCCGGCCGGCTCCGGTGACGGAAGCCGTTCGGGCTGGCCGGATCTGGTCGCCCGATTCACGGCCGGACGGATCCGGTTGCTCACCGTGGTCTGGATCGTGCTGCTCCTGCTCGGCGCGCTCGGCGGCGCCACCCTGGCCGATTCGCTGAACAGCCAGGGCTGGGACGTGCCCGGGTCGGGCACCGTCGCGGTCCGCGACGAGCTCGCCGCGGGCTTGGCGGGCCGCGGCGCGACCGACGTGCTGCTGGTGATCCACGACAAGCAACAGACCGTCGACAGTCCGGCCTTCGAACAGCGAGCACGGGAGGTGTTCGAGGCCACCGTCGCCGATGCGCGGCTCCAGGTGAGCGGCAGCTTCGGCTGGAACACGCTGTCGCCGTTGAACAGAGGAAAATTCGTCGGCGCGGACCGCCGCACCGTCACCACCGCGATCGGGATCGGCCTCGGCAACGACGAGGCCACCAAGAAGGTTCCAGTGGTGCAGGAGGATCTCGGCGCGCGCTTCGAGGGGCAGGGCCTCGATGTCGCCATCCTCAGCGTGCAGGGCATGCAGGGCGAGGCGAACAAACTCGCCGCCGAGGGCCTGATCCGCAGCGAGCTGCTGGCGTTCCCGTTGATCGTCATCGTGCTGCTGCTGTTGTTCCGCAGTGTGCTGGCGATGGTCGCGGCGATGGCGGTCACCATCACCGGGATCGCGGTGACGCTCGGCATCATCGGCGTCCTCGCGGCCCGCACCGAGCTGTCGATCTTCGTCGAGAACATCGTCCTGATGCTCGGTTTGGGCGTCGGCGTCGACTATTCGCTCGTCATGATCAAACGGTTCAAGGAGGAGCTGGCCGCGGGCCACGATGTGCACGCGTCGGTGCTCCGTACCCTGCGCACGGGCGGCCGTACCGTCGCCACCTCGGGCCTGACCATCATCGTGGCGGCACTGCCGTTGTTCATCGTCCGGATGAACACGATCGTCTCGCTGGCCGTCGGCGCGGTGGTCGTCGTCGCGGTGACCACTGTGACGTCGTTGCTGTTGCTGCCGGTGCTGCTGCACGTACTCGGCCCGCGGATCAATGCGGGAAAGATCCCTATCCCGGCCCGATTCCGCACCGACGAGTCCGCCGACGAGACCCGATTGGCGTCGCATCGGTGGTATCGCCTGGCGGCGACGGTGATGCGACACCGGTTCGCCTTCCTTGGTGCGGGTATCGCGGTGCTGGTTCTGCTCGCGATACCGGCGGCGGACATGAAACTGTCGCTGCCCGGCCCGGAGATCCTGCCGTCGTCATCGGCGATCGGGCGCGGGTTCGACCGCGTCGCAACGCAATACGGACCCGGCGTGGCCGCGCCCATCCAGGTCGTGGTCCGTACGGACGCCGCGGTCACCGACCCATCTGTCGGCAGCGAGCTGAGCGAGTTGGTCGCCGACCTGTCGGCACTCCCCGATGTCGCCGCGGTGAACTCCGCACTGACTGTCACGCAACAGATCTCGCCCGAGTTGCGGTGGCAGGCATTCGACCCCGCAACATTCGACCGGCTCCCGGCCGACGCGCAACAGGGTCTGCGGTACTACGTTTCCGGCGATCGCCAGAAATCTGTCATCGAAGTCATCTCGACCCGCCCCTTCGCGGACGAAGCCACGATCACCCTGCTGGAGCGGGTTCGCGCCCGCACCGAAGCCCTTCCGGCCACGCTGCACGCCGATGTCGGCGGCAATACCGCACGAGCGGTCGACCCCAATCACGAGATCGAGCGAAAGCTGCCCTGGGTCATCGTGCTGATGCTGATCGCGCTCTACGTCGTGCTGTTGATCTCGTTCCGCTCGATCTTCCTGCCGCTCAAAGCGATTCTCATGAACGGGCTCGCGGTGGGCGCGACCTTCGGCGTGCTCGTCGCGATCTTCCAGAAGGGCTGGCTGCCACAGGTACCCGGGCTGGATCAACCCGGCTATCTGCTGTCGTTCGCCCCGATCCTGGTGCTCGCGTTGATGGTCGGGCTGAGCACCGACTACGAAGTGTTCCTGCTCAACCGGGTCCGGGAGCGGTACCTGCAGACCCGGGACAACCATGAAGCGGTCGCCGTCGGCATCGCCCGCACCGCACCGCTGATCACGGGCGCGGCGGTGCTGATGATCGCGGTGTTCGGCGCGTTCGGCTTCGGCGGGTTCCTGCCGATCGAACAGATCGGCATCGGGCTGGCCATCGCGGTCGCCCTGGACGTCACCGTCATCCGCAGCATGATCGTGCCCGCGGCGATGAGCCTGATGGGCCGCTGGAACTGGTGGCCCGGCGACAAGACCTGATTCCGTTGCAAGGGAGTGATTTCCGATGGAAACGTTAGAACTGAGCCAGACCGGGCGAGTGGTCGTCGCCCGCTACGCCGATCCGCCGTCGAACTTCGTCACCGCCGCCCTCATCCGGGATCTCGATCTGCTGACGAAGGCCGTGGAGGCGGATCCCTCGGTCGGAGCCGTCGTGTTGACCGGGGGCGTGGCCGGACGATTCCTCGGACACGCCGAACCGAGCGCACTGCGCGACACTTCCGCGATGGCGCCGCGGCTGCCCGCGCCCCTGCTCCAGATCGGCGTGCGCGCACTGGATCTCGTCCTGCGACTGCCCGGCGCCGACACCGCGGCCGAACGTTTCGGTGGCGCCGCGGGTGTCGGCGCCGTCTGGGCGCACCGTTGGCGACAGACCATCCTGCGGATGAATCGTTCAGGGGCGGTGTATCTTTCGGCGATCAACGGTCCGGCGCTCGGCGGCGGTTTCGAGCTCGCCCTCGCCTGCGATCTCCGTTGCGCCGCCGACGACGCACGCATCGTCCTGGGCAATATCGAGATCCTGGCCGGGCTGTCCACCGGCGGTGGCGCGAGCCAGCGGCTCGCTCGCATGCTCGGCACAGCGCGAACGCTGGATCTGCTGCTCGACGGCGCCACCCTGACCGTGCAGCAGGCACTGCAGGCCGGCATCGTCGAGGCCGTGGTACCGCCGGCCGAACTGCTCGAGTACACCTGCGCCACGGCGGCCCGGCTGGCGACCCGGCCCCGGACCGCCGTACGTGCCGTCAAACACAGCGTCTACTTCGGTGCGAGCCAGCCGCTTTCGCAGGGGCTGCGCACCGAGGCCGCCGCATTCCTCGGCGCGGCCTCGTCGGCTACCGCACACCGCCGCCTGACGGCACTCGTGGACGACGTCGCCGTGCTCGGCGACACGCCGTTTCTCGCCCGGCCGCAGAGCTGGCGCGACGGCACCCGGGTGGGTCGCAAATACGCGGTGCCCGAACACGATCACGGATCTGCCCCGTTGCCCGCTCCGTCCTGACCGCTCACTACGACGAATGGGTAGCGCTATGAGTTCATCCATCGAGCAGCTGTCGAGTAGACCTCGGATCGGCGAGTTGTATCTGCGCGCCTTCGTCGGCGCGCTGCCGATCCCGGTCCTCAATGCGCGGCCGCGGGCACTGCCGAACACAACGCTGAAACTGACGGGCGCGTCCGTGCGCCGAGCCGAACTCGACGCGTACCGCGCAGCCTGCGGCCTCGCCGACACCGGCGCACTGCCGCTCACCTATCCGTCCGTCCTGGCCAATCCGGTCGCGATGCGATTGATGGTGGCCCGGGATTTCCCGTTCGCGCTGCCCGGCCTCGTCCACCTGCGCAACGTCATCGAGCAACGACGACCGTTGCGCGAGGACGAGCTGCTGGACATCACCGTGCACGTGGCGGATCTGCGCGACCACCGACGGGGAAAGGTCTTCGATCTGATCAGCGAGGTGCACACCGCAGGGGAACCGGTGTGGAAACAGACAGCGACGCTGTTGAAACCGCAGAAGCGAACCGCAGGCCCCCGCCCGGACAGCCGGGGCGACGACTCGCAGGCGCCGCCGGGCACGCCGTTGCGCGTCGACCAGCGCACTGTCAACCACTACGCCGCCGCCTCCGGCGACTACAACCCGATACATGTCTCGGGGATCGGCGCCCGCATCCTCGGCTTCCCCGGTCCGATCGCGCACGGAATGTGGCAGGCAGCGGCCGTTCTCGGCTCGGTGCCGGGCGAGATCCCCGCTGCGTGCGCCTACGACGTCACCTTCGCCAAGCCGATGCTCATCCCGGGCGAAGCCCGGCTGGCGGTCGAGCGCACAAACGACGGGTCCGGTCGGCACCTGTCACTTCGGCACGCGGACAAGGGATTTGCCCACCTCACCGCGACGCTCACCCCGCGATAGTCCGCAGCCACGGCTCGATGGCGCGCGCGGCCTCGGCGGCGTGCGCTTCCAGGATGGAGAAGTGATCGGCGGCCACCTGCACCTGCGTCCCGCCGATCTGCCAGTGCGGCGCGGCGGGAGTGGTGCCGGTCGCCGACAACGCCAAGACCGGGACGGTGCTCTGCGCAGGTTGCCATTCGTCGAACAGCCGCAGGTAGTTCGCCATCGCCAGGAGGTTGTCGTCACCGACTACGACACCGCCCGGATCGAGGTTCATGATGTGCCGCATCGCCCAGCCGAAGGTCTCCTGCCGGTGCCTGGGGGCGGGGTCGAAGGTGTCGATCAGCACGAGCCCGGCCGGCGGGCGACCCCTGCGGTCGAGGTGGTCGGTCAACGAATGCGCGAGAACCCCGCCGATCGAGTGACCGGCCAGCACGAAGGGCAGGTCGCCGCACGCCGTCGCGATGGTGTCGGCGAGGGATTCGAGTGCCGCCTGCCAGGAGTCCGGCTGCACGCCGCCATTGCCGAAACCCGGCAGCCGCACCGCGAAGGCGCGCGGCCGAGTCGTGAACTCGGTGGTCAGACGGATGAATTGGTGCGGACCCGAGCCCGCCAGAAAGGACGGGACACAGACCACGACAGGCGTCGCGCCCTCTGACAGCAGCACGGCCGATCCCGGATGCGCGCCACGCGTCGCCGAATCGAAACTGTGCCGATAACGCGAGGCCGAGACGAGCAGTTCGACTCCGCCGAAAAGATCGCCCGCCGCGTCGGCCCGGCGCAGGAGTGCGGTGAGGGTATTACCGCCCGCGGCCGGGGCCTGCGTGGGCGGCGGCGGAGTTTCGGCGACCGGTTCCAGCCAGAACCGGCTGCGTTGAAAAGGATAGGTGGGCAGGTCGATTCGGCGACCGGGCGGGATCATGCGAGACCAGTCCACAGTGGCACCGCAGGCGTAGGCCGAAGCGACGGCGCCGGCGATGTCGTAGGTACCCGCACGGTCGAACGGCGCCAAGCCCGCCAGCACGACGGCCCTTCTCGCGCTGTCGATTTCGGCGACCTGCTCGGCGATCTCGCCCGATCCGTCCGCTCGGGGACCGAGTTCGATGAAGGTGCGATAACCGGCCGCCACCAATTCGGCGAGTCGTCGGCTCGACGGCTGCGACACGTTCGAGACCACTTCCCGCGCAGCCTGTTCCAGCGTGGCATTGCCCGACAGCAATCGGCCGGCCGCGGGACAGGCGTTGTCGTCGATCACGGGTACCGACGTCGGCAGATACTCCTGCCAGACCGCCGCGGATGCCACGGCCAGCGCGAACAATCCCTGCCGTGCGACATCGTCCCGGTCGGCCGGCGGCGCACCTGTCGCCCCGGTCACCACCGCGATCAGGTCTGCACCGCCGTTGCGGAGCAGCGCATCGGCACAGGCACGGAACCGCTCGGCGAAAACCGGTGCGGCACCGAGCAGGTCCGCTACCGCACGAGGCCACCCGGCGCGGTCGGATCCGACGACGTAGGCGACCCGATGGCCCCCCTTCGTCCCGGTACCGCGGGCGATGCCATCGCGGTACGTCATTCGTTTCGGCGCGGCCTGTTCGGCGAGTGTCCGCAGGGCCGAGCGTAATTCGGTCACCTCGGTGCCGACGATGGCGGCGCGGTATTCGAGGTGCGCCCGGGTGGTGGCCAGACTGTGGGCGAGGTCGACGGGCCGGTGGGCGGGATGGGCGTCGAGCCAGGCGCCGAGTTGCGCCGCCCGTGCCGTGAGCGCCCCCGCGGTCCGCGCCGACAGCAGCCACACGGTCGGCGACGCGGGACCCGGCTGCGCGGCAACGCGTTCCACGGCAGCAGTGGTGGGCGGCTCTTCCACGATGACGTGGGCGTTGGTACCGCTGGCGCCGAACGCGGAGACCCCGGCGCGACGCGGTGCACCGACGTGTGCTCGACGCCACGGCCGGTGACTGCGCAGCAGCGAGACGGCCCCGTCGGCCCAATCCACCCGGCTGGACGGCACCTGCGCGTGCAACGTCCGAGGCAGCGTCTCATGCCGCAGGGCCATGATCATCTTGAGCAGTCCGCCCACCCCCGCCGCCGCCTGAGTGTGGCCGATGTTCGACTTCAGCGAACCGAGCCACAGCGGATGATCCGCGCGACGGTCGCGCCCGTAGGTCGCGAGCAGCGCGTTCGCTTCGATCGGATCGCCGAGCTTGGTGCCGGTACCGTGCGCCTCCACCGCGTCGACCTCGGCCGGACCCAGGCCCGCATCGGCGAGTGCGGCGCGGATGACTCGCTCCTGGGCGGGACCGCTCGGCGCGGTCAGACCGTTGCTGGCGCCGTCGGAGTTCACGGCCGATCCGCGGAGCACGGCATGAATGTGATGGCCGTTGCGCTGCGCGTCACCGAGCCGTTCCAACAGCAGCAAACCCATGCCCTCCGCCCAGCCGGTGCCATCGGCGTTGTCCGCGAAGGATTTACACCGGCCGTCCGGCGCGAGTGCGCGCTGCCTGCTGAACTCGAGAATGACCGACGGGGTGGCCATCACGGTCGCGCCACCCGCGACCGCGAGATCGCTTTCACCCCGCCGCAGCGATTGCATCGCCAGGTGCGTCGCCACCAATGACGAGGAACAAGCCGTATCCACCGTGAGCGCGGGCCCGTTGAAGCCGAAGGTGTACGCCACTCGGCCCGACAGGACGCTGGCCATCATGCCGAGTCCCCAGCGGCCGTTGAGGGCGTCCGCGTGCTGGGCGGACAGCCAGGTGTAGTCCTGATACATCGTCGCGGCGAACACACCGGTTCGGCTGCCGCGCAAGGCAGCTGGGTCGAGGCCCGCGTGCTCCAGCAACTCCCAGGTCCCCTCCAGCAGCAACCGCTGCTGCGGATCCAGCGCGATCGCTTCCCGTGGGCTCAACGCGAAGAATCTGGGGTCGAAATCGGCCGCGCCCGAGATGAATCCGCCGGAACGGACATACGAGGTGCCCCTGTGGTCGGGGTCCGGGTCATAGAGTCGCGCCAGGTCCCAGCCGCGATCATCGGGAAAGTCCCCGATCGCGTCGCGGCCCGCCGCGACCAGTTCCCACAGCTGCTCCGGCGAACTGACACCACCTGGATACCGGCATGCCATGCCGACAACCGCGATCGGCTCGCGACGCTGTTGCGCCTGCGCGCGCAGCCGCACGTTTTCCTTCATCGTCGTGCGCAATGCACGCACCAGCTCATCGCCGTCAACGGCCATGGTGCACAACCCCTGTCGAATCAGTCTTCGGACAGCGCCAGCCGGATGAGCGACTCGGCGTCCAGCACATCCAGTTCTGCCCCGGCCGAGCTCTGTTCGGCCGCGAATTCCGTTGGTGCGCCCGCCGAGCCGAACATCGCGTCGTGCAGGTAGTCCGCGATCGCGGCGGGCGAGGGATGATCGAAGATCACGGTGGTCGGGATCACCAGGCCGGTTTCGAAGCTCAGCCGGTTGCGCAGTTCCACCGCGCCCAGCGAATCGAAGCCGAGATCGGTGAAGGCCCGTTCCGGATCGACCGCGTCGCCAGACGGATAGCGCAGGACGCTCGCGACCTCCACACAGACCAGCCGCAGCAGTTCCGATTCCCGCTCGCTGCCCCGCAGTTGCGCCAACTGCCTGCCGAACATCCCGGACGCCGCAGCGGGGGCGGCGGCGGGAACGAGATCCGCGAGTACCGGCGAAAGCGCGATGCCCGACGCGCGCAGCGCGACCGGATCGAGCGCCAGCGGGATGACGGACGGCTCGGCGCAAGTGGCTGTCGCGTCGAACAATCGCAGTCCCGCTCGCCGCTCCAGCGGCAGGAACCCGGCCCCGGCCAGGCGCGCCTTGTCGGCCGCGGTCAGCTCGCCGGTCATCGCACTCGGCTGCGCCCACATGCCCCAGGCCATCGACACCGCGGCGAGGCCATGGGCCCGCCGCCAGCAGGCCAAGCCGTCCAGAAAGGCGTTGGCCGCAGCGTAGTTGGCTTGGCCCGGTGCGCCGAGCACGCTCGCCGCCGACGAGAACAGGACGAACGCGGCGAGGTCGAGGTCCGCCGTCAGTTCGTGCAGATGCCAGGCCGCCGCCACCTTCGGGCGCAGCACGCGGTCCAAACGCTCGGTGGTCAACGCCTCGAGCACCCCGTCGTCGAGGACGCCGGCCGCGTGCACGATCGCGCGCAGCCGATGCCCGGCGCGGACCCCGGCGACCAGCGATGCGAGCTGAGCGCGATCGGCGACATCGCAGGCGGCGAGCTCGACCTCGGCGCCCGATTCCCGCAGCCGGGCAACGAGTTCCGGCGCCCCCGGGGCCTGTGCACCGCGCCGGCCGACCAGAATCAGCCGCCGCACGCCGTGCTCGGCCACCAGGTGCTCGGCGACGAGTGCGCCGAGTCCGCCCGTACCGCCGGTGATCAACACCGAGCCGTCGAGCTCGGACCAGGGTGCACCCCCGTCCGGTACGCGCATCCGCCGCAACCGTGGCACGAACACCTGCCCGTCCCGCACCGCCAGCTGGGCAATACCTGCGCGCATCGCGCGGCCGAGAGTTCCGGCATCGACCGCGGACTCGATATCGGCGAGCAGGAACCGCCCCGGATGCTCGGTCTGGGCGCTGCGGACCAGTCCCCATACGGGGGCCACCCGGGGATCCAGCGCGTCCGCGGACCGAACGGACACCGCGTCGCCGGTGCAGAACATCAATCGGGCTCCGGCCCATCGCCTGTCCGACAACCACTCTTGGACCAGGCGCAGTGCCTGGTGCGCGACCGTCGCAGTCGCGGCGGGCACGTCTGCGTCGGCGAACGACGACGAGACGTGCTCGGCGGGGTCGACGACGATCAGTTCCGGTACAGGCGCGCCGGATTCGATATCCGAGATCAGTGCGGGCAGGTCGGCGTACTGCTGCGCCCCGGCGACCCGCGCCGTGCCCACGGCCGCTACCGCCATCGGATCCGAGGCCTGCGCGGCCACGTCGATGACGTGCCATTCGCACCGGAACAACGAACCCGTCGCTGCGGTCTGCGCCGCGCCGAGCTGGGCCAGCGAAACCTTGCGTGCGAGCACCGATTCGACCGACACGACCAACGCGCCGGACTCGTCGACCGCGGTCATCCGCACCGAATCCGGTCCCGCCGCGGTCAACCGGACCAGCAACGCCGACCCGGATCGCTGCGTCGGGTAAATCCTGACCCCCGACCAGAGGAACGGCAGCCACACCGTGCCGTCCTCGTCAGGACGTTCCAGCAACGCGGCGTGCAGGGCGGCGTCGAGCGTCCCCGGGTGCACGAGGAATTCGCTCGGCTCCGCCCCCGTAGGCACGGGGTCGACCCTCGCGTAGAGGCTGTCCTCGTGCCGCCAGGCCGCGCGCAGACGCTGGAATTCGGGCCCGTATCCGAGGCCGCGCTCGGCGAGTTCCGGATACAGCTCATCGATGTCCAGTGCGACGGCTCCCGGCGGCAGGCTGGCCGACAGTGGTTGCGCCACAGTGCCATCGGCACTCAACGTGGCCGTGGCATGCCGGATCCATCCCGCGCCCGAGTCGGCGTGCAGCGTGAACGACCGCTTGCCTGCATCGAGCGGCTCGAGCCGCACCTGCACCGATACCGCCCGATCGGGCGGCACCACGAGCGGTGCGTGCAGGGTCAGCTCGGTCAACTCCGGCGTGCCCGAGCGGCGACCGAGATGCGTCGCGATCTCGACGATCGCGGCGCCGGCGACCACGATGGCGCCGAAGACCGTGTGATCACGCAGCCAGGGCTGGGCACTCGCCGACCAGCTGCCGACGAACAGCGAGCCGGTCCCCTCGGCCAGCTCCAGCGCCGCGGCGAACAGCGGATGACGGTCAGGGACGAGGCCGCACTCACCGCCCGCGGGTGCCGCCGGTGCCCGCTCGACCCAGTAACGCTGCCGCTCGAACGGGTAGGTGGGCAGCTCGAGCCGCGGCGCACTCGCCGATGGGCCCGCGGACCAGGCCACCGGCGTGCCGCCGACATAGGCCGTGGCCAACGCCGTGAGCAGGGTGCGGCTCTCGGACCGGCGCGGTCGCATCGTCGCGACGATCGCCGCGTCCGCCCCGGAGTGGGCGGAATGTCCTTTGGCGAGCACCGAGAGCTGGCCGCCGGGACCGGCTTCCAAGAAGGTGTCGACCCCCGCGGCGGTGAGCCAGGCGAGACCGGCATCGAATCGCACCGTATCCCGGACATGCCGCACCCAGTACTCGGCGGTGCCGAAATCGCCGGCGGGCGCACCGGTCAGGTTCGAGACGACGGGTATCCGCGGTGTGCCGACGGTGATCCGCTCGGCGATGTCGGCGAATTCGGCCAGCATCGGGGTCATGAGCGGCGAATGGAAGGCGTGACTGACGGTGAGGCGTTTGGTCCGCCGCCCAGCCGCCGACCACCGCTCGGCGATCGCGCCGGTCTCCTCGTTCGTACCGGAAAGTACCACCGCCGCAGGCCCGTTCACCGCCGCGATCGCCACGTCGGTCCCCGAGGTGCGAAGATCGGCGCGCATCTCGGCCTCGGTGGCCTCGACGGCGATCATCGCCCCGCCCGCGGGCAGCGCCTGCATGAGCCGGGCGCGCGACGCCACGAGCAGACAGGCGTCCGGCAGATCCAGCACGCCGCAGACATGCGCGGCCGCGAACTCACCGACGGAATGACCGATCAGGTAAGCCGGTCGCACCCCGAAGGATTCGAGGAGCCGGTACAGGGCGACCTCGACAGCGAACAGCGCCGCCTGGGTGTAGCCGGTTTGATCCAGCAGACCCGGTTCATCGGTGCCCGCGATGATCCGGTCGAGCGGCCGATCCAGGTGCCGATCGAGTTCGGCGCACACGTCTCGGTACGCCGTCGCGAAAACCGGGTACAGCGCGGCCAATTCGGTACCCATGCCGAGGTACTGGGCGCCCTGGCCGGGAAACATCACCGCCAGGGTGGATCTGCGATCGAGCCGGATACGTCCCGTGACCACCGAACCGCTCGCCGCGCCGGTCGCCAAGGAGCCCAGGGCGGTGCGCAATTCGTCGCCTCCGGTCCCGATGAGAGCCGCGCGGTACTCCAGATGTGCTCGTGTCTCGGCGAGCGCGCCGGCGAGCTCGGCGGGGTCCTGGCCCGGATGCCCGTCGAGCCAGGCACCCAGCCGGTCGGCCTGCTGCGCGAGCGCGCGCGGGGTGCGCGCGGAGAGCACCCACACCGCGGGCGTCTCGGACCGGTGGCGCGGCGGGACGGAAACCGATTGCGCCGGCGGCTCTTCGACGATGACATGCGCGTTCGTGCCGCTGATGCCGAAGGCCGACACCGCGGCGCGGCGGCGCCTGCCGGACAGATCCGGTGACCACGGCACCGCGGCGGTCAACAGCGAGACCGCGCCGCTGGCCCAGTCCACCTTCGTGGAGGGCGCGTCGACGTGCAGCGTTCGCGGAAGTGTGTTGTGGCGCAACGCCATGATGGTCTTGATCAGCCCGCCGACGCCCGCGGCGGCCGAGGTGTGACCGATATTGGATTTGAGGGAGCCCAGCCACAGCGGGCGCTCGGCCGAGCGCGATCGGCCGTAGGTGGCGAGCAATGCGTTCACCTCGATCGGGTCACCGAGTACGGTGCCGGTGCCATGACCTTCGACGGCGTCGACGTCGGCGGGCGCGAGTCCGCCGTCGGCCAGCGCCGCACGGATCACCCGTTCCTGCGACGGGCCGTTGGGGGCGGTCAGGCCGTTGCTCGCACCGTCGGAGTTCACCGCCGACCCGCGCAGGATCGCATGCACGTGATGGCCGTTGCGTCGTGCGTCGCCGAGCCGTTCCAACAGCAGCAGACCCATGCCCTCGGAGAATCCGGTGCCGTCCGCGCCATCGGCGAACGACTTGCACCGGCCGTCGGGCGCCAGCGCACGCTGCCTGCTGAACTCCACGTGCACTGCGGGAGTGGACATCACCGTGACCCCGCCGGCGACCGCGAGGGTGCTCTCGCCACGGCGCAGCGACTGCACGGCCAGATGTACCGCCACCAGCGAGGAGGAGCAGGCGGTATCGATGCTCAGGGCCGGCCCGAGGAACCCGAAGGCATACGCCACCCGGCCCGACGCGAGGCTGTCCATCATCCCGAGGCCCCACCTGCCCTCGAGACCGGCCGCCGGTTCCCGAGTCAAATAGCAGTAGTCGCCGCTGCAGACCCCGAGAAACACTCCCGTCGCGCTGCCGCGCAGACTCGTCGGATCGATGCCCGCATGCTCGAAGAGCTCCCAGGCGCCCTCCAGCGGCAACCGGTGCTGCGGATCCATCGCCACCGCGTCGTGCGGGCTGATCCCGAAGAACTGCGGATCGAATTCGGCTGCTCCGGACAGGAATCCGCCGTGTCTGGTGTAGCTGGTGCCCAGATGGGCCGGATCGGGGTGGTACAGCCGCGCGAGATCCCAGCCGCGGTCGTCCGGGAAATCACCGATGGCGTCGCGTCCCTCGGCGACGAGCGCCCACAACTGCTCCGGCGAGGACACCCCACCCGGATAGCGGCAGGCCATGCCCACCACCGCGATATCCTCGTCAGAACTGCCCGCCTGTTCCGGAAGTGGTTCTACCACAGACGATTCCAGAACTCCCGGTGCGCTCGGTGCGATCCGGTCGAGCAGGTACTCGGCCACCGCCGCCGGATTCGGCCGATCGAACAGCATCGTGAGCGGCAACTCGAGGCCGACAGCTCTGGACAGCTGTTCGGTCAAGGCCAGACCGGCCAGCGAGTTGTAGCCGTAGTCCAGGTAGGCCCGGTCCGGCACCACCTCGTTCGGTGCGCAGCCGAGCAGCGCTGCGGTCTCGGCGAGCACCAGATCGAGGCAGAGCCCGTATCGCTGGTCGGGCTCGGAGCGCGAAACACGGTGCGCGAAAGCCGAACCCTGGTCGTCCGTCGTATCGGTCATGGGGATCTTCTTTCGGTGACGTCTCGGTGCCCGGATTCAGACGAACTGGCCACGAATGAGCTTCGGATGGCGGTCCTGTGCGGCGAGCACCGCGGACACGGCCTTGGCGCCGAGGAACGACAGCGGTTCCGGCGGAAACAACTTCTCTTTGCCGCGCACGAAAAGCAGATTGCTGTACGAGGTGTCGCGGTCGAGGATGAGATCGCGCAACGCTTTGCCCGCGGTGTGGGTGAGCGCGATGCCGTTGCCGCAGTAGCCGTGCGCGTAGAACCGACCGTCGCCGAATGCGCCGACGTGCGGTACCACCTCCCGGGTGATCGCCACGCAGCCGCCGTAGGTGTGACTGAACGGAATGTCGCGCCACATCGGGAAATACCGTGCGAGCACCGCACGCAGCGCCGCGGTCGCCCGCGGGCTGTCGATGTGGCGGGCCTCGTCCATATCGCGCCGGAAGTGATAGTCGGCGCGGCCTCCCCCGAACAGCAGCCGGTTCTGCGCCGTGAGCCTGCCGAACACGATGAAATTACCGGCCTCGACGAACCCTTCGCGGTCCGGCCAGCGCACCTGCCGCAACTGTGCGTCCGTCAGCGGCTGCGTCACCGCCGCATAGCTCCACACCGGCACCACTTTGCGCCGGAACTCGGCGAACTGATGCTGATAGGCGTTGGTGGCGTACAACACCCGGCTCGCCGTCACCCGCCCCTGCGCGGTGGTCACCTGATATCCCCCCGACGCGGGCTCTACCCGCAGTGCCCTGGTCCGCTCGTGCACCTGGACCCCGGCCGCGGTGACGACCCGGTGCAGACCACGCGCGAGCCGGTGCGGATTGATCAGTGCCCCACCGACTTTGAAGGCGGCCCGGATGGCCGGGGAATCGATCTTCGCGCGCGCCGCATCGCGGTCCAACAGCTCCAGCCCGGATTTCGCGCCGAGCAGCGCGGCCAGCTCGATATCGCGTTCCAGCAGGCGGATCTGGTCGTCGTCGGTCGCGACCTGGTAGTAACCCGCGGGCTCCAGTTCTGCGTCCACCCCGTATCGGGTGCAGAAACGGCCCAGCTCGAGCATCGATCTGCCCACCGCGGCGTAGGCCAGCTTCGAGCGTTCCGCGCCGAACCGATGGATCAGTGCGCCGAGGCTGTGCCCGATGGTCGGCGTGACGAAGCCGTCGTTGTGCCCCGACGCACCAGCGCCCGCGTAGTCGGCTTCGAGGATGTGGATGGAGATGCCGGGATCGGCTTGTTTGAGAAAGTGCGCGGTCCACAAGCCGGTATACCCGCCGCCGATGATGCACACATCGCAGGAGACCTCGCCCCGCAGCGGCGGACCGGGGACAACCGGTTCTGTTTCGCGCCAATAGATTTCGCGTTTCACAGGGACCGAGCCGGATAGTGCGGCCGGTGCCGGTGCGATGTCGGTCATCGGAACCTCTCGCGGTCGGGGCAAGACATGTCCTGCGCGGCAGGCGGTTTCGGGATCATCCGTGCCATCGGGCAGCCACCGCGGACGCCATATCCCCGGCGTGCGCGAAACCGGCGAAGACGACGAGATCGCCGTCGGCGACCGCGCCCGCCCGCAGGGCACGTTCGAACGTCACCGGCACACCGGCGGTGTACAGGTTCCCGAATTCGTCGTAGGAGTCGAAGTGGCGCTGCGCGGGCACCCCGAGCGCTTGCCGCCAGGTCTGCAGGAAGAGTTTGTTCGGTTGGTTGGTCACCAGCACGTCGATGTCCTCGGTCGAGACGCCCAGCTGCTTGCAGACATCGGTGACGACTTCGGGCACCAAGCTGTTGCCGCGCTGGATGATGTCGCCGAGCTTGTCGTGCGGGAAGCTCACCATCAGCTCCTCGGTACCCGGCTCCCAGTACTTCCGCCCGCCCGACAGGCCGAGGTCGGTGGCGTACTCGGGCGAGTGGATCACGCTGGTGCCCAACAGCGGCGCGGTGCCCTCCGCGCTGACATAGGCGACCCCGCAGCCGTCGCCCGCTACCGCCGCGAACGGGCTCTTACGCACGCCGGGCTGCGAAAAGAACTGTCCCGCACCGTTCTGCACGTTGCACAGCAGGGCGGTGCGGGCCACGCCGCCCGTGATCATCGCGTCCGCGAGCCGCATCATGTAGCCGAACGACGCACAGCCGCCGTTGTGCAGATCGATGACCCAGCGCGGTGCGCACCCGAGCAGCGCGGCCGCTTCCGCGCCGGATCCGGTGATCGGGTGGTCCGGCAACATCACATTCGTGAGGAGAATATCGATGTTGCCGGACGGTTCGAGCCCGAGGCGCTCGAACATCGGCCGCGCCGCGGCCGCGATCATCTCCGCGGCGCGCTCGTCGCCGACGTGATGCCGGGTGGCCGGCGCCTTGAACATGGGGTTGTTCGCCAGCGGTGCGGCCAGCTCCTCCTCGGTGAAGAAGAACGTCGCGGGAACCGGCGGGCCGGGCAGGTAGCTGCCGAAATCAACAATTCCAGTAGGCATGTGTCGCAATCCCTCTCGAGCTACCAGCGTTCGAAGACGATTCGGGCCAGTCCGGCATGCTTGCGCCGGAAAACCTCGACGGATACCCGCAGATAGCGTTCGTATCGTTCGGCGGTCGCCGGGCCGACCAAGTCGACGGCCCGTTCCCGATCGGCCAGTAGCCGGTCCAGCCAGACCTGGCAGGTACGGGCGTAGTCGGCGGCGTCGTTGCGCACCGAGACCACCTCCAGCAGGCCCTCGCTCGCCGCGCACACCTCCGCGAGCCAGGGCACCTCCGACTCCGGGAAGATCCAGCGATTGACCCGGATCATCTCCCGCTGGATCGCCCAGTCGGCAGCCGAATCATGGCCGCGCACAATGGTTTGCAACCCGAGCCTGCCGCCCGGCACCAGCCAGTCGCGGCAGCTGGCGAAGAACTGCCGATAGGCTGCGATCTTGCGCTCACGGCTCATGCCCAGATTCGCGAAATGCTCCATCGCGCCGATGGAGACGATGGCGTCATAGGGCTGCGCGGGCCGGTGGTCGGTCCAATTCTCCAGCCGCAGATCACACCGTTCGTCCGCCCACGCCGACGTCGCTGCCACCTGGGCCGCGCTCAAGGTCAGACCGGTGACGTGTCCGACCCCGTGGGTATCGAGCAGCCGCCGCACCATGGCGCCCCAGCCGAACCCGACGTCGAGTACCCGTCCGGCGCCGGCGGCGCGGGTTCGAGTGGCGAGATAGTCGTGCTTGCGTTGCTGAGCACGTTCGAGGGTGTCGTCCCCCGCTGCCCACATGGCGCACGAATAGGTCATGCTCGGGTCGAGCCACAGGCGGTAGAAGTCGTTGCCCGCGTCGTAGTGATGCTGGATCGCGGTGGGCGATGCGCCGAGATAGTCTGTGTCCGTATCCATTTCATGCCTCCCGGCGATTCGTCGGCACGGTGCGCGCGATCCTGCCGAGCCGTTCCATGCGGGCCGCGAGCGTGATGGTGCCCTCGAGCCGGAACGGCGGCGGCCGGCGGCCGTCGACGTCGCTGAATCCGTATTCAGCCGCCAGATCGCCGACGGCGACGCGAGCACCGGCATAACCCGCCAGCTCGGCGTCGGCGCTGAGCTCGGCCACGGCGCGGCCGACGTACTCCGGCGAATGCGCGACCTCGGCAGGACCCGCGCCGACGAGATCCCATGCGCCCGAGACCCGTTCGGTACGCACGAAGCCCGGATGCAGGGCGACCGGCACCACGGACGTCTTGCGCAGGTCATAGGCCATGCCGACCACCATGCGGTCCGAGGCGTACTTGCTGATGTCGTAAGGCACCTGACCGAGGTAGACCGCACCGTCGGTGAACGAGATGTTCACGATGAGCCCCGCCGGTGCCCGCGTCAGCAACGGCGCCGCCAGCGCGCTGACCGCGTACTGGGCCCGCAACGAACCGGCGAACAGGTCGTAGCGCCACATCGGCTGCTGCCAGAACGGCGCATGGAAAGGCGCCTCCTCGCTGAACCTTTCGTAACCCGCCCAGGCGTTGTTCACCAAAAGATCCAAGCGGCCGTCGGATTCGGCGATCCGCGCGATCAGCGCGGCGTTGTCCGAATCGTCGGTGTGGTCGCAGGCCACCGGGATTCCCTTCCCGCCCCGCGCCGTCACCTGCTCCGCGGTGTCCTCGACCGTGCCGGGCACGCCTTCGGTGCTGCCACCGCTGCGGGTGCTGCGGCCGGTGACGTAAACCGTTGCCCCGCAATCGCCGAGCGCCAGCGCGACGCCGAGTCCGACCCCGCGGCTGGCGCCGGTCACCAGCGCGATCCGGCCCGACAGGTCGGGGTGGTGCCAGTCACTGGTCCTCGTCATAGCGGCTCACCTCTCTGCTGTCCGCGCCACGGCGGTCTCGTTCGCCCAGAACTTCAGGCTGCTGCGGTAGGCATCGCGGTCGGACGGAAACTCCACGCCGAGCCGTTCGCGCAGTTCGGTTTTCGAGCTGGGCAGCACCCCGCCCGCGGCATGGGTCATCTCGCTGACATCGATCAGCACCTTCAGGAAGGACCTCGTCAACGGCGGTAGTTCCGACAGGGGAACCGGCAGCCGCCGACGCGGGTCGACGATGCGCAGGTCGCCCAGCGGGCGGCCGAGCGAGGCGGCGTGCTCGGTCAGAATGTCTCTGGCCTGCGCAACCGTCATAGCGTCGGCGCCGTAGGTGAGCCATTCGATCTGCCCGCGCAGATCATCGGCCTCCAAGGTCCGCACCACCGCGTCGACGGTGACATCGAGTGGCACGAAATCGAGCAGGTTGCCCGGGTGGGCGGGCAGATACGGCGCTTTCCCGCGGCAGATGAACTCCGACATCACCTGCACGATCTGGCGCCTGCTGCTCGCCCCGGTCCGGGAATCGCCGACCAGATTGGTCGGCCGATAGACGGCGTACGGGACACCGCTCGCGGCGATCAGCCGCTCCGCCTCGAGTTTCGACCAGACGTAGGGCCGGACAACGTTGTCCTGCGCGACATCCGACAGTCCGGTGCGCTCGATGCCGTGCACGAAACAGGTGCTCAGATAGTGCACCGGCGCCCCGGCCCGGCGCGCGAAATCCAGCACCCGTGCGGTGCCGTCGATATTGATCTCCTGGTAGCGGCTGCGGCTCTTGCCCCACGTCGTCAGCGCGCCCGAGTGCACCACGACATCGACCCGCTCGGCCAGTTCGTGCCACCGCGACGTGGTCAAGCCGAACTGCGGCTTCGCCAGGTCGCCGTGGATGACCTCGGTGACGTCCGGCAGCTCGGTGTCGACGTGCACCAAGCCGGTGACGTGGTGCTGCGACAACGCTTCGACCAGCGCCCGGCCGATCACACCGGACGGACCGGTGACCAGGATGCGTCGCTTTGTGGATGGGGTGGTTTCGTTCACGCCGACTCCGTCTGTTCCGCGAGTTGCACGGCTGCCACCCGCGCGAATTCGCCCGCCGCGAGGCGCTCTCGGCAGCGATGCCGCTGGATCTTGCCGCTGGGGGTCCGCGGCAACGCGTTGCGGCGCAGGAACACGCATTCGTCGAGTTCCAGTGCACCCGTTGCCATCGCGGCGGCCGCGGCCCGGCGGGCCACCTCGCCGTAATCGGTGCGGGCACCGCCCGACTCGACCAGCAGCGTCAGCCAGGGGCGGCCGGTTCGATCGGAGTCGACCAGCGTCGAACAACCCCACCGCAGACCGCCGGACACCTCGATGGCCTTCTCGACCTCGCGCAGATACACGTTGCGGCCACCCACCGAGATCATGTCGTCGCTACGCCCGACCGGGTACAGGTGACCGTCCACGACGAAGCCGAGGTCGCCGGGATCGAGCACCCCGTCGTCGAAGTGCTGACCCGTGCGCGCCGGATCGCCGTAGTAGCCGCTGGCCAACGACACCGAACGGAATCGGATCGGCGCGAGCCGCTCCTGATCCGGGGTGGGTTCGACCAGTTCCGTGCCCCGACAGACCGGGCCCGCGCTGACCACCTTCGTCGCACCGGGATCGGCCGGATCGACCCGGCGCAGCCGGCCCGCCGCGAGCGCCGTCGCGTCCATGGCGAGGAAGCGCGGCTCCTCGGTCAGCGGCGTCGCGGTCACCGCGAGGGTGCCCTCGGCGAGACCGTACGCGGGCATCAGCGCCTGTCGGCGCAAGCCGAATCGGCCGAGGTCGGCGACCGCGTTCTCGAGCACCTCCCAATAGACCCGCTCCGCCCCGATGATGGCCGCCTTCAGCTGGGCCAGCGAACCGGGCAGGTGTTTCGCGCGCAGCCTGGTCACCCGGGCCGCCACCTGCAACGCGGTCGGGCTGCCCGCCGTGTAGTGCGCGCCGTAGCGCGCGATGTCCTCGAACCAGGTCTTCGGCGACATCAGGAACCGCTGCGGCGTCGAGTAATACGTGGTGACGTCGTTCCACCAACCGCTGAGCAAGCCGCCGAACAAGCCCATATCGTGCGACCACGGCAGCCAGCAGACCCCGACTTCACCCGGCTCGGCCTCGGTCAGGTTCGCCAGCATGTCCAGCTGTGCCGCGATCGCCCGCGGTGTCAGCATGCACCCCTTGGGCGACCCCGTGCTGCCCGAGGAGTACTGGATGAACGCCACCTCCTCGGCATCAGGCGGCGCCGGCTCGACACTGTCACGTCCGCGGTCGAGAGATTCGAACGCGACACCGGGCACCCCGTCGTCCCGCGCGTCCGGCAAACTCGCCAGCAGGGCCGCATCCGCCAGCAGCACAACGGGTTCCAATTGATCGAGAATGACGCGCAATTGATCCGCGTAACCGGCGGCGTCGGTGCCCGCCACCCGCACGGGAAGCGAAGCCACCACCGCGCCGCACATCCAGCTCGCCACCATCGCGCGGGCCGCGTCCGGGCCGTTCGTGAGCACGATCGCGACCCGGGTTCCCGGCCCTACCCCATGCCTGCGCAGGGCGCGGGTCGTATCCTGCGCCCCGGCAACCAGTTCCGCCCAACTGGTCGCGACATATCCGCCGTCGACCCAGAAGGCGGCGCTGGATTCGAACGATCGCGAATCCTCGAAAAGACGCTGCCACAGAGTCATTCCACATCCGCAACGTCGACGGGACCCAGGTCCTTGGCGCTCGCCTGCCCGCGCTCGGCCAGCGGGCGGGCGGGCTCGTGCGGTGCGGTGCGGCCACTGCCGACCCGGCTCAGCCCGGCGGCCCGTTGCTGCTGCCGGGCCGGGTCGATGCGGATGATGTCCCAGGCCAGATGCAGCTTCTCCAGCGTGTAGATGGTGAGAGCGCTGAGATCCAGCTCCCACCAACGGAATCCGTGCCGCGCCGACCGGGGGAACGCGTGGTGGTTGTTGTGCCAGGACTTCCCCGAAGGACGGGATCGACAGCCAGAACACGTTGCGGGATTCGTCGGCGGTGTCGAAGCGGCGTCTGCCGAAGTAGTGTCCGATCGAATTCACCGCGTAGGTCACGTGGTTTCCGATGAACATCCGCACCAGCCCGCCCCACAGGATGCCGGTCAGAAAACCGGCCAGGGTGCCGGTGAAAGCCAGGCCGAGCAGACCTGGCAGCAGCAGGCCGGCGAGCACGACCGGGACGAATCTGATCGACAGGAATCGGATGTCGGCGTCCCGGCAGAGATCCGGGCAATAACGCACCGGATCGGAGGAGAGATTCTTGTCGAAGAGCCAGCCCAGGTGCGAGTGCCAGAGACCTTTCACGACGCCGCGGAAGTCCACTCGGTCTTCGAAGTAGGGCGAGTGCGGATCGCCGGGTTTGTCCGCCACCCGGTGGTGGCGGCGGTGGTGTGCGACCCAGATGAGCGGCGGCCCCTGACCAGCCATCGCCCCCGCGGTCACGAAGAAGAGTTTGATCGGCCGGGTGGTCTTGAACGACCGGTGTGCGAGCAATCGGTGATAGCCGATGGAGACCCCCAGTCCGCCGATCACGCTCATGATGACGAAAACAGCGAGGTCCGCAGGGCCGACCAGGGAGTTCCACAGCAGCACCATGGCCGCGATGACGCCGAGGAAAGGCAGGATGGACGCCGCGAGGATATATATGTAGTGCTCGCGGCCGTTCATCGCGGAATTTCCTCGCCGGACGGATATTTCTCGGCGAGGATCTCGTTCGCCAATGCGACGAGATGGCCCAGCGTCTGGATGTCCGCCGCCTTGGCGGGGTCGAATTCGATCTCGTTGTCCTCCTCCAGCTCGAAGACGATCTCGGCGGTCTGCAGACTCGACAGCCCGATATCCTCCAATGCCGTGTCGCCGGAGAGTACTAGATCGGCCGGATAGTTGCCCTTGAGCTTATGCCTGATCTTGGCCTCGACCTGGTCCAGGGTAATCATCGATAAGCCCCCTTCTACCGGCGTGACAAATACCGGTGGAGATATCACGGAAATATTTGCAGGAATCAGGATTCAGCTGCGGTAAATCCTGCTCCGCACGTAGCCGACGTTACTTTCGCAGTCCGCCGAGTGTCAATATTCGATACCGGCCGAGCCGATTATCCGATTTCCGAGCGTTGATCCAGCATCAGCGCGAGTTGTTGCCAATCCTGCGAGCGCTGTCGGGCAAGTTTCGCGATATTGGGTGCACAGTGGCTCGGAATGTTGTGCACTACGGAGCCCCAATCGGCGCCGTTGTCGAAAGGGGTCTCCAGACAGCGCAGCAGTTTGCGCCCGGCATCAGTGAAACGCAGCGACGGATCCCGGCGCAACTGCTGTAGCACCTCCGCGGTGACCGCCCACCCCGCACCGAAATCCGCTTCCGCCCTGGCCTCCGGCTCATCGCCCGAGGCTGGGCCGGCCGCGGGATCAGCGCCTGCCCAGCGGGCCGGCAGCGGATCCGAACCGCCGCGCAGTTCTTTGCGAACCTCCTTGGCCGTGGTGAGCGAAATTCCGGCAGCCAGGGCCACCGCACGCGCCGATCGATTCGGATCGGCGGTGAACAACTCCGCGGCGCGTTGCCTGCCTGCCGAAACGTCGGTTCGGTGCAGCACGCCGTTGCGCGCGATCCGCCCGGTCGGCTGAGGAATCTCCTCAGCCGACCGGGCGCGGATCACCCCGACCGTCTTGGGCGAGATCCCGGCGACGGCGGCGATGGCGCGGTCCGACCATTGCGGATACGCCATCAGGATGCGCCGCGCGGCGGCTTTGCGATCGGACAGCGACAGCGGCAGACCATGTGCCGCATTGAGTTTCACCGCAAGTACGAACGCTTCGGTGATACTGCCGTCGAACAGCACGGCCGAGATCGTGCTGTCGCCACGCAACTGGGCGGCACGCAACCGGTGCACGCCATCGATCACCTGCGTCGTGCCCCGATGCACGACGATCGGCGGAAAGGCGGTCGACGATTCGGCGAGCATCCGTATGTGCGCCGCATTTTCGCCGGCCGTTCTGGGCGACGATTCCGGCGGCAACAGTTCCGAAAGGGGGAACTCGACGATCGCGGAACACAATTTCTGTTCACCGGCCGAGCTTTCGACGAGATTGTTCGCTACCATGGGCAACCCGACATGCATGGGAAACCTTCCTTTACTGTATCGCCGCATCGAATAGAGACTCTGCGCCGTGAACAAGGGTGCGGTCGCCGAATGCGACCCGAATTCAGCGATCATCGCGACAGCACACACCCCCGTTCAGCATTCAGCACCGTTGCGACCGATGACCTCTCCCCCGGCCGCGACACGGAAACAATTACGACAACGTCAGATCGGGCAATGCGCTCGATATCGAGACGAATAACAGTGCAGCCAGATCATTCTTTGTCAACTCGCTCGTCACCCCCTTCTCGCCACGAGAGATTGCATCACACTTCGTCGGCCGAGGCAACGCGCTATCGCATGTTCCGGCAGTCGAAATGGCAGCGGGAACAGGATGTTTCAACGAAACGCAATAGCGATGTCGCATCACCGCACCGTAGCGGCGAACGCGAAGTCGACAGCACCTCGGGTCGACAATCGATGGCGAAATCGCGATTCAATTGGTATTGTTGCGCCGTTCCCTTTTCCACCCGCGAATCGAGTTGCCCACGCCGTCGATGAGACGCGGAGCGGCGGCGATCGATTCGGCGGTTCCCGGGACAGACACCCCTGCGCGCAGGCACACTTACTACGAAAGGTCGTAGTAAATCGTCTCGCACAGGGATGGGTAGAGGATGAAGACGACCGCGCAGCGGGTTCAGCGAGTTGCGGCCCCGCCGCAGCTGCCGATCAGCGAGGACATGGCGGCCGCCGACCACGTGTCGGCCTTCGAGTTGCGTGCCTCCGGGTCGCGCGATACGCCGGAGCTGTGGTCTCGGCTGGTGTTCGAGCGCGCGCCCGCGCTCATGCGCGGGCTGCTGCGAACCGGGTGGCGAGTCGTACTGGGGCTGCGATTGGGACCCCGGTCGGCAGAACACGTACTCGGCTGGCATATCGCGCAGCGCGGGCCGAACCATGTTGTGCTCGAAGCACAGTCGCGGATACTGGCCGCGCAGAACATCGTGGTGACCACCGGATCGGCGGTAACCTGGACCACGCTGGTCCGGTACGACCGCCGAGTGGCGCGGTTCGTGTGGGCGCTCATGCAGCCCGGCCACAACCTGGTCATTCCCTATCTGCTGCGGCGGGCGGGCAAATCGGAACCCGTGAGCCGGTAGATCTTCGGCACGGTCGACGCGCGCGACTCCGCCAATTCGGCGTGTCGGATGGGTATGCGCCGCATGATGTTCGGTAGGGACGCTGAGGAGGGTGGGATCATGCCGAAGAGCCGCACGACACCGCAGCAAGGGACCTACCTGTGCGATAACGCCGGCGACTCGGCCAGCCGATTCGGACTCGGGTCGAGCGATCTGGGTATCCCCTATCTACGATACGACGGCACCTGGGGGTACGTCTTCGGCGATTCCTTCCGCGGGCAGGAGGCGACCGGTGAATTCATCGGCAGCCCAGTCGTGTTGTACCAGGCCACTTTCGACGCGAGCGGGCACACGCCGATCACGTTCACCGCTGCCGAGCCGATGCCGACGTGCGCGCAACTGTTCGACTACCAGCACAACGCGGACAACGGTTTCGGCTTCGAGGTCAGCCGGATTCCGAACGACGCGATCACACTCACCGTCGACGGGCGGAACCGGATCTTCATCCAGTACACCTCGGTGCACCGGTGGGTCGGGCCGGGCAGCGCCGTGGACGGCTCGCTCATGTCCGGCATCGCTTATTCCGACGACAACGGCGCGACCTGGCAGGATTTCGAACGCCATTGGCCCGGCGACGGACAGGGTAATCCCGGCAGCCTGGACATGATGTGGTCGTTCGCCGGCGTCGACCCGGACGGGTGGCTGTACGTCTTCAGCAAGGCTTGGAACGGCAGCCACTTCTACACCGGCGACCGGGGCCGTATCCAGCTGTTCCGTTACCGGCCCGCCGACTTCTTCAACGGCGATCTCGACACCCGCGAGCACTGGGTCTATTCGGACGAGACGTGGCAGTGGGTGCCCGCCGCGCAGGCCGCGCCCTCGTCACTGTTCGGATGGGAGAACGGCATCGCCGAGTTCTCGGTGAAACGCATCGGCGAGCTGTACATCATGAGCTATTTCGACGTGACGGACTTCAGCATCCGCACCCGCACCGCCCCGCGCCCCGACCGCATCTGGACCGCACCGAAAACCCAGGTGGTCGGGAGCACGATGTGGCCGCCCACGCACTGGTTCCGGCGGATCCAGCCGTTCCCCTACGGCGGCTACCTGCATCCCGGCAGTGCGAGCCCGGACAATCTGACCTTGCTCATCAGTTCGTGGAACGGAAGACTGGGCGAGCGACCCTACACCGTCACCCAGTGGTCCGGCTTGGCCGCCTGATCTGTTGCGCCGCAACGGTTTCAACGGCCAGCGAGGCCCGCGGTGGCGATACCGTGCACGAACGCGCGCTGCGTGAGCGCGTAGACGACGAGCATGGGCGCCAGCATCATCATCGACGCGGCCATGAACACCGGCCAGTTGGCGGTGTACTGGCCCTGCATCCAGACCAGGCCGAGGTTGAGCGTGGAGATGCTGTCGCGCTGGATCATGATCAGCGGCCAAAGGAAGTCGTTCCACACCGTGACCCAGGTCAGCACCGCGAGTACCAGCACCGCGGGAGTGGTGTGCGGCAACAACACTCGCCAGTAGGTCTGCCAGAGCGAACAGCCGTCGAGGATGGCGGCTTCCTCGAGTTCGGCGGGCAGCGTGAGGAAGAACTGCCGCATCAGATAGGTGCCGAAGGCGCTGCCGAACAGGCCGGGCACGATCATCGCCAGCGGGCTGTCCACCCAGCCGAACGTACGCATGAGAATGAACTGGGGAATCACGGTGACCGTCAACGGCACCATGAGGGTGCCCAGGTAAGCGAGGAAGATCGCATCGCGACCCTTGAACGGCAAGCGGGCGAACGCGTACCCGGCCAGCGAGCAGAAGAACACCTGTCCGCAGGTGACCAGTCCCGCATAGAGGACCGTGTTGAGGAACATGCGCTCGAACGGCACGAACTCGAAGACGAGCCGGTAGTTCGACCACTGCGGATCGTCCGGGACGAGATCGGTCCCCGTGATCCGGCCCGGCGGCTTCAGCGAGCCCGCCAGCGCCCACAGGATCGGCAGCAGCGCGCACCACGCCATCACCACGAGCGCGAGGTAGACCAGAACGCCGCGCAGGGTGCGCCGGACGATGACACGCTGATATTTCGCGGTGGCGGCCACGTCAGGTCTCCTCGGCGCCGGTGCGCGAGAGTCGCAGCTGGAAGTAGGTGAGCGCGAGCAGGATCGCGAAGATGACCCAGGCCAGCGCGCAGGCGTAGCCGAGATCGTTGAAGACGAACGCGTTCTGGAAGAGCATGATGCCGAACAGATAGGTCCCGGTTTCCGGGCCGCCCGCGCTGCCGGTCAGCACATAGGCCTGATCGAAGGCCTGCACCGTGTTGATGATCGTGATGACGAAGACGAAGCCCAGCGCGGGCCGGATCAGCGGCAGCGTGATCGACCGGAACCGCTGCCACCCGCCCGCGCCGTCGATACGCCCGGCCTCGTACAGCTCCGTCGGCACGCCCTGCATCGCCGCGAGCAGCACGGCCGCGGCGAACGGCACGCTCTTCCAGATGCTGACCAGGCACAGCGACACCAGCGCCCAGTTCGGGTCGGCCAGCCACTGCACCGGATCGACGCCGAACCACCCGAGCATCGCGTTGAACAGCCCGCCTTCGGTGGCGAACATGAACTTCCAGACGACGGTGATCGCGGCGGTGGACGCGACCAGCGGCATGAACATGACGCTGCGGAAAAGAGCTATGCCCCTGACTTTTTCGTTGAGCGCGGCGGCGACGGCCAGGCTGATCACGACGGTGGGGATCAGGGTGACGACGGTGAAGAGGACGGTATTGCGCAGCGCGATGTAGAACAGCGGGTCCTCGGCGAACAGCCGGCGATAGTTCGCCGCGCCGACGTACTCCGGGGCGCTGAACATATTCCAGTGGTGCAAGCTCAGATACAGCGAAAGCCCGAGCGGGAACATCAGGAATACCAGTACCGCAAGCAGATTCGGCGCGACGAAAGTACGGCCCGCGGCCGCTTTGCGACGGGTCAGGCCGGACGGCCGCCGACCGGCGCCGCGCTGGCCGACGGCAGTCACACCGACCCCTGGAGCAGCCGGTTGAGTTCCGCGGCCGGGCCGTCCTTGAACCAGGACGCGGGGGCGGCGCCGCGCAGCACCCGATCGGAGAAGCGGGTGAAGGCGGCGTCGACCTGTGGCCAATGCGGGCTCACCGGAAGGTGATTCGAGTTGTCGGGCCCGTCGATCAGCACCTCGAGGTTGCGGATCCTGGTGTGCGACCGGACGAATTCGGGGGAACGCCGGGCCGATTGCAGGGCCGGCACGAACAGGCCCGACTCCGCGACGGCACGCTGCCCCGCCGGACCGGTCGCGAACTTCACGAACTCCCAGGCCAGGTCCTTCTTCGAACTGGACGCGGCGATGGCCAAACCGGTGGTGCCCACATCGGATCTGGCGCTCTGCCCCTGCGGACCGACCGGCAGTACGGTGACATCGAAATCCAGCCCGGGCGCGGCGAGGAAGCCGCTGTACTGCCAGTGCCCGGTCAGCACCATCGCCGCCTTGCCCTGCATGAACAGATCCAGCGCCGACTGCGCCTGCAAGTCGGCGGCCTGCGGCGCGACCCGGTGCCGCACCGAGAGATCGGTGTAGAACTGGAAGCCCTCGATGAAGCGATCGTCATCGATATTGGTCCGGGTGGGATCGATCGCGGGCGTGAACCAGGCTGCGCCGTTGTTCATCCCGAAGATCGCCGCCGACCAGCGCGGCACCGGCCAGGCGTCGACGAAGCCCCATCTGGTGGTCTTGCCCGAGGCGTCCCGCTCGGTCAGAGCTTGCGCGGTGGCGAGGAATTCCGCGAAGGTCCAGGCGTCTTGCCAGCGGGCCGGTGGTGGTGGCAGCCCGGCCTCGTCGAACAGCTTTCGGTTGTAGTACAGGAAGATTCCCGCCCACTGTTCGGGCAGGACGTACTGTCCGCCTTGAAAAGTGAACGTCTCATAGAGATTCGGGGTGCTGTCGCCGCGCAATTGCGCGGCGTAGGCAGGGTCCTTGTCCAGCATGACGTTCAAGTCCTGCAGCACGCCCAGGGCGGCGAACCGGGAATACGACTCCCACTGCATCAGGATGTCCGGGCATTTACCGCCCGCGCAGTAGGTGAGGATCTGCTGCTGCGGGTCGGGGCCCGAAAGTTGCACGCGGATCTCGATTTCCGGGTGCAGCCGCCCGAACGCCTCGATGATCTGCCTGCGCACCCGCGCCTCGGCCGGGGCGGCTTGGAAGAAGAAGGTCAACGCGTGCGAATCGCCGCCGCAGCCGGACAGTGCGGGCGCGGCCAGGGAGGCGCCGAGCGCGGCGGCGCCGGACAGCAACGCTCGCCGTGTCACCATCAGGCCCCCTTCCGATTAGATTACGCGCCGTACTCCGCCAATTTGGCGTTCAAGTAGTCCCACGGAAAGTTCGGACCGACATCGGTGTGCGTGCCGTCCCGCTTGCCGATCGTGTACGCGTTGTGATCGGCCACACCGCGCTCGTCGGCGCCCAATTCCTCGGGCGAGATCGTCCGGATCGGCAACCCGTACTTGCGGCAGTCCTGCACGGCGAGCCAGGCCGCGCAGTCGATGCCGCGCTGCATCCGCGCGAACCATTCGTCGCGCGACCAGGCCGCGCGCGAACCCGCGAAGCACAAATTGATCGACCGCGAATTACCGCTGAGCACCGACCACGAGGCCAGATCCGTGTCCACCACGTCGATCACCGTGCCGGTGTTGTCGTCGGTGTAGTGATAGGAGACACCCGAATTCGGGTTCTGCAGATAGTTGGCCAGCGATTGGGCGTCGCCGTTGCCCTCCTGGGTGTGCAGCAGAAACCACAGCACCGGCGCGCCGCCGCGGGAAGAGGTGTTGGGGCTGATGCCGGTCTGGTCGTCCTCCCGGCTGATCGGCGAAACCGGTCCCGGTGTGCGCGCCGCCGACCATTGACCGTAATCGGGTTTCAGCACCTCGTTGACGTCGATGCCGACACCGGAGATCTCCCGCTGATCGATCTCGATCTGGTGCATATGGGCGGCCGGATGATGCTCGTTGATCGACGGGTCACCGGACCAGTTGTGCTGCCAGAACCATTGCCCGACACCGTCTTCCAATGCCCAGTCGATGCATCGGGCGTTGCAGTAGACGCCGGTCCATTCCGGACCGACCACCGACGCCCAGCCGCGCAGGAACGGCGCGATCAGGCTGTTCCACTCGTCCAGCGTGGGATTGTCGTCGACCGGCGCGTACAGTGGCCGATAGCCGGGACCGCCCGCCTCGAAATGGAAGCGCAGCGCGGTCTCCGCGTGCCGGGCGCCGCCGTCGTAGCCGCCGCGCCAGTCCGCCGTCGGCCCCTTGCCGTATTGGTAGTTGGTGACGATCTCCAAGCCTTCGGCGCGCAGTCGATCGCAATAGTCCCGGCGCAAGGGTTTCGCCCCGAAGTTCGTACCGGGGCGCGATTCCGAGAAATACCCGACCACGCCGGCGAATCCGGCCGCCCGAATATCGGCCGGCTCGATGAGCGCGGCTGAGAAGTCGATCAACTGGGTCACGGCTCTGCCCATCCTGTGGTCGCGGCGTATTGGTTTCAGTGCCGAGCGCCGGTGACGGCGAAATGTTCGACCTCGGCGATATGGCCGCCCGTCGACACCGCGATCGTCAGCACGCTCCCCGGTGCCGCGGTGAACGGCACAGTCGCCGACCACGGCTCATCGGTCCCGCCCGCGGCGATACCGGAGACCGCGCCCACCGGTTCGGCGCTGCCGTGCACCCGGATCTGCACCGTCAGGCTCTCGTCCACCCCCGTGATCCGGCCGCTCACCGCCAGCGGTGAGGTCACCGTCGCCCCGTATCCAGGTTCGTCCACCGACAGCGTGCCGCCGTCGGACCCGACCACCTCCCACGGTGCGTCGGCACCGGATCCGATGCGCGCCAGATGCAATACCGCCGCCGTGATCTGGGCACCGTTGGGCGCGACGAACCCGACACCGACGAAACGTTCGTCCCCGCCGGTATCGCTGCGGCCGACTCCGACCACCACCTGGTCCACCGTCCGCAGGCCGAGATACTCCCGCGTGAACGTGAGCGCCGTCAGTTCCGCGTCGAGATGCCACGCATCGGCCCCGTCCGTCCGATACGCCGCCTGCCACTCCACCGCCTCGGCCTCACTCCGAAAAGGCCACAACGGCACGAACCCGAACTCCCCCTGCTGCGCCACGGTTCCTCCCCTCTCGGGTGGATTGCCCGGCAACCCGGTGGGCTGCGCCGGCACTTATCCCACAATAACGCGCCCGCACCCCCGCGCAGGGCCGTTGCCGCCGATTCAGTGCCGATCGGCCGGGGCGAAGGCGATGTGTTTGTATTCGACGAAATCCTCCAGTGCCGCAAGGCCGTTGAGTCTGCCGAGGCCGCTCTGCTTGTAGCCGCCCTCTTCGAATTCGTCGTGCACCACGGCCCAGTCGTTGATCCAGACCGTGCCCGCCTCGATGCGGCGGGCCACGCGCAGGGGCTGGTCGACATCGCGGGTCCAGATGCTGGCGGCCAAACCGTATTCGGTCGAGTTGGCCAGGGCGATCGCCTCGTCCTCGGTGCGGAAGGTCTGCACCGTCAGCACCGGGCCGAAGGTTTCCTGTTGCACGATGGGCAGCGAGTTGTCCCGGACCGCCAGCACCGTCGGATCGTAGAAGGCCCCGCCCCGCAGCCGCGGATCGGACGACGGACCGCCGCGGACGATGACCTCGGCTCCCATCGAAATGGCTTCGCGCACAACGGCGTCGACCCGCTCGACGTTCTGCTGCGAAATCAGCGGCCCCATATCGCTTGCGGGATCGCTCGCCGGACCCGGCCGAACCGCCTCGAACGACGTGCGCAACCGCTTGCCGAGATCCTCGGCCAGCGACTCGTGCACCAGCAGACGGGATCCGGCCATGCAGAACTGGCCCGCGAAAACCGTGACGGCGTCGGTCAGGACCGGGACCGCGGCGTCGAGGTCGGCGCTGTCGAACACGATCATCGCGGACTTGCCGCCCAGCTCGAGACCGAACCGCTTGAGCCGGTCGGCTCCGGCGGCGGCGATCGCGCGGCCCGTGGAGGTACTGCCCGTGAAACTGATCACCGGCACATGCGGCGACTCGACCAGCACCGAACCACCGCTGCCGTCGGTGACGACGGTGTTCAGCACGCCATCGGGCAAGTCGTCGACCTCAGCGATGATTCGGGTGAACAGCGCGCAGATCTGGGCGGTCTCCTCCGGGTACTTGACCACCGCCGTGGTCCCCGCAGCCAAGGCCGGTGCCAGTGAACGCACCGCCAGGATCACCGGCGCGTTGAACGGCACGATGACTCCGGCCACGCCGACCGGCTCCCGCAGCACGATCGAGGTCCGCCCCTGCCCCATGTCCGACGCGCGCCCGGCCGCATCCGCCAGCGCCATGGCCGCCCACCAGCGCAGTTTGGGCGCCACCATGTCGATCTCGAAAGTGGCTTCCCGCTTGATCTTTCCGTTGTCGAGCGACAGCAGGTCGATCAGCGCCGCCCGGTTCGCCTCGACCGCATCGGCCATCGCACCGAGCACCCTGGCGCGCAGCCGGCGATCGGTGGCCCACTCGGTCGTGCGGAACGCCGATCGTGCGGCCTGTATCGCCTCCTCGGTGTCAGCGCGGGTGGCGAAGGCGTACTCCCCGATGACATCTCCGGTGGCCGGATCGTAGCTGGGCCGGTGTTCGTCGGCATCGCGCCAGGTTCCGTCGATGAGATTGAGGGCGGGGGTGAAATGTGCCGGTGCCATCGTCGTTCCTCCCGGATACTCGCTGGCGTAATCGTATACGATTATGGCGCAGCGGGAGACGGCTCAGCGAGTACGCGCGTCATCCAAATGGATTCGCCGCGAACAGGATCCGGGGTGACCCGCCCGCTGTCGTAGAAGTCGAGCTTCGCCAGCACCCGGAACGAGGCGGTGTTCCATTCGCGCACGGTCGCCCACAATCGCCGCCGGCCGGTACGCGCGGCCGCCTCGACCACGACCCGGGCCGCCTCGGTGGCGAATCCGTGACCGTGCGCGCGCTGCGCGAGTTCGTACGCGATCTCCGGTTCGTCGAAGCAACCCTGCCCGACGATCAGCCCGCAATAGCCGATGAACTCACCGGTGTCGCGCCGCTCGATCGGACGCAACCCCAGCCCCGGGTCGGGACCGAGCGGGTTGGCCGCCAGCCAGACACGCATGTCCTCCACCGTCGGCCGTCCGTCCGCACCGATCCGATGCCGGGACCGCGGATCTCGCTCGGCCCACAGCGCGCGATAGTCCGCCGCGTCCGAAGGAAGCCAGGGCCGCAGCCGGAGCCGTTCGGTCGCAAGGTTTTCCGGGAAGTCCGCATAGGTGGCCACGCCCCCAGCATAGGGAAACCGGGTTCACGGCCGGACTGTTCGGACACCAATGGCAGGTCACCGCAGCGCTTTTGGTGACCTGCCATTCGCCTTGGCACAGACGGGTTTCGGGTAGCGGCCGCCGGGCTATTCGACTGTCGCCGCGGCCGCACAGGCCGGCCACGGGCACGGCTTGCCCGACAGGCTGGACAGGCGCGACAGCAACAGTGCGAAGGCGGTGGCGGCCGACCCCGACTGCACGGTGTCGATCGGCTTGGCGGGTTGCGTCGACGCTTGCGACTGCTCCAGTGGCAGCCCCGGGGCGGCGTTGGCGTAGCCGGATCCGAACAGGGCCGCCGCGGCGACAACCGCAGTCGCAAGAGCCTTCGTAACCATTCTGCCCATTTGTCACTCCTTCATTCGAGACGCGTGCCATCTGCTTCGCGTGCCAGGGACGGTAAATGCCTGTCATCGATCGACGGCAGCCACCGATTTCGTTGGCAGCAAAGCCGTTGTGGCCGGTGTACCTACAAAATCGAGATGATCACCCGATGCCCACCGAGCCGCCGGCGATATACGGTTCCACTGCGAATAACTTGCCGGCGAAAAGTCGCCGATTCGATCGTCAAAGAATCCGAAGAAGGGAACCGGGATTTATGCGAATTCTCACGTGGTCAGCAACACTGGCCCCCGTCGCCGCCGTGGTGATGGTCGCCGGCACCGGCATTGCCGCGGCCGAGACCACGGCGGATGCGGTGGGCGGTAGAGAGCAGATCACCGTCTCCGTGAATTCCGACGAGAAGTACTGGGTCGGGTTGGTGGAGGTCGACAATCAGATCCAAGACTTCGTGCTCGGGTCGGTGGGCGAAAGCGTTGTCGGTCCTCGATACGTCATCGAGAAGGTACAGCCCGGTACGCATCGCGTGCGGATCACGGTATCCGTCAACGGCGGGTTCGGGACGACCGCGCTCGACCGCGATGTGCAGGTCACCTCCGCGGCCGGGCCGACAGGTTCGGCGCAGCGCTGACCGAGTCCGAGCCCGTGCCCGCGCTGGGCGGCACGGGCACGACTCCGCGGGCGGCAGCGGCGGGCGCCGCCGCCCGTGGGCTTGCCGCCAGCACCCTGCCGCGCGCGTAATCTGGCCACGCTGTTCATGTTTCGCGCCGTCGCACGGTTCGGGAGTACTGTCGCGGCTTCTGTTCCTTGGCACGACCGATCTCCGCACGGATCACCGGCGGGGCATGCGCGGCGATGTCGGTTCGTGCGTTGATCCGCAATTTGCGCAGTATCGCGGCGAGTTGCGCATCGATGGTTTTGCGCGATCGCCCGCGCTTGACGGCAATCATGCTGTTCGACCAGCCTGCCGCGGCGAGCGCGGCTACCTCGGATTCGGCGGCGGACAGGTTCGCCCACCGGTCGTCACCGCTCTCTGCGGCGTCGAGTGCCGTCCCGTCCTCTCGGTGCAGGATCAACCGGGCGACCTGACCGGGGCTGTCCATCGGCAGCGCTCGCCCCTGCGCTTCGGCGGCGCGGAAAGCCCCGTCCCCCAGCACATTTCGCGCCCGATCGGCAGCGGTCACCGACTCGACCCGAAACGGCTCGTAGGGCCGGTCACCGGCGATCACGGTCTGCCGATACTTCTCGCTCGCTCCGAGCAGCCGACCGATCTCCCTCGCCCGTTCACGCACCCGGCCGTGCTCGTCTTCGAGCGTTGCCCCGAGCGCCCATGCTTGAATACTGATGGCCCACAGCGCACACCACGGGTCGCGGTCCATGCCCGGCGCTCGCAAGACCTGCTCGACCAGATCGATCGTCACCTCAGGGCGACCCCGCCGGTAGTGCGCGATCGCCAGGTTGAGCTTCGCCCACGCGATCGGCCATCGCGCTCCCGCCGCGATCGCCTCCGCCAAATGGGCCTCGATCAGGTGCAGGCCCGCGGCGGAGGCGTCGTAGAACGCGGTGGCACCGACCAGACTCATGCCGCTCATTTCGGCACACCCGGTGTCACCCTCGCGCCCGAATTTCGCTCGCGCGTATTCGAAGACTTCGATCGACCGCGAATCGTTTTGCACCAGAAAGAGTTCCAGCGCCCGCAACAGATCCACCGCGGCCGGTGCCGCATGCTCGAGCGAAGGATCATCCCGCAGCGCAGATGCCAAACCCTGATCGAAACCACTCTCGGCCAGGCAATGATCGATGACATCGTGTATCCCGGCGACATCGCCCTGCAGGACGGAAATGAAACCGGCGAAGGCACGCGAACCAGACCGGAGCATGGCGGCTTCCGGTGCGGAATCGCGGGTCACCGCCAATGTCTGCTCGATCCAGCGCTGAACCTGACGCAGCGACCCGGTGAAATACGGAACCCGCATCGCCAACAGGGTTACCGCGATCTCCAGTCCTTCCAACGCGCTTTCCGGTGTCGCGAGACTGTTCTCGATCGCCGAGGCCAGGTTGTCCCACGAGCGGGACGCCCATTCGAGCAGTTCGATCTCCCCGGGTCCGTACCACTCGTCGCGCGAGCCGACGAGCTTGCGTCGATAGTAGTTCCGGTGGCGAGCGATCAGCTGAGCGAACTCGTCGCGTCCACGCTCGGCGAGAATCTGCATGCCGTATACCCGCAGGCTTTCTACCAGCGAATAGTGCGACTCTGCTGCGGTCATATGGAGGGTGACCAGCGAACGATCGACGAGTTGTTCGAGTATCGCGAGGACCTCACCGGGCTCGATGCGGGTGTTCGCCGGATCACCACACGGGTTTTCGGCGGGATCCGCGCAGATCGCTCGGATCGCGTCCAGATCCGCGCCGCCGCCCACCCGGAAGTCGCCGCCGTCACGTGCCTCGAAACCCGGTGCGAATACTGCCATCCGCTCGAACAGCAGCCGCTCTTTCGCACCGCACAGCTGAAAAGACCAGTCGATGACAGCACTGATGCGGCGATGCCGTTCTTCGACGCCTGCGCGCCGATCGCCGGGCCATTTCAGCCGCTGGTCGGTCACCGAGCCGGTCAGCTCCCGCTGTACCGACAACAGCGGTTGATAACGCAGCCTGGCCGCCGCGAGGATGATCGCAAGCGGGTGATAGTGCAGCCGCCGGCAAATTTCTGCCGCGACGTTCTCGATCGGCCCGCCGATCGAGACACCGGCGATCTCCGCGCGGCGGGTGAACAACGCCATTGCTTGGTCCGGCGTCAACGAGGCAATCACCACCACGCGTTCACTGACCAGGCCGAGAGCGGTCCGGCTGGTCGCCAGAACAGTCAGCGCGGGGTTCCGCGCGAGCAGTTCACGCAGAATCGGCACGACCGCCGCCGTCACATGCTCACAATTGTCGACCACGAGCAGAGCGGGTGTGCGGCGCCCGGCACCATCGGTCCGGTCCAGGGCGTCGAGCACCGCGTCCCACGCCGGGCGGCCGGAGAAGTCCGTCGCGACAATCGCTGCCGCGAGTTCGTGCACCACCGCCGTGCGATCGGCATCCTTCGGCAACCGCGCCAAACCCACCCAGTGCATCCGCACACGGCGAGCCCGCTGAAAACGCAGCACCGCCTGCCCCGCAATGCTCGTCTTGCCGATCCCGCCGCTACCCACCAGCGTGATCAACCGGAGCGGGCCGAGTAACAGCGTCGCGATCAACGCGAGCTCGCGGTCACGACCCACGAAGTCGTCCGTTTCCAGTGCGGCGAAATTCAGCCGAGCAGACATGCGCGCACCTCACATCACACGGCGACCGACACTTCCGGGCGCGATGCAACTATTTTCGGGGGCACCAGAACCGTTGCCCGTCAACATATTCCGAGTTGGCAAACGCACTTTCGGCGAAACGGTGCATCAGCTGGATCAGCGTAGAACTCGCCCTCCGCCCCGTTCGTCCTCCTATCGGAGGATTCACCCGTCGCACCTTCGGGGGTGAACCGGCGGCGATCTACTCTGTACGACCCTGGCCGGTTACGTGCACCGAAGACGGACCTGCCCAGTGGTCCCTGGAGCAGGGGGCAACCCGTTGCCCGGTGACCAGCTCAGTCGCGGGATGCCCCTACGGCTCGAGCCGTGGTGCGGCCGGGGTATCGCGCTATCTTGAGCGCTTCCCGATTGCCGTACCCGGGACACGGCACAAAAAAGCCAGGCCATCGTTATTGCTGCGATGACCTGGCGTTTTGCTGTGGTCCCAGCTGGTTTCGAACCAGCGACCTCTCGCGTGTGAGGCGAGCGCTCTCCCGCTGAGCTATGGGACCGGGAGGTGTGTTCGGTGCGCTGGAGTGCGCTTCGAACGAGATGGAACATTAGCACGGGGCACCGGCGGTTCACCAAATCGCCACCCTGATGAGGGGATAAGAGGGTGGGCGGATCGGCTCGGCAGCTGCACTGCGGATGGGCAGCGTTCGGGCAGTACGGGTTTCGCATGCGCCCTGGAGACGCGCCTCGGCACGACCGGCCGCCGGATCGAATCGGCGAGGCCAGCCGGATCGCAGGCTCAGCCACATCCCCAAGCTGCGCCTACCGCGGCTAGGTAAGGACCACAGGGCTGAGCCGCATCGTCGGGCCGGACCGGATCATTGGGTTGGGTCGCAGGACTGGGCGTACAGCGTGGGGTCGGGCCACATCTCGCACGGCAGGGCCGTGCCCAGTCACGGGCCGGATTGCGGGGTTGGGACGCGGAGGTCGGGCAGCACCGCAGGCCAGGCCGCACAAGCCGGGCCGGATCATGGCGGCACGGCGGGCTGTAGGTCCCCAGATTTCCGTACCCCCACCGCACAAAGGCACGGCGAGGCCAACTCCCGTGTGCGGCAGGTCGCACACGCCTCCTCATCGCGGGACTGGTCTGGCCGGGCTGGGAGGGCAGGCCAGGTCGCATCGCCTCGGAAGGTCGCAGAAGCTGGGCCGCCGGGCAACGCCGGGAGGCCGGGGCCGGGGGCCGGGGCCGGGGCCGGGGCCGGAGTGCCCGGGGGCCGGAGTGCCCGGGGGGCCGGGGGCCGGGGGCCGGGACACAGGACCGGAGCCTGGGCTGGGAGGCCGGGGCCGGGACACAGGGCCGGAGCCTGGGCTGGGAGGCAGGAGCGGCAGAGAAGGGCCGGACCGGATCGCCGGGACAGGATCCGATCGCCGTACGTCCCCGGAACTTTCGGGCGAGAGCGAGCTACGGGTTCACGGAAGGGTGCAAACACCTCGCGGACCACTGGCCCCTCCTCAACCACACCGGCCACCTCCGCCACAGTGGCAACCTTCTCGATTTCAGCCGTTCTACCAGCCGATTTGTAGCTTTCACCGGGCGTCGGCTAATGTTCTGTCTCGCACCACGGAGGCCGGAACAGCCACCGAGATGCACGCGGATGTAGCGCAGCTGGTAGCGCATCACCTTGCCAAGGTGAGGGTCGCGGGTTCGAATCCCGTCATCCGCTCGAGAGGTAGGGCCAGGCAAACTAGTTTCGCCGTCCCCCTTCGCACGGTGGAGTGGCCGAGTGGTGAGGCAACGGCCTGCAAAGCCGTGCACACGGGTTCGATTCCCGTCTCCACCTCGCGCGATTAGCTCAGCGGGAGAGCGCTTCCCTGACACGGAAGAGGTCACTGGTTCAATCCCAGTATCGCGCACCACCGTAGTACCAGGTCAGCCCCGGTTTTCACCGGGGCTGATTTTGTTTGCGCCCAACACGTGCCCAGTTCAGGGGTGAGCCGTTGAGCGCCGAGGACTGGCGCCCAACCGCTCACCCGACTGTGTCAGGGCTGTCGACATCCCGATTCATCGGCGGTGGCGGCGTCGTCCGGCTACGAAGGTCGTCCGAGAAGTCTGGCAAGGCCGAATTCGAAGCGCTCGTCGAAGGCGTCGTCGGTCAGCGCCGCGACGACACGCCGCAGGGCGGGACGCTGTCCCACCTCGAGGTGGTGGACGGATCGGTCGGGTAGGGCCTGCTCCTCCTGACACAGTCCGAGCGTGAAATAGACTATGCCCCAACAGGTCCAGGCTGCCTCACGGGGCGGCAACCCGCCGTCGAGGAGGGCGGCGACCAGCGCTTCGGACATGTCGAGGGTGGCCGGCTCCGCGGCGTAGGTGCCGGTGACGACCGCGGCTCCGTCGCGGTGTGCCAGCAGTGCGCGACGGTAGCGACGCGCGATCTCGGTCGCCCGCTCGCACCAGTCCTCGGGCAGCCCCTCGAGCGAGACCCCGGCGACGATCGCGTCGGCCAGCAACTCCCCGAGTCGCGCCTTGCTCTTGGCGTGCCACAGGACCGTGTTCATCCGCACGCCGAGCCGTCCGGCGATCGCGCGCATCGACACCGCGCCGACGCCCTGCTCGTCCAGGATTTCCAGGGCGGTCCGTACTACATCCGCTTGACTCTTGGTCACTGACCTAGTCTACTGGAAGCGCGTTTGTTGGTCAGTGACCTAGGAGGAAAATTGAACGACGTGGTCGTGGTGGGCGCCGGGCCTACCGGCCTGTGGCTCGCCGCCGAATTGCGCCTCGGCGGCGCCACCGTCACCGTGCTGGAGGCTCGGCACACCCGAAACCCGAACTCCAAAGCACTGACAATTCATCCGCGCACGATCGAGATCTTCGATTGCCGCGGCATCGCGGAACCGTTTCTGGCCGAGGGCATCCGCATACCGAGCGGACATTTCGCCGGACTCCCCGACCGACTGGACTTCTCGACGCTGGACACGCCGTTCCCGTTCACCTTGGCCTTGGTGCAGGCGCGCACCGAGGAACTGCTCGAAGAACGGGCGTGGAGCCTGGGCGCGACCATCCGCCGGGGCTGCCGGGTGACCGGGCTGGCCGACGAGGGCGTCACGCTGGCCGGCGGGGAGGTCGTCGCGGCGCGCTACGTGGTCGGCTGCGACGGAACCCGCAGCACCATCCGGACCGCAGCGGGCATCGAATTCCCCGGCAGCGAGACCACCACCTGGGGCTGGCTCGGCGACGTCGTCCTCGACGACCCGCCACCGCACGGCATGACCGGTGTCACCGGCGCCGACGGCGGGCTGATGATGGTGCCGCTGCCCGGCGGGATGCACCGGCTCGTCGGCGGCGATCCGGCGAACAATCGTCCGGAATGGCCCGGCGATCTCACGTTCGGCGAACTCCGAACCATGGTCCGGCGGATCGCGGGCACCGACTTCGGCATGCGAGATCCCGCGTGGTTGTCGCGTTTCGGCAATGCGGCCCGGCAAGCCGACACCTACCGCCGCGGCGCCGTGCTGCTCGCGGGCGATGCCGCGCACATGCACTTCCCCGCCGGCGGCGTCGGCATGAACGTCGGCATCCAGGACGCGCACAATCTGGGCTGGAAACTCGCGGCCGCCGCCACGGGCCGCGCGGACCAGGCACTGCTGGACACCTATCACGCCGAACGCCACCCCGTCGGCGCGACACTGCTCGAGCACACCATGGCCCAGACCGCGTTGATGACGGCGTACTCGCCGGACGGCCTCGCCCTGCGCACCTTGATGAGCGGCCTCATCACGACTGTGCCGGACCTGTCCCACCAACTCGCCGAACGATTGTCGGGCCTCGACGTCACCTATCCCACCGGTAGGCGCGTACCCAACCGCCCACTCCCCGACGGTTCCACGCTGTTCGAACGGTTGCGGACCGGGCAGCACGTCGAGACCCCCGAAGGCGTCGTACGCCCGGACGGGCATCCCGAATAGCCCGTCCAACTTGTATCGACACAACCGAATGCGCTACCCACCAGTCTTTCTCGTCCTGCCGACCGCTCGTACAGCGGCATTGCAGCCCCTTCGGGTTCACCTGCAGCCGAAAGGTGACACGAGCGTGCGTCGAACCGACCGCATGACGGAATGCGAAGCTGGACAGTTGATCACGGGGAACTCAGGTAATGGCCCGCTCGGCCGATGCCGCCGTCAGTTCCCGGTGATCAACCGACCGATGTGCCTGCGGAACTGGTCGGGGTCACCCGGCCACCGCCAACCAGACCACCCCGGCCGCGATTCGGTCACCGCACACCCTCTCCCCAGCGATTGCGCGGGCGCGGGCACCGACCGAGCCCTTTTCCGACACTCGCCCATTCTTACAACCCGGACAGCCGGCTCACCCTGGAGGTCCCGGTCGTTCGCCGAGCAGAGCCACGCGTCACGAGCGGACATCCTGTGCCGCAGTCGATCTCACCGCGCAGAACGACCAGCGGCATGCGGACATCCGGCACTCGGCGTGGATCCAGGGCTGGTCATCAGTATGCGGTGAGTCCGCCGTCGACGACGAACTCTGCTCCGGTGACGAACGAGGATTCGTCGCCGGCCAGGAAGAGCATCATGGGAGCGATCTCGGCGGGACGACCTGCGCGGCGCATGGGAGTGCGCACGATGTCGGGTTGTCGGTCGCCCTGCTCGTCCAGCAGGTCCTGGATCATCGGGGTGGCGATGACGCCGGGATGCACGGAGTTGACCCGGACGCCGCGGGTCGCGTATTCGACGGCAGCGGTCTTGGTCAGCAGGCGCACTGCTCCTTTGGATGCCTGGTACGCGGCGGCGGCACCGCTGCCGACCAGCCCGAGCACCGAGGAGGTATTGATAACGGAGGCGTTGCCGGACGCACGCAGCAGCGGCATCGCGGTTTTCATCCCGAGCCAGGTGCCGGTCTGGTTGACCGCGATCACCCGATCCCAGGCGTCCTCGGTGGTTTCCTCGATACCGGGCCAGTCCACGACACCGGCGATGTTGACCAAGACATCGAGGCGGCCGAAGCGTCGCCGGGTCAGTTCGATCGCCTCGCTCCAGTTCTCCGGCGAAGAGACGTCCAACCGGGCCGCCAGCACATCGGCGCCCTCGGCTTGCAGAGACGCGGCGAGCCGTTCCACCGCGTCCTGGGCGATATCGGTGACGACCAGGCCGGCCCCTTCCCGGGCGAACAGTTCCGCGACAGCTTGCCCGATGCCGCCGGTCGCGCCCGTGATCAACGCGACCTTGCCGACCAGCCGTCCAATCATGAAGTGCTCTTTTCTGGTTGTGGTTGCTGGGAATCAGGCGGCGGTGTAGCCGCCGTCGGCGGCGACGATCGCGCCCGTGATGAAGCTGGACCGGGGCGAGGCCAGGAAACCGATCACCTCGGCGATCTCCTCGGGCTGCGCGACACGGCCTACGGGGTGGGCGTCGCCGAAGGAACGCAGATACTCCCGGCTGTCGGACCGGAAGTTGTCGAGCATGTCGGTCTCGATCACACCGGGGGCGACGACATTAGCCCGGACACCGTGCGGACCGCCTTCGAGCGCAAGCACTTTGGTCAGCTGCGCCAGCGCCCCCTTCGACGCGCTGTAGGCCGCCGCGTCGGCCAGGCCGACTGTGCACGCGAACGAACCGACGGTGACGATCACACCTCCACCGCGTTCGCGCATCACCCGGAACGCCTCTCTGGCGTGCAGAAACGCTCCGCGAGCGTTGATCGACATCAGCTCGTCCCAGTCGCCCGCGGTGGTCTCGGTGATCGGTTTGTTCACCGATCGGCCGGCGTTGCTCACCAGGATGTCCATGCTGCCGAACCGGTCGAGCGCCGCGTCCACCGACCGCACCGCGGTGTCCTCCCTCGACACATCGCCTACCAGGGTGGACACCCCGTCGAACCGAGTGGCGAGATCGTCCACCTCGGGGCGCAGGTCTGTGGCCAGCACTCGCGCGCCACGGGCGTGCAGCCAGGCGACCGTGGCCGCGCCGACCCCGCGGGCCGCGCCGGTGACCAGCGCGACCTTGCCCTCCAGTTCACGGTCGAAGCGTGGTCCGTTCATCGCGCTGCCTGCCCACGGCGGTGAGCAGCGGCGGGCTCGCGATAGAGGACGAGATGCTCGTGGTAGAGCACGCCGTCGCGGATGTCGCCCGTCGCGGTGAAGCCGGTGTCGTCCACGTAGTCGAGATGGTTTCCGGTCACCGTGTAGCGGCCGGTATAGGCGCTGCGCCGGTCACCGCGCGCTTCGTCGTAGCGCCCGTCTGCGCGCAGCTCCTGCCGGATATGCCCATCCGCGGTGACCCACATGCCGACCACGTCGATATCGTTCGTCATACCGACAGCGTCGGCGACCGCGCAAAAGGAAGCCAGGACGTGTGCTGGCTGGGTGCGCCGCACCCACCCAACCAGGCCGGCCGCGACCTAACCTGGTGCCATGGGCAGTGGTGAACTGGGTGCGTTCCTGCGAGCGCGCCGCGCACAACGGGCTCCCGAAGACGCGGGCGTTCTCTACTCCGGCCGTCGCAAGGTGACCGGCCTGCGCCGCGAAGAAGTCGCCGTACTCGCCGGGGTGAACGCCGACTATTACGCCCGCCTGGAACAGGGCCGCGAGACTCACCCGTCACCGCAGGTGCTCGACGCTCTCTGCCGCGCACTGGATCTCGGCCCCGACGCCCGCGAGCACCTGTTCCGGCTGGCCGGCACCACACCGGACGACACACCGGCGCAAGTAGCCCAGACGGTGAGCCCAGACCTGCGGCAACTCATGGACAACTCCCCGCACACCCCGGCCTTCGTGCTCAACCACATCCTGGACGTCCTGGCCACCAACGCCCTTGCCGACGCGTTGTTCTCACCATTCCGCGCGGTGGACAACCTCGCCCGCATGACCTTCCTCGACCCCGCGGGACGACGGTTCTACACACGCTGGGACTGGACCGCGCAGGCCACCGTGGCGAATCTGCGGGTAGCCGTGGGCCGCACCCCGCACGACCCCGGTCTACGGCGCCTGGTGACCGAACTCGACGAGAACAGCCCGCACTTTCGCACCCTGTGGGAGACCCACCAGGTGCGCGGCAAAACCCGCGAACCCAAACACCTCATGCACCCCGACGTCGGCCCGCTCACCCTCACCTACCAGGCATTCGACGTGCGCAGCGCCCCCGGCCAGCAACTGATCATCTACCAAGCCGAACCCGCCACACCCAGCGCCCACGCCCTCACACTGTTGGGCAGCCTCCACACACCACGCGCACCGGTCGACACCCCAACTCGCGAAAACGGCCACCTCCAGCGCCGCTGACCCCACGACCACACGGGATCGGCGGCACCGAATGCCCGAGCGGTGATACCCGTCGGGAACAGCCGAAGCCTCGATTACCGCGAGGGGCAGTGCACATTCCCGGAACACACACCCGCCCCAACAGTTTTCGCTGTGTGCGTGCCGTTTTCCGTACTGGGGACAAAGACCGGATTGAAACGTTCGCGGATGTGCGCGACGGGGTCCCCGGCCGCGTCCAGGAACAGGTATTCCTTGTATACGCAGCGCTGTAGATCGTCCAGCCAGGCCGACCAGCCGCTGGCCAGCAGCACGCGCGGCAGCTGACGGCCCGCGGCCGCGAGGGTATGGCCGATCGGCGCGCTGCCGTCGGTGAGCAGCGCCGTGATGGCGGGGTCGCGGCACACCACGGTCACCTCGTTGCTCGACACCACCGCACCCGTCGAGGTGCACAGCTGGGAACGCCGATACATGATCTCGTCGGTGGCCGCGCACCCCAGCGCAAAACGCACCTCCGGAGCCACGGCAGCGGCGAGGGCGGCCTGCTGCTCCTGCAGCGACAGCGACAGCGGTTGCCCCAGTAGCGCTTCTAATAATCGGGTGGTGGAGCCGTCCGCGTGCAGGATCATCCGCGCAATCGGCGGCATGGCCAATTCCACTGTGTTATTGGCAAATGCGCCCACGGGTCGGAGTCTAAGCGCACGCGGGGCAACCCGCAGGGTGGACGGCGATCCTTCACCTTTGTCGAACCTCTTGTGGTCGGCGTAACCGAGTCGCCGCCGATCCGTGCCCGAGCGTGTGACGCGTTGGCGGGTAAGCCGTCGCGCTGGTAGACGCGTCTGTGTTCGATAGCGTGACGGAATGGAACTGCGACAGTTACGGTATTTCCTCGCGGTTGCCGAGGAGCGCAACCTGACCCGCGCGGCGGACGCGGTCGGAATCAGACCGACGTCGTTGAGTCAACAGCTCATCGCGCTCGAACGTGAGCTCGGCACAGCGTTGTTCGTGCGCAGTTCCGTCGGCATGACGCCGACACGGGCAGGCATACGGCTTGTGGAACATGCACGGACAGTATTGAATTCGGTGCACATGGCGCGAGAATCGGTGCGAGAAGAGCGAATTCCACGTGTCGCCGTGACACCCGGCGCACCGCCGTGGATTGCTTCGGCGTTGTGGCGTGGATACGCCGAACCCTCCGTCGAACTCTGCGATATGCAAACTTCCGAACAGCTCTCCGCTTTGCGGGCGGGTTCGCTCGATGTGGGAGTTCTGCTCCTGCCCGCCGACCTGTCCGGACTGGACCACGCCGTGATCGCGGAAGCCGAGCTCGGCGTGATCCTCGCCGCCGATCATCGGTCAGCCGAGCGCACCGCGGTGCAGTGGGCTGATCTCGAGGGCAGCGCACTGCTGTGGTTCACGCGTTCAGCCGCGCCCGGCTATTACGACATGATCCACGAATCGTGGACCCGAGCGGGCTGGCGACCGGCCGCAATCCGGGAGAGCGCCCCGCGACGAGCACTGTTCATTGCGGAGCTCACACACGGCGCGGATGTGGTCGCCCTCCGACCGGCGTGGGATGTGCGCGCGGGCGACGGCTTGGTGTGGCGCCCTCTCGTCGGCGCCCCACTGTCCATTCGTTATGCGCTGGTCTGGAACTCGGCCGATCCCGCAGCCGCACGGCACCACGCGATGGTCGCCGACCTGCTGCGTGCGGCACAGCCGCACGAGTATCCGGTTTCCCCTCGTGGACAGCGCGCCCCCGAATCGGCTTCTCTGGGAACCGATCTGGTCGCACCGCAGCGATGAGTCGCGCGGGCGAAGCTCGACGAAAGGCAGTCATATGGCGCTCACCACATGGGGATTCATCTACACCGCGGCCGGTAGCGATCCCGGACAGGAGACCGTAGTCGAAACACCCGCGTGCCGGTCGGTCTTCGTCGGTGTCGACAGCCCAGAGCAGTGCATAGACGTGGCGCGCCGCCTGGTCGACGGCGGCGTCCAACTGATCGAATTGTGCGGCGGATTCGGTCCGGTGTGGGCGGCCCGGGTGATCGAGACGGTGCATGGCGCGGTTCCGGTAGGCGCGGTGGCCTACGGCGCCGAAGCCGTCAGCCAGGTGCACGCCATCCTCGCGTGACATCGAGCCTCCCGCGGGCAGTCCGGACCTCGATGCCCAAGCGACGTCGAGTTCGGAAAACCTGCGGACTAGAGCGATGTGGCATCCGGAACTCGGCACGTGAGTACGTTCGTTGCGGCGCCGGCTCCAGCTTGACGGCTGAGCGCCCACCGGATGTTCCGGACCGGCGCGCAACTGCGCCCGATAGCCGCGCCGCATGCGGGGACGATGGGCGCGCACGCCGAGTACGAGTCGTGGCTCGATCGAACGCACAGGAATATCCCGATGCGACGATCGACCTAAGCGGGGGAAGATGTCGGCGCGGTCGGTAAGACCGCGGCCGTTTGTCGAAGGGATTGCTGTGGAAGACCAGATGGGCACTGTCGCGCTGACCAAGATCCTGCCCCCGGATCTCGGTGCGGACGAGCAAATCGATTGGTCCGCAGCACAGACGCGGTGGGGCACGCGGTTCCCCAATGACTACATGGCGTTCATGTCCGTCTACGGCGGTGGCGAACTCGTCGCAGCCGACGGGTTCGGCGGGCTCGTCATCCTCATGCCGCTGCCCAAGGCCAGCCGTTTCCTGAACGATCAGACCTTCGAAGAAGAGACGGAGAACGCCCGTGACACCTGGGAGATGGTGGGAGGCCAGGAAGGCCTCGACATCGACCCCCAAGACATGCTCGCCTGGGGCGTCACCTCAGGCGCCGACATCCTGTGCTGGTTGACCACGGATCCCGACCCCGACCAATGGCCGGTCCTGGTTTGCGGGCGACACACCGATCAGAACTTCACCCTCTTTCCTTGCGGCATGGTCGAATTCCTCCGCAGGCTGATTCTGAACGAGCACGACCCCTACCCCATCAGCATCGACCTACGAGGCCGTTCACTGCACTACCTGCACCGGCTCGAAATAGAAAAACGTTGAGCCACAGCGCCACAATGAGCGCGTATTGCTATGTCGCGACCGAGATTTGCTGCTGGACAAGCGATCACGATCAATATCGACAGACTCCGGCGGACGGGTTCGAGCCGCGCGATATGCGTCAATAGCGCGCATTGGAGCCATTTCGTCCGTGCACAAGATCGGCGTGGCGCCTTGGCTGTCAGTGCCGACGCTTACCGCGCCACCGCGCCGGACCGTCAGCGCGCGATCACACAGCTAGCGAAGGTGTGGGCGAGTGTCTCTTCGAGTTCACGGTAGCGTGGCGCCGATTCCGCACACTCGCCCAATCGGGACCCGACCCGGTCCTGCTCGGTCTCCGTGAACTCCGTATCCGCGCCCCACACCTTCTCTTTCACGCAGCTCCTGAATGTTTCGAGCAGGACGCGCTTTTCGTCGTAGCCGATCGTGTCCAAATTCCGCGTGCACTCGGCCCCTACGGGAATCAGCTTGCTGTACAGGTCGCTGTCCGCGTCGGAAGTGGCCCAGGCAGGTGCGGCGAGCACCGTGCTGATCATCAATGGGAGGGGAATTGCCGACAACAGTGCCCGCGACAAGTGCGACATCCTTCGTCCTTTCGGTGACAGCCGCCTTACCTCACTGGCTGAAAGCATGGCATCGGTCTCACGCGAGCGGACGCCGCGCGCACCGCACGGCGAGTCCGGCCGCCACAAGCAAGAACGTAGAAGGCACTGATGCTCCCCAGGCAAAGCGTTCTAATCGGCAGTTGAGTGCGTTCGCCGGGGTGGCGGCCGAGCCACGTCCGCCGAGCGCTCAGCGCGCAATACCGGATGTTTCGCAGCTAGCGTGCCGGATCGTGATTACCGGGACGGTGCAGCGCTCGGTCATGCGGATTTCGCCGCTCGTAGATCGATGAACTGTGCCTCTTCTTGCGATGGGTACGAAAGTTCGTGCTCGACCATCGAATCTGACTGACAGGCCGGGCAAACCAGGGTCTCGCCGGGAGCGGCGTCGGTGCGCGAGGATGGCGCCACCTTCTAGTTCGTTTGAGGCTGTCGCGGGCTGAACCGCGTCGACTGCATGACCGTCAGTCAGGAGAGTTCGTTGCGAATCGCCAGTGCGATCCCTCATACCTACCCGGGCTTGCGCAGATGACCCGGCGACGTACGACCGCTTTCCACGACTTCCCTGCCATGAGTACCGTGCCGAGTTCGGCAGTCATGCCTCGACGCTCGCGTTTTCGCTGGTTCTGGGCCATTTTGACGCTCGTGACATGCGGGGCACTGCTGTGGGGTTGCGCTGCTGTCTTCGTCATCCCGACGTTGGATACAGACCTGGACGTCGAAGAGGCGCAGGGGAAAATGGACAAGGCCCATATCCGGATACCTGACACGTTCGAATTGGTCAGGATGAGACGATTCGGTTGTCCGGGGTGGGCACCAGGTACGTGTGGTTACGTAGGCAGCTATGTCGGGCCGGCGGATCAATTACCGGACCACCAGACGATCTTCACCGATCCGACCTATCATCAGCCACTCCGGCCGGTGACATGCGCCGAGCTGAAAAAGCAGATCGGCTTCGAACCGGCAACCAAATCAGGTGAGAACGATTGGAAGTTCGATTGTGCGAACGCAATCGAATTGTTCGCCAGCACACCCTACGCCGACAGCCGACATGACTACCCCGAACTCACGCTCGCGCGCGACTCACAGGTCGCCACAATCTACTTCTATCAACGCCCGACCTGACCCACTGATCGGCGACGGCGTGCTCGAGTCCGCGACCCGTCCACGCAACGTCGCACAATCGGCACTATCGGATGTTTGCGAGATCGACTGGCGGCCAACGGCTACGACGCTCGGAACGCGGCAGATAGTGCGTTTGCTTCAACTCAACTGTCGAGGCGGCTCGGTCAGGTATGGGTCGTTCGCCGGAACCGGAACATCTCCGCTGGCCAGCCCGCCGTACTGCTGAAATCCGGTCGCAGGCACAGCTGACCGATCAGTGCCTCCGGGTGACCGTCACACCGCTACCGGGACGCCAGTGCTCGATAACAAGCAACTCTGCGGCCGCGTCGACCCAGGTGAGAACTGCATCAGTGAGGTCGAGCCGGAAGTCGTGGACACCCGGTGGCGATCCGAAAGCGGCCTTCGCCGGTCCGGTGATCTCGACTGCGACACCCATGACTTTGGCGTCACCGTCGCCGGGATGGGCGTGAATAGCGCACCGCCCGTCACGCCGCAGGTCGGCTGCCTTCACGGCGGCGGGCATGGAACCGAACATCAGATCTGGCCCGATGAATTCCACCTCCGATCCACTCACTCTCGGGGCGCCATCCCGGCGCAGCGTGGCCAGCACATGGGTCTTGTGTGCTTCGAACCGGGACCTCACTTGTGCGGCCAACTCAGGTGCTTCGCTCGCGAACTGTTGCCATGTCGTCATGAAAACAGCGTGCCAGCGCCGTCTGACAGCTCTTGTCAGGTTTTCAGGTCGGTTTTGCCCAGCCAGATTTCACAAAGCGAAACGCTCGTTCTTCGGCAGTTGAGTGCGTTCATCGACTGAGGTCGCGGCCTTGGGACCGCGCGCACAGCGGCAAGAGAGCACGTGGTAGGACGCGACCTGGCAGGCGTGCGCACTGAAGCCGGCGGGCCGAGGCAGCGGGCTTGTTTGCGTCGGCGGGGCTCGAAGTCCGGTCCAGGCACGACGACGTGCCTGGAGGGCAAGACGGACAAGGTCCTAACAGAATCTCCTCGGACTCGATGGGTGCTCGACGCACACTGCGGCGCGGTCAGGGGCGGGTGGTGAGGGCGGGCCAGAGGGTGGTGGTGAGCTGTTCGGGCAGGCTGGCGCGCGGCGGCGGCGCCGCGCAGGAACGCGCCGAAGACCATGGTGACGATGGTGCGGGTGTCGATATCGGCGCGGACCGCGCCGCGCTCGATGAGCTGGTGCAGGACGTGTTCGACCTGGGTGACGCGGGGTTCGACGGCGCGGGTCACGACGTGGGCGAGGAGTTCGGGCACGCGTTCGGCTTCGCTGATGAACCCGCCCTGCACGAAATCGGCCGCGCCGCAACAAAAACGGCAGGTAACCTGACTTGGCTCGAGATCGCTGATCTTGGGTAAGGTGCTGGCTGTTGAGCTGCGGTTTCGTCGTGTGAACGGCGAAAATCTGCGCACTGAGCCGGCCGGTTCTGGGGGGTCTGCCCATCGCTTCCCGGTTACGGCTTCAGCGTCAAGCCGGGCGTTGTTCGTCGACGAGGTCCGGTCATTCTTCCGGCTGGTCCGCTGATGGTCACCCGTACTCGGTAAGCGGCTGGCTGAAGATCAAAAAGTGCCCATCGGGTGTCCGTACGTTGAAGTCGCGCATCCCGTAGGGCCGGTCAGCCAGTGGCTCGACGATGTCGGCGCCGCGGGCGCGCAGCTCGTCGTGGCAGGAATCGACGCCGTCGACGACAACCACCACCCTGGCCGGGCCGACGCTGCTTTCGGCGTATAGGTGGAACTCGGCGGTGTCGCGGATCACGGCCGCGTAGCTAGGTGGGGTCTCCCAGGTGAATATGGTGTCGAATCCGAGCACGTCCGTGAAGTACGACCGCGCTGCCTGCACGTCTCGGCACGGCAGCACGGGAACCGCCACCCGCATGACCATTCCGTCACGTTACCTGACTTTGGCTCGAGATCGCTGATCTTGGGTAGGGTGCTGGCTATTAGCGGTTCCTCTCGGTGGTAAAGGGAAGGTCTGCACGTTCACGGTAGGGCCTGCGGAGGCGGGCCGTGCGGTGAACGGAATTCCGTACCGATCGTGAGATGTGTTGCGCCACAAGATCACATTCCAAATGCGCGCCTCAGCGAGAATGCTCGCTCATCGGCAGTTGAGTGCGTTTGCCGCGGCGACGATCCCGGCCCGGCCTTGCCGTCGCCAATCGGGTGCAGTCAGAATCGAGACGTGCGCGGTACTGCTGGGCCACCGCCGATAGCCCGCTGCGGCGATCACAACACCCCTGCCCGCACTGTGAACCCGGGTGAAGTGATCTCATCCGATCCGCCTTCGTCCATATCCGCCGCTCCTGCCGATGTCATCAGGGCGCGCACGCCCGGATCGTTCGAAGCCAAAGGCTCGATTGTCAAAACTCCGGCCTGAGCCGGTCGAAAGCACTCGTCGGGTCAGCAGCTGGGCGGGGTGCTGATCGGCCACTGTCGGCGCTGGGATAGCGCTGAGGGTCGGTCGGTTGGCCTGTGTGTATCGGTACCGGGTCGTGGCCAGGCAGGGGTTTGCAGGGGTCGCCGTAGATCCGCCGAAAATCGGCGGGTATTACGTGTGCTGATACTCCGTTCGAATTGCACGTTCGGATTTAAAGGTGGCACGAGGTGCGCGCAGGCCGCCGATCAGGCACAGCGCTGCCCCGAGTGTGGCCCAGACGACCAGGACGGTGACGGCGGGGGTAGCGCCGCGGCCGTCGAAGAAGGCGGTCGATCGTAGTAACCGACCACCCGCCCCGGGTGGCAGCAGTTGCCCGAGTGCGCCGGACCAGCCGGGCAGCATTTCGGGTGCGGTGGCCGTACCCGAGAGTGGGTTGCCGATGAGCATCATGATGACGGCACCGATCCCGATTCCAGCGTATCCGAACACCGATTCGAGCCCGAGAACAGTCAGGGACGTGGCCGCGATGCTCAATGCGACGGCGCCTGTGTTGGCGGGGTAGGAGCCGCTGAGCGAGCCGAACCAGAACTGCAGGATTCCCGCCACGGCTAGGCCGCCGGTGACAGCGAATGCAAGCGCGCCGCTGATGCGGCGGCCGGTGCCGTGCACGAGCCTGGTCAGCAGCACCGAGGCGAGCAGGCCGCCCATGACCAGCGGGAGTGCGGCTGCGGACAGGCCGGCGCCGCGCGGGTCTTCGGTGGGCAGTGCGGCGAGGTCGCGGACCGCCATCGGTGTAGCGGCATTGCCGCGCGGGCCGAGTCCGGTCGCCATGGTCTGCAGGGTTTGGGCGAGCGCGGTGCTGGCGGCGGAGGCGATGATGACTTGCGGGGTGTCGGAGCTGAGATCTATGGCTCCGTACACCTGCCGGTCGCGGATAAGTTGTTCCGCGCTCGCGGTGTCGGCGACGTCGGTGATGTCGAAGCTGCCCGGCGCGCGCTGCTCGAGCGCGGTCCGGACCTGGGCCACCGCGGTGGCCGGCCCGGCGACGGCGATCGGCACATCGTGCACCGAGGACCGCACCGACGGCCAGGCAAAGGCGATGAGTAATACGCTGGTGATCGTCGTGAGCACGACGACCGCCCCGGCCACGGTCGGCCATCGTGACGGAAGCCTGTCGGTGGCGAGCGGTACCCGCGTGGTCATGTCTACTCCCTCGAACGGTCGTGTCATTGCTGGTGTCAGCGCAGGGCGAGTGGTGTTTCGGTGTCGATGTGGGTGAGCTTGTGCGGGTTGCGGACAAAGTAGAGACCGGTGATGCGAGCGTCCTCGACCCGCATCGCGAGGATGCCGTCGAGTTCTCCATCGACGTGCACTGCCAATGCGGGGCTGCCGTTGATCGCGGTCGGCTCGACGGTGAGTGCGACGTCGCGCTTGCTGAGGCCACCGACCATGAACCGCGCCACCTTGTCCGCGCCGACGACGGGGCGTGGGGTGGCCTGCTTGATGCCGCCGCCGTCGCTGACCGCCACTACCTCGGGGGCGAGTACATCGAGCAGGCCCTGCAGGTCCCGGGTCTCGAGCGCGCATCGGAACGCTTCGACAACCGCGTGCGCCTCGCTCGCGGTGACCGCGCGGCGCGGTCGACGGGCCTCGACGTGGCGGCGGGCGCGGTGGGCGATCTGGTGCACGGCGGCGGGAGACTTCTCCACCGCGGCCGCGATCTCGCCATAGCCCAACCCGAACGCTTCGCGCAGCACGAATACCGCTCGTTCGACCGGAGTCAAGGTCTCGAGTACGACCATCAACCCCATCGACACGCTTTCGGCGAGTTCCACATCGGCGGCCACATCCGCGGTGGTGAGCAGCGGCTCCGGCAGCCAGGAGCCCACGTACGCCTCGCGGCGGCGTCTCACCGAACGCAGCCGGTTGAGCGCCTGCCGTGTGGTGATCCGAACCAGATAGGCGCGCTGGTCCTCGACGTGCGCCACGTCGACGCCGACCCAGCGCAACCAGGTTTCCTGCAGCACATCGTCGGCGTCCGCCCCGGATCCGAGCATCTCGTAGGCGACGGTGAACAGCAGATTGCGGTGCGCGACAAACGTTTCCGTCGACGCGAGGGTGGCGTGGTCACCGGCGCCGAGGCTCGCGGCCTCGCCCGCGGCCTGCCGTCGCGCACCGGATTCGCCCGTCATGTGCTTGGATTCCTCTCCTCGCGGTGGATCGTGGGGCCGGTACGGCGCGGCGTCCCGATTCGAACGCCGCTGCACACCGTGCCGCTGGTGACAGCGGCGAAATCGGCGTCTACGCGCTGGGTGTCGTCACGTTCTCATCCCGGGCTCGCAGCAGATCGGGCCGGTGTTCACCATCCTTCGGCCAGTGGTGCGAGCCGGGCTCGTGCGCCTCGGTCACCAGGTGCTTGACGCTGGCGGCGCAGGAGAACTCCTTGAGCTTGCGGCCCATGAACCCGGTGAAGTACAACCGCTTCGCCGTGTCGTCCTTGTGCAGGAGTTGGAAGATCCCGGCACGGCGACCAAAACTGAAGCACATCGCCTGGAATGCCAGGTCGATCGGCGCTGGCCGCTCACCCGCGATCCGGGCCAGCACCGTGTCGGCGGCGTGGGCGCCCAGGCAGCCGGCGGTGTAGGCACTCATCCGGAACGGCAGATCCGACGGCGCCGACGCGTCGCCCGCCGCGATGATGCGATCGCTGTCGATGCTGGTCAGTGCCTCGTCGGTGAGCAGCCGCCCGGCGGCGTCGGTGCGCAACCCGCTGCGGTCGGCTAGATCGGGCACACCGAAACCCGCAGCCCAAATGGTGAGCTGACTCGCCAGGGTGCGACCGTCACCGAGATCCACGGATCCCGACCCCACCGCGGTGACCGACGCATCCGGACCTTCGATCACCTCGACGCCCAGTCTGGTGAGGTATTTGCGAGCTGCGCGCCGAGCGCTGGGGTGCAGGTACGGGCCGACGACACCGCCACAAACCAGCCTGACACGGCGACCCTGTTCGGCGAGTTCGGCAGCGGTCTCGACACCAACCGGGCCGCCCCCGACGACCGTCACCGGGGCCGTCACAGGCGTGTCGAACAAGGCCGACCGCAGCCGCTGCGCGGACTCGAAAGTCGCGACCGGATAAGCGAATTCGGCCGCGCCCGGCACCCGCGGTTCGCCACTGAGGCTGCCCACCGCGTAGATCAGGTAGTCGTAGCCGATACTGCCGCCCTCGGCCAGGGTCACGGTCCGCGCAGTCGCGTCGATGTGCGTAGCGTTGTCGACCACCAGTTCGACGCCCTCGGCGAGCACCTCCTGGTAGTCGACAACCGCGTCGTGGGTCCCGCCGACCAGCTGGTGCAGGCGCAGCCTGGGGACGAAGAACTGCCGCGGATTGATCACGGTCACCGTCACGTCGTTGCGCTGCCGCACACGATTGGCCGCCATCACACCGGCGTATCCGCCGCCGACCACGACTACCTCGATGCTCTTGTCCATGGTGTCTCCTTCGATCCGAATGGGTCGAGTACAAGACACCGCATCGACGAAAATCCTGACATCCTGTGACACGCATCACAGTGCCGTTCGGGCCTCGGGCTCGCCGCGTGATCGAGGCACCGAAGATTCCGTATCGAGATCGCCGGTCGGATGAGGCTCCGGTAAGTGATCACATCACGGACCGAGGCTGTCAGAAGATCGCGGCCCACGGTGTCTTATGCCCGACCAGTTACATCACCCGGAAGCCGACACCGATGCCCGCGAACGGCATTGCCCGGCCGCCCCTCGGCAGATCAACGGCCGGGCCCGAGTCGCCTGCACCTGAAAGAAGAAGCCCATGAACCTCACGCTCTGGATCGTCGCCGGGCTGCTTGCCGCCCTCTCCATGTTCAGTGGCGCCACCAAAGTGTTCTGGCCCAAGTCCAAGCTGGACGAATCAACGGATTGGACCGAGAGCACCAGTGCCGGTTTCGTCAGAACCCTCGGGGTCCTCGAGTTCCTGGCTGCGGCAGGGCTGCGTTTCGCAGCAGTAACCCAGTTGTTCGGTACCAGCGGTATGTGTAGAAGCCATCGGAGGCCAGGTAGCCAGGGCTGCTCCGATGGAGGCTGAACTTCGCGTACGTCAGGCCCGTTCGACCTCGTCGGTGGGCGTCAACCAATTCGCGCGCCGCGCGTTGCAGCTCGTCGTTCGGTGCGCACAGGTGAAGTGGCGGGGTCGATGGCGATACCCAGCTACTGTGGGGCAACTGACCTGGGACGGTCACGCGTTCGGCATCAACCGAAAGGGCGGGTGCGTGGGAGTGGTGAGTTTCGAGGATCTGGTGCACGACCGTCTCGCGTCGATGGCGGCGTCGTTTCCGGATGATGTGAGCTTCGACGACGCCACGGCGAGCTGGAACTACCTGGCCGAGACCCACCCGGTGGGCGTGGTCGCCCCGTGCTCCACCTCGCAGGTGCAGGAGGTGATCCGGTGTGCGCGCGAGGCCGGGGTGATGCAGCTGGCGATCCGTTCCGGTGGGCATAGTTTCGAGGGCGGCAGCCTCGGCGGGCGCGACGGGCACGCGGTGGTGATCGACATGATCGAGATGAACGACATCACCATCGACCGCGACGCGCTGACCGCGACCGTCGGTGGGGGCACGCTGCTCGGCGATCTGACCGTGCGGGCATGGGAGCAGGGCGGGTTGATGCTGCCCGGCGGCAACTGCGTCGCGGTCGGGATCGCCGGGCAGGCCCAATGTGGCGGCTACGGCCATTACGCGCGCACCCACGGTATCCAGGTCGACCGGCTGCTCGAGGTGCAGATGGTGCTGGCCGACGGTTCCGTGGTCGTCGCCGACAAGCACCACAACGCGGACCTGTTCTGGGCGATCCGGGGCAGCGGCACCGGTTCCTACGGGGTGATCACCCAGCTCACCGTCCGATTGAACAAGGCTCCTGCGGCCCCGGCGAACTTCGTCGTCAAATACCCGCTGACCGACACCGGCTCCTTCATCCGCACGTTCACCGCGTTGCAGGACTATTCGCTGCACGCCCCGCTGACGTTCAACCCGATGATCGTCATCTGGCGCGAACGGCTCTCGATCCTCGGGTGCCTGGCCACCGACACCGAGGCCGACCGCGAAGCACTCATCGCCGACATGCGCGAAAAGCTCCCCGCCACCGAGGAATTCGAGATCCAGCGGGTCGACTACCTCGAAACCATGCGCCAGCAGGGCTTGACCGACACCTCCGCCCCGTTCTACCCGGACCTGACCGATATCCGCCGCGAACGCCGAGAACACCTGCGCTACATGAAGATCAAGGCCGGATTCGTCCCCGAACCGTTCACCGACGAGTTCATCCGCAAGCTGGCCCGACACGCGGTCACCCAACCCAGCGACGGCGTCCGCATCCAACTCCTGGGCCTGGACCCCAACTCCGGGCTGCCGGTCGAGGCCACCGCCGTCAAGAACCGCGGCTGCCCCTGGCTGATGGGCATGTCCTCGGCCATCTTCCTCGACCAGGCCGGCGACATCGACACCATGGTGACCCTCGGCAAGCAACGCGACCAATGGCTACACGAAGCCTACGAAATCTTCTACCCCATCCTCGCCGGCGGCTACATCGGCGACGACGACTACGAAGAAGGCGACCACGGCCGCGACATGTTCGCCAGCTACTACGGCGAGCACCTCCCCCGACTCAAGGCCATCAAACGAAAATACGACCCCGACAACCTCTTCCACCACAAACTCAGCATCCCCCTCGGCTGAACCCAGCACTCGGCCGCCAGGTGGCACGTCGGTCTACGTACCCCCATATTTCCGATCCCAGAACACACTCAATTCGGCATTTCAATGCATTGCAGACGCCGAGATGATCTCAGCTCGTTGATCTTTGAGTCATGCCGCGCGCGGCCGGTCTGACCGACCCTGTGGCAGAAGCGGATACCCATAGTCGGCCATCACACCGAACGACGGTCTGCCCACCGTTGGTCCGCGCTGCCGCTCGTCGGGACCTAGCGGAGGAGAAACTCCATCGCCAGAGATCGCTTCGTTGGCTACCGTCGGCTGCATGATCTATCCGGGCGGCGACTCGGCGTCGCGAGTGGCGCGGCTGGCGAACATCGCGCACGAAGGCTGGATGCAGGATTGGCCTATCGAGGTATCCGATCCGGCACGTCTGGATGAATTCGTTGGTCTGCTGCTCGCGAACAAGGCCGATTGGGAGCTGAGTTTCTGGTTGTTCGATCTGGTCCTCGAGTCGGCCGAGCGCGACCTGGTCGTCACGCCGGCGCAGGCGGATCTGTCGGAACGAACCGCGTCATGGGTCGACGCTCTGGTTGCGGCTTGGGAGGCCACGCAAGCGCCGGGAATTGCGCAGAGGCTCGAGTACTGGGCATGTCTGCAGGCAGGCTCTCCCGAGGAGATGTTCCGCGTTAGTCCGCTGGTACGACAAGCGCGTCGAAGGATCGGCCACAGCTAGTTCCGCAGGCGCGAGCGTCTGCGGTCGGGTGGCGTGCATGCCCGGAAGTCTCCCGGCTGCTCCAATCCTGGAGCTCGGCGAGCTTCTCCTGATCGACTGCGTTGCAGCCGGAGCCGTCGTTCGAGGCCCGGAATCGTGATGGGTCGCGCTGCCCCGGCAGCGCACGCTTGGCTCGCCGAGGACGACACCGGCGCACGATGCCAGACGCCCCGACAGGAAAGAGGTCGGGCGATGCACGATGTTCGGCTTGATGGCGTGTCAACCGACCTCGAAAAGGCCGCCGCGTCAACGGAACTCAGTAGCTGAGCGCATACCGTGGTCGATGTAGCAGTGGGCGGCAACCGGATCGAATGCGGCGTGCAGGTGCTCGGCGGTCGGAGGACGGCTCGTACGCGCTCAGCCTTCGTCTCGGTGACCTGTTGATTCGGCGGCGTCCTCGACACATTCACGGACCCATGCCAGAAAAGTCCGTACGTCTGCGGCGGGCAGCTCGAGCGCCGCGGCGCGGGGGCGCTCGAAGCTGTGCACCGCGGCTTCGAGGAGGGGGCGGAATTTCGGCTCCGATGTCGAAATCAGTTGCGCGGACTTGCGTTTGGCCACCCAACGGCCGGTACGGCAGAAGGTGATGGAGCGGCAGCCGTTGAGCACCTGATTGTCGGCCAGGTGGCCGACGCCGGTGGCGTGCTCGCGCACCGAGGCCAGTATCGCGGCGAAGAGATGACGCTGCGACGGTGCCGCGAGCACTTGACGCACCGGACGCCCGTAAAGGACCCGCCCGGCCTGGTAGGCGATGGAGCGATCGATGACGTACCAGAATGCCGGTGACGCCGCGGGATCGAAACTGGCGCGCTGCGGCAGCAGCGGCCCGGTGTTGAGATCCAGCAGGTACCCGGCCCGATCGGAAGCCCGGTCGGCAAAAGACGAGTCGTACACAACGAGTTCCAGGCCGGCGGCAGGGCACCGCAATGCACTGTGGGTCAGCGACTCCGCCAGCGCCCGCACAACATCGCCGGGGATCGACGGCTCCACGACCATGTTCACGTCGATATCGCTGCGCCCGTGGCGGTAATCGCCGAGCGCGATCGATCCGACCGCGAAAATACTGCGGAGGTGGGGGCCGCAGACAGTGCGTGCGCGTTGCACGAGCTCCCCCAGGTACGGCCGCAACTCGAAGGGAACCGCTGGTGGGTCGAGGAGGGAGTGGGTCATGCGGCCAGTATCCGGGTCGACGCAATCGACACCCGGACGGACACCGACGTCAGGTCGGTGCCAGCCAGACCGGCGACAGGACAACCACTTAGGCGGTATGTCCCGGGTAATCGTCGAGACGAACGTCAGCGTGGGGCGAGGCGGTGTACGACGATGCCGGATTTGAAGGTGGTCGTCCCGAGCAGTCGGAGGTGGGTGCGGTCGGGGTAGCCGTCGAAGAGCCGCTCGCCGGTGCCTGCGATGGCGGGGAAGATCCAGAAGTGGTACTCGTCGACGAGTTCGGCTTCGAGCAAAGTGCGCGACAGGGAGCCGGTGCCGAACTTGAGGATGTCGAGGCCGTCTTGCGCCTTGAGCGCACGCACCGAGTCGACGATATCTCCCTGCAGGACAGTGGCGTTCCAGGTCGTGTCCTGTTGCGCGAGGGTGCGGGACGCGACGTATTTGGGCATGGCGTTGATCCGGGCCGCGTAGGGGTCATCGGCGGGGCGAGTGGGCCACACTTGCGCGAATCCCTGGTAGGTGTCGCGACCGAGCAGGAGCGCATCGGCGCCGAACAGCAAGGTGGTTCCGTATTCGCTGTGCTCGTCGTCCCAGTACGGTGCACCCCACTGGTGCGGGTCGCCGATCACCCCGTCGGTCGTGACGAAGGTGGATTCGATGATCTTGCGCATGGACAGCCTTTCGATCTTGTCGGATGTTCAGCATCGCCAGCTGAAGCCCCGTGCAACAAGCGGTATTTCGGCAACGCAGCGCTAACCGACACGCAACGCCGGCCGACGTGGTCGGTGCGCGGCATGTTCACGCACCGACGCGTGCCCGTTCTGCCTCGATACCGGCAGTTCTAGAACTCCCGCCGCCTCGGGCCAGCTCCTCGGCCATGCGGGCAGTGATGGTCATCAGCACGCGAGCTGCGATGGCCAGCTCCTCAGCGGAGACCGCGCCGTAGGCGGGGCCCAAGATCTTGCCGGACGCGGCGCGCACCCGGGCGACCATGTCGCGACCGGCCTCGGTGATTTCCACCTGGCCGACGACTGACTCGGCTAGCAGCCCATCCTCGATCAGGGCGGTGACGGCGTCGGCGACAGTGGCGAGTTCCCACTGGGTCATCTCCGCGACCTTCGCGACGTGGACCGAGCGCTCGATCGGGCCGCCGGCCAGGGCCTGGTTCAGGGTGATCCAGCGTTGCTCGTCGAGCGTGGTGCCGGACAGGGCACGAGTCAGGATGGCCGTGTGATGCTTCTCGGCCTGGCCGATGATCGCCGGGTTCAGGGTGGCGGTGGTGCTCATTGCGATCTCCTTGCGCGGGTGGTGATGCCGACAATTCTGACACTAAGTTCCATAAGTGCACAAGTCCCAATAAGTACTCAGTATCTTTCGGGTCGGAGGTTCTTCATCCGGCTAGGATGCCGATATGCCGATCGACGACCGCGCTCTGCCGCTGCGTGAACGCAAGCGGCTCCGCACCCGCCGGGCTCTCGCCGACACCGCCCTGCGGTTGTTCACGGAGAAAGGCTTCGCCGCCGCCACCATCGAGGAACTGGTCGACGCGGCAGAGGTCTCGCGCAGCACCTTCTTTCGCGCCTTCCCGACCAAAGAGGCCGTCGCCATCGAGGCCGAAACCGAGCTCTGGGCGGGCTATCTCGACGCCCTGACCGAACGCGAACTCACCGGGCCGGTCCTCACCGCACTACGCGCCGTCCTCGTCGACGCCGTCACCGCGCTCCCGGAGGACTGGGACGAGCGCTACATCGCTACCCGTCGACTGGCCCTCACCGCACCCAGCGTGCTCGGCCATATCGACTACACCCGCTCCGGCGTGGAGAACCGCGTCGTCGCGCAGCTGACCACCGAACTCGACCTCCCGGAGGACGATCTGCGGCCCCGCATCCTCGCCGAACTGGCCACCACCGCTTGGAGCCACGCAGGCCGCGGCTGGGTCGCCGCCAACGGCAGGGGTGGCCGAGCCGCCCTCCTCGACCGCCTCCACGCGGCCTTCGACGCCATTCCCGACGCGCTCCAACTGTCGACGTGATTCGGTCACCACTCGCCCACCGAGACCTGGGGTCGCCACAGCGGGCCGATGAACTTTCCGGACGCCTCCGTCCTTACTGACGAACGCGCCGCCGACCCGGCTCGCCGGCCAGTCGTGACGTAGCAGCGCAGCGGTTCACGGACGTATCGCGAGTTTCCCTGTGGTGGCGCGGGATTCGAGGGCCACCAGGGCTTTGGGTCCATCGGCGAGGTCGTAGACGGTGGGGGCGCCGGGTGAGTAGACGCCGGATTCGATGAGGGTGGCCAGTTCGGTCATCAGGTCAGTGAAGAGGGCAGGGGCGGATTGGATGAGGATGCCCAGGTGTAGGCCGATGACGTGGACGGGGTGCTGGAAGTTCAACTCCCAGTTGGTGACAGCGGATTCGCCGGCGGCGACACCGTAGACGATCACGCGGCCGGTCACCCGCTTGGCAGCGGCCAGGCTGGCGCGGAAGTTCTCGCCGCCGACGGATTCCAGAACGATATCGGCGCCGAGGCCGTCGGTCAGGCGCAGGACTTCGGCGGCGACGTCGGCCGTACGGTAGTCGATCACGTGGTCGGCGCCCGCTGCACGCACGGTGTCGTGCTTGTCGGGTGACGCGGTGGCGATGACGGTGGCGCCGTAATGCTGTGCCAGGCGGACGGCGGCTTGACCGACCGCGCCGGCCGCGGCATGGATGAGGACGGTTTCGCCGGTGGTGATGCGGCCCAAGGGTTTCAGCGCGGCCAGGGCGGTGGCCCAGTTGAGGATCAGGCCGAGTGCTTGTTCGTCGGACCAACCGGACGGGATCGGCGCGACCGCGGCGGCGTCCTGCACCATGTATTCGGCGAAAGCGCCGTAACCGGTGCCGATCACGTGTGCGCCGAGCGCGGGCTCGGTGACGCCGGGGCCGAGGGCGACGACCTCGCCCGCGGCCTCGAAACCGGCGAGATAGGGCGCCTGCGGGCCGCCGTTGTAGGTGCCGTGAGTTTGCATGACGTCGGCGAAGTTCACCCCGGCTGCGGTGACCCGGAGCAGGACCTCCCCCGGCCCGGGCGTCGGCACCGGCGCATCGGCGATCAACCGCATGTCCTGCGGACCGGTCAGGGACGGCTGCCGCAACGCGCGCATGGTGCCGGGAATGGTGCGGGTCATGGTGTTCGAACTCCGTTCTTCGGGACCGACTCGGCACAGCGCCACCGGCCGACCTCATCGCTACGACAGCTGTAAGCCCGCGCAGCCCCGAAGTGTTCCCGAGACCGACAGCGACGAAGGTCGAATAGTGCCGTCCAGTTTTCTTCGCCCATTCATGCGGCAACCGCATGTGTCCCCGCCGGACCCCGGCACATATTTTGTCAGATCTGCCGACTAAGCGCTGCCCTGTCCGCACGAGTCTCGAACAGGCACAGGCCATTTGACGATCATGGAAAGAGTTATTCACCTAAACTGCACAATGTGAGCATCCCCACGGAGCCAATCGGAAGCATTCCCCGTCCCAGCGAATTGCAGGCCGCCATGGCGGCCCATGGTGCAGGCGAAATAGATGACGCTGCGCTCGCTGAGATCCAGCAGCGGGCTGTCGGTGACACCCTCGAACGCATGGCACAGGCAGGTTCCCCGATCGTCACTGACGGCGAACAGTCGAAACCCAGTTTTGTCACCTATCCCATCGCCGGTCTGACCACCCTCGCCGCGGAGGGCGCGGTGATTCCCTTCGCCGACGGGCACCAGCGGCAACTGCCGGTGCTGACCGGTGGACCGTTCCGCTACCAGGCGCACGCGGCGGACTATCTGCGTGCGGCACAGGCGGCGACGAGCCTGCCGGTGAAGCAGGCCGTCATCGCGCCGTCGGCGTTGAGCCTGCTGTATCCGGCGGACGGGATCGCCGACTATCCCCGCGAGGCCTTCCTGGCGGACCTGATCGCCGAGGCCGAAGCCGACATTCGCGGGTGCCTGGACGCGGGCGCGGCGGCGGTGCAGCTCGATTTCACGGAGGGACGACTCTCGCTCAAGCTCGACCCGAGCGGCGGCGTGCTAGATCAGTTCATCGAGCTGAACAATCTTGTGCTGGAACGCTTCTCGGCCGAGGAGCGGGCGCGGATCGGGGTGCACACCTGCCCCGGCGGCGACCAGGATTCCACGCACAGCCTCGACGTCGACTACATCCAACTGCTGCCGAAACTGTTGCAGCTCGAGGCGGGCAACTTCTATATCCAGTTGGCCAGCGAGCCGGATCCGGAGAAGGTGCTCGCGGTGATCGCCGAGCACCTGCCCGCGGACGCCCGGATCTTCGTCGGCGTCACAGATCCGATCGATCCGCGCGTGGAGACCGCGGAGGAAGTCCGCGATCGAGTGCTGGCCGCGGCCCGCCACATCCCGGTGGACCGGCTCGGCACCTGTGACGACTGTGGGTTCTCCCCCTTCGCCGACGACACCTCCACCTCCCGGGATACCGCGTTCGCCAAGATCAAGGCGCGGATCGACGGCACCGCGCTGGCGGCCGAACAGTTGGGGGTCTGAGCTACCGATCGCTGCGACCCCCTCGGTGCGGCCGAAATGTCGGTACCCGGCATTAGGCTGAGCCGACAGTGCAACCGAGCCGAGGGGGTCGCAGCGTGACGGCAAGCCGGGAGCTCGAGGCGTCGGACGGCACCGACCCCGAGCTACTCGATCTGCAGGACGACATCTCGTTCGAGCTCGAGGAGATCAACGAGCTGCTGGCCGAACTGATCGCGCTGCAGGCCGACCGCAAGGCCAAGACGGGCGAGATCCTGTCCGCCCGGCTGGGCGTCGGCGGCGAGCAGCCGGAGACCCTGGCCAAAATCGGGGCGCGCTACGACCTTTCGCGGGACCGGATCCGCCAGTTGCACACCAAAGCGGTAGGCCAGCTGATCCGCGACGCCCAGCTGAGCGGGCACCGCGCGCTGGGCGTCTTCGCCCAGCGCTATCCCGTCGGCACCCGCGACCAGCAACTGGTCCGGGCTTTGCTGGTGGAGACCTATGCCACCGACACCGATATCGCGGCGCACGAGCTGTCGTATCTGAAGCTGCGGCTGGCCGGGCACGCGGCAGAGGACGCGAAACGGGTCTCCGGATTCGTGTCCCAGCGCATCGCGGCCTGGCAGAAGAAGACGAACCGGCGGCTGGCCAAGCTGCGCGACGCCGAACCGCGCGCGACGAGTCAGCTGAATCCATGGCTGGGTCAGGTGGATTGGCCGGGCACGGCGACCCCCGACGCCTTGCCGCTGTCCTCGGCGCGCACCGTCGACAGCGACGACGACGGCCGTGGGCGGTTCTACCTGGACAAGGTGGGCCGCGACGTGCCGTTCGATTCGGGGTTGGCGGCGCGGCTGCTCTGGATTCTCAACGCGAGCGATCTGGTCGACTCGTTCCAGGAACAACCCGTGGCGGTCGCTTACACCATCGACGGCGTCGAACGGCTCGGCTACCCGAGCATCGCGGCGCGGCTCACCGACGGGCGCGTGGTGCTGATCGACGTGCAACCGCTCGGACACGTTGCCTTCCACGTGAATCGAGCGAAGTCGGCCGCGGCGCGCGCCTGTGCGCACCAGAAGGGCTGGGGGTGGCTGATCTGGACCGGCAGCCTGCTCGGCGTCCCCGACCTGCTGGCCAGGGAGGTCGACGCGGGCGCGCTGCGCGAACTGGTCGAGCAGGGCCCGGTGCCGTGGCCGACGATCCGGCAACTGCACCACGAGACCGGTCTGGCACTGCTCGACTTCATCGCGCTGGTGTTGCGACACGAATGGCGCTGGGACCGTGCGCCGTTCCGGCTCAGCGCACCACCAGCGCACCCGCCACGAACGTGACGATCAGCATCATCGCGCAGCAGGTCACCAGCTGCCAGTGATTGATGGTCTGCTGCAGGCTCTTGATCGTGTTGCGCAGCGTCGTGTCCACCCGGTGGTGGTCGTCGAGTTTGCGCCGCGCCTGCGCCAGCGCATCGGCCCGCTCCTGCGCTTCCAGCTCCGCCCGTTCCAGCCGGGTGGTCAGCTTCATGACGTTCTTCTGCTTGTCGCGCACGGTTTTCCGGGACAGGGCCAGGGCGGTGCGCTGATTGACCAGCTCCTGACGCTGCCGGGCGATGATGGTCGCCTGAGTCCTGGTGTGATGCTCCCAGTCGGCCACGGTCGCCCACCCTCCTGTCGTCACGTCACGATAGCCCCACACGATGTCGCCGGTGACCCAGCCGTGGATGAAGTCGCGCAGTTCGAACGGATCGCGGCGGGGCGCGGCGACCGCGCTGTGCGCGGTGTCGAGCATGCCGCGCACCGTCAGGTAATCGCATGCGGGCGGCGCGAAGTCGGCGATGCCGAGGGCGTGCAGGTGGTCGACCCAGTACCCGGGCGGGCACAGCCACAGCACGTCGGTGATGCCGGCCGCACGCATCCGTTGCGTATGTTCCTGTGCCAGAGTCCGTTCCAGTGAACCGCTGCGCACCTCGATGACGAACTCCCGCTCGCCCTTGCGCCAGTAGATGTCCACGGGCACGCCGTCCACCCGCCGGTCCACCTCGGCCACGTCGGCGCCGAACGCGAGCAACCGGCCGCACAGCCAATACTTCAATCGCCGCATATCCCATTGCGCGGCGTCACATTCCGGGCATTTACAGCCGTATCCGGCGGACTGTCGGCGGGCTTTGCCCGGACCGTCCGCGATACCCAACTCGGCGAGCATCGCCCGGCGACCGCAGGCGATCTCCGCCCGCTGCTTCGTTCTCACGCGACCACTCCCCTGCACACCTCCGCAGGCCTGGCGACCTACGCCATAGATCAAGAGTGCGCCACTCGCGCAAACCTCGCCAGTCCCCTTTACCCCGCGCCCGGGTGCGCCACGATGGCAGATTTCCGGTCCAGCGCCTGGTGTAGGCTGCGGCACAAGGAATTTCGGGTACCGGGCGGGCCGGAACACCTTGCTTATACCGGTGGATTGACAGTAGCCGCCATCCTGCGATGACACCGCGCCGCGCGCCGAGTGGGGGCCGGGCGCGGCGGTCGCGACTGCCATCCGACGGCTTCGGTCTGCCATCCGAGCGGGAAACCGCATAGGCTACGCCCGGGGTGCGCCTCGGCTGGTCGCTGATTCGCCTCGGCGGCACCGATCGCCGAGCAGATCTGTTCCGGACAAACCGGATCACGCCGACCACCGCCTGCAATGGCGCGGGACGGTCCGCCTACGCTGCTTCGATCAGATCCCGAGAAGCCGGTACCGAGCCGGTGTTCGTGAGCTCGAGCGAGGCACAGCAGCAACCGCGTATTTCCAAGTGGGCGGATAGAATCGTCCGGCCCAGCGTGAGCTGAGCCGATACGGGGAAGTGGGTACTGGATGGAGCACGGTCAGCAGGCCGACGAGTCGATCGGCGCGATGTTGTCGAGCATCGCGGCGGTCCTGCGCGAGGTCAGCGACAAACTGGACGCCGTGGCGGCCCGGGTGGACGGTGCGGTCCCGATCCCACCGGCCGAGCACGGCATCGAGGCCAGGCTCGCCAAGCTGGAAGCCTGGGCTTTCCGTGCCGGACAGGACATTTCAGGCATCGACGGCCGGTTGGAGAAGGTCGAGGCCGGTACGGGCGCGGAGCCCGCCGCGCCGGCGGCCGCCCGCCCGCCGCTACCCCGCGCGACCCGCCGCAACACCGCGGCGAGCGAGCCGCCCAGCCACGAGCCCGATCCCGCGGCGCAAGCTCCGGCAGCGCGCGAGGGCGGGTCCCGACGCTACGAGGGAGGCGCGGGCAGCGAGAACGGCACGGCCCGCGATTCCGCCGTGCACGAGGTGAACGCGGTGCCGCAGCGCAGTTTCAGCGCCCCTCGCGAACCCGTGCCCCACGAACAGAGCTCGCCCTCCGGCTTCACCGCGCCCACGCCCCGCGAACCGGTCACGGCGTCGCGCGAGCCGATCCAGGCGGCACGAGAGCAGATCACCACGCCGCGCGAACCGGTCGCCGTGCCGCGCGAACCGACGCCCGCCGCGCAGGAATTCACGGCGCCGACACCGCGCGAGCCCCTGCCGTCGCGGCAGTCGAGCTTCACCGCCCCGCGCGAATCGATCGGATCGCCCTATCAGAACTTCACCAGTCCGCAGGAAAAGCCGTACGAGAGCATGGTTCCCCCGGCGCACGACAGCGGTGGCTACGGCGCGGGCCGCACGAACGGCGCCGCGGCCGAGGAGAACGGCGTCGCGCTCACCGGCGCGCACCGCGCCTCCGACGAAAGCCTGATCCCCGTGGACAACACGCACGTGGACAAGCTGCAGGCGATGCTCGACGAGCTGAAGAAGACCGCGGCGGCCCCGCTCGGGCGCAACGACATCTTCGGCCCGCCCGCGACCGACCCGAGTTCGACCGGCTATCAGCCCGAGCGCAGCACGGACACGCCGCGCGACTACCGCTTGTCCAGCCCGCCCTCGTCCTGAGCTGCCACGTCGCCGGCCGTGCGCGCCAGGACGGCGGCGATCAGTTCGCGCAACCAGCGGTGCCCGGCGTCGGCGGTATTGCGTGGATGCCAGGCCATGCCGATCGGCACCTCGGGCAGCGGCAACGGAATCTCGAACGCGCACAACCCCAAAGCGGGCAGCGCCGACCTGCTGAGCAGCGCGGGCGCGGGACAGACCAGATCGCTGGCCTGCACCGCGAACAGCGCGGCGGTCAGATTCGGCACGGTGGCCACCACACGCCGGGTGCGCCCGTGCAGGGCCAGGCGGTCATCGATCGGGCCGCGGGCCTGCCCGATACGCGAGATGCTCAGATGCGCGGCCGTCGCGAACCTGGCGACGGTGACCCTGCCGGTGACCAACGGATGATCGGCGGCGGCGATGCCGATCATCCGGTCCCCGAGAACTCGGCGCACCGTCGTCGCCGGGTCGGCGTGCTCGATGACGCCGACCTCGATGTCCACCCGTCCGTCGCGCAGCGCCGCGGTGCCCTCTCGGGTCTCGGGCAGGAAGCGCAATGTCACGCCCGGCGCCTGCGCGCGCACGGCGGTCAGGAGCGGGGCGGTCAAGTCGGCGAGCACGGCGTCCTCGGCCTGGATCGCGAAGCTGCGCTTCAACCCGCTCGGATCGATGGCGGCCTGCGTCGTGAGCAACGCCCGGCCCTGAGCCACCACTGTGGCCACCTCGTACCGCAATTCGAGTGCGCGCGGTGTCGGCACCAGCGTGCGACCCGCCCGGACCAGCAGCGGGTCGCCGAGGACCCGGCGTAGTCGAGCCAATGTCCGGCTCATCGCGGGCGGGGAGGTGTGCAGCCGCTCGGCGGCCCGCGTGACGCTGTTCGTCTCCAGTAGCGCGTCGAGGGCCACGAGCAGATTCATGTCCAGCGCCTCCATTCCTGGATTATCACCAGTGGAATGGTCCGCACCCAACATTGCGGCGCCGAGCTCCCCCGGCGAGTCCCGGCCGCGCCGAAGAAGATTCGTCAGCCGACGGGAGCGCTAGTGCCTGGACGCGGCACTAACGTCCACCCGCACGCTGATCCGCGGGCCCGTGGGCCTGGACGGGCAGGAATTCGGTGGGCGCGTCGGCGAGCGGATCCGGGGTCCTGAGCTCGGTCGACTGCGGCCCGAACTCGGGGCGCGGGGCCTGCGGCGGTCCCTGGGGTCCGAATTCGGGATGACCCGAGGTCGGCCCGAATTCGGGATGTCCGGTGGTCTGCTCGACCACCGCGGCGGGCGGGGCCGGTTCGGGCTCGGTGTGCTGCTTGGCGGTCAGTCCGCGGTAGGACTCCGGCCGCACCGGCCGCAACCACTGCATCGCACGGGTGCCGAGCGGCAGTTTGAACTTCAGATCGCGCAGCAACTCGTCGATGTCGCGGATGGAGAAGGGCGCGACCAAGGTGCCGTGCGCGTGGTGGCCGTTGGTCCGCTCGGCCAGCCAGTTCAGACGCGCGTCGATCTGTTCGCTCAACACGTCACGGTCGGGCAGGTGCAGTTCACCCGCGAGCAACGCGGCGGTCCAGTGCGCGGTGGCCTCCGCGCTGACCGTGCTGATGGACGACGAGTTGTAGCCCGCGAAGCTGAGATTCGGCACGTCCAACGGCAGGATCTGCCGGTGCAGCCGGAAGTTGCCGTGCTCGTCGGTGAGCCTGCGCTGCACGTACGGGGTCAGGAACGGCACTCGCTGCTGGAAGCCGGTGGCGCTGACCACGATATCGGCGGGCACGATCGCGCCATTGGACAGCTGGACGGCGGGAGCCTCACGGCCACCGCGCATCTCGGTGATGGTGGTGTCGCGGTGCACCACGATACGGCCGTTGCCGACCTGCTCGTAGAAGTCTTCGACGGCGATGCCGAGGGTGCTCTCGGCGATCTGCTCGAAGCGGCCCTCGGGCAGCAGGCCGAGTTCACGCAACCGCAGGCGCTTGGTCGCGAGTTCCTGCATGAGGTCGAAATTGCTGACCCGGAACGAATTTCCCGATCCGGTCAGGAAGCGGTCCATCCGGCCCGGTTCGCGGTGGTGGAAATGCGCCTGGCCGAAACGGGTCAGCAGCATCCGCTCGTAGTCGAAGGCCCGGCCCAGCTTGCGCGGCAGCTTCCACAGCAGCCGCCGCGCCACCACGGTGGTCGAGGCGGCGACCTCGCTCACCGCCGTCGCGATATCGCAGGCCGACGTGCCGTAGCCGACCACGACGACCGACTTGCCGCGCACCGCCTCGACATCACCGAGCTCGGTCGAGTGACCCAGCTGGCCGCCGGCCGCCCGGAACAGGTCGGCGCCACGGTAATCCGGGACGGCGGGCTCGCTGAACACACCGTTGGCGATGATGAGGTGATCGCAGGAGCTCCGATGTATGCCGCTCCCGTCGCGGATCTCCAACAGCCAGCCGCTGTCCACCGGATCGGCCGCGACCACCTCGGTGCCGAGGCGCAGGTGCGCCCGCAGGCCGAAGTGGTCGGCGTAGGCGTCGAGATAGGCCTGCATCTGCTGACCGTCGAGGATCTTCGGATAATCCGCGGGCATCGGGAAATCCGAGAAGTGATAGGTGTTCTTGGAATTCTGCGTTCGCAGCCCGGGGTACCTGCGGGTCGCACTCCACACGCCACCGACATCGGGTGCACGGTCGAATATCTCGACCGGAAAACCCTTCTGGATCAGCACTTTCGCGCAGGCAAGACCTGCGATACCCGCGCCGACGATCGCGATGCGGTTTCCGCTCGTCATGGGCGAGAGATTACGTCGCTCACGGCGCACAGCAAAGTCGGTTGCCCGAAACGATGTGTCAATGCACAACCCGCATGGGCGCGGGATCGACCGGCAGATCGATCAGTCCGCGGATCAGAATCCTCTCCCGCCAGCGCAGTTCATCCGGTGCCACCGCTAGGCGCAACTCAGGAAACCGCCGCGCCAGGTGGGTGAGCGCGATCCGCGCCGCCAACCGGGCCAGACCCGCGCCGAGGCAGTAGTGGATGCCGTGCCCGAACGCGAGATGGCCGCTCGGGCGGCCGGGTTCGAACGCGGCGGGATTCGGGAAATGACGTTCGTCACGGTGGGCGCCGCGACACCGGCGGGGTCGCGGCGCAGCGCGCGATAGCGCGCCGGATCGTCCAGGATCAGCAAGGCCATCGAGATCAACTCGATTCGACCCGCGTGGTCCCCGGCACCCCGATACCCTGCGCAGATGAGTTCGATCGCGCCCGTCCTGCGGGGTGCCCGGATCGCGAACTCGGTCGCATTCGGGTTGCAGGGTTTCTTCTTCGCCGTGGTGCTGACCGAACTACCGCAGCAGAAGGACAGGTTCGGCCTGTCCGACGGGTTGATCGTCGGATCGGTGGTGCTGGTCTCGCTGCTGGCGGGCATTGGCAGCATGGCCGCCGAAAGGCTGGCACTGCGCTGGTCGAGCCGGGTCGCGGTGCGCACCGGCCTGCTGCTGATCTCGATCACCGGCACCACGGTGGCGTTCGCGCCGAACACGGCGATCCTGCTGCTCGGGCTCGGCTGCTACGGAATCGCGGTCGGCATCGTGGACGCGAGCGCGAACATGCAGGCGGTCTTCCTTCAGCACGGGTACGGGACGTTCATTCTGTCCTCGTTCTATGCCGCGTGGAGCGCGGGGTCGATCGGGGGCGCACTGTTCGTCGCGGGGTGCGAGGCGCTGGCGGTGACACTGCGGGAGACGCTGCTCGGCGCGGCGGGGATCGTGCTCGTCGCGGGCCTGATGCTCGGGCCACGACTGCTCGGGCCGCGGCAGGCCGAGGCGGGTCCGGCCGAACAGCCGGAGGTACCGCACGCCGAAAAGGTCGCATTGCGGGCCTATCTCGTGTTCGGCATCGCGATAGCGCTGGTGTTCGCGATCGACCTGGCCGTCGGCAACTGGTCGGCGCTGTATCTGACCGATGATCTGCTGGCCGGCTCGGCGACCGCGGCGCTCGCGCTGGCCGCGTATCAGGGCACCTCGCTGGTGGCTCGGCTCACGGGCGATCTGCTGGTCCGGCGCTTCGGCCCGCGACGCGTGGTGCGGACCGCGGCGTTGATCGGGGCGAGCGGGCTGCTGATCGTGATCGTCGCGCCGGGCCCGCTCGTCGCGATCATCGGATTCTCGATCGCGGGTGCGGGCATGCCGGTGATCGCACCGCTGTGCTTCAGCGAGGCTGGGCAATTGACCAGTGGGCGCGGCCTGGACGCGCTCATCGCCCGGCTGAATCTGTTCAATTACGCGGGCACATTGATCGGCGGCGGCGTGGTCGGCGCGGTCGCGGCGGGTTTCGGGCACCGCGTCGGCTTCGTGATCCCGTTGCTGTTCGCGGTGCTGCTGGTCGGGCTCGCGCGGGTGTTCCATGCCCGGCCGGAAGCCGGTAAACATCCCACCTCTGCGGACGACCGTGCTCTACTTGATTGATGAGCAACATCCCAGTCATCGTCGACCGGGCCGGTCTGTGGGACGCCGAGGAACTCAGTGACGTTGCCGCGGCGACCTTTCCGTTGGCCTGCCCGCCGGATGCCACGCCCGACGACATCGACCTCTTCGTCACCGAGGCGCTCTCCGGCGACCGCTTCGGTGAGTACCTGAGCGATCCGGCCCGGACCGTGCTCAAGGCGGTGGCGGGCGAGGACATCGTCGGCTACGCGATGCTCATCGCGGGCGAGCCGGCCGATCCCGAGGTCGCGCGGGTGCTGGACGTGCGCCCGATGGTGGAGATCAGCAAGATGTACGTGCTACCGGGCCATCATGGCACCGGCGTGTCGACGGCACTGATGCACGCGGCGCTGGAACGGGCGCGCGAAGGCGGTTTCGCCGCGGTGTGGCTCGGTGTCAACCAGGCGAACCAGCGTGCGCAGCGGTTCTACGCCAAACACGGGTTCGTCCAGATCGGCACCAAGTCCTTCACCGTCGGCAACCAGACGCACCACGATTACGTGCTGCGGCTGACCTTCTAGCTCACACGAATTCGGTCAGCGCGGCATGGAAATCCGGCGCGACCACGGCCATCAGGTGATCGCCCGGCACCAGGGCGAGCTTGCCGTCGGGTAGCGCCGCGGCGAGACGTTCGGGCTCGGCGGCGAACGGGTCGTTGTCCCCGGCCAGCACCAGCGTCGGCACCGTGATGCCGGACAGCCCTTCGATCGGCCGGGAATCCAGTCCGGTCGCGAGCGCTGTGATCGCCGCCCGATCGGCCTGCACCGCGTCGGCGAGAATGCGGAACATCATCGCCGGCTGCGGCACGCCGGCCGTGTCCGCGCCCATCGCGGCTTGCAGAGCGGGCAGCTCGACGACCCGGCGGTCGACGCCGCCGCAATCGAGCACGCCCGACCCGACGCCACCGATAGCGAGGCGCTCGACCCGCTCGTCGGCGGCGGCGGCGAGCAGCGAGATGATCGCGCCCATCGAATAGCCCACCTGCACAACCCGATCGAAGCCCAGTTCGTCGTACAGCGCGCTGAGGTCCTTGGCCATGAACTCCCAGGTGTACTGCGCCGAGTCATGCGGCTTCGCGGAGCGGCCGTGCCCGCGCGCGTCCAGCGACACCACGGTGCGTCCGGCGGCCTGCAGCGCGCGCACGACACCGGTGCTCATCCAGTTCGCGTTGGTATCCGCGACCACCCCGTGCTGCAACACGACGGGAACACCCTCGCCCTCCCAGACCCGATAGTTGAGTTCCAGGCCGTCCCACGTCTCGAACTTCGTCATGACTCCGGATCGTAACCGGCGGTACCGGGTTGACAAGTTTTGCATGTTCAGTATTTACTGAACACATCGTTCATTACAGAACATCCAGTACTCAGGAGTACTCCATGACAGCCGCGATTCGCACCGAGGGCCTGACCAAGCACTACGGCAAGCACGTCGCCCTCACCGGCTTGGACCTGGACGTGCGGGCAGGCGAGGTGTTCGGCTTCCTCGGACCCAACGGCGCGGGCAAATCCACCACCATCCGCATCCTGCTCGACCTGATCCGGCCGACCTCGGGACGCGTCGAAGTGTTCGGCGTCGATCCCCGCAAGGGCGGCGCGGAATTGCGCAAGCGAATCGGCTATCTGCCGGGCGAGCTGGCCCTCGAGGGGCGCAACACCGCCCGCGATCTGCTCGGCTTCCTGGCCGACCAACGCGACGGCGCGGTACCCGCCCGCCGGATCACCGAACTCGCCGAACTCCTCGACCTCGACCTGTCCAAGAAGGTCGGCGCCATGTCCAAGGGCAACAAGCAGAAGGTCGGCATCGTCGCCGCCTTCATGCATCGGCCCGACCTGCTGATCCTCGACGAACCGACCTCCGGCCTGGATCCGCTGTTGCAGCAGCGGTTTCTCGACCTGGTCACCGCGGCGAAGGCGGACGGGCAAACCGTGTTCATGTCCTCACACGTGCTCAGCGAGGTGCAGCAGACCGCCGACCACGCCGTGATCATGCGCGCGGGCACGTTGCTCGGCACCGAGAACGTGGACGAATTGCGGCGGCGCTCACCGCGTTCGGTCGAGCTGGTGTTCGGCGCCGACGTCTTCGCCGACGATTTCGCGCGGCTGCCCGGCGTGCGAGACCTGACCGTCGACGGACGGACGCTGCACTGCACCACCGAGGGCGAGGTGGACGGACTGTTCAAGATGGCGGCCAAATACCCGCTGGTGAGCGTGCTCTCGACCGAGCCGGACCTGGAGCAGATCTTCTTCAGCCTCTACGGCCGCTGACTCGAACCACTTATCGCACAGGAGAATTCGTCATGACTCGCTCGGTCTTCACGCAGACGTTGAAGGAACAGCGCCGCGGCCTCATCGGCTGGTCGATCGGTATCGCGCTGGTGCCGCTGCTGTATCTGCCCTCGTTCAACTCGCTGAAAGAGCAAGGCTCGCTGAACAACATCAAGCAGAACCGCGTCTACGACGCGCTCGGCGCGGGCGATTTCGCCAGCGCCACCGGCTTTCTGCACTCGATGATCTATTCGATGATCGGCCTGCTGCTCATGCTGATCTTCGCGGTGACCTTCGCCGCGCGCTCGGTCACCCCAGGAGGAGAACGGCACGCTGGATCTGCTGCTCGCCCAGCCGGTCAGCCGGATCGCGCTGCTGACTCAGCGCTTCGGCGCGCTCGCGACGCAGATCGCGGTGGTCACCACCGTGCTTGCGCTGAGCGTGATCTCGGGTGCGCGGGCCGGAAAGATGGTGGTGCCCACCGGGCAGATCATCGCGGCCAGCGTGGCACTCGGGCTGCTCGCGCTGGCCGTCGGCGCGATCGCGCTGCTGGCCGGTGCGATCACCGGAAAGCGTTCGCTGGCACTGGGTTCGGCGTCGGTACTCGCGCTCGGCGGCTACTTCGCCAATACCCTCGGCGCCGACTGGCTGCGGCGGATATCGCCGTTCTACTACGCGGTGGGCGACAAGCCGGTGGTCAACGGCTGGAACGCGCTGCACCTGATCGTCCTGATCGCGGTGGCGGCACTCGCCATGGTCCTCGCGCTGGCCGCGTTCGACCGGCGCGACCTCGCGGTCTGACCTCGCGACCCGGGGCGGCGGGCAACCGCCGCCCCGTGCACCTGTCCGCGCCAACCGAAGGGATACTCGAATCATGTACCAGCGATCCATGCACACAGCGGAGCCGAGCGCGCGTGAGGCGCGGCTGTGAGCAGTGCCGAAACCGCCCCGACCCCGGAACAATTGGCCTTCGTCGAAGATTTCGCGCTGGTACTCGAACGCATGGGCCTGGTCCGGATGACCGGACGCGCCGCGGGGTGGCTGCTCGTCTCGAATCCGCCGGAGCAGACCTTCGGCCAGATCGCCGACGCACTGCAAGCGTCCAAAGGTTCGATCTCGGGCGCGTTGAAGATCCTGGTCACCATGCGCTGGGTGGACAAGATCTCCAAGCCGGGCGATCGCAAGGACTACTACGCGATCCGCCCCGGCATCCTGCCCGAGCTCACTCGCCGGCAGAGCGGTATGTACGACGACCTCACCGTGATGACCTCACGGGGCCTGGCACTGTTCGACGATCCCAACGGCGAGCAGGCCGCCCGGGTGCGCGACATGCACGAGTTCTTCGTCTGGATGGGCAAGGAGATTCCCGCCCTGATCGACCGCTGGTACGCCGAGCACCGGTCCTGACCGGCTCAGGCGAGCAGCTCGGCCCGCAGCGCGGCGATGTCGGCGGCGGACAGGCCCAGCCCGTCGCGCACGTAGTTGTCGAAGCTGCCGTAGGTCTGATTCGCCTGGTCGAAAGCCGCGTCGAGCCAAGGCTGTTGGACGCCGTTGAGCGCATCGTCGGGTCGCGCGTTGCGGTACTCGTTGGACAGCAGGTAATCCTGGTTCACCGTGGCGCGGTCGACACCGAGCAGGGTGAGCAGCACGGCGGCGGTCCAGCCGGTGCGGTCCTTGCCCGCGGTGCAGTGGAACAGCACCGCGCCGTCCTCGGCGCCGAGGATGTCGCGCAGCACCGCGGCGAACGCCGCGTTCGCACCGGGCGCGGTGATGAAGGCGCGGTAGAGGCTGTCGCCGCCGGTGAGCGTGCTCGCCAGCACCTCCGGCGGCGCCTGGCCGATGACGTCGTCCCAGTGCGCGACCGCGCCCGCGGGCACCTTGTCCGGTCCGACCGCGCGCTCGTAGACGGTGCGCAGGTCGTCCACGAAGCGGACCTTGCGGTCGGCCAGCGCGGCGAGATCGTCCGGTGTGGCGTTGTTGAGCTGGCCGGTGCGATAGACCAGCCCGGTGCGGACCGTCTTGCCGTCGACCGTGCGGTAACCGCCGAGGTCGCGGGCATTCTGTACGCCCTGCAGGTGCAGCGACCGGTCGAACGCGACCGCCGCGGCGGCGGGCGGGTCGGCGAGCGCGACCCCGGCCACCGGGCCGAAGGCGACGGCCAGTCCGGCGACGAGGGCGATCGGGGCGCGCATCGAGCGCTGGGTCATGTGCTGGCTCCCATTCAGTGGTTCGAATTCCCCTGCCCGAGAGGGGGTCTGTTCACGCGGGGACCTCGAACCGCGACAGTGCCAGCAGCCGGGAAATGGCGCGCAGGTACTTCTTGCGGTAACCGCCGTCGAGCATCTCCTGAGAGAAGATCTCGTCGAGCTTGGCCCCCGACACCGTGACCGGCACGCTCGCGTCGTACAACCGGTCGGCCAGTACCACGATGCGCAGCGCGACGGCCTGATCGGTCACGGGGTGCACGTTCGAGATGAACACCGCGGAGACCCCGGAGATCAACGCGCCGTACTTCGACGGATGCAGCGTGCTCAGGTGCTTCAGCAGCGCGTCGAATTCGTCGAGGGTGGCGTGCTTCGTCGCGGCGGCCCGTTCGGTGAGCGCCTCGGGCGAGGTCGGGTCGGGCGCGGGCGGCAGATCGCGATGACGGTAGTCCGGGCCGTCGACCCGCACCGGCTCGAAGATCGAGCCGAGCTTCTTGATCTCGCGCAGGAAATCCTGTGCGGCGAAACGTCCTTCGCCCAGCTGACCCGGCAGCGTATTGGAGGTCGCGGCGATCGAGACGCCCGTCGCGGACAGCTCGGTCAGCAGGCGCGAGACCAGCATGGTGTCGCCGGGGTCGTCGAGTTCGAACTCGTCGATGCACAGCACGCTGTTGGCCGACAGTCGCTGCACCGCGTTGGTGAAGCCGAGGGCGCCGACCAGATTGGTGAGCTCGCCGAAGGTGCCGAACGACTTCGGCGCGGGCGCGCTGTGGAAGATGGAGGCGAGCAGGTGGGTCTTGCCGACGCCGAACCCGCCGTCGAGATACAGGCCCGCACCCGAGACCGGCTTCTTCTTGCCGAACAAGCTCTTCTTGTTCGTGGCCTTGTGGATCTTGGCCACCTCCCCCGCGAACTCCTCGGCCTTGCGCACCGCGGCCGCCTGGCTCGGCTCCTTGGGGTCGGGAATGTAGGAGGCGAAACTGACCTCATCGAACATGGGCGGCGGCACCATCTGGGCGACGAGCTGGTCGGCCGGAACCTCCGGGTGGCGGTCGACGAGGCGTTCTTGCATATGCGGAGCCTAGTGACGTGGTGTGATCTACCTTCATGCAGCGTATCCACAATGCGATCCAGCTCACAGACCTCACTCCGGGCGATCTCGCGCAGGTGTACGCCTACCCCGAAAATCCGTCCGCACCATGGGTGCGCGCCAACTTCGTGTCGAGCATCGACGGCGCCGCCACCAGCGACGGGCAATCGGAGGGTCTCGGCACGCCCGCGGACAAGGCCGTGTTCCTGATGCTGCGCGACCTGGCCGATGTGGTGCTGGTCGGCGCGGGCACGGTCCGTTCGGAGAATTACGGCGGCGTGCGCACCGACGCACAGCTGCGGCGCGCACTGCATCAGCGCGGCGCGGGCGGTCATCCGGACGGCGCCCCGCCGCCGATCGCGGTGGTCACCGCGAGCGCGGCGATCGACCTCGGCGCCCGTTTGCTCACCGACACGACGGTTCCGCCGTTGATCATCACCACGGCCAGCGCGCCCGCCGACCGCAAACAGCAACTCGCCGACGCGGGCGCGCAGGTGATCGAGGCGGGCGATCTCGCCGTCACCCCCAAGGGGCTGCTGCGCGTGCTGGCCGAGCGCGGCCTCTACCGCGTGCTCTGCGAAGGCGGACCGCATCTGTTCGGCGAACTGCTGGCCGCCGACGTGGTCGACGAGCTGTGCCTGACCATCGCGCCGATCCTGATCGGCGGCACCGCCCGGCGGATCTCGTTGTCCGCGCACGAGTTCGGGCTCCGCATGCGCCGCGCGCAGTTGCTGCTCGACGACGACGGCACCATGCTGACCCGCTGGGTTCGCCGATAGCCACGCCGTCGCGGCTCGTCGACCCCTGCTGTGTGAAAGACCGGGCCGAACCTGGCAGGCTGTAGCGCATGCGCTGGACTCGGGCCGTCGTGCTGGCCGCGACACTCTCGATCGTTATCACCGGATGCGGGGCCGGGCCCTCCGACCGTCCCGGTGTGGCCGTCGAGCGCCAGCGGGTCGGCGGCGACGCCGCCACCACCTCGCCCGCCCCGCCCCCGCCGCCCAGCGCCGAGCTGCCGAAAACCGATCTGGCGTGGCGCGAATGCACCAAGCCGACCCTGGACCTGCTCGGATTCGGACCGGCCCCGGCGGGCCTGGTGCTCGACTGCGCCGAATACTCCACCCCGATCGACGCGGCCGGCTCGGTGCTCGGCAATTTCCGGGCCGCCGCCATCCGGGCCAAGCTGCCGCAGACCCCCGCGGACGCGGCGCCGCTGGTGCTCACCTCCGGCTCGGATCGTTCGTCCACGGCCACTCTCGCCGGGCTGGCCACCGGACCGGCGAGCGCGCTGCTGGCCGCCCGGCCGGTCGTCGCGGTGGACCGCCGCGGCATCGGCAGCTCGCAGCCGATCGACTGCCTGCCGCCCGAGATCCGCAAGGGCATGGCCGACAACGCCCAATTCGGGCCCGGCGCAGCCGATCCGGTCGAGGCGGTGACGGGGTTCAGCCAGGACGGCACCATCGCCTGCCGCGACTTCCTGCAACCGTACGAGGGCACCTTCGACGCGCCGCACGCCGCGGACGACATCGAACAGCTGCGCAAGCAGTGGCAGGTCGAGCACATCGCGCTGCTCGGCACCGGCAACGGCGCGAAGGTCGCACTGAGTTACGCCCGCAAGTACGGCGATCACCTGGCCCGGCTCGTCCTCGACTCCCCCGAGGCCGTCGCCGTCGACGCCACCACCCGCGCCGAACAGCAGTTGGAAGGCGCGGAGGCGGCGTTGACCGCGTTCGCGCAGCGCTGCACCGGGCTCGGCTGTTCGCTCGGGCCCGACCCGCGGGCCGCGGTCACCGATCTGGTGAATCGTGCCGGTTCCGGCCAGCTCGGCGATATCTCGGCCAACGCGCTGCTCACCGCGGTGTCCGGCTTCCTCGGCGGCCCGCGCGCGGACCAGGCCGACCGGGTGCGCGAACTCGCCGACGCGCTGTCGGCCGCCGGACGTGGTGATCGCGGCGCGCTCGCCGCCATGATCGAACGCGAATCCGCGGCGATCAGCGGCGACGGCCAATTCGTGAACCGCTGCACCGATATTCAGCAACCGCCGACCCCGACCAGGGCCAAGGAGCTGATGAACACCTGGGGCAGCAAATACCCGGTGTTCGGCCGCGCCATGGCGATCTCGCTGATGGACTGCTCGGCCTGGCCGGTGTCCACCGCACCGCAACTGCCCGAGAAACTCGACCTCCCGGTGCTCGTTCTCGGCAGCATCGCCGACCCGGTGGTCGGCAACGCGGGCCAGGCCTCGGTGGCCGGTGCGCTCGGCAAAGCGGGCGCCAGGCAGGCGGGTGTCACCTGGCAGGGCTGGGGCCATCCGGTGACCAATCATTCGACCTGTGCCCAACGCCTCTTGGTCGACTATCTGAAAGAGGCGAAGCTGCCCGCCGACGGCACCGCCTGCCCGGCCTGATCCGACACCACGAACAGCGCTTCTAGCGGCGCGTCGAAGAGGTCCGGGCAACCGGATCAACGGGATTCGGTGTACCGTGCCCCAGTGTTCCTTCGACAGCTCGAGCCCCGCACCGCTCGCACCACCGCCGAGGTGATCAAGTTCGCACTCTGGCCCATCGCGGTCATGACCGTGCTGAACCGGGTTTTCATCAAGGCTGTCAACGGGTACATCACCGACGACTTCCGACCGGTCTACCAGGCATCACTGGACTTCCTGAACGGGCGGCCGGTGTACTGGGCGAACTTCGACTCGGTCGATCCGCACTACCTGTACTACCCGAGCGGCACGCTGCTGATCGCGCCCGTGGCCTGGGTGCACGACTACGAGAAGGCGCGCTGGCTGTTCATCCTGGTGAACGTCATCGCGATCATCCTCGCCTGGTATCTGCTGCTCCGGTTGTTCCGGTTCACGGTGAGTTCGGTGGTCGCGCCGGTGCTGCTGTTCGCGATGTTCCTGTCCGAGACCGTCACGAACACACTGGTCTTCACCAACGTCAACGGCTGCATCCTCGCCGCCGAGCTGATCTTCTTGCACCTGTTGCTCAAACGTCGCGATCTGTGGGCCGGTGCGGCGCTCGGGTTGAGTCTCGCGGTGAAACCCACTCTGGCACCGCTGTTGCTCGTCGCGCTGGTTCGCGGCCAGTGGAAGGTGTTCCTCACCGCCCTCGGTGTGCCCCTCGCCCTGATGGCGATCGCCTGGCCGCTGTCGAAGGACCCGGAAAAGTTCTTCAGTCACACCGCGCCCTATCTGTTCGAGACGCGCGATTACTTCAACAGCGCGATCGCGGGCAACGGCGAGTACTACGGTCTGCCGCCGTGGCTGATCTGGGGCATGCGCCTGGGCATGGGTGTGCTCGTGGCCATTTCGCTGTGGCTGCTGTACCGGTATTACCGCGAAGACGAACTGTTCTTCGTGTGCACGTCGTCCGGAGTGCTGCTCACCGCGTCGTTCCTGCTGCCCTCGCTGGGCCAGATGTACTACTCGATGATGCTGTTCCCGTTCCTGATGACCGTGGTGCTGCGCAATTCGGTGCTGCGCAACTGGCCCGCCTGGCTCGCGGTGTTCGGGTTCATGAGCTACGACAAGTGGCTTTCGGATCGTCCGGGCTGGCAGCACTGGGGTCGCGACGTCGAATACCTGCGCATCACCTTCGGCTGGGGACTGCTGCTGGTGGTCGTGTTCTGCGTGCTGGGTGAGCGGTACCTGTCCGCGCGCCGCGAAGGCCGGTTGCAGTTCGGCATCGACCCCACCTGGATCAAGCCGGTGCCCGCCACGGCCCCCGCCGCCACGACGACCGAGAAGCCCAGGTCGGTCAACGGTTCGGCGACAGTTGTCGCCAAACCTATTAGCGTGGAGTGATGAGTTCCGAAGCCGACACCTCCCTGCCCGCGCCGCGGATCCAGCTCACGCCTCAGCAGTGGCGACTGAAGCTGAACCCGGAGGAGTACGCGGTGCTGCGCGAGGCCGCGACCGAACGCCCCTTCGTCGGTGAATACACCGACACCAAAACCGACGGCGTATACGAGTGCCGGGCCTGCGGAGCCGAATTGTTCCGCAGCACCGAGAAATTCGACTCGCACTGCGGCTGGCCGTCGTTCTTCGACCCGGCGAAATCCGACGCGGTGATCCTGAAAGCCGACGACACCCTCGGCATGCACCGCGTCGAAGTACTCTGCGCGAACTGCCACAGCCACCTCGGCCACGTCTTCGAGGGCGAGGGCTACAACACCCCCACAGACAAGCGCTACTGCATCAATTCCATCTCGCTGCGGTTGGTGCCCGCGGAGGGGTCTGCCGGCTGAACATCGGGCTGGGCAGCTCGCCAGAGCCCGCTGTGAACGAACTCGAGGCCCGAAGTGGCTCCGATGTGGCCGTTCCTCCGTTCCGTAGTCGACCGATCACGCGTCCGGCGGCCGGATCGTGACTACACGACTGGCCAGATCGCCCAGACTGAGCCAACCTGCGGCCGGTGGCGGCCCGCACCATTTGCGACCGTCATCGTCGGTCCATCGGCAACCTCCGGGCTCGCCACCGGCGAGGTCTATATCGAGGAAGTTCGACGCCTGCCCTGCAGCGGAGGTCGCGGAGCCAGTGGGGATCGGATTCAGGGGCGGCAGCCAGGAAATGTGGGAGATGTGGAGGTCGGCCCACCGCCCTCCGAAATTTCCCCTGGCAGTGCTGTACCGCACGCACAGCGCCAATTCAGTGTCGATCCAGCATTCGTCGACGGTTATTTGCGAATGTGGCTGCTTCGCGAGGAAGACGAAATTCTCGGCGACAGCAATAGCCCACCGGCGGAACGGCTCGAACATGAGGTCAGCGAATATCGGATTCTCCGGCGCTGGCCCCACCTCCCCGCTCGGCCATGGACAAAGGACGGGCCCAGAGGAGGAATCGCTGTCGGCTAGCGACACACGTACGGTGCTCGCGGCGTCGGAGACGGGATGGTGATCCAACTCGGGCTGGTGGTCGCTGCTGTCGGGAACCGGCCCGGTGCCGGGCGTCACCGGCATGGGCGAATGACGCCCTTCCTGCAGGAAAAGTTCACGGGCTCACTGTATCTGCTCTTCCTACTGCCTGTAGTCGTGTCACTGGTGGTCTGTGCCGCCTGCCGCTGACGTGTGCGGCGATGCCGAGACCTCAGATCGGCTGGCCTGCTTGCGCGCGCAGTACTGCGGTGACGATGGCGCGGGACTGGATCTCGACCAGCCGCTCGAGGGGTACCGGCCGGCCTGGGGCGTGGCGCTCGACCTCGGCGCTCCATTGGTCGAAGATCGCGCCGTAGCGCTCGCGTTCGGCTGCCACCTGGGCGTCGTCGGGGCGTCGGGCGGCGAGGTCGTCGAGGACGCGGCACATCATGCCGCCGACACGGAGCCGGAACATGCCGAGCCAGACGTAGTTCTCGACGAAGATCTCGCCGAGCGTGGCCGGGCGGTCGGGGTCGGGCGAGTTCTCCTTCTCCGTCGCCATGTTCGGCAGATCGGCCAGCGTCGCACGCACCGAACGCTCCAGTGGGGTACTGCCGTCCAGTCGATCCGCTACTCGCTCGAGCGATTCGCGGGTGGTGGCGGCGAGTTCGCGGTAAGCCGTTGCGGTGGCGGCGAAGAGGTCACCACGGGAGCGGTCACTCGGAGCTTTGTCGGCGATCCGCGGGTCCACCCAGAGCGGCAACTCGGACACCAGTACGGCGGTGCCGTACGGCGCGGCGTAGTCGCGCGAGCCACCGCCGCCGAGCGCCGCCACCGGATCCACCCCCACCTCGGTCAGCACGGAGGCCATCCGGTCGAAGAGGGGAATCTCGAAAACGCCTGGGGCCCAGGCTCGTCCGCCGGGCGCGTCCGGTGCACCGGTGTAGATCGGGACGTCGGCCGCGGTAAGGGAATCGGTGAGCGCCGACCAGTAGGACTGGTCGCCGCCGGAGGTGTAGAAGAAACCACCGCCGAAGTCCGCGTTGTGCAGCGAGGCGATCAGGGCCGGACGGGTGCGGTCGATCAGCGTCATCAGGGCGCGGGTCTCCGGCATCGGTGTGCCGACCGCAGTGCCGCGCCAGGTGATCGGGAACGCCCATTCGGGCTGCTCGGTGACCGTGGGCCGATAGAAGTGGCGCGCGACGTCGGTGCGGGTGCGCGGGCCGGCGAACCAGCCCTCGTTCAGCCGGGTGCCGTCGGGATCGATGCACAGCACGAAATGCCAAGTGGCACCGGCTGAGCGCGTTTCGTCGGCGGCGAGCCTGCTGACCAGGTGCGCGATGGTGGCCATGCCGATGGGCTCGTTGGCGTGCGGGCTGCCGAACACCAGGATGTTCCGCTCGCCGGTACCCACCTGTACCGAACGGATCGGATCGCCTGCGCGGGAGCGGCCGATCTCGGTGATCCGCAACCGATCCGGCGCGGCCGCCACCAGCCGGTCGATTTCGCTGTTCAGTTCGTCCACGGTGGGGAACGCGTTCAACGGCTCGACCCGGCCGACGATCCGGGCGACCTCGTCCGTGGCGTCAGGTGTGTCTTCGCGACCGCATCCGGCGGCGAGGGTGGCGCAGGCCAGGGCGGTCAGGCTCAGCAGAGTTCGACGATTCAGCTCGGTCATGCACGGCTCATTTCG
>NZ_BAUA01000184.1 GCF_000710915.1 Nocardia brasiliensis IFM 10847
CGGGGTCAGCAGCAGGTACTGCGCGGCGTTCGGCTTACCGCCGACGATCGCCGCCACCGCTTCCGTGCCCCGTAACCCCCCGGGGTCGACGGTCTCCGGCGCGCCGTCTTCGGCCGCGGCCGGCGCGGTGAGACCGGGAATCATGGGCAGCCCGGGAATCGCGGGGAGGGCGGGCAGCACCGGCTTCGGTCCGGCCGCGTCCAACCAGCCCGGCTGCTGCTGTGCCGGAAACTCCTGCGGGGGTGCGACTTCCGGAATAGAGGCGCCACCGCAGCGTGGCCCGGACATGCTGCCGTATCTAGGACAATCCGCCGCGGTGTACTGCTGAAACGGCGTGAACGACACGTCCATCTTCCACACCATCTGACGACTCGGTCCGAACGAGAAGACCGAACGCAGCTTCTGCAGCGAGACGTTGAAATTGGCCGCCGTCTCCGGCAACGCCGACGGATCCTGGGCCAGGCTGCCGAACAGTTCACCGACCCCGGAGACCACCTCCTTGCCCGCGTCGGGATTGCGCGCGAACAGCGAATTCACCGAATCGACCGCGCTGCCCGCGTTGGTCAGCAAGGCGACGAGCTGCTCGCGCCGCTCGGTGAGCGTGCGGGCGGTGGTCACCGAATCCGACAGCACGCCCACCAGGTCCGGCGCGGAAACGCTCAGCGCGGTGGCCGCCCGGCCGAGGTCGCCGAGCAAGTTGCCGACGCCGGGAACGGCGTGCACCTCGGTGAGCCAGCGGTCCAACCGCTCGATGGTCGAGCCGGGCACCCGCGCGGCCGGATCGAGCGCGTCGGCGAGCGTGGCGAGTACTCGGCCCAGCTTCTCCGGCTGGATGTGGTCGAGCACGTCGCGCAGCACGCTGAGCGTGGTCTGCAACTGGACCGTGCCCTCGCTGGTGTCCTCCGGGATCTCCGCCCCCGCCCGCAGGGTCGCGGTGCCGCGGCCGTTGTCCACCAGCTCGATCGCCGTCACGCCGAAGATGTTGGCGGGAATCACTCGCGCGGTGACCTGCGCCGGAATCATCCCGGCGACAGTGGGTTTCAAGTCGAGTTCGGCGCGCTGGCGCTCCCCCTTCGCGACGACCTGCACCTCGGCGACCGAACCGACGATCATGCCGCGGAACTTCACGTCGGCGTGCGCGGGCAGGCCGTCCCCGGTGCTGGTGAGCAACGCGACGACGCCGACCTTGTCCTCGAACCGGCCGGTGTAGCGCAGCCCCAGCAGGTACAGCAGCACCAACACGATGGCGGTCAGCGCGAGGCCGGCGAGCGAGAGCTGCCGCGCGCTCGGACCGCGTCCACTGGGGTCGATGAGCATCGCCGCCCCTATCCCGAGATCCGGAATCCAGGGTCGATACCCCAGATCGCCAGTGTCAGAAACAGATTCGCGAACACCATGACGACGATGACCATCTTGATGGCCCGGCCCGCCGCATGTCCGACGCCTTCCGGGCCGCCGGTGGCGACATAGCCGTAGTAGCACTGCAGGAACGTCGAGATCAGCACGAACACCATCACTTTGAGCACCGAGAAGAACACGTCGGCGCCGTTGAGGAACTGGAAGAAGTAGTGGTCGTAGGTACCCGCCGAGGTGCCGCCGAGAAACAGCACCGACAGCTTCGTCATCAGATACGCGACCGCGAGGCCGACGCTGTACAGCGGGACGATGGTCAGGGTCGCCGCGATCATCCGCGTGCTCACCAGATACGGAAGTGGGCGGATCGCAATGGATTCCAGCGCGTCGATTTCCTCGGAGATGCGCATCGCGCCCAATTGCGCGGTGAAGCGACAGCCCGCCTGGATAGCGAAGGCCAGCGTCGCCAGGATCGGCCCGATTTCGCGGGTGGTGGCGAAGCCGGAGATGGCGCCGGTGAGCGGGTTCATCGTGAGCAGATTCAGCGCAGTGTAGGACTCCATCCCGACCGTGATGCCGCCGAAGCCGCACAGGATGACGACCACGCCGACCGTGCCGCCGCCGACGATGAGCGAACCGTTGCCCCACCCCACGTCGGCGGTGAGCCGTAGCACCTCTTTGCGATAGTGCTTCAGCGCGAACGGAATCGCCGCGATCGCCGCGACGAACGTGATGGCCTGATGCCCGGCCCGCTGATTGGCCCGCACTGGCCCCTGCGCGGCCGCGCCGATCAGCCGCAGCGGTCGCAGTGCGGGCGGGGTGTACCGCGAACCCATCTCAGAGCACCTTCGCCGGGAACAGCGTGTTGTACACCTGGGTGATGATGATGTTGGTGGCGAACAGCATCAGCGCCGAATTGACCACGGCCGCGTTCACCGAGTTCGCGACCCCGCCGGGTCCGCCCTTGGTGTGCAGCCCGATATCGCAGGCGATGATCGCGGTGAGCGCCCCGAAGATGGCGGCCTTCACCAGCGCGACGATCAGATCGTTCGCGACGGCGAAGGAGGCGAACGTGCTGATGAACGAGCCCGACGTGCCGCCCTGGGCATAGACGTTGAACAGATAGCCGGTGGCGAAGCCGACGAACACGACGAACCCGCACAGCAGCATGCTGACCAGCACCGCGGCCGCGAGTCGCGGGGCGACCAGCCTGCGGATCGGATCGACGCCCATCACCCGCATCGCGTCGATCTCCTCCCGGATGGTGCGCGAGCCGAGATCCGCGCAGATGGCCGAGCCGACCGCACCGGCGATCATCAGCGAGGTGACCAGCGGCGCGCCCTGCCGGATGATGCCGAGACCGCTGACCGCACCGATGAACGTGGTCGCCCCGACCTGACTCACCAACGCGCCCAATTGGATCGAGACCACGACGGCCACCGGAACAGCGACGAAGACCGTCGGCGCCGCGGACACGTTGGCCATGAACGCGCACTGCTTCACGAATTCCTGGAACGGAAAGCGCCGGGCCGCCAGCGCACGGACCATCTCGACGACGGCGTCACGGCCGAGCCGCACCTGTCTGCCCAGGGTTTCCAGCGACCGCTGCGGGTGGCGCTGCCACAGGCCACGCAGGTCGTCGATGGCCTTTTCCAGATCAGTCCGGTCGGGTGGTCGTTCGGTGATGGTCACAGGAATTGCCTTTCCGGCCTCATGCGGTACCGCTCAGCTGCCGCTCGAGCAGGACGAGAAGAAGGCCGAGCACCGCGATGCCCGCCGCGACGGAGCTGAGCACGGCGAGCCAGAGCCCGAAGCGCAGCACCGGATTCACCCGCCGGCGTCCGCCGAGGATCTGCACGGTCAGCACCAGTACGTCGATCAGCCGAACCAGGATCATCATCAGGTCATGCACACATTCGAGAAGGTGAGCACGGGCCAGCACACGATCGAACCCAGGAACGAGACGACCACGTCGATGCCGTGCATATTCCGTAGGTGGCTGGTGTGCGTGAGCGTCCAGACGACGCCGATCAGCCCGTAGGGAACGGCGAGAATGATCAGGGTCCCGAGGAACTCCGAGACCTTCATCTCGTAGCTGAACAGCCGATCCAGCTTCTCGAGCATGCGTGTCCTTTCGCGTGCCGACCGAACGTCACCGGCCCCACACGTGCGCCCGCAGAGATCCGCCGTTGGATGTGGCCGGCCGCCGTGCGGTCCGGTATGGGCGGCTATGTTACGCACGATTCCGGACTCAATGGAAGGGTTTGACGAAGATTGGCAGCCGGTTCCGAAACGGATAATTGCACGCACATCGGGTACGTTGACGATGATCCGCGCGCAACTTAAGTTATCTGTAGTTCACAGATTGTTATCGGGACGCCGAGTCGATCCAGCCTTGGGAAGGACTCCCTATGACCGCCGCCGCCCACTCCCCGGATCAGCACGATGTCGCCCCGCTGCCCAAAGAGCGCACCAGAATTCCGATCGGCTCCGCGCATCGACCGGTCCGCAAACGCCCGATCACGCTGACCGATGCGCTGGACTTCTGGTCCTTCGCCGGGGCAGCGGCCAATGTGGCGATGCAGATGGCACGGCCGGGCGTAGGGTACGGCGTCGCCGAGAGCAAGGTCGAATCCGGGGCGCTGATGCGGCATCCGTGGAAGCGGGCCAGGACCACCACGCAATACCTCGCCGTGGCGATCCTCGGCACGGAGGCGGAGCGGCGCGCGTATCGTGAGGCGGTGAATGTCGCGCATCGGCAGGTACATTCGGCCCCCGGCGCCGCGGTGAAGTACAACGCGTTCGACCGTGATCTCCAATTATGGGTCGCCGCATGCCTTTACATCGGTTTCGAGGACACCTATCAGCTGCTGCAGGGCCGCATGAACGACGAGCAGGCGGAGGCGTTCTACGCCACGTCGTCGACCCTCGGCACCACGTTGCAGGTGACCGAGGAGATGTGGCCCGCCACCCGAGCGGATTTCGATCGGTACTGGAACGAAGCCTGCGGTCGGGTCGCGATCGACGAATTCGTCCGGAGCTACCTGGACGACCTGCTCGAGCTGCGCATGATCCACTGGTATCTGCGGCTCCCGTTCCGGAACCTGTTGAAGTTCTTGACCATCGGCTTTCTCGCCCCGGTTTTCCGGGAACAGCTCGGCGTCGAGTGGACCGCCGCCGATCAACGCCGGTTCGAGCACCTGTTCGTCTTCGTCGCCTTCGTCAACAGATTCATCCCGCGCTTCGTCCGGCACGGCGGCACGCACGCCCTCATGGCCGACGTGCGGCGCCGAATCCACAAGCACAAGAACCTGATCTGAGCGTGACACCGTCGTCCGGGCGGCGCACCACCCGGACGACGGAGACCCCTCGATCAGGCAGGAATCATGGGCAGAGCGCGTCGCTGAGCAGGTCGATGAAATCAGGGTCGGACTTCGGCGCCTTGTTGAAGGTGTAGGTCACGGCCCGGCCGTCCGGGGTCGCGCCGGACAGCGTCAGGAAGCCGTAGATACCACCGGTGTGTCCGACATATTCCGCACCGCAAGGCAATCGGGTCGACCCGAGCCCGAGTCCGTAGGACATGTCGACGGCCTCGTCGCCTATCGGCACACCGGCCCGCATCTGTTGCAGTTCGGTGGCGGGCACCACCTTTCCGGCCAGCAGCGCAGTGAAGAAGCGGTTCAGGTCGGCGCCGGTGGACACCATCGCGCCGGCCGACCACGGCACCGACGGTTCGATGCGCGACACTTCGGTCACCACGCCGTCGATCTCGGCGTAGCCGTTCGGATGCGGACCGCGGATATCCCGCTCGCCGGGGCCGGGCAGGTAGGTGTCCGACAGCTCCAGCGGAGCCAGGATCCGCCGCTGCAGCTCCGCGACATACGGTGCGCCCGTGATTTTTTCGATGAGCATCCCGGCGACGATGTAGTTGGTGTTGCTGTACTCGTAACGGGCGCCGGGCGCGAAATCGGCGGGCATGGTGAGCGCGATCGCGAGCTCCTCGGCCGCGGTCATGGTGCGGTTCGCCAGCGCCGCCCGGTACTCGTCGATTCGGGGATCCCTGGTGAGCTCGGGCAGCCCGCTCTGGTGCCGCAAGACCTGGCGTACCGTGATCGCCCGCCCATCGATGCCCGGTCCGGTCAGCAGGCCCGGCAGGTAGGTGTCGATCGGCTCGTCCAGCCGGACCTTGTCCTCGGCGACGAGTTGCAGAATCACCGCGGCGGTGAAGGTTTTCGTGATACTGCCGATCCGGGTGCGCTGCAGCGGCTCGGCGGGCATCTTCGCGTGCGTCGCGGTGTCGGACTCGCCACTGGTGAGCACCGCGGTCTTACCGTCGCCGGTGACGGTCGCGATCGCGCCGACGCCACCCGCCGCGACGATGGTGTCGATATTCTCCTGGACGGCACGAATCCTGTTGTCCGACAGTGGCTCTGCCGGGATCGGCGACGATTCCGACGAGCATCCGACAAGTAGTCCGCCAGCGACGACAACGGCGGCTAGCGGGGCGAAGCGCATACCCGCAACGGTAGGTAAGCGACCGGTGCACGCACATCCGGGACGAACCCGGAGATCGCCCCTGAGGACCGGTCCCCATCGAGGATGAGAAGCCTCGCCAGGACTTGCGTTGGAGCGCACTCCAACTTTTACAGTCCTCCCATGACCACGATCCAACAGCCCACCGGGGACAACGACCGTTTCGAGCGCGGCTTGGCGCTGCTCAAAGAGATCGGCGGGCCCGACGGTCCCGCGGTACTGGAGAGCCTGGGCGATATCGCCCCCGACCTGGGCCGGCTCACCGTGGAGTTCGGCTACGGCGATATCCTGTCCCGTCCCGGACTGACCCTGCGCGAACGCGAGTTGACCACGGTCGGCGCACTGGCCGCGCTCGGGCACGCCGCGCCGCAACTGCGGTGGCATATCAACGGTGCGCTCAACGTCGGCTGCACCCGCACCGAGATCGTCGAGGTGCTGATCCACGCCAGCGTCTACGCGGGGTTCCCGGCCGCGCTGAACGGTCTCACCGCCGCCGAAGAGGTCTTCGCCGCCCGCACCGATCTGCCCGACGAGCCGACCCCCGCACCGGCACCCACCGGTGCGAGGTTCGAGCGGGGCACCGCCGCGCTGTCCGAGATCGACGGCCAGGCGGGCGAACAGGTCGTCGCCGCATTGCAGGACATCGCCCCGGACTTCGCCCGGCTGCTCGTCGAGTTCTCCTTCGGCGATATCTACGCCCGGCCCGGGCTCGACCTGAAGACCCGCGAAATGGTGACCGTGGCGATGTGCACCGCGCTCGGCGTCGCACCCCAACTAGGGGTGCACGTCCACGGCCTGCTCAACGTCGGCGGCAGCGAGCAGGAGGTGGTCGAGGTCCTGATCCAGATGGTGGGTTACGCCGGGTTCCCGGCCGCACTGAACGCAATCGCGGTGGCGCGCACGGTCTTCGCCGAGCGCCGCAGCCATCGAAATGCCGATGCCTGATATCGGCGATCCCATTGGCTACCTTCCGTACCCGTACCTAGGGTCGAAGACATGGCGAAAATACTGTTCGTACTGACCGGTGCCGACCACTGGACCCTGGCCGACGGCACGCTGCATCCCACCGGCTTCTGGGCCGAGGAGTTCGCGGTGCCCTACGAGGCGGTTAAGGCGGCCGGCCACGAGATCGTGGTCGCCACCCCCGGCGGTCTCGTGCCACCGGTGGACAAGGGCAGCCTGGCCGCCGAGTACAACGGCGGTCAGGACATCGCCGACAAACGGGCCGAAACACTCGCGAACGCCGTCGAATTGCAGCGACCCACCGATCTCGCCCAGGTCGACCTCGCCGACTACGACGCGGTCTACTACCCGGGCGGGCACGGGCCGATGGAAGACCTCGCGGTGAACCGCGAATCCGGCGAACTCCTCACCGCCGCACTGCGATCCGGCAAACCGCTCGCGGTGGTCTGCCACGGTCCGGCCGCCCTGCTCGCCGCCACGAATGCCGACGGAACCAACGCCTTCGCCGGCTACACCCTCACCGGTTTCACCAACGCCGAGGAACGGCAGGGCGGCCTGGCCGACAAGGCCAAGTGGCTGCTCCAGGACCGGCTCGTCGAACTCGGCGCGGATTTCCAAGAGGGCGAGCCGTGGGCGCCGAAGGTGGTGGTGGACCGCAACCTGATCACCGGCCAGAATCCGGCGTCGTCCGCACCGGTCGCCGCGGAGCTGCTGAACAAGCTGGCCTGAGCGGCCACGGGAATCGTCGGCGGGGCCGAGACGTTGGTCGCGATAGTGACGTCGTCACGTCTGGTCCGCAGTAAGGCTCGTCCGCTTTTTCGCGTAATTCCCCTTCGGAAGGAACCGCATCATATGAGCATCGACCTCAACGCCCGGCCCGCCGCCGCGTCCGGGACCTTCGCGATCGGCGCCGATCTGCCCGTCCATCGGCTCGGTTTCGGCGCCATGCAACTGACCGGTCCGGGTGTCTGGGGTGATCCCGCCGATCCCGACGAGGCAGTGCGGGTGCTGCGCCGGGTCGTCGAACTCGGCGTGAACTTCATCGACACCGCCGACTCCTACGGCCCGTTCGTCAGCGAGCAGCTCATTCGGAAGGCCCTGCACCCATACCCCGACGACCTCGTGATCGCCACCAAGGGCGGGTTCACCCGCAGCGGTCCCGGCGATTGGCGGGCGGTCGGCCGGCCCGAGTATCTGCGCCAGCAAACCGAACTCAGCCTGCGCCACCTCGGGCTGGACCGGATCGATCTCTACCAGCTGCATCGGATCGATCCGCAGGTGCCGCTGGCCGACCAGTTGGGCGAGCTGGCGCTGCTCCAGCAGGAGGGCAAGATTCGCCACATCGGCCTGTCCCAGGTGAGCGTCGCACAGCTGGCGCAGGCGCGCGAGATCGCCACCATCGTGTCGGTGCAGAACCTCTACAACCTGGCAAACCGCACCGACGAAGACGTGCTGGACTACGCCGAACGCGAGAACATCGCGTTCATCCCCTGGTACCCGATCGCCACCGGAAAGTTGGCCGCACCCGGCGGTCCGCTCGATGCCATCGCCGAGGAGCACGGCGCTACGCCCGCGCAGTTGGCGCTGGCCTGGCTGCTGCGCCGCTCGCCGGTGCTGCTGCCGATTCCGGGGACGTCCAGCGTCGCGCACGCCGAGGAGAACACCGAGGCGGCGCGGATCACACTGACCGACAAAGAATTCGAAAGTCTCGCCGCGGCGGTCTGAGTCACCCTCGCGCGAGTCCCCCGAAACTGGGCAGTCCCGACGGAGACTGTCCAGTTTTGTTTCTCGCGGCTCGGCGATTGCCGGAACCGCTTTGCGCGCACCACAATTCCCCGAGATACCGGGGGAAATGCGGCATTGTTCACCTCCACGCAATGTCGGTGCACCCGGCACCGAAGGCGCCAACCGGAATCGCGCTCGACACGGATGGATCAGGCCGTGCCGGGACCGCGCGCTGGATTCCGGAATGCCGGCGCCCTCGTGAGGGTTTGGGCAGAACCCCGGCGCCGGGTGCGTGATTCAGCGTGCACGTTGCGATTCGGTGGATAACAGTCCCGAATGCGGTAATTGCGGGTAGTTTCCGTTTGTATCAGCCTGGTGCGAGGAAGCGGGACCTATGGTTGAGATCGACTGGACGGGCGAGGATGTCCGTGCGCTTCGCGCCGCGATGCGGCGAAGCCGGTACGAATTCGCGCGTCTGGTGGGCGTCACCCCGCGCACCGTTGTCCTGTGGGAAAACGGCCGGACGAATCGGATGCATGCCGCCAGCCAGCGTCTGCTGGACAAGGTTGTGTCCGATGCCGATCCGGCCGTCGTCGCGCGCTTCGAGCGGACTGTCACGGCAGGTCGGGGCTCCGGCTTCGACCTCGCGGACTCCGACCCGGCGCCCGATCCGCACACCCAGCTCGGTAGGGACATCGGGCTCGACAAGGAAGTCGAGGATGACGACGTGAGAAGGCGAGAGTTATTGGCCTGCATCGGGGCGGGCCTGACCGGCCGGGCCGCCGAGTTGATCGCGAGCGAGCCGGAGAAGATGCTGGCCACCCTGGATGCGGGGTCGATGAGCGAGCGCCGGCTCGGCTTGCTCGAGCACTCGGTCGACGAACTCGGCAAACGGGTGGTGCATCTACCGCCGCACGAACTGCTGCACCCCACGCTGGAGCAGTTCCGCACGGTCCGTGGCGCGCTCGCCCAGCGGCAGGCGACCCATCATCAGGTCCGGCTGGTCCGCACGGCGGGACGGCTCGCCAACGTGGTGGGCGAAATCTTGTTCAACGAAGGACATTTCGGACAAGCCCGGATGTGGTACGGCACGGCGATCCATGCCGCGCAGGACATCGGCGACCGTTACTCGGAGGATATCGCGCTGGCCGGTCTCGCGTATCTGCCGACCTACAGCGACAAACCGAAGGAGGTCCTGAACCTGCTCGGCGGGCGGCTCGACGATAATCCGGCACACGGGCCCGCGGTGGCCTGGCTGTGGGGAATGGCGGCCCGCGCGCACGCCAGCCTCGGAAATGCCGACCAGTTCGCGCGGTGCATCGAGAAATCCGCCCGCGCATTGGAAGATATTGACCAGCAAGAACTTACGGTCGGGATCTTTTCCTATCGACCGGAGAAACTCGCGTTCTATCAGGCGATCGGCAACGCGCGACTCGGCCGCGCCGGCGAAACCGCGAAAGCCGCGGCCCGCGCCCTCACCCTGTACGACCCGCGAGAAACAATGGAGCCCGCGCTCGTTCGCTTCGAGCACGCCACCGCGTTGCTGACCGCGGGTGAGATCGACGAAGCGTGTTCCATTGCGACACAAGCGATCACCGGGAACAACACCTATATCGGATTGACTGTCACCAAGCGCGCCAAGCAGTTCGACACCGCACTGTCCGGCTTTCGCGGGCGCGCGGTCACGGGCTGGCGCCAGCACGCCCGGTCGGTGCTCGAGGCATCCCGAACCAGGGCCTGACGAACCGCCCCGGGCCGTTATGAATTCGTTGCATCCTGCGGGCGGGCGCGGCGCATGACACCGTTGAGCCAACCGCTGATCTGTTGTGTCTGCGCGGGTGTCGGGCGGCCGGACTCCCAGCGACGGGCGGCTGCGATCAACGTCTCCGGCAGCGTGGGGTTGATCCGTTGATTCGTCATACGTACATGATGCACTGGGGCGCAGCAGAGTACGAGCAGGGGGCGAGGTGCGTCGACCGGCAGGGGGGGATGGGAGCCGACGCACCCCGCCTATATGGGTGGTTTTTCGGGTTCGGCGCTACCTCAGGAGGTTTCGTTCGACCCGGCTTCGATGAGTGACTTGGGACGCATATCGGTCCAATGGGTTTCGACGTAATGCAGGCACGCTTTGCGGGCCGCCGCCCCGTAGGCGATCGTCCAGCCGCCCGGTACGGCCGCGAAAATGGGCCATAACGAGTGCTCGCCGTCGGCATTGATCAAGACGTAGAACTGGGCGTCGTCGTTGTCGAAGGGGTTGTTCATCCGGTTTCCTAGCTTCCTGGTCGGGTCAGGGTTTTCGGGGGTCAGGTGCCTCGGCGCGCTCCCGCGGGGTGGTGCGGGCGCGATCGCGCCGAAACGTGAAAGGAACACCACGATCCGCGCGGGCTGCGCGTCGCGCGCGGGTGTGCGCGGCAGACGAGCGTGGCCCGGACGGGCGGAACTGTGGCGAGTGCGACGAAGCGCTGTGACGGCCATCGCGGCCGGAATCCCCGCCGGTGCCGAACCTTCCCTGAGTCCGGCACCGGCGAAGCCTGACGCAGCTGCCCGCCTTCGGCGCCGAGGAACCGTCGATCCGGTTCGGCCGCTGCTTGGTTCAGCCTACTGGGGGCGACCGACATTTCCGGCGGTTCGGGACACAAGCCGGTGCGGATCGGGCCGGGTGACGGAGTCGGGAACGGCAACCGCGCCGAACGGCGCTGGGCCGGACCGGTTGTGGTGAGCTGTACCCCCGACGGATACAGCTCACCGGGCATGCCGCAGCCCCACTCCGTATGTAGCACCAGAGCCTCCTCGAGCGGCAAAACAACAGCTGGCCGATGCCCCAGCGGGCAGGCATGGCGAACATTAAACGCTTGCCCCAATAAATGGGGGCGTTTTCCTTTAAACACCGGGACGGTCGACCAGTTCGCTACGTCGCGGCCCGGATCTCGTCTCAGGTGGTGAGATGAGCCGCGGCGTGTTCGGCGATCATCACCACCGTCGCCTGCGGCCCGCGACTCAGCGGCACGGGGACGACAGACAGGTCGACGATCGAAAGGCCGGTGACGCCGTACACCCGGCAGCGCTCGTCCACGACCGCTCGCTCGTCGTGCGGCAGGCCCATGCGGCAGGTGCCCGACAGATGTTGCGAGGTCGCCAGGTTCGCGCGCAACCAGCCATCGGCCTGTGCGGGCGGCCGTGGCATCGGGTCCGTCCGCGGTTGCGCCGCCATGCGATGCAGCAGGTCCATCGCGATGCCGACCGCCGTGCGCAGCCGGGCCCGATCGCGCTCGGCGCGCAGATGACCGAGCCGGATATCCGGCGGGGTCGTCGGGTCGGCGGCACGCAGACGCACCGAGCCGGCGGACTCCGGTCGCATCAGCGCCAGCCCGAGCCGATACGTACCCGGCGTGAAAGCGACCGTATAAGGCCGGAATTCGAGGTCGTCCAGTGCCAGCGCGTACTCCAAGGCGACGGCCGCCCGCGCCGGTGCGGGCCCGCGATATTCGAGACCGATTTCGGGATGGTCGGTGCACCAGGCTCCGACCGGCGCAGGCTGCACCACCGGAATTCCCGCCGCCCGCAGCTGTTCGGGATCGCCGACACCCGAACGCAGTAGCAGCGCCGCGGTTTCGATCGCACCCGCGCAGAGCACGATCCGATCGGCCCACACCGTTTCGGTCCGACCGGCGCGCAGCACTTCGACGCCGACCGCACGGGGACCGCGAAAAACAATGCGAAGCGCCGAAGTATCACCGTGCACGGTGAGATTCGGCCGATTCAGCGCGGGCAACAGATAAGCGAGCGCGGTACTGGTGCGCACCCCGCCGGCGATATTGCAGGGCACCCGACCCACGCCGTCGGCGGCGGCGGGCGCGTTCAAATCGGAAAGCAGCGGAAATCCCGCGATCGCACAGGCGTTGGCGAATTCCTCGCTCAGTGGTACCGGATCGGTGGTGCGCCGCACCGGAATCGGGCCGGCGCGACCGTGCCAGCGTCGGTCACCGAAATCCAGATCGTGTTCCGAGCGGCGATACGCGGGCAGTACCGCATCGAAGGACCACGTATGCGCACCATTCAATACCTGGCTCCACGCCGCGAAATCCGCGGGCGCGGCACGCACGAAATAGCTGCCGTTCACGGTGCTCGAACCGCCGATCGCCCTGCCGCGCACGATATTTCCGGTCTGCTCGGCGCCGTCCGCCGCAGCCAGCGAAACCGGATAGCGCCACAGCCACGGGGCGTCCGCCTCGAGCGGCAGCCGCGTGGCGTCGCGCAATCGTGCCGGAAACTCGGCGGGTGCGCGCCACACCGGGCCCGCCTCGAGCAGCCGCACGGTGTGGTCCGGGTGCTCGCTCAGCCGCGCGGCGAGCACGCAGCCCGCCGTGCCGCCGCCGACGATGAGCGTGTCGGTCATCCGCCGTCCGATCGAGCCGCCGGCGAATCAGTGCGACGGTGCAGTGGGTTTCAGCGATTCCGGGCTGCGGGCACGGAAGGCGCCGACCCAGAGCCCGGTGCCGTAGGCGATATCGTCGAGCCGCTTATAGGCCACATAGCGCACCGGATCGAGGCCGCCGGCGTCGCGATGGGTGAACCAGTCGGCCAGGCCGTCCGCGACGGCCATGGTGATCGCGATGCGCCGAATTCGCCTGGAGGCCAGCATCGCGAGCAGCGTCACCGGCCAGTAGTGCCGGCACATCGCCGAGGCCAGCCGCCACAGCCCGGCGAAGAAGCCGCGCGAAAGGTAGATCGCGGCGATCCGGGTCGGGTTGTCCAGCTCGGCGAACACCCGGCGTAGTCGCACCAGTGCGGTCGCCAAGGTGACCAGCCCGCCGAGCAGGCCCCACCTGGACTTGGTGGCGAAGAGGAAGGCCGCCAACATGGTCCACGACGGCAGCGACAGCGGCGAGACCATCCCCGGGTGCCGCTCGCCGAGCGGCGCGGCGCCCGTGCCGTAGAACATCTTCCGGCCGAACCAGGCGCGGAAGGACACGCGGTGGTCGTGCGCGACGTGGGCCGCGGGCTCATAGCGCAACCGCCAGCCCGCCTGCTCCAGCCGCCAGCACAGATCGACATCCTCGGCGACCTGCATCGACTCGTCGAAGCCGTCCTGTGCGAGCAAGGCGCGGCGGCGCACGAGCAGCGCGGCGCTCGGCACGTAGGACACCATCCCGTGCGACTGCACGGCCGCCTCGCGCCTGCCCAGATCCAACGAGGAGCGGGTGTGCTCGTAGCGGGCCAGTGCGTTGGACTCCGGGTCCAGCGCGACGATCCGTGGGGCCACCAGCGCCACCTCCGGATCGCTGAAGTGCCCGAGCATCACCTCGAGCCAGCCGCTGCGCGGCACCACGTCGGAATCCAGGAAGGCGACGAAGTCGGTTGTCGCGGCCTTCAATCCGGCATTGCGCGCGGCCGCCGGGCCCTGCCGCTGATCGTGGCGCAGCACGGTGACCCGGCATCGGGTGCCCCGATCGCGCGGGATGTGCACCGGCTGGTCGGAGCCGTCGTCGACCACGATGACGTTGTGGCCACGCAACGCCGCGAGCAGCCGGGCCAGCCCGTCCGGGTTGTTGTACAGCGGCACAATGACGGTGACGTCCTCGGGCGAGGGCAGCAGACGCGGACGCGGGTTCGCGACACCGGAGTCGAGCAGCCGTCTGGCAACGGTCGCGGACTTCGGCCCGGTCACCTCGAGGTACCCGTCGCCGATCATCTCGGCGGCCTCCGGGGCAAGTCGCAGCAACCGGGCGGGAGAACCGCCGATCAGTACTCGCCCTCCGGAGTATGCGCGTACCCGTGGATCAATCCGCACCCCGAATCCGTCGGGCAGGCGATCATGGCGCATTCCTGGCATGCTAGGCGGAGATTCGCGAACAAGCATCATCAGTCCGGTTAAAAGGACAGAATTCCGCACGAATCGGGCCCGCCGGCACGCCGCGACGGATATCGCCGACAAAGTTGGCGCGGCGCATTTCACACGATTCCAGCATTCGGCAACGCGACGGCAATCGGCCGGTCGAAACCGGAACTCGACCGCCGCGCGTTCGGCAGCACACCACTGGCAATTGCCCTCGCTTAAGCCAGCGGACTCTCGTCACAGGCGCGCGCCGGGCGCCGTTCAGGTGAAAATCCGCTCGGGCGCGTCACCGACAGGGTCAACGGCACGGGCGCGGGTTTGCGTGCGCCGGCGCGTGGTGTCACGCGCCGCGAGTGATCGACCGAGGAGCGCGGGATCAGCCGCGCCGGGTCGGCCAGCGCCGCCTCGCCGTACCCCTGGACGCATTCCGGGTCCGGTCCGTCGGCGGGCAGGCCGGTGAAGAACTTGGCCGCCATGCAGCCGCCGCGGCACGAGTCGTAGTGACTGCACGACGCGCAGGCGCCGCCACCGCTGGGCGCGCGCAGCTCCGCGAACAGCTCGGACTCCTGCCATACCGTACGAAAACCGCCGTCCGCCACCACGTTTCCGGCATGGAACCGGTCATGGATGGCGAACGGGCAGGCGTACACGTCGCCGAGCGGGTCGACCAGGCAGACCACCCGCCCGGCCCCGCACAGGTTCAGCCCGGGCAGCGCTTGACCGAACGCGGACAGGTGGAAGAACGAGTCGCCGGTGAGCACGCCCTCGCCGTTGCGCAGCAGCCAGTCGTAGAGCACCCGCTGCTGCTCCTGGGTCGGGTGCAGCTCGTCCCACACGTCCGCGCCGCGCCCGGACGGCCGCAGCCTGGTCAATCGCAAAGTCGCGCCGTATTTTTCGGCGATCGCCCGGAACTCGTCGAGCTGACCGATGTTGTGCCTGGTCGCCACGACGGACAGCTTCGCATCGCGGAAGCCGGCCGCGGCAAGGTTCTCCAGCGCGCGGATGGCCATCGCGTACGAACCCGGCCCGCGCACCGCGTCGTTCACCGCCGCGTCCGCGCCGTCCAGCGAAATCTGTACGTCGACATAGTCACTCGCGGCCAGCCGGGCGGCCACCTCGGGCGTGATCCGAACTCCGTTGGTGGAGAACTTCACGCCGACGTGGTGCGCGGTCGCGTAGTCGACCAGTTCCCAGAAGTCCGGGCGCACCGTGGGTTCGCCGCCGCCGATGTTCACGTAGAACACCTGCATGCGCTCGAACTCGTCGATCAGTGCCTTGCACTGTTCGGTGCTGAGCTCGCGCGGATCCCGCCGGCCGGACGAGGACAGGCAGTGCACACAGGACAGGTTGCAGGCGTAGGTCAGTTCCCAGGTGAGGCAAATCGGTGCCGCCAGGCCGGATTCGAACCGATCGACCAGCGGCACTGCCGCGTCGGACGGCGGGACCACCCCCGCCGTCGACGGTGCCGCGCTCACAGCAGCGGCGGCGGCGGGCGTCCGCGTAGCAGCGGCGGGCGCCTCGATGATCATCTCCGAATCGACCAGCTGTGTCAGCGCTTTCACATACTGCGCGGAATTCTCCGCCGTGATGCCCGCCGCGCCCAGGGCCGCCCGCGCGGACTGGTGTGCGGGCAGCGACCGCACGATCTCGACGATCCGCGGACTCTTCAGGAAGGAGAGTTTGCGGGTGCCGAAATGGTAGAGCAAGGCACCGAACGGTTCCGGGCGCAGCGCCACCCGGGGGTGCAGCTGCCATCGGTCGTCGAGATCGAACATGGTCGTTCCGCCTGTCAGTAGACGCCGCACATACCGTCGATGGAGACCTCTTCGATGAGGCTCTCCTCGACCAGCGGTGCGGTGTCCTCGCGCGGTTCGGTGGTGCCGACCGTGCCCGAGTGGTCGGTCTCGGCGTGTCCGTTGGCTCCGTATTCCGGCATGTCTACCTCCGAGCAAGCATCCGGTGGCTACCCGATGTAGCCCCGGTCACACGATAACGTCATTCGCTGACAAAATGGAACACGTTCTTGTGCACGACTTCGCCGCCGCAGGCAGAACGGCCTGCCCGCGCCCGCGTCGATCGGCCGGAGTCGGTCGTCACCATTGCGACGGAGTCACCCGCACACCGACCCGGGCGCGGCCGCGCCCTCTAGACTTCGGAGAGAAAGCAGCTGAACAGGACGGGACGGGCGACAGGCGCCCGCGGTGGTAGAGGTGGCATGGGAGTCGGACGAATGCAGGCGAGCGGGGGCGGCAACACTCTGTCGGAGTCCGAGATCGTCGAGGCCGCGCTGCGAGTGGTCCGCGAAGACGGCGTGGAGAAACTGTCGATGCGACGGCTCTCCCGCGAACTCGGAGTTTCCCCGATGGCGCCGTATTACTACGTCGCGGACAAACGCGAGCTGCTCGACCTGGTCGCCACCGCCGCACTCACCGGAGTGCGCACGCCACCAGCCGAATCCGGCCCGTGGCAGATCCGGCTACGCGATCTTATCGACCAGATCGACGAGAAGCTGCGCAAGCATCCCGGCCTGGGCGACGTGCTGATCGAGCAGATGCTCGGCAAACAGCTCGACCTGATCGCCGCCATCATGGAGATCCTGTTCGAGGCGGGTTTCAACGACCGCAACGTGCTGGCCGCCTATGCCACCATTCACACCTACCTGTTCGGCCGCAGCCGGGTGAACCCGCGCGACCGCGCGCCGCTGTCGGATGTCGCACTCCCGAATGCCGTCGAACGTGCCACCAAGCACATGGCCGACCTGCGCGGGAAGTACGCCTACGACTTCGGCATGGAGGTGCTGATCGCCGGGCTGGAGGCCCAGCTTGTCCGGCAGCCGACGTCCGACGTACGATAAAACTGAAACACGTTCTAGTTTTGGCGCCGAGTAGCGCCTGCGCCCGGTTCGAGAGGACGACATGACTACCGTCGAGGTTCCACACGGCTCACGTTCGGTCGTGCTGCGGGTAGCAGCGGTCATCGCGGAAACGCCCGATACCTGTTCGCTGATCTTCGAGGTGCCCGACGAACTCGCCGAGCGGTTCCGCTACCACCCCGGCCAGTTCCTGACCCTGCGCATCCCCAGCGACCTGACGGGCTCGGTGGCGCGGTGCTACTCCCTGGCCAGTTCGCCGTTCACCGACGACCGCCCGAAGGTCACCGTCAAGCGAACTGCCGGCGGCTACGGCTCGAACTGGGTGTGCGACAACGTGAAAGCGGGCGATTCGCTCGAACTGCTGCCGCCCTCAGGTGTTTTCACGCCGAAGGATCTCGACGCGGACCTGCTGCTGTTCGGCGCGGGCAGCGGCATCACACCGGTGATGTCGATCCTGAAATCGGCGCTCGCGCGGGGCAGCGGCCGAATCGTGCTGGTGTACGCCAACCGTGACCACGAATCGGTGATCTTCGCCGACGAACTGCGCGACCTGGCCGACAAACATCCGCAGCGCCTGACCGTGATCCACTGGCTCGAGCATCTGCAGGGCCTGCCGACCGCCGATGCGCTGGCCACCCTGGCCTCGCCCTACCAGAGCTTCGAAGCGTTCATGTGCGGGCCGAAACCGTTCATGGACCGGGTGCACGACGCGCTCGCCCAGCTCGGCGTGCCGCGCTCGCGCACGCACGCCGAAGTGTTCAATTCCCTTGCGGGCGACCCGTTCGCGGACCAGGCGCCGGTCGAGGTGTCCGACGCGGAAGCGGCCGACGCCGCCACGGTCGAGGTGGAACTCGACGGCGAAGTGCACGAGCTGTCCTGGCCGCGCAAGCAGACCCTGGTCGACATCATGCTGGCAAAGGGCCTGGACGTGCCGTATTCCTGCCAGGAGGGCGAATGCGGGTCGTGCGCGTGCACGGTGCTCGAGGGCAAGGTGGAGATGGACAACGCGGAGATCCTCGACCCCGAGGACATCGAGAACGGCTATATCCTCGGCTGCCAGGCACATCCGGTGACCGATCACCTGAAGATCCAGTTCTGATCGCTCAGCGCGCGCGATAGTGCGCGCGCACCGCGGGATCGAGATGTTCGGTCGCATAGCTGAGTGCGGTGCGACCGAGATCGGCGGCGTGCTTGTCCAGGAAGCCGGTGAGCAGGCGCTGATCGATCCGCTTGCCCACCTCGCGCAGCATCCAGCCGAGGGCCTTTTGAATGAGGTCGCGGCGATCGTCGAGCAGCCGCTCGGACAGCTCGAATGTGGTTGTGGCGTCCCCGGATTTGATGAAGGCAAAGGTCGACAGCAGCGCGACCCGCCGCTCCCACAGCGAGTCCGCGGCGGCCAATTCGAACAGCAGCTCGCGTGGTTTGTCCAGCAGCCACGGACCGATGATGTTCTCGGCGGACACGTCGACCAGATCCCAGTTGTTCACCCGGCCCCGGCGCACGGCGGCCAGATAGCGGTCCACCATTTCCGCGCGGGCCGCGTCGTCGAAGGTGCGCGGCTTGGACGCCTTGGCGAACCGGGCATTGAGCACGACCAACCCGGCGAGACGGTCCTCGTGCACCGGACTGTCCAGCAGCAGGTCGATCTCGTCGAGGGATAGTGCCGCAAAGCGTTTCGCGACGCCGCGGGTCGCCGGGACGCGCACGCCGATGAACACGTCGCCCTCGCCGTACTCACCGGGGCCGGTCTTGAAGAACCGTTGCAGATGGATCGCATCGGCGGGATCGGCGATCTCCCGCAGCGCGGCTTGCACCGCGGCCGCGGTCTGCGGGCCTTCGGTCATCGCGGACACCTCCCGGCGGGTCACTTCAGCCCTGGGCGCCCAGGATCCGGCCGGATTCGAAAGCCGCAGCGCTGGCGGGCAATTCGCCGGGCCTGCCACTGTTTCGGACCAGCACCGCGCCGTTGCCCGGCGTCGGGCGACCGAGTGCGTCCATGCGCCGGATAGTCTGCGCGGCAACGGCTTGCGCGCTGTCGAAGAGCCGGACGCCGTCGGGCAGCGCGGCGACGATGGCATCGATCACCAGCGGATAGTGCGTACAGCCGAGTACGACGCCTTCGACGTCGTCGGGGGTCTCCGCGACCGCCCGCGCGATGGACTCGCGCGCACCGACCAGGTCACCGCGGTCGATCGCATCGGCCAGACCGTGGCAGGCCACGCCGACCACGTCGGCGTTGCCGCCGAACTTCGCGATCAGATCCGCCTGGTACCGGCTGGCGGTGGTGGCCGCGGTGGCCCAAACCGCCACCGAGCGGCAGACGGCCGCGGCCGGTTTGATCGCGGGCACGGTGCCGATCACCGGCACATCAGGACCGACCTCCGCGCGCACATGCTCCAGGGCGGTGACGCTGGCCGTGTTGCACGGGATGACGATGACTTCGGCGCCCAGCTCGATGGACATCCCGGCGGCCCGGACCACGCGGTCGATCGTCCACTGCTCCGGCTTCGGCCCCCACGGCGCGCCGTCCGGGTCCAATTGCAGCAGCAGATCCACGTCCGGCCGCAGCTTGCGCAGCCAAGCGGATGTGGGCAGCAAGCCGAGACCCGAATCGATGAGCGCGACGATCACATCGACAACCGTATTACAGGGCCCGGACACGGTGCCCACGACGGCGGCTCGAGCGGCAGGCGGGCGTGTGCCCCGCGCCCCTCGGCGGCACCGGACGACCACCGCTCAGCTCGGCGTGAGCAACTCCGAAACCGGTGCGCCCGCGGCGATCTTCGCCCTGGTCTTCATGACCTGTGCCGTGGTGCCCGCCCCGACCACACCGGTCAGCCTGCCGTCTCTGGAGTAGTAGGCGAGGAACTTGCGGCCGTCGTCGACGGCCACGTCGACGTCGTCGGTCGCGGCCGGCGTGCCGAGCGCCTGGATCTTCACGTCGTACTGGTCGCTCCAGAAGTACGGCACCCGGGCCGCGGTCGGCGCGGCGGCGCCGAGCAGCGCGCAGGCGACCAGCCGCGCCTGCTCGCCCGCATTGGTCCAGTGCTCGATCCGCTTGCGGTGTCCGGCCCCCTGTTGCCAGGCGGCGACGTCGCCGACCGCCCAGACCCCCTCCGCCGAGGTGCGCCCCACCTCGTCGGCCAGCACCCCGCCGCCCGCCGCCGGATCGGCGAGCGCGATGCCGGATTCGGCCAGCCACTCCGTCACCGGACGCGAGCCGACCCCGATCACCACCAGATCGGCGGCCACCTCCGTGCCGTCGGACAGGATCGCGCCGCGCACCCGCTCGCCGTCCGCGAGCAGCGTGTGCAGCCCCACCCCGCAGCGCAGGTCGACGCCCTCGGCACGGTGCATCCTGGCCACCAATTCGCCGACCCGCTCGCCGAGCACACCGGCCAGCGGCGCCGGCTGCGGCTCGACCAGCACCACCGCGACGCCGCGCGCCCGGAAACTGGCCGCCAGCTCGCAGCCGATGAAACCCGCGCCGATCACGAGTGCCGTTGTCGCCGTCGCCAATTCGCTACGCAAGGCGAGGGCGTCGGCGTGGCCGCGCAGCACGTGCATACCGGTCAGGTCGGGCAGCCCGGGCAGCCGGCGCGGACGCAGGCCGGTGGCGATGATCAGCTGTGCGTAGTCGAGGGCCGTGCCGTCGGCGAGACGCACCTGCCGCGCCGCGGTGTCCAGGCCGACGGCCTCGATGCCGAGCCGCACATCGATCTGCTTCTCGGTGTAGAACTCGTCGGGACGCAACGTGGTGTCGTCGGTTTCGCCACGAACGAACTGTTTGGACAGCGGCGGCCGGTCGTAGGGCAGGCGCGGTTCGTCGCCCAGCAGGACGAGCGCACCCTCGTATCCGGTACGGCGCAATTCCTCGGCGGTGCGCAAACCGGCCAGGCCGGCGCCCACGATCACGATCGGCGCGGTGTCTGTTGCTGAAGGTGCCACGCAGCTCACCCTAACGGTTGCTTGGTGCGCTGCCGGAGTGAGCCCGATCACTCGACAATCGCGGTGCAATCGTAGCCGAACCGATATTGATCGGGCGGTCAATCAGGTCTATACCCAGAGGTAGGACATAATCCTGAGCCCTAGGAGGCACACCATGTTCACCGAAAGCCGCGCACAGGACTTCCTGGCCGTAGTGCTGGGCGTCTTCGCCGCGCTCTCACCCCTGTGGCTGGAAACCACCGACAAAGCGATGTGGTCGCTGATCGTGCTCGGCGTGCTCATCGCCCTCACCGGGCTGGCGCAGATGTACCGGCCCGCGATCGGCGCGAACGCCGACTACGCGATGGGCCTGTTCGGCGTGCTGCTGTTCATTTCCCCGTGGGCCATGGACTTCAGCGATTACCGCGGCGCATCCTGGACCGCATGGGTAGTCGGGGTAGTGACGGCGGTGGTCGCGGTAGCGGCGCTGCCGACGGTGTCGGGACGTCTGCACAGCACGGCGCCACACCACTGATGCAGATGCCGAAACCCGGTCGGCGGGCCGCCCGCCGACCGGGCAAGGAACCCGCCGCCGGGCGTCGCCGCAGCGCGAAAGTGGACGGTGACGCCCGGCAACTCATCTTGGACTCGGCCGAGCAGCTCTTCGCCGAACAAGGCTTCGACGCCACCGCCACGGCGGCCATCGCCGGTGCTGCGGGCGTGCCCAAAGGCCTTGTCTTCTACTACTTCCCGACCAAGGATTCGATCCTGTCGACCCTGATGGCCGAGCGGGTCCCCGCCCACCCGATCGAAGATATCGGCACCGTGGTGGCGCCCGGCGATCCCGCGGCCAGCCTGGTCGCGCTGGACGCGGCGCTGAACCTGCGCGACCACCACTCCTCGGTGCTGCGGGTGATCATGTGGCGCGAGGCCGACACCCACCCCGACGTCCGGCGCCAATTGCGCCGTCTGCGGGATCAATTGCTCGATGTCACCGCACGAGTACTACAGGCCAGCGCGCCTGCCCCGGTGCGGCCCGGCACCCTGCGCGCCTGCGCCGCCGCGTGGGTCTCGGCCATGTTCGCCATCGCCAGCACCGATCGGCTGCACGCCCTCGACGGCGTGCCCCTCCCCACCGCCGACGAGTTGCTCAACGTCGCTCAGGTCGTCGCCGCCGGGATGACCCAGCTCGGCTGAGTTCGCGAAGTGGGGATCGAAAGTTATGCACAGGGTGCGTGTTATCCCCAATTGGGGAGCGACGGGTGGTTTCCGGGAGCCGGGTGGTTCACGATCGCGGTATGGATGCACCGCAACTGATCTCGCGGCAGCAGGCGCTGGCGGCGGGGATCTCCGATAGTGAACTGCGCAGGCGTTGCCTGGACGGATCGTGGTGGCGGGTGCGGTCCGGGCGCTACGTCAACGCGCCCGAGCCGGGGCTCACACCGGCGGGCCGCCATCTGGTGCTCGCGCTCGCGACCTGCGAGACGATGTCGGAAGACGCTGTAGCCAGCCATTGTTCGGCCGTGGTGCTGCACGGCGTCCCGTGCTGGTCGATCCCACTGGACCGCGTGCACTTGACCCGCAACCGGATCAACGGCGGGCGCGTCACCAATCAGTTGGTGGTCCATTCGGCACAGCTGACGCCCGACGAGATCACCATCGTCAACGGGCTCCAGGTGACCACCGCGCCCCGGACGGTGATCGACATCGCTCGCTCGGCGAGTTTCGAGCAGGCCGTCGTCATCGGCGACAACGCGCTGCACCAGGGCCTCACCACGGCGGATGAACTGCAGGAGTACCTTTCTCGCGCGCGACATCGCCGGGGAGCTCGACGGGCCGCACACACCATCGACTTCCTCGACGGTCGCAGTGGAAGTATCGGGGAGTCGCGGAGTCGCGTGGCTTTCCGTGAATGCGGACTGCCCGCGCCCGAGTTGCAGGCCCGGGTTTTCACCGACGACGAAGTCTGCGTGGGCCGGGTCGACTTCCTGTTCCCCGAGCTGGGGGTGATCGGGGAATTCGGCGGAAAGATGCAGTGCCACAGCGTATTACGAACACTTGGACAGTCGGCGATCGCCGAAAGGAACCGTGCAGATCGACTCCGGGCGCTCGGGTGGATGGTGGTGCGCTGGTCTTGGCACGACCTCGCGGACCCAGCGCACCTGGCGCGCCGCATCCGGGCAGCGGGCCGGGCGGCTGCCTACGGCCGCCGGGTCGGCCGCTGGACGCCTAGTCCGCGTATCTGAGCGCGGGGCAGGGGTTCCCGCACCCCTTCCGTCTTCCCGCACCCCGACTTGCCGGGGACACGCCGCGGACCAGCTCGGACAGGTGCGGGAACCGGGACTGACCGACTCAGGGCGTGAGCGGGGTTCGGGCGGTGAGGAATTCAGTGATGTCGGGAGCGAAGCGGGGGTGGCGGGTTACGCCGGTGTGGCTGGTTCCGGGGTAGATGATCAGGCGGGAATCGGGGATGCCGTCGGCGGTTCGCCGGAAGTTCTCGGTGCTGTAGCCGGCGTCCCGTTCACCGCCGAGAACGAGGGTGGGGACGAGGATTTCACCGAGCCGGTCGGAGAGATCGAAGTCGTCCTCGGCACGCAGGAAGGCCAGGGTGTCCGCCGGGTTCTTCGGGCGTGCCAACGGATCGATCAACCACATCGCCGCACCCGCTACCCGCGCCAGGATCGGCGAGGAGACAGTGGTCGACGCCATGTGATGCAGGGCGCGCCGACCGGCGAAAGCCGCTTCGCCGTAACGGATCTGGCTCTCCTTCGCGAGCGGATCCAACCGGTAGCCCGAGGACGCGACGATCAAACGGCGCACTGCGGTCGGATGATCCACCGCGAGTTGCAGCGCCACCGAGCCACCCGACGACACACCGACCACATCCACGGGCTCACCGAACTCGGCACGCAACGCGTCCGCGTGCTCGGCGGCGATATCGGCCATCGTCGTGCCGGCTGCCATGCCGGGCGCCCGGCTTACCGCGTACACCCGGAAGTGCCTGGCCAGCGGTGCCAGCATCTTGATTTCCGAATCCCGCATCCAGCCCCGCGGGTTGGCATGGTCCGGCGTGAACCACCGCAAAAACACCAGCGGACGTCCGGCCCCCATCGCCAGATAAGGCATGCCGTGCCGCAACGCCCCCTCGGTGACATCGAGCTCCGCGGCGAGGCTGGACTTGCTCATCGTTTCCTCCGGATCTGCTGATCATCGCTCCCCGTCGACGCTAACCAAAACACCGACATCCCGCGATAACCCCCGAGGTCATCGTTCCCCCACCCCTCATCCCACCCCCCGACATAACCCCTTGCGCCACAACGACCTCCCAGACATCGAACGCCCCACAGCAGCCTTGCAAGTCACGACTGTGCGAGACCGCTCAGAGCGCTTGCGAGTCACGAATGTGCGAGGCCGCTCGGAGCGCTTGCGAGTCACGGATGTGCGAGGCCGCATTAGGGTGGCGGGCATGCGTATTGCGGCACTGGTTGCCCTTGTTTTGGCGCTCAGCGCCTGCTCCCAGTCCACCACCGGCCGCCCTCAGGCGGCCGAGGACCATCCGCCGGCGAAGACGACCACCGCCGCGCCTTCCCCGACCGCCTCCAGTCGCGAGGGGCAACTGAAGGAGCGCATCGCCTGGGTACGGGCGGGCAGCGCCGCCGACGTCGGCCAGTATCGCTCCGTCACCACCGAGGGCAGGCCTGCCACCGCACTGAACGGCGATATCGCCTTCACCAGCCCGTCCGGCAAGATCAGTTGCATCACCGGGACCGAGTACGGGATCGACGGACTCAACTGTGTCGTCAAACTGAAGAGCCCGATACCGAAGCCCGGCGAAGGTTTCGGCAACTGGGACGGCGGCTACGTCAACTACACCGGTACGAAACTGACAGTCGGCCAATTCCGCGGCGACCCTGGTCTTTTCATCAACGGCAACGGCCAGACGCTGCCCTACGACAGCACCCTGACCTTCGACGACTACACCTGCCGCATCGCGACGAGCGGCCTCACCTGCGTCAACCCGACCGACCGCAGCGGCGTACAGATGAGCGACGACGGCATCGTCGCGCTGGGCTGTCTGCGGGAAGTCCCCGCAGCGCAACGCGAAAGCTCGGTCGGCCAAGCCTTCGGCTGCTGAACCACGCCGCGGTCCGCTGACCGAACCACCCTGCCCATTCCCCCGCTGGCCCCGACCCGGCGGGGTTAGGGTGGCGGCATGCGTGGCACCGCATTGGCCCTCCTCGCTGTGGCTCTGCCCCTGACCGCGTGCGGAGCCGATACGCCGGACCGATCCGGCGCTGCCACCACGCCATCGGCCTCCGCCACGACGCTGCCCCCACCGCCGGCCAGCAGCCCCGCCCCGCCGCTCACGACCGCGCCCGAAGGCATATCATCCTGCGCCGCAAAAGATCTCACGGTCACGGCGGGCACGCCGGAAGGCGCCACAGGCCACGTCTACCTTTCCCTGCGCTTCACCAACACAGGCACCGTCCCCTGCTCCCTCACCGGCTACCCCACCGTCTCACTGGCCGCAGGCACACCCCCGACCCCCGTCGGTCCCCCTGCCGAACCAGACACCGAAAGCACTCTCCCACAACCGCTCACCCTCTCTCCCGGCTCAACCGCCGCCTCCACGCTCCGCTACACCCAGGCGGGCAACTTCGAATGCGACCGAGCCCCCACCACCCACCTACTCGTCGCCCCGCCCAACGCCCCCGTCCCCCACCCGTTCCCCTTCACCGCCACCGCCTGCACCAACCCCGCCTACCTCCTCCTCCGCCTGACCCACCTCGCCCCGGCCCCCTGACCGACCCGGAAGGACGACCATCAACGTCGACATACGCGCACTTCAGGAAGATTTGCACCGTTACCTCGCGAAAGTCCGCGCTGGGCAAACACTCACCGTCACCGACGACGGGCACTCGATTGCCCACACAGGCCCAGTTCATCCCCGCTCCAACTCGGACCAGCCGCGCTCCGAAGCCCGCATCCGGCCTGCGCGAGCACCCAAGCTCCGCGCACCAGAACCGGTCAGTTGTCACGGCTCGGTAAGCGACCTGATCGAGGACCAGCGACGCTAGTCGGCAGTTCAACCGTGCATACGGGTAGCGATGTCAGTCAGTGGCTTTCGGGTGCCCGGTGCCCGCATAGACGATCCACACGGTGCGTTGGTCATCATCGATGAGTTACCAGATTCGGCCGCTGCCCGTGACCTTGTATTGCCAACGCTCCAGCGGGATACCTTTCCAGGTCGCAGAGCCGAGCCCGCCTTTGAGCCGATGCCGGCGGTCCGGGTTGGCCTTCGCTCTCGGGTCGGCTCTGATCACGTCGTAGGCTCGGCGCAGATTGCCTGGGCCTGGGCAGCCAACTGTTCCCACCCCTGGCAGGATTCGCTTGTCGCCAAACGAATTTCGAATTCACCGCCGATTGCAGGGGGCGCGGCGCGGTCACCGCGTTTGGGGCTCACAGGTCGGACTCGGACTCGTCGGGGACCGGGGCCGGGCCGAAGTCACCTTCCGGCTCCTTGACGACCAGTTCGAGCAGTGCGGGATCAGCATAGATCTCCGCGGTGTGCCGCCACTGCGTCAGCAAGGACGCGATGGGGGCGAGGTTTTCCAGAGCTGCGGCACCCTGCGCTACCGCGACAAGTTCCCGTAAGAACTGGTCCATGTCCGCATCGGGCAGGAATGCCACCCAGGGAACAGCGTCCGGCAGCACATCACGCACCGCCTCTGCACCGACCCGGCGGACCAATCCGGCCAGCAGACGCGCGGTGAAATCGACGACGGCACCCTCGGCGTCGAGCTGCTCGACCCGCATCAGCGCGAGGTCGCCCGCGTCCCGACGGCGCAGACGCACAGCCCGGACCTGATCCAGCAGCCCAGCCGTCACGGCGGGCTTGTGTAGCAGTTCACTGAAGGGAACAACGTCATACGCCGCACTCATAACATCCACACTACCTCGGATGTTCGCGAACGTCTGCCGACCCACCCCCCGAAACGCCGAACGGCGCCGCTCCGGAGGAGCGACGCCGTTCGGGTCAGCGATTCAGGGAATCACTTGATGATCTTCGTGACGCGACCGGCGCCGACGGTGCGGCCACCCTCGCGGATCGCGAAGCGCAGACCCTCGTCCATGGCGACCGGCTGGATCAGCTTGACGGACATCTCGGTGTTGTCACCGGGCATGACCATCTCGGTGCCCTCGGGCAGGGTCACAACGCCCGTCACGTCAGTCGTACGGAAGTAGAACTGCGGACGGTAGTTGTTGAAGAACGGGGTGTGGCGGCCACCCTCGTCCTTCGACAGGATGTACGCCTGGCCCTCGAACTCGGTGTGCGGGGTGGTGGTGCCCGGCTTCACGACGACCTGGCCACGCTCGACATCTTCGCGCTTGATACCACGAACGAGCAGACCGACGTTGTCGCCCGCCTGGCCCTGATCGAGCAGCTTGCGGAACATCTCGATACCGGTGACGGTGGTCTTGGTGCTCTTCTCGCGGATGCCGACGATCTCGACTTCCTCGTTCACGTTGATGATGCCGCGCTCGACACGACCGGTGACGACGGTGCCACGACCGGTGATGGTGAACACGTCCTCGACGGGCATGAGGAACGGCTTCTCGGTCTCACGGACCGGGTCCGGGATCGACTCGTCGACGGCGTTCATCAGTTCCAGAACCGACTCGGTCCACTTCGGGTCGCCCTCGAGCGCCTTCAGACCGGAGACGCGCACGACCGGCGCGTCCTCGTCGAATTCCTGGGCGGCCAGCAGTTCGCGGACCTCCATCTCGACGAGCTCGAGGATTTCCTCGTCGTCGACCATGTCCGACTTGTTCAGCGCGACCAGGATGTAGGGCACGCCGACCTGACGGGCGAGCAGCACGTGCTCACGCGTCTGGGGCATCGGGCCGTCGGTGGCGGCGACCACGAGGATGGCACCGTCCATCTGCGCCGCACCGGTGATCATGTTCTTGATGTAGTCGGCGTGACCCGGCGCGTCGACGTGCGCGTAGTGGCGCTTTTCCGTCTGGTATTCGACGTGGGAGATGTTGATCGTGATACCACGAGCCTTCTCCTCCGGCGCCTTGTCGATCTGATCGAAGGCAAAGCTCTCGTTCAGATCCGGGTACTTGTCAGCCAGCACCTTCGTGATCGCTGCGGTCAGCGTGGTCTTGCCGTGGTCGACGTGACCGATGGTGCCGATGTTGACGTGCGGCTTCGTCCGCTCGAACTTCGCCTTCGCCACTGTGGTGTCCTCCTGGACTTGTTGGTGCGTGCAGTTGCAGCAGTGCGGTTATTACTTGGGGTCGTGCTGACTCCCGGCCATTGGGGGCAAGTCTTGCACCTGCCCCCAACGAGGTCTTACTCGCCGGTCGCCTTGGCGATGATCTCCTTCGACACGTTGGCCGGAACCTCCGCGTACGAGTTGAACACCATGGAGTAGTTCGCCCGGCCCTGGGTCTTCGACCGCAGGTCACCGATGTAACCGAACATCTCCGAGAGCGGAACCAGCGCCTTGACGACACGGGCACCACTGCGTTCCTCCATGGCCTGGATCTGGCCACGGCGGGAGTTCAGGTCGCCGATCACTTCGCCCATGTAGTCCTCGGGCGTGATGACCTCGACCGCCATCAGCGGTTCGAGAATCACCGGACCGGCTTTACGAGCCGCTTCCTTCAGGGCCTGCGAGCCGGCGATCTTGAACGCCATTTCCGAAGAGTCGACGTCGTGGTAAGCGCCGTCGAGCAGGATGACCTTCAGGTTCACCAGCGGGTAGCCCGCGAGCACACCGTACTGCATGGCGTCCTGCGCACCGGCGTCCACCGAAGGGATGTACTCGCGCGGAACGCGACCACCCGAGACCTTGTTCTCGAACTCGTAGGTCGCGCCGTCCTCGCCGACGAACGGCTCGAGGGCGATGATGACCTTCGCGAACTGGCCGGAGCCACCCGTCTGCTTCTTGTGGGTGAACTCGAGCTTCTCGACCTTCTTGGTGATCGTCTCGCGGTAGGCCACCTGCGGCTTGCCGACGTTCGCCTCGACCTTGAACTCGCGACGCATGCGGTCGACGAGGATGTCGAGGTGGAGCTCGCCCATACCGCCGATGACGGTCTGGCCGGTCTCCTGGTCGAGCTTGACCGAGAAGGTCGGGTCCTCTTCCGACAGACGCTGGATCGCGGTGCCCAGCTTCTCCTGGTCGGACTTGGTCTTCGGCTCGATGGAGACCTCGATGACCGGGTCCGGGAAGGTCATGGACTCGAGCACGATCTGGTTCTGCGGATCGCAGAGGGTGTCACCGGTGGTGGTGTCCTTCAGGCCGATGACCGCGTAGATGTGGCCGGCCATGGCCTCGCCGACCGGGTTCTCCTTGTTGGAGTGCATCTGGAACAGCTTGCCCAGACGCTCCTTCTTACCCTTGGTCGAGTTGATGACCTGGGCGCCGGAGTCGACCTTGCCGGAGTACACGCGGACGTAGGTCAGCTTGCCGAAGAAGGGGTGCACGGCGATCTTGAACGCCAGCGCCGCGAACGGCTCCGAGGTGTTCGCGTCGCGGTGGATGACCTCGTCTTCCTTGTTCGGCACGTGACCGTCGGTGCCGCCGTCGTCCAGCGGAGTCGGCAGGTAGTCGATCACCGCGTCGAGCATGGGCTGCACGCCCTTGTTCTTGAACGCGGAGCCACACAGGATCGGGTACAGCTCGGAGTTGACCGTCATCTTGCGGATGGCGCCCTTGATCTCCTCGATCGTGAGCTCCTCGCCGCCGAAGAACTTCTCGAGCAGCGCCTCGTCGGACTCGGCGACGGTCTCCAGCAGTTCCTGACGGTACTGCTCGGCCTTCTCCTTGAGATCGGCCGGGATCTCCTCGACCTCGTACTTCTCGCCGAGCTTGGTCTCGCCCTTCCAGACCTTGGCGTTCATCTCGACCAGGTCGACGATGCCCTCGAAGGTGTCCTCCGCGCCGATCGGCAGCTGGATGACCAGCGGCTTGGCACCGAGGCGGTCCTTGATGGTCTGCACGGTGAAGTAGAAGTCCGCGCCGAGCTTGTCCATCTTGTTGACGAAGCAGATTCGCGGCACGTCGTACTTGTCGGCCTGACGCCACACCTGCTCGGACTGCGGCTCGACGCCTTCCTTGCCGTCGAACACCGCAACGGCGCCGTCGAGCACGCGCAGCGACCGCTCCACCTCGACGGTGAAGTCGACGTGCCCGGGGGTGTCGATGATGTTGATCTGGTTGTCGTTCCAGAAGCACGTGGTAGCCGCGGAGGTGATGGTGATACCACGCTCCTGCTCCTGCTCCATCCAGTCCATCGTGGCCGCGCCGTCGTGGACCTCACCGATCTTGTAGGTGATACCGGTGTAGAAGAGGATGCGTTCAGTTGTGGTCGTCTTGCCCGCATCAATGTGGGCCATGATGCCGATGTTGCGGACCTTGTTCAGGTCGGTGAGCACGTCCTGTGCCACGGAAATCTTCCCCGCTCGTAGCTAGTTGGGATTTTCGGGGACGACCCTGTGGTCGTCACTATGTCAACGCCGGCAGCGGCAGGTGAGTGCCGCGGCCGGCTGTGCCTCCCGACCCAATAACAACGGGCCGGGCAGACGTCACCAGCGGTAGTGCGCGAAGGCCCGGTTCGACTCGGCCATCTTGTGGGTGTCTTCGCGACGCTTCACGGAGGCACCGAGACCATTGCTGGCATCGAGCAGCTCGTTGGCGAGACGCTCGACCATGGTCTTCTCGCGACGCGCCCGCGAGAAGTTCACGAGCCAGCGCAGCGCAAGGGTGTTGGCGCGGCCGGGACGAACCTCGACCGGCACCTGGTAGGTGGCGCCACCGACGCGGCGCGGCTTCACCTCGAGCGACGGCTTGACGTTGTCGAGCGCGCGCTTGAGAGTGACGACCGGGTCGGTGCCGGTCTTGTCGCGTGCCTGCTCCAGCGCGCCGTAGACGATGCGCTCGGCGGTGGACTTCTTGCCGTCCAGCAGGATCTTGTTGACCAGCTGAGTGACCAGCGGCGAACCGTAAACCGGGTCGTTGATCAGCGGACGCTTGGGTGCGGGGCCCTTGCGTGGCATATCAGCTCTTCTCCTTCTTGGCGCCGTAACGGCTGCGGGCCTGCTTGCGGTTCTTCACACCCTGGGTGTCGAGGGAGCCGCGGATGATCTTGTAGCGCACACCGGGGAGGTCCTTCACACGACCGCCGCGCACGAGCACCATCGAGTGCTCCTGCAGGTTGTGACCCTCGCCGGGGATGTAGGCCGTGACCTCGACCGCGCTGGTCAGGCGAACACGCGCGACCTTACGCAGCGCGGAGTTCGGCTTCTTCGGGGTCGTGGTGTACACGCGGGTGCACACGCCACGACGCTGCGGGCTCCCCTTGAGGGCCGCGGTCTTCGTCTTCGCGACCTTGTCGCGGCGACCCTTGCGGACCAGCTGGTTGATCGTTGGCATAGACCGGCTTTCCTTATTAGTTAACGCGGTGTCTGGAACTTCATGTCTGTTAATCGAGCTTTCACCCGCACGTCCAACCACGTTTCTCGCGTCCCGAGGTCGGGCGTGTCGCGCGCGGCGCAGGGCCCGAATTACGGGCACGCTGGAGGTGTCAGCCGCTTTCGCTGGCCTACGGTCACGCACGAACTTGCCCGCATGCTTCCGGGCACAGCGATCCACGATACTCGTGGCCGCGACACAGGGTCAAAGCGGGGTGTCTGGAGACCCCGTCACCTGGCCAAGTTCAGGGTCAACTCTACGAGTTTCTTCGCGCCCGCGCACGGATCCGGGTGCGCGGATCCCGGGCGGTAATTGATCCAGAAGCCGATCACGCCCTGATCCGCCGCGCCCGCGCTGACGCCGCAGGAGTCCGGATCGTTGGGCCGCCGGATCTCCAGCGCGCGCCGGCCGTCGATGGTGGCGTTGGTGGTGGTGTAGCCGAGTTTGTCGTTGGTCGTCTTCTCGTTGTTCAGCGAACCGATCTCGTACCAGTTCAACGTGACCATGGCGTTGCCGCCCGGCGCGCCCTGCACGTCCCACATGCAGACCGCCCCGTAGAAGGAGGGCTGCGGGAACGCGTCCTTGGCGCCGACCGCGTCGGCGATCTGATCCAGCCGCACCACCTCGCATTCGCGAAGCAACTTGTCGAACTTGGTGTTCACCGGGTCGCCGGTACCGGAACCGGCCGGAAACGCCTCCCCGCTGATCGTCTGCCCGCAGCCGGTGGCGGTGGCCGCGATGGTCAACACGGTGGCGGCGGTGAGTATTCCCCGCGTCACGTCACGACGATGCATTGCCGTCCTCCCCGTCACTTCAGCCGCTGCACGGTCAGTTCGGCGAGCTTGTGCATCCGATCGCACGGATTGCCGTCCGGAGGAAACGCACCGAACGACATGGACCACTCGAAGAAGTCGTCATCGAGCTGCACTGCGAGGTCGCAGACCTTGCCGTCCGGCTCCAGTGCCTGCCACCCACTGCGCCCGCCGACGTCGATCACCTGTGGATTGCGGCCCTGGGTAGAGACCCAGGCCTTCTCCCTCGCGATCGGACTGCCCCGGTAGGAAGCAAAAGTAACGCTGGGCGAACCATAGCCCGACGACTGCCAATTGCAGCCGACCGAATTCTTCAGCACCTGGGAAATCTGACCGAGGCGTGCAATGTCACGCACCTCGTCATCGGTGACGTGCCCGCACTCGCCGACGAACGGACCGAGCGTGGCCACTTTCGGCGGCGGGCGGAGGGGCGTACCGGCATCGGACGAGTCGCCGCCGGAACCACACGCGGACAACATCAGCACCATGGCCGTGCCCGTGATGATCGCCGCCGTGATACGCATGCCTGAGACTCTACCGGCGGGTCCAGGTAGGTGGCCCGGTCCAACTCACCGGCGGACTGCCAAGTCGAGGAATCGGCATCGCCAGCGACGAGACACAGCCATAAGCTCGCATCAGTTCGCAGCCGGCGCCCGGGGTCATCGCGTGATCAAACGAAACTTGTTCGGATACAAGAAGACTCGGCAGGACAGGGGGGATAGTTCATGAAGAAGCTCACCCGTGCGGCGACCATCGCCACTTTCTTCGGATTGATTTCGACCAGTAGCGCGGTGACAGCGTCCGCGACAAATGCACAAGTCGGCCTGTATCCGAGCAGGCAAGCATGCATCGACGCAGGCACAGCTATGTTCCCAGGCCGGTATGGTGAGTGGTACTGCCTTCCTGCGGGGGTGGACGACGGTAATTACCGTCCAGATCAGCCGCATGGATTGTGGCGGGGCCCGCTGCGCTCATAGCGCTCGTCATTCCCGCGAATTCGCTATCCGCTGTCGGGGACGCGCAACTCGTAGGCTTGCCGCGAGTCGATATAGACGCACTGGGCCGGGCCCGACTTGTAGCGCGACATGGCGGACAGGCAGTCGTCGAGGGTCGGGTAGTACGTCGGGGCGGGTTCGGCTCGGGCCGTCCCGCCCGCCCCGAGGGCGAGCAGGACGGCCAGCACAGCCGCTGCGGCAGATCGTTCGAGCACTGCGGCCCTCCCCCAACATCCGGCGAATCCACGGAGCGTACTGCCGGATACTCAGGGCCACAACCGATCACAGATTGCCGCGCGCCTCCTGCTCCTTCTCGATCGCCTCGAACAGCGCCTTGAAGTTGCCCTTGCCGAAGCCGAGCGAACCGTGCCGTTCGATCAGTTCGAAGAAGACGGTGGGCCGGTCGGTGATCGGCTTGGTGAAGATCTGCAGCAGGTAGCCGTCCTCGTCGCGGTCGACCAGGATGCCACGGCTCTTGAGCTCCTCGACCGGGACGCGGACGCGGCCGATCCGGGCCCGCAGTTCCGGGTCGTCGTAGTAACTGTCGGGGGCGTCGAGGAATTCGACGCCTTCCCGGCGCAACGCGTCGACGCAGGCGAGGATATCGCCGGTGGCGAGCGCGATGTGCTGCACGCCGGGGCCGCGATAGAACTCGAGGTACTCGTCGATCTGCGAGCGCTTCTTGGCCACTGCGGGCTCGTTCAACGGGAACTTCACCCGATGGTTGCCGTTGGCAACGACCTTGCTCATCAGCGCCGAGTACTCGGTGGCGATGTCGTCGCCGACGAACTCGGCCATGTTCGTGAAACCCATGACGCGGCGGTAGAACTCGACCCATTCGTCCATCTGGCCGAGCTCGACGTTGCCGACGACGTGGTCGACGGCCTGGAACAGCCGCTTCGGGGCGCCCTCGCGCGGCTGGTAACCGGCCTTGCGGGTGACGTAGCCGGGCAGATAGGGACCGTTGTAGCCGGAACGATCGACCAGGGTGTGCCGGGTCTCGCCGTAGGTGGCCAGTGCCGCACTGCGGACGGTGCCGAATTCGTCTGTGTCGTCATGGGGTTCGACGAGCACGGTGGCGCCGTGGTTGCGCGCCCACTCGACGCAGCGGTCCACATCGGGCACCTCGAGCGCGATGTCGACGACGCCGTCGCCGTGCCGATCGTGGTGACCGACCAGCGGGCTGTCCGGGTCGACCGCGCCCTTGACCACGAAGCGCGCGCTGCCGCTGCGCAAGACGTAGGCCTTGTGATCACGGTTGCCGGTCTCGGGACCGGAGTAGGCCTCCAGGCGCATGCCGAAGGCGGATTCCAGATAGTGCGCGGTCTGCGTCGCGTTGCCGACGACCCAGACGAGGGCGTCCCAGCCGATCACGGGGAACGGATCGGCGCTGCTGTCGTGATCGACGAGGCCGACGAGTTTGCGCAGCTCGCTGTCGGTGGGGGCCGTGCTGGTCAGGTCATCGGCGGGCGTGCTGGACCGGGCGTTCGGCAGGTGCTCGATGGTCATGCCACAAGTAATCGTCAGGCTTGCCCGATAGGCAACAGCGGCCAATTTCGATAGACACTGTGGCGAATTCGGCTAGGAACTACCCCTGAATGCTGGACAATTTGAATAGCACCAAGACGCTGGTGCTCATCCCGGCTGGAAGCCCAGCCCGTGCTCGGAACGGAGGCCGACATGTCGCGCACGCCGGCGAAACTGGACGAACTCGATCTCGCGATCCTCACCGCGATGCATGAATACCAGAAGGCGGGGATTCTCGAATTGTCCCGCCGGACGCGGGTGGCCAGGGCGACCGTGCAGTCCAGGATCGGACGGATGGAGGAGGCGGGCATCATCGCCTCCTACGACCCGCAGATCGATGTCACCGCAGCGGGTTTCGACGTGCAGGCGTTCGTCACGCTGGAGATCGCGCAGGGCGCGCTGGACGCCGTCGCGGCCGAACTCGACGCGATACCGGGGGTGCTGGAGGCCTACGCGACCACCGGCTCGGGCGACGTGTGGTGCCGGATCGGCGCGGATTCGCACGCGGGGCTGCAAACGGTGTTGCTGAGTATCGACCGGACCTCGTCGGTGGTGCGCTCGCACAGCGTCATCGTGCTGTCCACGGTGGTGCCGATGCGCACGCTGCCGCTGCTGCGCACCCTGGACCCGGCGGGGACGACCAAAGCGCCCGCCTATCGCGTGACACCGGACAAATAGGGACCGCGGCTCAGGGGCGCAGATCGGCGTCCACGTCCAGGATTTCCACCCGGGGCTCCTTGTCCGCCTCCATGAAGCCCAGCAGCGCATGGCTTTCCGCGTCCACGGCGGCCCGCTCGGCCTTGGTCCACTTGCGGGTGGGGCTGATGCGCAGGCGGGCGGCGCCGGCCTCGGTGAAGATCTTGTACAGCCCGGCGAGGTAGCCGTCGACCAGCACCGGCGCCACCGCGGCGGCGAAGCGGCGCAGATGCGGCGCGTCGCCGTCGGGCACGATCCTGGTCCGGTCCTGGTGCGAGAGCACGGCGTTGTCGTACCAGCCGAGCAGGCGCACGGGGGCGGGCAGATCCGGATCGGCCAGTACCCCGTCGGCGACGTCGTAGAGCGTGCGGCCGCGCTCGTCGGTGTAGGTCCGCACCCGATCGCCGAGCTGCTCGATCGCCTGCTTCATGCCGAGCATCTTCGACCAGGTCTGCATGTCCATGGTGCTGGCCGGCCCGAACGCGCGCAGATAGCGGAACAGCAACTCCGCCAACGGATAAGTGGGATCGAGCGGCTTGCCCAGCCACGGCTCGACCCGTGACCAGATCGGCCTGCTGCTGTCCTTCCATTTGCCGCGCGGCGGAGTCTGCAGCACCGGCAGCTGATAGAGCCAGGTCTGCACGACCATGCCGGGATTGCGGTCCGGGTAGATCTTTTCGGCCGCCGCGCGCAGGGCGGCGGCCGACATCGGCTCGTCGCCGAGCACCCGTTCACCGTGCGCGCGGACCTCGTCGGGATCCAGACCGACCATCGCGCCGTAGTTGAAACCCTTTCGGAACGGCACCTTTTCGAGCTCGGGCTGGATATGCGGCGCGATCCGCAGCGCGTCGGGCGGCGTCACCAGGTGAATGGTGCCGCGCATCAAGGTGATTCGGACCAGCGAGCGGTCCTCCAGTCCGGTGGACACCGTCGCCGGATCGAAATCCGCGATGCGACTCCACAGCGCGACGAACGGTGGCGGCGAATCCTGCGCCTGCAGGCCGACGAGATGGTCGCACATCTCGGGCACCGACAGCGACGAGCGCGCCAGCAGGTGCTGGCGGGCCAGCAGCGTTCGGTTCAAAGTCCGGTTGGACAGCATTCTCGGCATTCCAGAAGGGGCGAGGGATGGGACGGCATGCTTCGTCGCGCGATTCAGCGCAGCGTGACCACGACCTTGCCGGTCGCGGTGCGGTTGTCCAGCGAGGCGACCGCCTCGGCCGCACGCTCCAGCGGGTACAGCACCGGCTGCGGCGGTGCGATCTTGCCGGCCGCCAGCAACGGCTCCACCTCGGCCCACTGCTCGGCCAGATAGCCGGGATGGGTCATCACCCATTCGCCCCAGGCGGCACCGGTCACCTCGACGTTCTTGAGCAGCAAGCGATTCACCTTCACGGTGGGGATCTCGCCCGCGGTGAAGCCGACCACCAGCAACCGGCCCGCGGAGGCGAGCGAGCGGATGCTGTCGGTGAACCGGTCACCGCCCACCGGGTCGAGCACGATGTCCACCCCGCGCCCGCCGGTCAGCTCCTTGACCGCGGCGAGCCAGCCGTCGGTGAGCACCACGTGGGTCGCGCCGTTCGCGCGCGCCACCTCGGCCTTGGCCTCGGTGCTGACCACCGCGACGACCCGGCCCGCGCCGAGCGCGGCCGCCATCCGCAGGGTAGAGGTACCGATGCCGCCCGCGGCGCCGTGCACCAGCACCGTCTCACCCGCGGCCAGCCTGCCGCGGTTGCGCAGGCAGAAGTGCACGGTGAGGTCGTTGAACAGGATGCCGGCGCCCGCTTCGAGCGAAATATTGTCCGGCAGACGGAACACCATCTGCGCCGGCGCCACGGCGACCTCGCCCATGGCATTGCCGAGCAACGTCAGCGCGACCACCCGGTCGCCGGCCCGCACGTGCGCGTCCGCGGGCGCCTCGCGCACGATGCCCGCCACCTCGCCGCCGACCACGAATGGCAGTTCGGGCTTCATCTGATAGAGCCCGCGGGTCATCAGCACATCGGGAAACGCGACACCGGCCGCGTGCACGTCGATCACCACGCCGCCCGGATAGGCCGCGGGCTCCGGAATGTCGACGATCTCGATGGACTCCGGTCCCTCGAGCTTGCTGACCTGGGCTGCGCGCATCTGCCGACCTCTCTGTCCTGGCATCGGCTCGTCCGGCGCCGACGCCGCCGTGATCAACATAACTGACGCCGCGGTAGGTAGTCCTTTTTCGCGACCAGCCAACCGGTGGCAGGACTGCCGACCTGCTGTTCGGCACCCGTGCGGACCAGCCGATTTTGCTATGCTGACCGCGACCTACGGTCGGGCGGGAAGGGGGACTCATGGTCGAACGTAATCAGCCACCTGCGACGAACATGCAGGTCGATCCGGAGGCACTGCGCTCGTTCGCGCAAACCCTCGGCACCGAGTCGACGGAGGTCGGCGGGCTCAACGCGGGCAGCGCGTTCACCGGCGCGGCCGCCGCGCTGCCAGGCACCGAATTCGGCACTGCCGCCGATCAGGCCAACGATGTCGTCAACCGCTGTCTGCAGCGGATCGGCAGCCGGCTCACCACCCTCGCGGACAACATGCACAACGCCGCGGGCAAATACGAACTGGCCGAAGACGATTTCGCCGCGAAGCTCCGCGCGATCGGACTGTCATGACGCTCAGCATCACCGATATCGAAAGTTGGCAGCCGGACCAGCTCACCGTCGCGGGCGATCACGCGGGCACGATCTCGTCGGGTCTCGACACCGCGGTCGGCAAGGGCTCCTCGGCCACCGCCGCTCTCTCGGAGGCGAAGAAGTGGTCGGGTAACGCAGGCGCCGCGGCGAATACGCGGATGGACACCGAGAAGACCCGAGCCTCGGCGGTGAGCGCCGCCCTGCTGGAATTGAAAACTGCCTTCACCGCACAGGTGACCAACCTGACCGAAGCGAAAGCCAAGGTCCTGCGGCTGCGCGACGACGCCGTGAACCAGCAGCCGCCCTTCGATGTCCAGGCCAACGGCACCGTCACCGCGGACACCCGCATCGCGGCACTGCGCGAACACGCCGACAAGGCGAATGTCGAGAACCTCGTCCTCGATGAAACGCTCGCCGCGGCGACCCGCACCTGGGACCTGACCAATGCGCTGAAGTCCGCCGAAACGGTGGCGGGGCAAGCGAAGACGCAGGTGGACACGGCCGTCGGCAAGCTGGAGCAGGCCTTCACCGGCCTCGGCGATCCGGGCGCGAACGTCGCCGCGCCGCCGGTGCAGACCGCGCCCGCGAGCGTCGCGGCACCGGTGACCAGCAAGCCGTCCTCGAACGGGTCGAGCTATCTGACCGGCGGCACGCACAACAACGGCAGCGGATCGTCCTCCGGCAGTCCCTATACGGGCAGCTATTCCGGCGGTCCGAGTTCGAGCGCGCCGACCGGCCCGATGCCGAGCGGCGATGTCGCGAAATGGATCGCCGAAGCCAAGCAGAAACTCATCGAAATGGGCTACAAGCCCGAGGATATCGATGAGCGCGCGATCGCGCTGATCATCCAGCACGAGTCCAGCGGTAATCCGTACGCGGAGAACCGCACCGATATCAACTGGATCAACGGGCATCCGTCGAAGGGCCTCATGCAAACGATCGACAGCACCTTCAACGCGTACAAGGCGCCTGGGCACGACGATATCTGGAATCCGGTGGACAACATCATCGCCGGTGTCCGCTATTCCATCGACACCTACGGCTCGGTCACGAATGTCCCCGGCGTAGTGGCGGTCAACTCCGGAAGTGCTTACCGCGGTTACTGATACCGGCGCTCAGCGGGTATTCGCGAACAGCGCGTACTGGGCCGCCGCGCGTTGCTGAGTATCCAAGAGTTGCTGGCCGATGATCAGTGCGGCGTATTCGTGGTAGGCGACGAAACATCTGAACTGCGCGCTCTTGGTCACGTTGTAGCTCTGCAGGCACAGCGCGTCGGGAACGTCTTCCGGCGGATCGAAGGCGCGCCGGTCGGCCGGACTGTCCAATTCCACTGATTCCGTGACGAATTGCTTGGCCGCGGCGGCGTCCCGGGTACGGAAGACGAAAACACTGGGCGTCATCGCGACGCGATCGACACCGGCCCGCCGCAGCACCGGATAACGGCCGGACTGATCGAGAATGTAGTTGAGATATCCGCGCAAGGTCAGCACGACCTCACCCTGGCCGTCGGGCTGCGGCACCGTCGCGCCGGGGTGCAGCGTACGCGTCAGGACGCGATCCGGATCCTGCTGCAGCGTGCCGAACTCGGTGGTCGGCGTCGGCGTGAACCGGTCCAGCGCAGGCAGTTCCGCATCCAGATACTTCTGAGTGATGCCGATCAGCCGGGTCAGATCCGTGGTGCGCGCGTCGGCCAGCGTGCTGATCACGAACACCCCGTGCGCGGTCGTGCTGCCGAGAGTGGGGACCGCGGGCCGCCAATGTGCGCCGGAGTCCGGGTATTTCGGCAGCTGCACGGCGGCGTTCTCCGGACTGAGCGCGAAGTCGACCGCGTTCATCTCCGCCGCGGCAGCTTTCGCCGCGTCCTTGTCCCGGAATCGCAGCACGGTGACGGTGAGCCCTTCGCGTTCGCGACTGCCCTCCGTCGCACGCGTCAACGGGAGCACCGCGTCAGCCGAACCGGTGGAGAACCCGACGACGAAGCCGTGATTCTGCAGCACCGGCAGGACCGGCTCGGCGAGATAGCTGGTCAAGGTCTCGATGCCGGTGTGCACCTGCGCCGAGGCACCCGCGGAGTACTTGTCGTCCACCTCGTGCGGGCTCAGCACGGCATCGGCCAGTCGCGCGCCCTCCAGCCGGGCGTAGCCGACGGGATCCAGGCTCGGCGCGATCTTCGGCACCGCCGTCGGATATCCGCCGACATCGAATTTCCGGGTGTCCGCCTCACCGGGCAGTGCGGTCCCGCGCACGTCGCCGCAGCCGCAGAGCGCGAACAGGGCG
>NZ_BAUA01000183.1 GCF_000710915.1 Nocardia brasiliensis IFM 10847
CCCGCGGACGCTGAATCAGCGGCCGGGGCCAGGCAGTCCGAGGACCTCGGCGGCGATCGTCGCCGCCACCGTGTCGACGTCACGGTAGGCCCGCACCTGCCGGGTCGAGGCCAGGTCGTTCAGCATCGACTGGGCGGCTTGCACCCTGATGCGGGCGGGAATCGGCTCCCACTCCGGTCGAAGCCGACGGAGCAGATGCACCCACTCGGCAATGTAGGCGCGCTGCGCCGCCTTCGCGCGCCTGCGGTCGGCCTCGGGCAGCTGCCGGGCCTCCGAGACGAGCGTCTGCATCAGATGTGGGTTCTCGAAAACGAAAGCGCTGTAGCTCGCGAGTAGTCGTTCGAGCGCGTCACGCGGGCCGGCGGCCTGCGCCAGCGCCCGGTGCAGGTCGCGGCGCAGCCATTCGTCCCCGCGCACGATCGCCGCGAGCAGGATATCGGCCTTGCCCGGAAAATGGTTGTAGACACTGGGACCCGCGATGCCGACGGCGGCGCCGATCTCGTCCATCCGAACGCTCGCGAAACCGCGTGCCGCGAACAGCTTCGTCGCCTCGGTGAGAATCGCTTCCCGGCGGTCCAGCGCAGCGAGCGGCGTGGCGTCACGCTCGAGATCGCGAAGCTCGCCGAATACCGGCGGTGGGGCATGGACCACCGAGTCGACGAGTTCGCCGAGCAGTGTGCCGAATTCGGGCTCGGGCAGCGAAAGGCTGTGAAACGAGACGCTGTTCGCGACCGCGAGCGCGGACCAGGCGAGCAGATCCGCGGCCGCCGGGGTCAGGTCGGGGCGGCGAGCGGCGATGAGCCCGGCGAGGCGGGCACCGATGTGGCGCGCGGTGGCCCGGAATTCGGCTCGGTCGTCGACGGACAGGTGGCGCGCCTCGCGGCGCCACAGCACCCCGACATCGCGGCGGGCGAGCATGGTCGCCGCGAGCGTGGCGCCGATCTCGTCCGGCTGTGCCGCCGCGGCGTCGACCGCCTCCGCGAACGCGGCCAGCGCCTCCCCCACCACGGTGGCCAGCAAGCTCTGTTTACCGCGGAAATGCCGGTACAGCGCGGAGGGGCCCATCGCCACGGCCGCGGCCACATCACCCATCCCGACATCGGCATATCCGTTGCGACAGAACAGATCCGCGGCAGCGGCAACGATCAGTGCACGCCGGTTCGCCGGCCTGGTGCCACGGGCCGGACGGACCAGGTCCGGCCCGCTCACCATACGATTTCGCTCCCTCAGGACACTTGACTCGCGTCCGGATCCCAATACTTCCTGCGCAGTTCGCGCTTGAGAATCTTACCGGCACCCGAGACCGGCAAAGCCTCGGCGAACTCTACCGTGCGTGGCGCCTTGTACCCGGCGATCAGCGATTTGCAGTGCGCGCGCAGCTCCTCTTCCGCCGCCTGCGCACCGGGCAGCAGCACGACGACGGCGTGCACCCGTTCGCCCCACTCGTCGTCCGGCACACCGATCACCGCACACGAGGCGACGGCGGCGTGCGCGGCCAAGGCGTTCTCCACCTCGGCGGAGTAGACGTTCTCCCCACCGGTGATGATCATGTCCTTGAGCCGGTCCACGATGAAGACGTAGCCGTGCTCGTCCATCCGGCCGCCGTCGCCGGTGTGCATCCAGCCGCCCCGAACCGCGGCCGCGGTGTCCTCGGGCCGATTCCAGTAGCCGAGCATGACGTTGTCGCCGCGCACGACCACCTCACCGACCTCGCCGCGCGGCACCTCGTTGTCGTCGGCATCGACGATGCGGACCTCGACGTGCGGCGTCGCCCGGCCCGCCGAGCGCCGCAGCACCGGGTCGTCGTGCTCGGCCGGTCCCAGCAGCGTCGCGACGGGGGCCAGCTCGGTCATGCCGTACGCCTGGGTGAACCCCGCCATCGGAAAGACCTTGCGGGCGCGGCCGAGTACCGCCTCCGAGATCGGCGAAGCGCCGTAGGTGACCGTGCGGACACCGCTGAGATCGAAATCCGCGACCGCCGGATCGTCGACCAGCAGCTGAATCATGGTCGGCACCAACAGCATATTGGTGACGCCGTGCGTACCGATCGCCTGCAACACGCCGCCCGGCGTGAACATCGGCACGAAGACGTGTGACGCGTTCACCAGATTGCCCGCGACCCACATGGCGATATCCGCGAGGTGGAACATCGGTGCCACGTGCAGCACCGTGCCGTACGGGGTGACGAAATCTCCCACGGCACAGCTGCCGAGCGCGGAGATGATCATGTTGTCGTGGCTGAGCATGACCCCCTTCGGGTGCCCGGTGGTGCCGCCGGTGTAGAAGACACCGGCCAGCTCGTCGCCGCCGGTTCTGGTGTCCGCGACGGGAGTGTGGTCGGCGACCAGTGTCTCGTAGTTCAGCGCGGTGTCGGGTGTCGGGCCGTCGCCGCAGAAGATCACCGTCGCGAGGCCCGGAAACTCTTGCCGCAGTTGCGGAATCAGGGCAGCGAACGCGTCGTCGACGAGCAGCACCCTGGTATCGGATTCGCGCAGCGAGTAGACGATCTCCGCCGGGCTCCAGCGAATGTTCACCGGGTTGACCGCGGCGCCGAGCCAGGGCACCGCGTAAAGGTATTCGTAGTAGCGGTCGGAGTTCAGCGCGAGGATGCCGACCCGATCGCCGCGCCGGACACCGAGTTCGGCCAGTGCGCCCGCGAATCGCGCGATGCGATCGGCGGATTCGGCAACGGTGCGCACGCGGTCGCCGAAAACCGTGAGCACGCGATCCGGGTGCTGCTGCAGCGTGCGGTGCAGCGATTGGGTCAGATACATCGTCGTCCTAGATGTTGAAGCCGCCGCCGCAGACCAGGGTCTGCCCGCTGACGTAATCCGATTCCGGAATGCAGAACAGGTAGACCGCACCCGCCGCCTCTTCCGGCGTCCCGCCGCGCCCGAGCGGCACCATCTGCTCCATCGCGGCGAGCAGGTTCGGATTGACGCCGACCTTGATCTCCTTGCCCGCCACGTCGATCGTGCCGCCGGTGCCCGCGGGCGCCTCGGTGAGCCGGGTCTTGATCAGGCCGAACGCGACCGCGTTCACGGTCACGTTGTAGCGGCCCCATTCTTTGGACAGGGCCTTGGTGAGACCGATGATCCCGGCCTTGCCCGAGGAGTAGTTCGCCTGTCCCGCATTGCCGCCCGTGCCGGCCAGCGAGGAAATATTGACCACCTTGCGGCACGGCACCGGCTCGCCCGCCTCCTTGGCCCGCTTCGCGGCCGCGGCGATCACCGGCTGCGCGGCCCGCAGGATTCGGAACGGGGCCTTGAGATGCACGTCGAGGATGGCGTCCCACTGCTCGTCGGTCATCTTCTGGATCACCGAATCCCAGGTGTAGCCGGCATTGTTGACGATGATGTCCAGCCCGCCGAACGCGTCCACCGCGGTCTGCACGAACCGCTCGGCGAAGCCCTCCTCGGTGACACTGCCGATGCACGAAACCGCCTGTCCGCCTGCGGCTTCGATGGCCGCGAGGGTTTGCTTCGCCGGTTCCGGATCGAGGTCGTTCACTACCACCCGCGCGCCCTCGCGCGCGAGCTTCAGCGCGATCTCCCGGCCGATCCCGCGGCCGGAGCCGGACACAATGGCGACCTTGCCATCCAGAGTTCCCATGTGCTGCAAATCCTTTCAGAGTGCGACGACGGCGTCGCCGAGGAGGGTGACAGTGCCGTCGGCGAGCACGACGGCCAGTTCCAGGGTGGCGCGGCGCTCGCCGTCCACCTCATCGATCGCGACGACCTTGCCGGTCGCGGTCGGCTGGGCGTGCACCGGCGTGATCGCGGCGAAACGCACGCGATACGCGCGGATCGCCCGCGGGCCGAACCGATCCGAGACCAGCCTGCCCAGATAGGCCATCGACAACATGCCGTGCGCGAACACGTCGTCGAGCCCGGCTGACTTCGCCACGTCGAGGTCGATGTGGATCGGATTGTGATCGCCGGAGGCACCGGCGAACAGCGCCAACGTGGTTCGGGTGATCGGCGCGAGGCGCAGCGGCGGCAACTCGGTGCCGACTTCGATGGATGCGAGGCCGGTCATGCCGCGGTGACCTCCGGATTGCGTACGACGATCACGGATTTCAGCTCGGCGATCAGGGCGCCGTCGGCTCGCGTCACGGTGGAGGTCTTCTCGATGAACTCCAGTGCGCCGCCCTTCTTGCTGTACACGTTGCCGATGGTCGGCGTGGCGGTCAGCACGTCGCCCGCCACCGCGGTGCCGTAATAGACGAACGACTGCTCGCCGTGCAGCACCCGGCGCAGATCGACGCCGAGATCGCCGAGCCAGCCGAACGAATCCGGGCTGTCCAGCTCGATGCCGAACAGAAAGGTCGGGGGCACCGGCAGATTCGGATAGCCCGCCGCCTGCGCGGCGGCAAGATCGGTGTAGATCGGATCGGTCTCGCCGATCGCCTTGGCGAAGAAGCGCAGCCGCCCCGCCTCCACCGTCAGGGTGCTCGGCGGCAACTGCTTGCCGATCACGGTCGGGTCTACGGGCATGGGCTCAACTCACCTTCTCGTACAGGGTCACCACGGCCGCGCCGCCGAGGCCGATGTTGTGTTGCAGCGCGATTTTCAGGTCGTCGGCGACCTGACGGCCTTCGGCCTCGCCGCGCAATTGCCAGACCAGCTCGGCGCATTGCGCGAGTCCGGTCGCACCGAGCGGATGCCCCTTGGAGAGCAGGCCACCCGAGGGATTGGTGACCACCCGTCCGCCGTAGGTGTTGTCACCGTCGTTGACGAACTTCTCCGCGGTCCCCTCCGGCGTGAGACCGAGCGCCTCGTAGGTGAGCAACTCGTTGGCGGTGAAGCAGTCGTGCAGTTCGACCACCCGGATATCGGTCGGCGCGACACCGGAGGCTTCGTAAACCTGGTGTGCCGCAGCCTTGGTCATGTCGTAGCCGACGATCTTCGTCATGTCCTTCTGCTCGAAAGTGGACGGGAAATCGGTGGTCATCGCCTGCGCCCGGATCACGACCGAGCGATCGATGCCGTTGGCTGCGGCGAACTCTTCGCTGACGAGCACCGCCGCGGCGGCGCCACAGGTGGGCGGGCAGCACTGCAAACGGGTCAGTGGACCGTAGATGTGCGGGGAGGCGAGCACTTCACCGACCGTCAGCGGGTCGCGGAAGACCGCGAACGGATTGTTCGCCGCATGCCTGCGCGATTTCACCGAGATCTTCGCGAAAGTCTCCGGCGCGGTGCCGTAGCGCTCGGCGTAGGTCCGCCCCGCACCGCCGAACATCTGTGCGGCGAAAGGAGATTCGTCGCGTTCCTGGATCTCGTCCATCACCTCGTCGAAGCGGGCGAACGGACTCGGCCGGTCGGCGTAGCCACGCGCGAGCGCACCGCGCTGCATCTGTTCGAAACCGACCGCCAGCACCGCCTCCGCCGCGCCGGACTCGACCGCCTGGCGCGCGAGGAACAACGCCGACGAGCCCGTCGAGCAGTTGTTGTTGACGTTGATCACCGGGATACCGGTCTGGCCGAGGCCGTAGATCACCGCCTGCCCGCAGGTCGAATCACCGTAGACATAGCCGGCGTAGGCCTGCTGGATACGGGAGTAGTCGAGGTCGGCGTCGAGCAGTGCGGCCCGCGCCGCCCTGGTGCCCATGACGTCGTAGGTCTCGCTGCGGCTCGGGGTGGTGAACGGGATCATTCCCACGCCCGCCACGACTGCACGTCTGCTCATGTCTGTCCCATCAACATTGACTAGCGACTGTTCACTTATTGAACAGCACAATGCGATGAGCATCACGAGAATCACGAAAGTTCCAGGTCAGCGACCTAAAATACACTATCGATGATTCACTTAGTTCGAAAGCCGGCCCCAGGAACGGCTCGAGCCCCCGCATCTCCTGGGGAGTTGCGGGGGCTCGCGCGTCATGTCCGGCGTCAGGCGTGCGGCGGAGCGACCTCCCCGACAACAGAACCGGAGCCGTCCTCGGCCCTACTGAACACCGGCTGATGATGTACTTCACTGCTCTCGGCAGGCTTATACACCTGAATGGGAATGGTGTCGTGGCTGAACAGCCCCGACCCTTGCCCGCTTTCCTGACTCATTCGTCGAGCCTCCTCCGATCGGCCGCCAATAGCCGATCCCCTCTATTCAACCCTCTCTGCGCCCAGAACCTCGCATGATCCCCACCGTGGTGTCGAAATTCCCCTGCCGGAACGCGTGATTCGCGGCCGCCACGTGCCGTTTGTCTCGCATCCGCCTGCTGTTGCGCCTACCGTCGCCCCAGCGGTGGTAGCGTCGAGGTAGGAATTATCGACGTCGGCTCTCAATCTCCGACCATCCCAGCTCGAGTTCCGAGCAACGCCGATCGAGACGCGCATCGGCGGCCGGTCCGGCGTCCCCTGCGCTGGGCGGCGATCAGCCGAGAAGGACCTATGGCCATCACCGATATTGCCGTGTATTCGCATCTGAGCAAGGAGGACATCGAGTCGCTCGGCGCCGAGCTCGACGCGATCCACCGGGACACCAGCGAATCGCTCGGTGGCCGCGACGCGGCCTATATCCGGCGCACCATCCGCTTCCAGCGGGCCCTGGACATCGCGGCCCGCCTGCTGATCGCGGTAAACCGTAACCGGACGACGTGGTTGCTCGGCACGGTGTCGCTGGCCGCCGCCAAGAGCATCGAGAACATGGAAATCGGCCACAATGTCTCACACGGCCAATGGGATTGGATGAACGATCCGGAAATCCATTCCACCAGTTGGGAATGGGACATGGTCGGGCTGTCCGCCCAGTGGAAGTACTCACACAACTTCCGCCATCACGTCTACACCAACGTCATCGACATGGACGACGACATCGGTTTCGGCGTGATGCGGGTGACCAGGGACCAGGAGTGGAAGCGCGAGCATCTGTTGCAGCCGCTGCAGAATCTGATCCTGGCCACCACTTTCGAATGGGGCATCGGCCTGCACGGCCTGTACGCCGATCGCGACCGCGTCGAGACCAAGGCCGAGAAGTCCGCGCTGACAAAGGCTTTCCTGCGCAAAGTCGGACGCCAGGCGGTCAAGGACTACGTACTGTTTCCCGCGTTGAGCGCAAAGCGCTGGCGGCGTGCGCTCACCGCGAACATCGCCGCCAATGTCCTGCGCAACGCCTGGGCCTACGTGGTGATCTTCTGCGGGCATTTCCCGGACGGCGCGGAGAAATTCACGCCCGCGGCGCTGACCGATGAGACCAGATCCGAATGGTATCTGCGGCAGATGCTGGGCACCGCGAACTTCGATGCGGGACCGATGCTCGCCTTCGCCAGCGGAAACCTCTGCTATCAGATCGAACACCATCTGTTCCCCGATCTGCCTAGCAACCGCTACGCCGAGGTCGCCACCCGGGTTCGCGCTCTCTGCGACAAGTACGACCTGCCTTACACCAGCGGCTCGTTGCTGCGGCAGTATCTGCTCACCATGCGCACCATTCACAAGCTCGCGGTGCCGGACCGCTGGCTGATCGCCACCTCCGATGATGCGCCGGAAACCGCGTCCGAGAAGAAGTTTCAGACCGGCGCCGCGCTGGCGGTGGCCGAACTCTCCGATGCGACAACGGGTTTGCGCACCGCGCTGCACAACGCGCGCCTGCGCCTCGAACTCGAAGCGGGCGTCGAGGGCAATGGCCTGCGCCGGGCCGCGGCCAGGATCAGGTCCAATATCTCCGGTTCGCTGCGCAGGCCGGTCGCCGACGCCGGATGATCATGGCGTTCGCGCTTCATCGCGGCGGTGCTTCGGACGGAGCCAGCCGAAAGTCAATTGCACTGCGCGCTGCCAGTTCTCGTATTCGTCGGCGCGGTGCAGCGGGTCCATCTGCGGGACCCACTGGGCGGCCAGGCGCCAATTGTTGCGCAGGCCCTCCAGGTCCGGCCAGTAGCCGACGGCCAGACCGGCGGCGTAAGCGGCTCCGAGCGAGACGGTTTCGGCGACGAACGGGCGCATGACGGGCAGATCCAGCACATCGGCCACGATCTGCATGAGCAAGTTGTCCGAGGTCATCCCGCCGTCGACGCGCAGGGCGCGGGCTTGTAAGCCGGAGTCGGCGTTCATCGCGTCGACCACTTCACGGGTCTGCCACGCCGTCGCCTCCAGCACGGCACGCGCGATGTGGCCCTTGGTGATATAGGACGTGAGACCGGCGATGAGACCGCGCGCGTCACTGCGCCAGTGCGGCGCGTAGAGCCCGGAGAAGGCCGGCACGATGTAGCAGCCGCCGTTGTCCTGCACGGTGCGAGCGAGGGTTTCGATCTCCGGGGCACTGGTGACCAGGCCGATGTTGTCGCGCACCCACTGCACCAGCGAGCCGGTCACCGCGATCGGCCCCTCCAGCGCGTATACCGGCTTCTCGTCGCCGATCTGGTAGCCGATGGTGGTGAGCAGACCGTGCGAGGACTGCACCAGTTCGCGACCGGTGTTCATCATGAGGAACCCGCCCGTGCCATAGGTGCACTTGGTTTCCCCACGCGCGAAACAGGTTTGGCCGAACAGCGCGGCGTGCTGATCACCCAGCGCGGCGGCGATCGGGATACCGGGCACGACCCGGCGGGTGGTGCCGTAGGACGCAGTCGAGGGCTGGATCCGCGGCAGCATGGCCGCGGGAATACCGAAGAAGCTCAGCAGCTCCGGATCCCAGGTGAGCGTGGTGAGGTTCATCAGCAGAGTGCGGCTGGCGTTGGTGACATCGGTCAGGTGCAGGCCGCCGTCGACGCCGCCGGTGAGATTCCAGATCAGCCAGGTCTCCATGGTGCCGAACAGCACCTCACCGCGTTCGGCCCGTTCCTGCAGCCCGGGAATCGAATCGAGCAGCCAGCGCAGCCGCGGCGCCGCGAAGTAGCTGGCCAGCGGCAGCCCGCACAGCTCCCGGATGCGGTGTGCGCCAGGCCTTTCCTCGTACTCGCGGACCAGGTCCTCGGTCCGCACGTCCTGCCAGACGATGGCTCGCCGGATCGGTGCGCCGGTGCGCCGGTCCCACACCACCGTGGTCTCGCGCTGATTCGCGATGCCGAGGGCGGCCACCTGTTCGGCGGCGATGCCGGAGTCCCGCAGGGCGTGCGGCACGATCCGATCGACATTGCGCCAGATCTCCATCGCGTCCTGCTCGATCCAGCCCGGTCGCGGATAGTGCTGCTTGTGCTCGCGTTGCGCGACGCCGACCAGGCGAGCGCGCTGATCGAACAGGATGCACCTGGTGGAGGTGGTGCCCTGATCGATCGCCAGCACGAAACGTTGGGTCATCCGCGTCCTCTCCTGCGATGAGTCAGTGGGTCAGTGTCCGCCGCCCAGATCCCGCGAGACCGCGTGCGCGGCGTCGCGTACCTGCCCGACCATGGCGGCCCGGTGTCGTAGTTGCGCGTCGCAGAGCCGGTCGACCGGTCCGCTGATGCCGATGGCACCCACCACGAGCCCGCCGTGCGAGCGGATCGGCGCCGCGATGCCCGCCTCGCCCGGCCGGTATTCCTCGGTGTCGCCCGCCCAGCCCGCCTGCCGGACCGCGGCGAGCGTCCGGGTGAGGACCGTGCGGTCGACGATCGTGCGCCGGGTGAGCGAGGGCAGGTCGGTGCCGCGCATGTCCGCCAGGAGATCGGCGTCGTAGGCAAGCAGCACCTTGCCGAGCGCGGTCGCGTGCGGCGGGAGCAGTTCGCCCAGTTCGAGCGCCTGTTCGGAGTTGTCCGGGCGGAAGACGTGGTGCACCACCACCACGCTTCCGTCGACCGGCGCGCCGATGCGCACGGCTTCGCCGGTGCGCGCCGCCAGGGCATCGGCCCAGTTGATAGCGCGCGAACGTAATTCGTTGGCATCCAGATAGCTGGTGCCCAGGTGTACGAGGGCCGCGCCGAGCTGATACTTACCGGTCGCCGGATCCTGCTCGACGAAACCGACGCCTTGCAGCGTGCGCAGGATTCCGTGCGCGGTGGGTTTGGCGAGACCGAGCGCGCCCGCGATTTCGCCGACGCCGAGCCGGCCTGCGCCGCGGGCGAGCAGGCGCAGGATGGCCGCCGCTCGCTCGATCGACTGGATCGGTCCGGGCATGCCCCGAAACTAGCTGCCGGATTCGACAATGTCGAACATACGGTGAACAAACAGCAACACTCCCGGCGCTCAGTGTGACGTGCGTCATGCCCGCTTCCTCGGCCCCCGGACACTAGCGGCAGCAGCTGGGGGCAGCCAGGCCCACCGTTCGGCATTGTCGAACGCGCACTATGTCCGGGTTCGCGGCCGGGTCGTAACGTCTCGATGCGCAGGGTCGCGTGGGGCGACCACGGGCGAACGGAGACTCAACGATGAACTTCGGCTCGATCTTCCTGAGTGAGGCACTAGGCACAGGGATGCTGGTCTTACTCGGTGTCGGCGTAGTCGCGAACGTATTGCTGACCAAATCCAAGGGCTTCGACGGCGGCTGGCTGTTGATCAACTTCGGGTGGGGTCTGGGCGTGCTCGCCGGTGTCTACGTCGCCTACAAAACGGGTGGTCACCTGAACCCTGCGTACACGATCGGCGTGCTGGCCAGCGGCGCGGACGAATACACGGCCGGCGTCGAGATCACCGTCGCCACCACGCTCGCCTACATTCTCGGTCAGTTGGTCGGCGCCTTCGTCGGCGCGAACCTCGCCTACGTCGCGTACAAGCGACACTTCGACGAGGAGACCGACGAGGAGAAGAAGCTGGGCGTCTTCGCCACCGGCCCCGCGATCCGCGGGCTGTCCTGGAACTTCGCCACCGAGGTGATCGCCACCTTCGCGCTCGTGCTGGTGCTGCTGGCCATGGGCCACACCGCCACCGGCCTCGGCCCGCTCGCCGCCGCGCTGCTGGTGGTCGGCATCGGCGCCTCGCTCGGCGGGCCCACCGGCTACGCCATCAACCCGGCGCGCGACCTCGGGCCGCGGCTGGCGCACGCGCTGCTGCCGGTGAGCAAGGGCGCCGCGGTCCGGCCGGTGCGCGAGCCCGCCACCGTCGGCGGCGGCGCGGCCGAGCTCAGGGCCGATCCGGGCCCCACCGATCTGCCGGGCCGCAAGAACTCCGACTGGGGTTATGCCTGGGTGCCCATCGTCGGCCCACTGCTCGGCGGCGTGCTCGCGGGTCTGGCCGCACAGGTCCTTTTCTGAATACCTTTCTCTTTCCACAGCTTTCCCCGAAAGGACCACCGATGACCCAGTATGTCGGCGCCATCGACCAGGGCACCACGAGCACCCGCTTCATGGTGTTCGATCACAGCGGCAACGAGATCGCCCGCCACCAGCTCGAACATCAGCAGATCCTGCCGCAGGCCGGCTGGGTGGAACACGACCCGACCGAGATCTGGGAGCGCACCCGCGCGGTCATCCAGAGCACGCTCACCAAGGCCGATCTGCAGGCGAGCGATCTGGCCGCGGTCGGCGTCACCAACCAGCGCGAGACCACCGTCGTGTGGAACCGCCGCACCGGCCGCCCGTACTGCAACGCCATCGTCTGGCAGGACACCCGCACCGATCGCATCGCGGCGGAACTGGAGCGAGCCGGCCACGGCGACACCATCCGGCACAAGGCCGGATTGCCGCCCGCCACTTACTTTTCCGGCGGCAAGCTGCGCTGGATCCTGGACAACGTCGCCGGTGTCGCCGAGGCGGCCGAGCGTGGCGAGGCGATCTTCGGGACCACCGACAGCTGGCTGCTGTGGAACCTGACCGGCGGGGTCGACGGCGGCGTGCACGTCACCGATCCGACCAACGCCAGCCGCACCATGCTGATGAACTTGGAGACCCTGGACTGGGACGACGAACTGTTGTCCATCTTCGGGATTCCGCGTTCGATGCTGCCCGCCATCGCCCCGTCGTCGAACCCCGAACTGTTCGGAAAGACCAGGGCCGACGGCCCGTTCGGTGGCGAGGTGCCGCTGGCGGGCGTGCTCGGCGATCAGCAGGCGGCCACGGTCGGCCAGGTGTGTTTCCGGCCGGGCGAGGCGAAGAACACCTACGGCACCGGAAACTTCCTGCTGCTCAACACCGGCACCGATATCGTGCGCTCCGAACACGGCCTGCTCACCACGGTCGCCTACCGGCTCGGCGACGACAAGCCGGTGTACGCGCTCGAGGGCTCGATCGCGGTGACCGGCTCGGCGGTGCAGTGGCTGCGCGACCAGCTGGGCATCATTTCCGGTGCGTCGCAAAGTGAATCGCTGGCCCGGCAGGTCGAGGACAACGGCGGGGTGTACTTCGTGCCCGCCTTCTCCGGGCTGTTCGCACCGTACTGGCGTTCCGACGCGCGCGGCGCGATCGTCGGACTCTCCCGGTTCAGCACCAACGCCCACCTGGCGCGGGCGACGCTGGAATCCATTTGCTACCAGACCCGTGACGTCGTCGAGGCCATGCAGGCCGACTCCGGCGTGCAGCTCGACGTGCTGCGGGTGGACGGCGGCGTCACCGCCAACGAGTTGTGCATGCAGCTGCAAGCCGACTTCCTCGGCGTCCCGGTGTCGCGCCCGGTCGTCGCGGAGACCACCGCGCTCGGCGCCGCCTACGCGGCCGGCCTCGCGGTCGGATTCTGGAGCAGCACAGACGAACTCGTGCAGAACTGGCACGAGGACAAGCGCTGGAACCCCACCGGAACCGAGGAACAGCGCGAACGCGGCTACGCCCGCTGGAAGAAGGCCGTGGCGCGCACCCTCGACTGGATCGACGTCGACGAGTAGCTCGTCGGCGCTTGGCGACTTATCACCGAAGAAGGAGAATGCAATGTCCGCGAGATTGGATCCGAGCTACCGCGCCCGCGCGGTTGATGCCCTGGGCGACAACGAAATCGATGTGCTGGTGATCGGCGGCGGCGTGGTCGGCGCCGGTGCCGCGCTCGACGCCGCGTCCCGCGGCCTGAGCGTCACCCTGGTGGAGGCCAGGGATTTCGCCGCGGGCACCTCGAGTCGTTCCAGCAAGCTCATCCACGGCGGACTGCGCTATCTCGAACAGCTCGACTTCTGGTTGGTGCGTGAGGCATTGAAGGAGCGGGGCCTGCTGCTGAACAAGCTGGCCCCGCACCTGGTCCGCCCGGTGTCCTTCCTGCTGCCGCTGCAACACCGGGTCTGGGAGCGCGCCTACATCGGTGCGGGAGTCGCGTTGTACGACACCATCGGCGGTGCGCGGGCGCTGCCCATGCACCGGCACCTGAGCCGTACGCGCGCACTGGAATTGGCGCCCGCGCTGCGCGAGGATTCGATGACCGGCGCGATCCGCTACTTCGACGCGCAGGTCGACGACGCGCGCCACACCATGATGATCGCGCGCACGGCGGCCCAGCACGGTGCCACAGTGCTGACCCGCACCAAGGTCACCGGGCTGCTGCGCGACGGCGAGCGGGTGATCGGCGCGCAGGTCACCGATCTGGAGACCGGCCGCGAACACACCGTGCGAGCCCGTCGCGTGATCAGCGCGACCGGCGTCTGGACCGACGAGATGAACCGCATGACCGGCGTCGAGTTCCCGTTCCACGTGCGGATGTCCAAGGGTGTGCACATCCTGGTGCCGCGCGAGCGGCTCGACCTGGACACCGGCCTGATCATGCGCACCGAGAAGAGCGTGCTGTTCGTGATCCCGTGGCACAACCACTGGATCATCGGCACCACCGATACCGATTGGTCGCTGGACAAGGATCATCCGGCCGCGAGCAACGCCGACGTGCAATACATCCTCGACCACGTGAACGCGGTGCTGCGCGAGCCGCTGACCCGTGACGACATCGTCGGCACCTACGCCGGGCTGCGTCCGCTGCTGTCCGGCGCGTCCAGCGACACCTCCACGTTGTCGCGGGAACACGCAGTGGCCGAGCCGGTCCCGGGCCTGTTCGTGATCGCGGGCGGCAAGTACACCACCTACCGGGTGATGGCCGCCGACGTCGTCGACGCCGCGGTCAAGGGTCTCGGCCGCGCCGTCGCACCGTCGGTCACCGACAAGCTGCCGATCCTCGGTGCGGTGGGCTACCAGGAAATGCGCGCCGATCTGGACAGCCTGGCGCAGCGCGTCGGCCTGCCCAAGGCCACGGTAGAGCACCTGCTCGGCCGTTACGGTTCCGGCGCGCACGACCTGTTCGAGCTGATCGCCGCGGATCGGGCCCTGGCCGAAGCGCTGCCCGGCGCCGAGGAGTACCTGGCCGCCGAGGTGGTGTACGCCGTAACCCACGAGGGCGCACTGCATCTCGACGACGTGCTCACCCGCCGCACCCGGATCTCGATCGAGGCATCCGATCGCGGACTGCTCGCGGCACCCGAGGTCGCGCTCCTGATCGGCCCGTACCTCGGCTGGGACACCGCGGACGCCGAGCGCGAACTCACCAGGTACCGGGATCGTGTCCAGGCCGAACTGGCCGCCAACAAGGCGGCGGACGACGAAGCCGCGAACGCCGCCCGCCTGGTCGCCGTCGCCTGACCGGACGCACCCCCGGCGGGCTCGAAGTGCCGGTCCGGCTTGCGGTTTCGCACCGCGCCGCACCTGCGAGCCCGCCGGTCAGTCTGCGCTCAGCTGGAAATCCCAGATGAGCAGGGCGGGCACGCCTGCCCGCGCAGCCTGCGCGGCCTCGGGCACCATGGCGGCCAGGGACCACGGCCAAACATCCCAGGGGCCAGGGTCTTCGGCCGGTGCGGTGGTGGATCCGTTCGGCAACACCGGTTCTTCGCAGTGCCGGAGCTGAAACCCGAGCGGCAGTGCGGCACGCAGGTAGTCACCGACGAGGTAGCGGTAGACCGGAAGGCGCCCGGGTTGTCCGGCACTGTCGCGCACCGTGGGCACCGAGCCGAACGCGACAGCATCGGGATGCGTATCGGCGATCACCAGATGCCCGCCCGGCCGCAGCACTCGGGCGAACTCTGCGAGGATCGGCTCCAGCGCCGAATTGTGGTTCAGCGCAAGGGCACACACGACCAGATCGACCGCGTCGTCGGGGACCGGCAAGTCGTGCAGATCACCCGCCCGGAACTCTGCCTGCGGCACTCGGGCCCGCGCCTTGTCGAGCATCTCGGGTGAGCTGTCCACCCCGATCACCTGATGGCCGCGTTCGACCAGCCATCCGGCATGCCGCCCGGTCCCGCAGGCGGCATCGAGGACCGCGCCGACGGGCAATGCGCCGACGAGCCGCTGCACCACGGGGGTGTCGATATCGAAAGCCGCGTTCCCAGGCTCGTCGTACCGCGCCGACCAGAGCCGGTACCCCGTCACCGTGTCGACCCGCTCGACCTCGACGGCGGCATCGATCAACGTCTCGTCCGCCAGCAGGTCGCGGACCTCGGCTATCCGGGCTGCCACGAAGTCACGATCGTGCGCGCCGGTGAACGATCGCAACAACGCGATACCTTCGAGGCCGAGCAGGTACGCCAGCGGATGTTCGTAGCCCATGCCGAGTCACGGTACAAACCGTTTCGCCCTCGCTCCAGCGATTTTCGGCCGTTGACCTCGAGTGCGGTTGAGGTCCGATAGTGGGGACATGACTCAATCTGTCGAGCAATGGAATGCGGTTTACGACGACGATGCGGCACCGTGGTTGATCGGACGGCCGCAGCCCGCGATCGTGGAGTTGGAACGCGCGGGGTGGGTGCGAGGGCGGGTGCTCGATCCCGGGTGCGGCGCGGGTGAACACACCATCCTGCTGACCGAGCTCGGGTACGACGTGGTCGGCATGGACCTGTCGCCCAGCGCAATCGAATACGCCCGGAGAAATGCTGCGGCACAAGGGGTTCCGACCGCGCGCTTCGAGGCTGCGGATCTGCTCACCCTTGGCGACGCACAGGCGGCGCCGACCTACGACACCATCGTGGACAGCGCACTGTTCCACATCTTCGGCACCGAACCGGAGAACCGCGCCGCCTACGTGCGCAGCCTGCACGCGCTCTGCAAGCCGGGCGGAACGGTCCACATCCTGGCGCTCTCGGACGTCGAGCCCGGCTTCGGCCCCCGGATCAGCGACACCCTGATCCGTGAATCCTTCAGCGAAGGCTGGGAATTGGAGGATCTACAGCCCTCGAAGTACCACGGCACGGTCACCGCGTCGGTACTCGGCCAGGACACCGGCTTCGACCTGCCCGCGGGCACCGCCGTCGAACTCGCCGCCTGGCAGGCCAGGGTGCGCCGGCTCTAACCGTCCATTCCCGCGTGTCCGTCCGGTGTCGATTCGTCGGTCTCCACATCGGCGCCGGACGGGTGCTCGTCGGCATGGGTGGCCTTGGTGTGCTCGTCGGCGAAATCCGCCTCTTCCAGCTTCGATTCGGCCGTCGCCCGATCCATCTCTGGTCCGCTCATATTCGCCGCGTACCCGATTCCGGCGCCGCGACGCACACCGGCTGAGCGTATGGTGCGCCGAGCGGGCCACCGAAGCATATTTTGTGCGTGGCCGTGGCAGGTGAAGCACGTTTCGTGCGTGCGCCCGCTGCGTACAGACCGGACGGTGCGCGACGGGTTAGGGTCGAATCATGGAGACGGTGGGTGTGGACGAGGCGTCGCGGGTTTCAGCCCTGCTGGCGGCCGAGGCCAATGCGGTGGCTTTGTTCGATGAAGTGGTGGCGCGGGGAATCATCGCGGCGGGCGCGACCGAGTCGGAAGTCAGCGACGCGGTACGCGACCTCGCGAACGAGATGTTCGGGACCCGGCGGTTCTGGCACAAGCGCATCGTGCGTTCCGGGGTGAACACGCTCGAGCCCTACAGCGCCAAACCACCGAACCGGGTCATCGAAGCCGACGACATCTGCTTCCTCGACTTCGGCCCCATCTTCGAGGAATGGGAAGCCGATTTCGGCCGCACCTACGTACTCGGTGACGACCCGGCGAAACTGGCCCTGCGCGACGCGCTCGAACCGCTGTGGGAGCAGGGCCGCGCCTACTTCGAAGCGCACCCCGATATCACCGGCGACCAGCTCTATCATTTCGTCGTCGACCAGGCCGCCACCCAGGGCTGGGGCTTCACCGCCGAGATCGCGGGTCATCTGGTCGGCGAATTCCCGCACAAACAGATTTCCGGCACCCAGGTCACCTCGTACGTGGCCCCGGGCTCCACGCTGCCGATGCGCCGCCTCGATCCCAAAGAGCGCCACTGCCACTGGATCCTCGAAATCCACCTCATCGACCAGGCCAACAACATCGGCGGCTTCTTCGAACAGCTACTCGACCTGCGCCCTCCGGCGAATTGACCGGTGGCTCACCGCCAATGGTGATCGCCGAGGGCTGATACCTCGGAACCGCCGTCGGCGAAGACGATCTGGCCGGTGACGAATCGGTTGTCGGCGCTGGACAGCCAGCAAATGAGCTCGGCGACCCATTCGGGCCGGCCGGGAAAGCCGCCGAACGGTTGCGGCGCAGTGGTTTCGACGGCGGCGCGGATCTCGGGGTCGGCGAGAATATAGGCGGCGGCAGGCGTGTCGACGACGCCGGGTGCAACGACATTGAGGGCGATGCCGGAACCGGCCCACTCCCGCGTCGGGGCAACTCTGCGCACCCAGCGGTTCAGTGCGCGCTTTGCGATCCCGTAGCCGCCGGTCGCACCGGCGGCGGCGGGATCAGCGGCGAGACAGGCGACCGCGGTGGCCTCGTCGCCGTCGAGGCAGGCCTGCACGATGCGCTCGTCGGCCGGGGCCAGCGAGGCGGTCGACGACACCGCCACCGCGCGGGGCGCCGGACTCTGCGCCAACAACGGCCGCAGCCCGGCCAAGGTCGCCACCGCCCCGAAGTAATTCGTTTCCAGCAGACCGGTTTTGCCGCCTCCGGCGATGGCCAGCACGGCGTCGATCGGCCCGCGCACCTGCTCGATCAGCGATTGCCTACCGGCGGGGGTGGACAAGTCGGCCTGGATCTCGGCGTTGTCCAGATCGCAGCCGACGACGATGGCATCGCGCTCCCGCAGCAAGGCGGCGGTCGCCGCGCCGATACCGGAAGCGGACCCGGTGATCACATACCGACGACCGGCAAAACCTGTGTGCGACATCGCATTCCCTCAGTCAGCAGCGGATTCCGCGGCCTTGGCGATATCGTCGAGATCACGCTGCAGCATGCGGCGGGTGGGGCCTTCGAAGAGCCTACCGATGAAAGCGGCTGTGCGCGTGACCTTGCCGTGCGGCTTACCCTCGAAACCCATGGCCAGCAGCGTGTTCTGACCTTTTGCCGTGAGCGTGAAGATGGAGCGGTAATGGGTGCCGTGCGAATCGGCTTCGGTGGTGTAGGTCTGGCCGGGCACCAGCGCGGTGACCGTCAGGGTCTCGGTGGCTTCTTTACCGAACATGACCCGGGTTTCGCGCCATGTGGTGCCGACGGTGAATCCGGCGCCGTTGTCGAAGCGCTCCAGGCGGGTGATTCCGCGAATCACCTCCGCGGTGCGTTCCAGATCGGTGATCACCGCCCAGACCCGGTCGGGGGTAGCGGCGACCTCGCGGGTAACCGTGATCATCGACACAACGCCTCCTCGGACCGTGGACCGTGTTCGGCCCGGACTAAGGCAACACCGTAGCGGGCAGCTCAGGCCGCGTCGTGCTGATCCGTCCCGTCGGCCCGGTAAGAGCCGACACCGTAGCCGGGAACGTTGATCCCCGGCACGTCCGCGCCCAGCGCGATGACCTCGTGCAGCGCGTTGTGATACTGCTGCACCCCGGCGATCCGGCCGTCCCGGAAACGGACCTCGCTGAGTAAAACGGCGTGATACCGGCGTTCGCTCTCGCGCGCGGTCCATTCACCCTCGATGGTCGCGAACCACAGGTGCGGCGTGGCGAACGGCCGGACGGTGATGCGGGCGAGGTTGCCTTCGTGCCAGAGGTCGGTGCCCCAGGAGTCCAGGCTGTCGCGCAGTTCGTCGCGGCTCACCAGCATGTCGGGCAGACCGGGCAGTTGCCACGGCGCATGGAATCGCACGTCGGCGGTAACCAGTTCCATCGCCTGCTCGTGGTCCTGCACGAAGATGAGTTCATAGAAGCGTTCGACCACCGCACACTCGCCGGCCGCGTCGAGCAGGCCCGCGACGGAGCGATCGGGTCGGACCGCCGCGTGCCTCCGGTCCTGCGGAGCAGTTGTCATGTCGGTCATCACAAGCCCTTCCTGTCCCGCCGGTTGATCGCTCAATAATTACAGCAAATCATCAGCAAACAAGTGGCGTCAATGTCAGCTTTCGCTAAGATCGCGACATGCGGATGGTCGCCATCCTCGTACCGGCCGGTGTGAACGCCTTCGATCTCGTCCTGGGCGGCCAGGTCTTCGCGGCCTCCTTGCTGCCCGACCATCGCCCGGCCTACGACGTACGCATGTGCGGCGACGCGACTACGGCGCTCGCGGCCGGACAGCGGTTGTTCGCACTCGGCACGCTCTGGCCGCTGGAAACCGCGGAGCAGGCGGATGTGGTGATCGTGCCCGGCGCCGAAAGCATGCTCTCCCCCGATCCGCGGATGAGCGAAGCGCTGCGTGCCGCGGCGGCGCGCGGCGCGGTCATCGCTTCCATCTGCACCGGAGCCTTTCTGCTCGCCGATTCCGGTCTGCTCGACGGGCTGCGCGCCACCACCCATTGGCGGTTGGCCGACCTGTTCGCCGCCCGATATCCGCGGGTCGACCTCGATCCCACCGTGCTGTTCATCGACAACGGACAGATCCTCACCTCGGCCGGCTCCGGTGCGGGCCTGGATCTGTGCCTGCACCTCGTGCGCCGCGACTACGGCTCGGCGATCGCGGGCGATACCGCACGGCAGATGGTGCTGCCACTGCAACGCGATGGCGGCCAAGCACAATTCATCACCCGGCCCGACCCGGCGCAGGACGCCACCGCCCTGCAACCCCTGCTCGACTGGATCGAAGAGCACATGACCCAGCAGCTCACCCTCGCCGATATCGCCGAACACGCAGGTCTGAGCGTCCGAACGGTGCAGCGCCGCTTCGAAACCCAGCTCGGCACCACCGCGTTGCAGTGGATGCTGAACGCCCGCATCCGCCGTGCTCAGCGTTTGCTGGAAACCACTGATCTGCCGATCGACCGCGTCGCCGAGCAAGCCGGCTTCGGTTCGGTGGCCTCGCTGCGTCATCACTTCACCCAGCTGGTGGGCACCGCACCGCGCAACTACCGCAAGGCATTCGGCGATCCCGCAAGCGTGTCGCGGTGACACGCCGGGTAATTCGACAGTCGACCAGATTCGCGCCCACAGGTTGCCCGACGTCAACCGCACCCTTAGCCTGAAATGGACAGTGTGCAAGGTCACGCGGCACCGTCGAGACAGCGCCTGCGGCGCCGGGGCCTGGTAGTACCGCATTACATGATCGGGGCTGTGCCGATGTCCATGATTCTCTTCCTCCTCCTGCAGCCGTTCCTCGGTGACGAAGTCGCACGCGGCTTGGCGACCCAATTCCGGATCGGCCCCGACAACTGAACTCCGCCTCGACCAGGGCACCCCGCGCGGGCCGGTAAACTCGCGGGGCGGGATCGAAAGTCGAGGGTGCGCAGCGGGAAGCGCACGGCGAGCACAGGAGAAATCATGTCGAGTCGCCGCTTCCGATCCAGTGCCGCCGGGATCGCCGTCCTGGTCGTGGCGCTGGTGGTTGCCGGTTGTTCAGGGTCGGATTCGAAGACACCGGTATCGAAGGACCCCGCCCCCGCGGCGATCGCCATCACACCCGCTCCCGGCGCGAAGGGCGTCGACCCCACCACCCCCGTTCAGGTGAGCGCGGGCGATGGCGTGCTGACCTCGGTGACGATGACAAACGAGGCAGGCAAGCAGATCGAGGGCATCTTCACGCCGGACAAGACCGCGTGGAAGCCCGCCGACGCGCTCGGCTACGGCCACACCTACACGATCACCGCCGAGGGCCTCACCATCACCGGCCGCAGCGGACCGCTGACCTCGACGTTCGCCACACTGACGCCGAACAATCAGACCAAGGTGTACTTCGAGACCACCGGCGGCGGCCTGCTCGACGGCGGCACCTTCGGCGTCGGCGCCGTCATCGCCGCGCATTTCGACGAGGACGTCCCCGACCGCGCACTGGCCGAGAAAAGGCTGTCGGTCACCACGAGTCCGCCGGTCGAAGGTTCCTGGTACTGGCTCGACAACCGGCACCTGCACTGGCGGCCCAAGGACTACTACACGCCGGGCACGAAGGTGAACGTCGCCGCCAACATCTACGCGGTCGACCTGGGCGGCGGACTCTACGGCCAGGAAGACAGCAAGGCCTCGTTCACCATCGGCGCGTCGCATGTGTCGATCGCCGACGACAACACCAAACAGGTGCAGGTCTTCGAGGACGGCAAACTGATCCGCACCATGCCCACCTCGATGGGCATGGGCGGTAGCGAGAACGTCGGCGGCAAGACCATCACCTTCTGGACCCAGCCCGGCACCTACACCGTGATGAGCAAGGCCAACCCGGTGATCATGGACTCCTCCACCTTCGGCCTGCCGGTCAACTCCCGGCTCGGCTACAAGGAAACCATCAACTGGGCCACCCGGATCAGCACCGACGGCATCTACCTGCACGAACTTGCTTCCACCATGTGGGCGCAGGGCAACACCAACACTTCGCACGGCTGCCTGAATCTCAGCCCGGACAATGCGCGCTGGTTCTACGATTTCGCGGTGCCCGGCGACGTGGTGGAGGTCCGCAACACCGGTGGCGCGCCGCTCGAGGTTTGGCAGAACGGCGACTGGGGCGTGCCCTGGGACCAGTGGCAGCAGGGCAGCGCGCTGCGCTGAGGCCTTTCGGGCAAGGCCAGCACTTTTCGACTGGCTCGGGACACGCCGGGGCACGGCTCGTAGCGTCGAGCTGTGGATGAGAACCTTGCCGGTGACCTGGCCGAACTGCCCGCACTGCTCGACGTGGTGGGCGCATCGGCGACCGAGCTGCTGACCGGCCTCGCCGCGCGACCGGTCGCGCGACCGGCGAAAGAAGTTGGGCCGGAGCCGCTTCCGGAGCAGGGCCGTGGTTTGCGGGCCGCGCTCGCGGTGTTCCGGCAACGCTGGGAGCCGCAGTTCTCGGCCAGCGCGGGTCCACGGTACTTCGGCTTCGTCACCGGTGGCGCCACGCCCGCGGCGGTCGCAGGTGACTGGCTCACCGGAGCCCTCGACCAGAACGCCATGTCGGGCGAGGACTCCTCGGCGGCCGAACTGGAGCGTCAAACGGTCGACTGGATCGGGCAGCTGTTCGGATTGGCCGGGCACACCGGCGCTTTCGTCAGCGGCGCGACCATGTCGAACTTCGTCGGCCTGGCGATGGCCCGAGAGTGGCTCGGCGAACGGCTCGGCGTCTCGGTGGCGCAGGCCGGTGTCGGGGTACTAGGCCCGGTAACCGTGCTCTCGGGCACACCGCACTCCAGCATCATCAAGTCGCTGTCCATGCTCGGAATCGGCCGGGACAGCATGAGATACGTGCCGACCCGGGCCGGGCGCGAAGCCGTCGACGTGCGCAGGCTCGCCGAGGCGCTCGATGCGCTCGACGGCCGGCCCGCCATCGTGGTGGCGAACGCAGGCACGGTGAACACCGTCGATTTCGACGATCTGCGTGCGATTGCCGCACTGCGCCAACGGTATCCGTTCTGGTTGCACGTCGACGGCGCGTTCGGCGCGTTCGCGGCGCTGGACCCCGAGCACGCCGAGCTGGTCGACGGACTGGCCGAGGCGGATTCGGTGTGCGTCGACCTGCACAAATGGCTCAACGTGCCCTACGACGCCGCGGTCCAGTTCAGCAAGCACCGCGAGCTCCAGTTGCGGGTCTTCCTGAATTCCGCCGCGTACCTGACCGCGCCGACCGGCACGCCAGATTTCGGGCACCTGGTGCCGGAGAACTCCCGCCGACTGCGTGCCTTGCCCGCGTGGTTCTCGCTGACCGCTTACGGCCGCGACGGTCATCGAGACATTGTGCGGCGCAACATAGCCTGCGCGAATCGCCTCGCCGAGCAGCTCACCGCCAACGGGCTGCTGCGACTCGTCGCGCCGGTGCGGCTCAACGTCGTCTGCTTCACCCTCGCCGACCGGCCGACACCGGAGCGGATCGCCGCGCTCACCGAATCGATCGCGGCAAGCGGCGAAACCTTCGTCACCCCAACGGTTTACGAAGGACTTCCCGCACTGCGCGCGGCGTTCAGCAACTGGCGCACCACCGCCGACGACGTGGACCGCGCGGCCGCGGCCATCACCGCCGCGACCCGCGAGCTCGCCTGACGCTCAGCCCGTCGCCTCCGTGATGGGCGCGGAATGGAAGCCGGGGCCCGGCCGCGCCTCGACCTCGCGCGGGTCGAGCTCGGTCCGGCAGTGATCACAGACCATGACCGGGGTGATCGTGTGCCCACAGGTGCGGTGCTCGAGCACGAGCGGCGGACCCTGCGGGTCGGTGAGGTGACGATCGCCCCAGGCCATCATGGCGATGATGATCGGGTACAGCTCGCGACCGGCGGCGGTGAGGTGGTAATCCACCCGGCCGCCGCCCTCGTCGGTGCGGGCGAAGATCTCCGCGTCGATCAACATGCGCAAGCGGCTGGTGAGCAGGTTGCGATTGGTGATGCCGATATTGCGGGCGAAATCGCTGAATCGCCGCACGCCGAAGAACGCCTCGGCGATGAGCAGGATCGTCCACCGGTCGCCGAGCAACTCGACGACACGGGTCACCGAATCATCAGGCGGACGTCGGATGGTCATGGGGCTCATCCTCGCATGCGGTAACGGTATTGCATTCCTACCGGCAGTATCACAATAATACTAATAACCGTCGCCGCCGGGCGAGCAGATGCCGACCCGCAACGGCGCGGTGCATCAGGTGGGAGCCTCATGACTACAGCCCAAGAACCGACCGCCGATTACGTGCGCCTGCTCGATCCCGCACTCAGGCCGGACCCCTATCCCCTGTTCGCGCGGATTCGCCAAGCCGGGCCGTTCCGGATCGGTACCGCGCCGGTCGTCGTGTTCTCCAGCCATGCCGACTGCACGGCAGTACTGCGCGACCCACGGGTGAGCGTGGACCGCTCGCTCGCCACGTTGCAGATGGGCCCGATGCCGCTGTACACCTCGTCGAAAACTCCTGCGGAACAAGTGAAACCGTCGTTCCTGTTCCTCGATCCGCCCGACCACACCCGGCTGCGACGGCTGGTGTCGAAGGCGTTCACGCCGCGGGTGGTGCAGCAGCTCGAGCCACGGATCACCGAAATCGTCGATGACCTGCTCGACAAACACTCGGCGGCAGGGGTATTCGATGGCGTCGCCGACTTCGCGTATCCACTGCCGGTCACCGTCATCTGTGAGTTACTCGGCGTGCCGCTCGAAGACGAAGCGCAACTCAGCAGTTGGTCCGGGCTGCTGGCCCGCACCCTGGACCCGACCTCCCGGCGCGCCGCCGAATTCCAGGACGACCCAGCGGAATTGGAGCGTGCGGGCACCGAACTCAGCAATTACTTCGAGGAACTCGCCGAACGCCGCCGCGCCACACCGGGGCCCGACCTACTCTCGCAGCTCATCGCGGCCGAAGACGCGGGCGACATGCTCTCGCACCAGGAACTGATCTCCACCTGTGCACTGCTGCTCATCGCCGGACACGAGACCACGGTGAACCTCATCTCGAACGCGACACTGGCCTTGTTACGCCGCCCGGACGAACTCGCCGCCCTGCGAGCGAATCCCGAACGGGCCCAAGGGATTGTCGAGGAAACGCTGCGGTTCGACCCGCCGGTGCAGCTGATGCCGCGGATCGCCGCCGATGCGTTCACAGTCGGCGGCATGGACGTCGCGCGCGGCGACCTGCTGGTCATGCTGATCGCCGCCGCCCAACGCGACCCAGCCGTATACCCCGACCCGGACCGCTTCGACCCCACCCGCGAAAGCCGTCACCTCACCTTCGGCCTCGGCGCCCACTTCTGCCTCGGCGCCCCGCTCGCCCGCCTGGAAGCCCGAATAGCCCTGACCCGCTTCGCGCAACGCCTGCCCGCCCCCCACCTCCTCGCAGACCCCCCGCCCTACCGCGAACACGTAAACCTCCGCGGCCCCGCCCATCTCCCGATAGAGCTCCCCGAAATCCTCCCCCGCTAGTCGTCTTTGTCGACGAATCCGTGCGCAGGATGCTGGAAGGTGCGCGGGGTCAGCCGTTGTAGGAGGTGTGGGGGGTCCAGTCGGTCAAAGGGCGGGTGGCGGCGGCGTGCAGGGCGGCGGCGACGCGGTCTCTGGTGAAGGCTCCCTCGCCGAGGACGCCGTTGATCTGGACTGCGACGGCGCGGAAACCCTTGGGGGCCAAGGTGGTATCCAGGCTGGTGACCAGGTTGCGGACGGCCGCCTTCTGCACGCCGAGCGAGGCGGCCTGATGCCACGGCTTGTCCGCCGCGGCGCTGCCGGTGACCAGCACCCGGGCGCCTTCGGCGAAGAACGGCAGGGCGGTCTGTACGGCGGGCAGCAACGCGGCGGCGCCGATGGTGAAGTCCTCGATCAACTCCGGCACGGTCAACTGGAGCGGATCGGACTGGCGGAACATGCTCGGGTTGAAGTGCAGCACATCGATCCGGCCGTGCCGCTCGCCCACCCCGGCGACCACCCGGGTCACATCGGCGGGATCGGACAGGTCTACACCCACCCCGTCCGCGTCGACCCCTTGCCCGCGCAACTCGGCGACCAGCGGCTCCGCCTCCTCGGCCAACCGACAGGCCAGCACTACCGCATATCCGTCACGAGCGAAGAGCCGGGCCACAGCCAATCCGACACCGGGGCCGGCGCCGAGCACGAGAAGAACGGGAGCAGACATGGACTCGAGCCTACGGCCGCCTCGGCGGTCCCGCCGAAAACCCGCGGTTGACGCAGGCTGTGCTCCGATTTCGCCGCAACAATGCGCACAGGGGCGTGTAGAGTTGTGGTCGTCACCTAGTGATGCTGGGTGGCGGGACGCCGAGGTCAGTCGACGCCCCGCCTGGTGGGTCACTCAGCCCGCAGCCAGCGGACCAAGACGAGTGCTCCGGCGATTACAGCAGCTCCGCTCAAGAGGATGCCGTAATCGACCGGAGCCTCTCGCTTTTTCCGGCGATGTTTCGCCATACCCACCACCTCTTTCCTCGGCACGATGCGGCCTGGACCAGCTGCCGCGCCGTCCCTCGAGGTGGAGGTGCCATCACCCTAGTACAAATCACCAACGAAAAACATTGACCCCCAACGACTTACGACCTTTCCACACTGGAATGGTCACGTTGGAACGTTCACGTTGGAACAAGTTGGATGGCACCCTGCAGCGGTTGCGCCGAAAGCGGTGGTCGGACCCCTGCCGATGGTTGCCCCGGCGTAGCCAGCGCAATATCCGTACTCTCGATGGGAAAGCGCGTAGAACTGACGACGAGGATGATCCGGTGGAGCGAGTGCCGAAGAGGAAGCCGGGCACGGAACCTGCCGCGATGCTGGACGACGACACCGTCGAGTTCGCCAAGGTCGGCGACGAGACCAGTGGCCGGGCGCGGCATCGCAGGGCGGCGAAACCCCGCCGGGTGGCAACCCGGCGCGCCGCCGCACCGCGCGAGCAGCCGCCACGTCGTGCGACCAAGGTGGCGAAGAACGCCGTCCGCGCGGTGGTGGCCCTCACCGCCCTGGCCGTGGTCTCTGGCACCGGTTTCGCCTGGTCGGCGAAGCTCGAATTCGACCACGGCTTCACCCGCACCGACGCGATCGGCGACGACGCGCCGCACTCGCTCGGCGGCGACCTGAATATCCTGCTGATCGGCTTGGACACCCGGAAAGACCTGAACGGCAAGGACTTACCGAAAGAGATCCTCGATCAACTGCACGCGGGCGACGGCGACGACGGCGGTTACAACGCGAATTCGCTGATCCTGATGCATATTCCGGCGGACATGAAGAAGATCGTCGCGTTCTCCATCCCGCGCGACGACTACGTGCCGGTCACCGGTATCCCCGGCTACGACCGGGCCAAGATCAAGGAGGCATACGGCCTGAAAAAGGCCGCCGCGCAGGACAAGCTCGTCGCGGCCGGCGAGAAGGACCCGGTCACCTTGGAGCGGAAAGGTCGCGAGGCCGGCCGCGCGTCGATCGTGTCCACGGTGCGCAACCTGGTGGGTGTCCCGATCGACCGGTTCGCCGAGATTTCGCTCGCCGGGTTCTACGACTTGGCCACCGCGCTCGGCGGCGTCGACGTGTGCCTGAACAAGGCGGTCGACGACAGCTACTACTCCGGCGCCAAGTTCCCGGCGGGACCGCAGCATCTGAACGGTTCCGAGGCGCTGGCGTTCGTGCGGCAACGGCACGAACTGGAGAACGGCGATCTGGACCGGACGCACCGGCAGCAGGCGTTCCTCACCTCGGTGGCCAAGTCGCTCAAGGAATCCGGGACGCTGACCAATCTGAGCAAGCTCTCCGCACTGATGGACGTGGCCCACCGCGACGTGGTGCTCTCGGACGGCTGGAATCTGATCGACTTCGCGAGCGATCTGGGCGCCGCCGGCTCGATCGCGATCGAATTCCGGACCCTGCCCGTGCTGCGCTACGAGACGATCAACGGCCAGGACGTCAACATCATCGATCCGGCGGCGATCAAGAAAGAGGTCCGGACCGCGTTCGGGGTGCAGCCGCCGACCACCGCGGCGCAACCGCCGACGAGCACGGTCGATATCCAGAACGCGGGCACGGTGTCCGGCGCGGCTGCCACCCTGTCCGCCGCGCTGACCGCGCGCGGTTACCGGGAGGGCACCCTCGGCAATCGGAGTACAACGAGCGGCGCCGTCTCGACGTCGATCACCTACGGTGCGGGCGCCGAAGCGGACGCGAACCAGCTGGGCGAAACCCTCGGCGGTCTCACCCCCACCGCGTCGACGAGCGTCGCGCCGGGACACGTCCTGGTAGTTCTCGGCGGCGACTTCACCATGCCCACCGAGCTGACCGCGAGCACGTCGGCCTCGACCGCACCGTCCACCACGACGACCACACCGGCCGAGCCCGCGCCGGACGCGGGCAAACCGGTCACCACGACGATCGGCAATACGATCCCGTGCGTGAATTGACCTATTCGACGACGGCTTTGATGCGCTCCAGCGTCTCGCGCATCCCCTCGACGTTCGTCTTGCGCCTTGCTCGCCCGGCCAGCAGCCAGTACAGCCGGATCGGCGGGCTGGCATGCAACTGGAACGACTCGGTGACGTCGGTTCCGCCCTCGACCGGTTCGAAGCGATAGGTCCAGGTGTTGATCGCCATGCCGCCGGGCCCGAGCACGGTGAACGCGAACTCGCGGCCGGGCTCGCTGGCGATGATCCGGCACACGGTCCAGTACTTCAGACCCCAGCCGTTGCGGTTGACGTGGCCGCGGAATTTCACCCCGACCGCCGGGCCGGTGGCGCCGCCGAGCCACTCGGCGGCGAAGGTCTCCGGACTGAACCGTCCGGTGTTGGTGATATCGCTGACCAATTCCCAGATGGTTTCGGCGGGTGCGGCCATCCGCACCGTCACGCTGTCCTGCATGCCCGAACGCTAGCAGGCCTAAGGTTTTTCGCTACCCCTGCGCATGCGGCAGCACTGCGTCGAACGCGGTGTCCCAGGAGTCCGGATCGTCCAGCAGCGCGCCGGGCGGCAACGCCCAGCAGGCGGCGAGCAGGTCGTAGCCGAGATGGGCGATGGCGGCGTGCACCGGCCAATGCGCGGCGGTCCATTTCGGTTCCTCGGTGGCCGAGTCCAGTCCCGTCCGGGCCACTCCGACCAGCTCGAACTGCAACTGCTGGACCAGAACCACGGCTTCGGCACCGGCCGGTTCGGCACGAAGCAATTCGACCAGCGCATGCGCCGCGGCCCGAACCCGCAACTCGATCCAGCGGAAGGTGCGCCGGTGCGCGCGCGGCGTGACGACATGCGGTGCGAGCATCGCGACCGCCACGCCGAGCACGGTCTCCACGAACCGATCCCGGATCAGCGGCCCGACCGCCACCTGCGGCGACGCGCCGACGGCGAGCAGCGCGATCGGCGTGATGAAGACGGCCGCGATCGCGTAGTTGCGCGGGACGTACAACTCCATGAAGAAAATCAGCACGGCCACCAGCGCGGCGAGCGCGTAACCGGTCGGCGCGAGTTGATGGATGCCCGCGAAAAGCGCCAGCCCGACGACAGTTCCAGCGAAACGGTGGATGCCGCGGACCTTGCCGCGGACCCGGTCGGGACCGATCTGCAACACCATCACGGCCGTGAACACCGCCCAGTGCGGCCGGTCCTGGCCGAGCAACGCGCTCAGACCGCCGGCGACCAGGCAGGCGAGGCCGACCCGGTACGCGCTGATCATCGCGTGGGAGTCGAACGACAGCGAGCGCCGCAGCCGGAACCCGACACCGGGCCGGACGAACGAGATGAGCGGATCGACGACCACATCGTCGGTGTCGTCGTAGGCCGGGCCTGCCAGCCGGTTCCGGGCCGCGACCAGGGTGCTCAGCAGCTCGGAATCCGGCATCCTGGTCGGCAGCCGCGCGTCGTAGACCGCGGCCCACGCCTCCGCGATCGCGCCACCCGCCTGATGGCGCAGGTCGATGGCGGGCCGGCCGGTCGCGCGCGCCGCCAGGTAGGCGTCGACGGCGTGATCAGCGGCTTCGACGGCGACCCGCTCGGGCTTGCGCCGATCGCGCAGCACCCCGGCCATCGAGACGAGAACCGAGACCGCCACACCGAATGCCGTGCAAGCCAGCAATACCCCGGCCGAAATTCCTGCCTCGGTGGCCATCATCGAGCCACCGCACACGATCACGAACAGCAGCGCGCCCGGCGGACCGAGCCGCATCGCGTCGATCACATACACCGCGACCGTCGCGACCGCCGTCAGCAACGCCACCGTGAGCAGCGCGGCACCGAGCCCGCCGGAAAGCACCTCGCCGAGCAGCGCGCCGAGAGCACACGACATCAGCAACGCCAGTCCCGCCGTGAGCACCACGCCGGCCCGCAGGAGATAGGCCCGGCGCTCCCCGTACATGACGGCGAGCGCGCCGAACAACACGAACAGCGCGTACCCCGGATGCCCCAGCGCGACCACCACCGCGGCGGGCAGCAGGAACGCCAGCGCCGAGCGCAACGCCGGACTCCATCGCCGTCCCGCCGGCGGAAGCGCGAACAGCAGCGAACCGATCCGCACCTGCGGCGGCAACGGGTCGGAGACCGGCGAAACCATCTACTTCCTTCCGAGATAGCCGAGAGTGACCTGTCATTCCACCGTAAGCGCCGCTCGTTGTGTCACGAACAACCGCCTCCGGTGCCCGATCGGCCGCTAAGTTCGAAATGTGACCGCTGACGCTCCGCCCACCCGTTTGCATTCCTTCACCGACGATGCGCTCGGTACGCACGATGCGGTCGCGCTGGCCGAACTGGTGCGGCGCGGCGAACGCAGCCCCGGCGAACTGGCCGAGGCGGCGGTGCGACGGGCGGAGCAGGTCGAAGAACTCGCGGCGGTCGCCTATGCGACGTATACGCGACCGCTGGCCCCGCCCGAGCAGGGCGGCCGCCTCTACGGCGTCCCCACGTTCATCAAGGACAACCTCGATGTCGCGGGAATGCCGACCAACCACGGCAGCGCGGCCTTCCGCGCGCGGACCGCTCGCAAGGACGGCGATTACACCAGTCAATTCCGCAGCGCCGGAATGACGGTGCTCGGCAAGAGCGCCCTGCCGGAGTTCGGCTTCAACGCGACCACCGAGCCGCCGTTCGCGCCGCCGACCCGAAACCCTTGGCACACCGGCTATTCGGTGGGTGGATCGTCCGGCGGCACGGCCGCCCTGGTCGCCGCCGGGGTGGTGCCGATCGCACACGGCAACGACGGCGGCGGATCGATCCGCATTCCGGCGGCGTGCGCCGGGTTGGTCGGGCTGAAACCCAGCCGGGGACGCCATATCGACGCCCCGATGTCGCGGAAGCTGCCGGTCCGGATCGTCAGCGAGGGCGTGCTGACCAGAACCGTGCGCGACACCGCGGCGTATACCGCTGCGGCCGAGGAGTATTGGCATAATCCGGCACTGCCGCCGATCGGCCGGGTCGAGGGGCCGGGGTCGAAGCCGCTGCGCATCGCGCTCATTCTCGAAGGCATCGGCGGACCGGTGCCGCCGGGCCCGATTCGCGACGCCGTCGAAAACGTCGCTGCCACACTGGAATCGCACGGCCATCGGGTGGAGCCGGTCGCGCTGCCGTTCGATGCCGCGCTGGAGAACGCGTTCGTGCACTATTGGGGCCTGCTCGCCGCGGTGATCGCCTCGACCGGCAAACTCGCCGACCGTCGCTTCGACACCGGCAAGCTCGACGATCTGACGATCGGCCTGCGCCGCCTCTATCTTCGCGACGCGTGGCGCACACCACTGACGTTGTATCGACTACGCGCGGCGGCCGCGACCTATCGGCGCGCCTTCGACCCCTACGACGCGGCGCTGCTCCCCACCCTCGGACACGAAACTCCCGAACTCGGTTTCCTCAGTCCGACAGTGCCTTTCGATGTGCTGATCGAGCGCCTGCGCACCTATGTGGCCTTTACCCCGATCAACAACATCACCGGCACGCCCGCGATCACCGTGCCCGGCGGCTACACCGCCACAGGGCTGCCCGTCGGTGTGCAGTTCGCGGGCACCATGGGCACCGAACGCACCCTGCTCGAACTTGCCTACCTCATCGAAGCCGAACAACCGTTCCGGCGCTTGGACACCTGAGCGGCTAACGGCGCGGGTGGGTTTCGCGGTGCACCGGGCCGTGCGCGTCGTCGCAGTGCTCCGCCAGCACCGGGAGCAGCCGTCCGGTGTCGGATGTCGCTGCGGCGGAGACCAATTGGGAGTGGTCGACCTGCAGGGTGGTGTGCGTGATCTCGTAGTCGTGGTCGAGTAGGCGCTCGATCTGCTGGCGCAGGCCGTGGCAGTCCGCGCCGGGCTGGACCAGGACATGCGCGGACAGCGCCACATTGCCCGAGGTGATCTGCCAGACGTGCAGATCGTGCACCTCATCGATGCCGGGCATCTCGACGAGCCTGCGGCCGAGTGCGTCGGGGTCGAGACCGGCGGGCGCCGCTTCGAGGAAGATGCGGCCGGACTCCCGGACCAGGCCCAGGCCCGCCTTGACCATGAGGGCGACGACAACCAGGGTGGCGATCGCGTCGGCGCGGGCGAAACCGGTGAGCAGCACGACGACACCGGCCACCGCGGTCGCGATGAACCCGTACAGATCGTTGAGCACGTGCTGGAACGCGCCTTCGACATTCAGGCTGGATCGGTTCGCCTTGCTGATTGCCCAGGCCGCGGCGATATTGACGGCGATGCCGAACAGCGCGGTGATCACGACCAGCCCGCCGGTCACCTCCGGCGGGTCGAGCAGGCGCCGGATCGCCTCGTAGGTCAGCCAGCCCGCCAGCACCAGCAGCGTGATGCCGTTGGCCTGCGCGGACAGGATCTCGGCGCGTTTGAAGCCGTAAGTGTATTTGCCACGGGCCGGCCTGGCGGCCAGCCGAATCGCGGTCAGCGCCAGTACGATCGAGGCCGCGTCGGTAAGCATGTGCGCCGCGTCGGAGAGCAGGGCCAGCGAGTTCGCCAGCAAACCGACGACGACCTCGATCATCATGAAGCCGCCGATCAACGCTAGCGCGACCGTCAGCCAGCGGCGATCGGCATCACCGGACACCCCGTGGGAATGCGCGTGCCCGCCACTCCCATGGCCGTGTCCGTGCTCGTGTTCGTGTCCCATCAGCCGCCCGCCTCACCGCGATGTATGCGCATATCTGCATCTGTCATACCCACCTTAGCCGAGCCTATGCCGACCACGGCGCGCTACCTGGGATGACCTGGGTCACACGCCGCGGTCGGGCTTCATCAGCTGTAGAGACCGCGAGCGAGCACCGGCCAGGACGCGATGAAGGCGTCCTGCCAGTAGCCCCACGAATGGGTACCGGTGAGGGTGAAATCGAAGGTCGCGGGGATGCCCAGCTCGTTCAGCCGGTTCTGCAAATTCTGCGAGCACATCCGGATACCGGCCTCGATCGCGCCGCCGACCACCAGCTGATCGGCCCACTGCTGGACGCCGGGCTTGATCTGGAACGGTCCGTCGAGGGTGTCGTGCGGACCGGGCAGCCCGCTACCGCTGGAGACGAACAGGTTGACGCCGCGCAGCTTGTCCGCGTGCACCAGCGGATCGTTGGCCGCCCACAGCGGGTCGCCGGGCGGGCCCCACATGTTGTCGATCGTGCCGTGCCCGCGTTCTACCGTCATCTGCACGAAGGCCTGACCGATCGGGTCGCTGGTCTGCGCGCACCCGCTGTAGGAGGAGACGCTGCGATACAGCTGCGGTTTCGCCTCGGCCAGGGCGAGCACCGAGGTGCCCGCCATGGACAGACCCGCGATCGCGTTCACCTTGTTGGTGCCCAGGGCCGCGTCGATCAGCGGGGGCAGTTCCTCGGTGAGGTAGGTCTTCCATTTGTTCGGCCCGAGTACGGGGTCGTCCTCGAGCCAGTCGGTGTAATAGCTGAACTGCCCGCCCACCGGCTGCACCACATTGACGTTCTTGTCCGCCAGGAAGTCGAGCACGTTGGTGCGCAGCTGCCAGCTGGCGTCGTCGACGCCGCCGCCCGCGCCGTTCAGCAGATACAGCGTCGGCCGCGGCTGCCCATCGTCGGCGGGGCGCTGGATGTCGACCGGGAAGGTCGCGCCCTGCATCGCAGTGGAACGCACCCAGATCCGGATGTTGCGTCCGTCGGGTTCCTCGACCCGCGCGATCACCGACCCGTCGGGCGCGGCGGGCGTGGACACCCAGTCGCGCGGGACGCTCGCCTGTGCCGGTGCACCGGCCGCGATACCGAGTCCGAGACACAGTGACGCCGCCAGTACTACTGCCCGAACTCGAACCACCCAGGTCGACCTGCGATCCACGAACACACTCCCAAAACCCCGACCCGTACGACTCCGGACACATGCACAACTCCCCCAGCGTGTCGGTCGGGTGTTCAGCGGTGTTACCCGATCACGTTGTTCGATCGGACACAGTTGTTCGATCGACACAGAGACGGGCGAGGAACCGCCTGAACGCGAGACAACCCCTCCGCGTTCAGGCGCCCCTCCGGCGGGCGACCCAGTTTCGCCCGTGATTCAGCGCGCTCCCTCGGCGCCGCGGCGGGCCACCGAATCGATGGCGACGGAGACCGCGAGGACGGCGCCGGTGACCATGAAGCGCACCGAGGAGTCCACATTGAGCAGCAGCATGCCGTTGGTGATGGACTGGATGACGAGAATGCCGAGCAGCGCGGCATAGGCGCGCCCGCGACCACCGAACAGGCTGGTGCCGCCGATCACCGCGGCCGCGATGGCGTTGAGCAGGATGTCGCTGCCGCCGGAACTCTGGTTGACCGCGACCAGCCGGGACGCGGCCAGGATACCGCCGACGGTGGCCAGCACGGAGCACCCGATGAACGCGGAGATCCGGATCCAGGTGACGTTGATGCCGGCGCGCCGCGCCGCCTCGGCATTGCCGCCGACGGCGTACATGCGCCGGCCGAAAACCGTTCTGCGCAAGATCAAGTCGAGGCCGAGCACCAGTCCGCCGAAGATCACCAGGGTCAGCGGCACGCCGCGATCGGAATTCAGCACCAGCACGGTGGCGCCGAGCAGGGCCGCGAGCGCGGCGGAGCGCAGCACGATCCACACCGGCGCCGAGGCATCGAGTTCGGCGTGCACCCGCTGGTGCCGGGTGATCAGGCTCGCCACGAGATGACCGCCCGCGAGCAGCACCACGAGAATCCAGCCGAGCAGCGGCGAGAGCCAGGTATCGCTGATCGTGGCGATGCCGCGATCGAAAGGCAGGTTCACCGTGCCGTCTTTGCCGAGCAGGTAGAGCATCAACCCCTGCCAGCCGATCAAACCGGCCAGCGTCACCACGAACGACGGCATGCTCAGCATCGTCCGCATCAGGCCGTGCAGTAGTCCGATGGCCGCGCCGACCGCCACCGCGGCGAGCACCGAGAAGATCGGATTCCAGCCGTGCTGCACGTACAGCAGCGTCATCACCACGGCGGTCAGGCCACTGACCGAGCCCGCGGACAGGTCGATCTCGCCGAGCAGCAGCACCAGCACGATGCCGAGCGCGATGGTCCCGGTCGCCGCCATCTGCAACGCGAGGTTGGTGAGATTCTCCGCGGACAGGAAGTGCGCGTTGAGCCGGTAGAACACTGCGGCGATGATGACCAGCCCGATCGCCACCGGAACCGATCCGACTTCGCCGCGGCGCAGCCGGTCCAATGCGGCGTCGACCAGCCCACGCCCCCGATTTTCCTGTAACACAGGTCTTTTCATAACGGCTTCACTCATGACCTACCTCGCCGTCGCTCGGCACGGTCATGTGCGATACCCGCTGTGACATGATTCGCTCACTGCGTTCTTTCATGCGGCCGCTCCCGTGATCGCTGCCACGATATCTGCTTGAGTCGCCTTGGCGGTCTCGAACTCACCAGCATTGCGCCCCAGCCGCAGCACCACGACACGATCGCTGACCGAGCGCACGTCCACCAGATTGTGCGAAATCAGCAGCACCGCGAGGCCGCGCTCACGCAGGCGGCCGATCAACGCGAGCACCTGCGCGGTCTGTTCGACGCCGAGCGCGGCGGTCGGCTCGTCCAGAATCACCATGCGCGGCCGCCCGAGCAGGGCCCGCGCGATGGCGACCGACTGGCGCTGACCACCGGACAGCGCGGAGACCGGCGCCCGCACGTCCTTGATCCGCACATCCAGCGAGGCGAGCAGATCGCGTGCGCTGCGCTCCATTTCGATCTCGTCGAGCACCGAGCAGATCCGGGTCTCCGCACCGAGATGCAGGTTGGCGACGACATCGAGGTTGTCGCACAACGCGAGATCCTGGAACACCGTGGTGATGCCGAGCGCCTGCGCGTCCTGCGGGCGCGCGATCCGCACGGGCGCACCGGCGAAGACGATTTCGCCCTCATCGGCGACGGTCACGCCCGAAATCGCCTTCACCAGTGTCGATTTGCCCGCGCCGTTGTCGCCGACCAAGGCCACCACCTCACCGGCGCGGACCTCGAGATCCGCGCCCGCCAGCGCCTGCACCGCGCCGTAGCGTTTGGTCAGACCGCGGGCCGAGAGAACCGCTGTGGGAGCTGTCATTTGATACCCGCGGCCTGGCATGCCGCCGCGACGTCGGGCGTGCAGATATCGGCGACGGAATAGAGACCGTCCTTGACGATGGTGTCCTTGATGTTGTCCTTGCCCACCGCGATCGCATCGAGCAGGAAGGACGGGATATCGGTGGCACCGTTGTTCGTCTTCGCGGGCGCCGTGGGCTTTTCGCCCCTGGTGAGCGCGACGGCGAGCTCGGCCGCCTTCTCCGCCTGGGCCCGATAGTCCAGGTAGATGGTCATGGTCTGCTCGCCCGTCAGGATCCGTTGCACGCCTGCCAGTTCCGCGTCCTGCCCGGTAAGCGGGGGCAGGGTGGCGTAGCCGGCCCGCTTCAGCGCCGCGATCGCGCCACCCGCCATGCCGTCGTTGGCCGAGTACACGCCGACGATCGCGTCCTTGCCGAGGGCGGTGATGGCCTGTTCCATCTGCTGCTGCGCCTTGTCCGGCGACCAGTCCGGAGTGTCGAACTCGCGGCCCACCTTCACTTTTCCGTCCAGGGCCTCGTGCGCGCCCTTCTTGTAGTCGCCCGCGCTGGGATCGGTCGGCGAGCCGTTGATCACCACGACCTGACCCTTGTCGGTGGTGCCGCGCTTGCTCAGTTCGGCCAGCAGCGCGTCGCCCTGCACCTTGCCGACCTTCACGTTGTCGAAGGACACGTAGTAGTCGTAGGCGATGCCGGAGATCAACCGGTCGTAGGCGATCACCGGGATCTTCTTCTGCTGGGCGGTATTCACCTGCGGGGCAACGGCATCGGCGTTGACCGCGTCGAACACGATGACGTCGGCGCCCTGGGTGAGCGCGGACTCGAACTGGCCCTGCTGCTTGGCCGCATCCTGGTCGGCGTTGAAGTAGAGCACCTTGCATTTGTCGCAGAGCTGCCTGACCTTCGCCTCGAACAGCGGGCGGTCGAAGGCCTCGTAGCGGGTGGTCTTGGATTCGGGCAACAGCAGCGCGATCGTCGGGGTGTCGCCGCCCGATTTCGCGTCTTTGGCGCTGTCGCCGGAGCTACAGCCTGCCGCCAGGACGAGTGCGGCCGCCGCCGCGGTGAAGAGCTGAATTCGACGCATGAGGTCACCGTGCCGAGTGGAGTGAGAGCGCCCGGTTGAGCGTTGGTAAGAAAGGTAGTTTACTAACAACGAGGTGTCCAGTGGTGCGAGCAGGAGGATTCATGAGCGAGCGAATCGTGTCGCGGCGTGCCCGCGCGTGACGACGCCGAGCGCCGCCGAGGCGAAGTCATGAGCAGGGTGGGCAATCCCCAACTGCTCCGGACGATGAACGAACGGCTGCTGCTCGACTACCTGCGGGTCAGCGGGCCCGCCTCGCGCGGTGAGCTCGCGAAAGCCAGCGGACTGTCCAAACCTACCGTGTCAGCGGCACTTTCGGGCCTGGAACAGTCCGGCCTGGTACAGCTGGTCGGCTCGTTGAGCGGCCGGCCGGGACCGACCACCGCGCTGTACGACGTGAACGTGCGCGCCGGGGTGGTGGCCGGAGTCGATATCGGCCGGAATTGGATCCGGCTCGCCATCGCCGATCTGCGCGGGGATTTCATCGGACGCCGCGATGTACGCAATTCCGCCCGCTCGGCCGCGGATCTGGTGCGCCGGGTGCGCAGCCTGGCCGACGAGGTCGCGTCTGACGCGGGGATCGACTGGACCGCAGTGCATTACGCGGTGATCGGCAGTCCCGGTGTGCTGAATCCGAGCACTGGGCGACTCGACTACGCACAGAACCTGCCCGGGTGGGGCCGGGCCGGGCTGGTCGGGCAGCTGCGTGCCGCGCTCGAGGTCGAGTCGAGCATCGAGAACGACATCAACCTCGCGGCCGTCGGCGAATTGACCTTCGGCGCCGGGGCGGGTGTGCGCAATTTCGTGCTCATCTCGATCGGCACCGGTGTCGGCATGGGCATCGTGATCAACGGCGAACTCTACGTCGGCAATACCGGTGCGGCCGGTGAGGTCTCGTTCCTGCCCGCGACCGAGGTCGACGCTCCCCCACTCGATGCCCGCGAACGCGGCATGACCGAAACCGTCGCCGCGGCAGGCGGTGTCGCGCGTGCGGCCGAACAGGCCGGTCTGCCGGGCGCCTCCGCGAAGGAGATCTTCAGCGCCGCGGCGGGCGGCGATGCCCGCGCGATCGCGGTGGTCGAAGCCGAAGGCCGCCGCATCGGCGCGCTCATCACCGCGGTCGCCGCCATCCTCGATCCCGAACTCGTCGTGCTCAGCGGCGGTATCGGCAACAATCTCGAGCTGCTCGGCAGCGCGATCGGCCGCCGGATGAGCGAACTCGGTCCGCTACGCCCCCGCATCGTCGCCAGCACCCTCGGCGACGACGGCGTCCTCACCGGCGCCGTCTCCCGAGCACTCGCCGTCGCCCGCGACCGCCTCTTCGAAAGACGTTCAGCAGGTGCGTGATCCGCTAGCGGTGAGGGACCGCGGGACCGTACATCCTTGGTAAGAATGCTATGCGGATCGACCGAGGAGCTCACGACTGGTTCAGTGTCATTCGTCGGAGTCAGTCAGCAAGTTCGTATCGATACCAGCGTCTGGGGTCGCCGTCCTCGTGCAACCAGAGAGTCGAGTCACGTCCGATCTTTCCGCGAGCCCATACTGTGGGCTGCCGACCATTCGGCAAAACGAGTTCCTCGGTATCGGTTTCGGTGATGACTCCGTCCTGGAGTCGGCCTTTTCTGATCTTCCATTTCGGCTTCCCTTTGTATCGATGTTGGTCGAAGAAGCCGAAGGTCGCGCCCGATACCGCCAAACCGACACAACGGGTGACCGAGTTCGGGGTGATCGATCGCACGCCATTGGCGTCCATCTCCACCAGCGGAAACTTGGTATAGGGACAGGCGTAGGTGAGGGTGCGACCGACATTGATCGCATAGCAGTCACACCAGTCGACCTGATTTCCGGTGTCCTCGAAAGCGAACCAAGGCCCCCTGTCGACGCTGTCCCAGCGCGCCAAGCCGATACTGAAACCGGTCGACCAGGTGCCGTCCGGTTCCGCAAACGCGAAGGAGGCTTCGTCGAAGTAGCTGATCCAGATCCTCCCAGCGGGATCTGTCAGCAATTGCGCGATAGCGTCTCCTGCGTAGCAGGCGCCCACTCGATGTCCCGTGCTGTCGAAGGCGACGACGTTGTGGGGCAAGGTCGAATCCGTGGGCTCGACTCGCTTGGTTCGTGCAGCGCCCAGGACGACTCCATCGTCGAGGACATCGATCTCGCGGAACCACTGATCGAGGCCGGTCAGCGGTATCTGGTCGATTTCGTCGTCGTCGCAGATGACAACGGTCGCGTCGTAGTGCGGGCTGTGTGCACGCGCGGCGGTAATTTGTGCGGGATCCACGAGCAGGGCCACGAGCCGGCCGCGGTGATCGATCGTGGCGGCGGAAACGTCGAATTGTGCGTAGCGATGCGGCAGGGTTGCGTGCAGCGCGAGTCGGCGTCTACTGACCATCGCCCTTTCCGGTTGTCATGATGTGATCATCGCACGGCCCAGTCGCAGATGCTCAGTTCGGTCGCCGCACAACCGTATTGGCCATCCGCACATGCCCTGAGCGCTCGGCGGGCAGGCTCAGGCCGGCGCCGCAGCCAACGCACGCATATGCCGGGTCGAGTACGTTGGGCAGCCCCGACTCGTCGGATCTGCGGCTGTTTCCACAACAGCAGGATTGCCAAAAGTCCTGCCAGACAGGGCAGCATTCCGATTCGGCTCCGCAGCGGAATTCGACCGGATGCTCGACGCTGTGCTCGATGGCATCCGAGACCGGGCCGCCCGGTCAGCGCAGACCTGATCGAAACCAACTCGGCCGAACGTGCTCATCTGCCGCTGGGCGCACGTCGGGCAGTCGCCCAGATTCGTTGGTGGGCAATGCTTCCAGCGCTCGAACATGCCGAAGAGCGGATGCTTCGTCAGCGAAGAACGGGCTGGGCGTGTCCTCCGTCCGCCTGGTCAGGGCGCAGGCCAGGGGCATCCGAGCCAGTCGCGGATGTAGGCGACGAGCCGGGCGCGGGTTCGCTTGTCCCGCCACTCGGTGTCGATGCCTTCGGCCCGGAGCACGGCGTCGGCGCAGCCCTCGGCGTCCCACGGCGGGTCATCGAGCAGCCGGGCATCCTGCCGCACTGTAGTGGACAACACACTCCCATCCCGCCGAGCGCTCGGATCGCAGCGAGATCGACTGTGCCTAAGGATGTCTGGAGATACCGATCTCCAGGCGGACGACTTTGGCGCGAAGGGGATTCACGGACAGTTCTGCTGTCTGTACCGAGCGCCGATCATCCTGTCTTCGGGTCGGTCATCAGTCTCGATACGGCTGGCCAGGTCGCTCGAATGGTCGCTGATCACGGCGCTCCAGCGCAGCCATCGCCCACTTCATCTCCGAATGCTCGGCCGCGCGAGGAAAATGGTTTCGGACCTCCTCGGCCGTGATCGGTGGTGCGTCCACTCGCGCGATGCGCAACACGGTTGGGGCAAGTTCTTCGGCATGATAGGCAGCGAGCTTGTGGTGTCCGTCGAGAACGAAACCACTCCAGACGTTTTTTGCGCCGGCGCGCAGGGCGATGATCACTGGCCGTGCGCCCTGGCGGATTGCCGCGCGATACCGCTCGACCGTTCCGGTGTCGGTCGGCGGCCACGCCTCGGTCGGTGTAAGCCAGTCCTCCAACGGGTAAATGCCGCTCGGCTCGTCGGGCTTGGGTCGGCTGATACCCCACTTCGTCGAGCTGTACCAAGCCTGGAAGCCTTCGACGATCCGGTTGGTTACCGGTTCGGGGAATCGTAATTCATAGCGGCCGTCGGCCATCAGCATGAGCAGCGGCGCGAGAGTTTCGGCGAGGCTCCCGGTGCTGTAGCCCTCGGTGGTCAGGTCACGCATAGCCTGCAACTCTTCGGGCCGGGGCGCTCGCTCCGGAGCTCGCACGAACAATCGGCCGATGCTTCCGGCAAAATCGGCTATATCCAGCCCCGCCGCTTTTCCGCCCAGATAGAGCAAGCTCTGACCGTACTGCCCGTGTGATCCGCAATCGCCGCGGACATCGATCACTCCCGCGCCGTCTGCCACGTCGACTACCTCGATGGTCACCTGCTGAACATTACTGTCCGACCACTGTCGGAAGAGGCGGAGCCATGCGTACAACTAGAACCTGCGGCGGACCACTGTGGTTGCGACGGTGTCGGTCTGCAGAAGATAAACGGCAGACTATCTCGCCATCGACAACGCACGATATTGCCTGCGGGCTCAGGCGGTTCCTGACCGAGCCGAGCCGCACTGGAAGATCGACGCGCGGAGACGATCTCGACCTCTCCAGCGCACGGAAATGCCGAGGAGTGGTTCATAGATCTGGCCTGTCGGCCATCGGCAGTGTGGTGGTCGGCGGTGCCGTCCTGTTGCCTAGTGGCCGACGAACACATACCAAGACCGCGGCGAATGTCAGGAGCGCTCCGCCGAGAATCGGGACGATCGGCGCGCCGTAATCCGGTGTGACTATGGCGGTTACATTGAGCATGGCGTGAAACAGAATCGCGGCCAGGATCCCCCGGCCGGTTCGGTTGTGCAACCAAACGATCAGCACTCGCCCGGATACGGTCCCGGCGAACCATCCGGAGATCCACCAGAACCCGTGCCCGACCTGGGCAAGCGGCACCAGATGCCAGACCGCCCAATAGATTCCGAGGGCAATCCCCGCCCACACCTGGCCCCAGCGCCGTTGCAGCGGATCGGTCGCGTAGCCCGTCCAGCCCAGTTCCTCACAGGTTGCTGAGAACAACGTCGCGATCAGTACGAAAGGCAACGCCGCCAAGGCAATTGGGATGCCCCCGCCGACCGCGTCCAACCCTCGGGCGATCCCATAGGCCGCTATTCCGGCGGCTACCGGCACGCCCGCCGCCACGAGATACCAAACCTTTTGCGGCGCAGCTGAATAATCGACCGCGCGCCGCAGCAGCGCCCAGACTGCCTTCCTGCCTTCGTCCCGGCGGACAAGGAACACTGCCGCAAGTACCGGAACCAGGAACATTGCCGCGCTGGCGGGCAATTCCAGCGCACCCACCCGCACACTGTCGACGAACGCGCCCAAGACGAAGAACGGCAACGACATCGCGGTGACCAACAACAGGAACAGCATTGGGCGCGGCGCCGACGCGAGTTCAGAATCCACCGCACCAGCTTGCCGCATACGAAAACACGCCGCCCCCAGCCGTTGTGGCAGCATCCGCCCGAACCGAGTTGATCGAGCAGATGTCGAAGTCTTGGGCAAAGAAATTCGACGTCACCGGCGAGCGTGTCCATGGCATAGTCGGGATGCGTTGACCGACTAGGGACTATAGGGCGCAGACGGCTCCGGGGACCGTCAGCACCGGTTGATGTGCTGCGGGTCCCGGAACGCCCAGTGGAGGAGAACCGATGGGTACGCAGCTCACCATCTACAGCGTGAGCCTCGAGAACGTGCAGTCGTGGGTCCGGGAGCCGGAGTGCTGGAGGAGAGCCGCCGGCGAGCGATCGCCATGGACGCGCAGAACAGGGAAAACGGGTCGCCGTCCGTGGTGGAGGCCGTCGACGACATCTTCGGTGACCGCCCCAAGAACCCGGATGCCGGGGACGCCTACGCCCGCGTGTGGCAGGACGTGATCGAGTACGGCGAGTCGACCCGCTTCGACCTCGGACCGCTGCGGTGGGGCGGACGGTTTCTGGAAGAAGCGAGTGCGGAACTCGAGGCCGCCGGAGTGCCCCGGGAACTCACGCCATCGAGTTTCGTCTTCGACAACCCCTTCACCAGTACGCCCCAGGCCGACAATGCGCCGGTCGTCGGACATGTGGTGGCCCATCGAGTGCCGGCCTTGCGCGAGGTCTACGGCGCGGTCACCGTCGGGACGCAGACGGCCGCTCTGGTCGACGTCCTGCTCGACGCTGCGGACGAGACTCTCCACTTCAACGCGTTCGCCCTGAGCTTCGATAAGCCCTGGCCGCTGCAGGATCTGGTCACCTTCTACGGCTGAGTGGTAGAGCACCTATGCCTGCCCGCCACCTTGCCGCTGACGAGCCAGGGCTCGTGGATAGCCTTGGTCAGAGGTGATCGTCGGTGAGGGTGAAGGGGTCCTGGCCGGATTTGTAGGCACACCATTCCTGCCAGAGGTTGTCCGGATCGATGTCGCGGTATCCGCGCGACTGATTCAACCCTCGTTGCATCGACAGTGGCAGCATCACGGCGGCGGCGTTGTCGCGGGTGTCGAGGAGCTCGGCCTCGGTCAACGCTGCGCCCTTGTCCTCTTCCCGGCGGAGCAGCACGGCGATCAGCGCGGGAATCGGGGTAGGGACCAAACGATCATCGTCGCGCGTCGCCTGGCCCGGTTGATGGGTGTTCATCGCAGATCCATTCCGTACGACGGGGCCGTGCTTCGGTCGGGGTTCACTTGCGGGGGTTCACATTTCGTCGAGTCGGCGAAGCGACGGGCATGCTCACGACACTCCGCCGGTCCCGCGGGACCGTTCGGCTGTCTGAGCCGGGGTGTCGTAGTAGCCAGGGGCGGCCAGTAGCACAGCATTGAAGTAGAACCCCTGCTCCTCCGCGGGATCGTCATCGGTCTCGAACGGACGCCAAAGGCTGAGCAGGAGATCTGGGGCAACAAATGAGGCGGGATCGTCCTGCGCCGGTTCGATCGAAACGCGCTGACGCAGCCGTTCGACCACCTCCCGCGCCGGCAGGCCGAATACGTCGACTCCCTGGAAGTGCACGGTATCGGCATCGGTTTCGGGCCGGCCGAGCTCTACCGCGATTAGGCGATTGTCCCTGCACTCGATGCGCATCATCAAGCCGCTCGGCCGGAAGATGTATTGCCCAGTGCTGTCGGACTCGGATATGTCATCGGCGTCGCGTAGCGATTGCAAGGCGGCGACGGCGTCCGTGCGGACCATCCCGACGCGCAGTGGGCCGACACCGAGAGGTGGATCCAGCTCGAAATCCATGCGTGGATCATTGCAGAGCAGCGCGGAAACCCCACGCCCCCAGTTCGTCCGTCTCCACCGTCGGTTGCGACCGAGAAGATAGATCTGCGGCGCGGGATTCGGGGGGCAGCGCCACCGCCCCGTTGCCCGATCGCGAAATATGCGTCGTAGCTGTAGCCGACCGGACTGCCTTCGCCCTCGCCCGCGACCGGCTCTTCGAAAGACGTTCTGCGGGTGCGTGATCCGCTATCGGTGATGAGCGGCGGGACCGTAGGTCGGGCTCGGCTGGTCCGGGAAGACGGTGGGGCAGGCGCGGCGCATACGGTCCATGGTGGTGTTGAGCGAGGTCAGGGCGGCGCTCACGGCGTCGGCAGCCGGTTGGGCCTGTCGTTCGGCGTCCAACGCCGCGGCGAACTCGGCCAGCGCGGAGCGCAGTCCGCCGCCCGCGGTGGCGACATCGCGATAGGTGCTGCTGATGAGGGGGGAACCCATGCGATCGACCGCTGGATGGATCGTCGCGGTGATCTGGTCGGACAATCGGATGCCCTGGGCGACACGGGACTTCATGTCGGCGAGGTCGCCACGTTGCGCGGCGGGACCGAGGCCGTTGAGCTGATCGGACAGCGCGCGGAAGGTGTCGCGCAAGCCCGCGACGGCCTGGCCGCCCGCCGCGCAATCCGCGGTGCCGGGATCGGCGACTTTGCGCTCCGTGGCGGCCGACCCGTGCTCGGAGCACGCGGCAAGCAGTCCCGCGACGAGCAGGAAAAGGACGGCAAGGGCCGCCGCGCCGAGGAAGGTCGTCCCTCGACGCGACGGCCGCCGGTCACCCGGCATGGGTCAGCACCGTGAGGATCGCGTTCTGCACGGCAGGCACGAAGGCGAGCGTCGTGATCAACGCCAGCCCGAAACCGGTCTGCGCGTGCCGGTGCCGATTCCACCACCCGATCGGGGCGGTCCGGGACCGGGTGTTCCACTCGACACCGGCGTCCGCGGTGGCCTCGTTCTGTTCGTAGTAGCCGAACGTGACCGGTGCGGATCGTACGTCGAGCAGACCACCGAGGGCATCGGTGGCGAGCCCACCCGAGCCGATGTGTCGTGAATCGAACATGGTGCCGACCTCTTCCCACTACTCGTCGCCGCGCTCACACGTCGATGCTGGTGCTCCACGGGCGCATCAGCTCGTCATAGACGTCCTGAGTGAAATCGCCTTGCCCCACAAGGTCGCTCAGCACCGCCGCGGTCACCGCCTGACCGACCACGGTCACCACGCCGATCGAACCGAACGACTCGAGCAGGCCGGTCAGCTCGCCGGGGCCCGCCGCCGAATTGGGCGCGATCGCTTGGCCCGCGATCATTCCCGCGACCTGTACGTTGCGCGAGCGGCCGAAGGCCTTCGCCGTGGCGGTGGCGATATTGATCGGCATACCAGGTGCGGCGGCGTTCGTGCCCTGGCCCAGTCCCGCCAGCAGGCCGGCCAAGCCGCCTTCCAGGCCGAGACCGGTACCGTTGGACAGCGACGAAACCTTTTCCTGCACCATCTGTTTCGCCGCCGCGTTGAGCTTCTCGCGTTCGGCCGCGGTCAATTGGCCGGACCGTTCGATGATGCGGACGGCGTCCTGCCAGCGCGGGCCGTAGAGGTATTCCAGGTGCAGGGTCTGCGTTGTGTGCGTCATGTCTGACTCTCCTTGTGCTGAATGCGTTGGGACAATGCAGGGTTCGTCACAGCGAAACGCTGACGAGGTGCGGCGCGCGGTCCCGCGCCACCGCTTCGGCAGCCCCCTTTCCGGAGTAGGGCAGATCGGCGTAGGCGACCGGTGCGGCCGCGGGTTTCGGAGCTGCCTGCGGTTGGCTGGGCAGCGGGGCGAGCAGTTTTTGCAGCGAAGCGGCCAACTGCTCCAGGGACGGGTCGTCGGGGATGTCATCGAGGAACTGGCTGCCTGCCGCAGCCGCGCCGCCACCCGAAGCCCCCAGCGGCCCATTGCGA
>NZ_BAUA01000182.1 GCF_000710915.1 Nocardia brasiliensis IFM 10847
AGCTTCGCGTACATGAGCAAGCCGCTACAGGACGCGGGGCTGTGCACCTTCGCCTTCAACTACGGCCGCTCCGGACCGATCCAGGGCGGGGGTGTGCCGCCGCTACTGCCCGGCGTGATGGGCACCGGTGATATCGCGGACTCGGCCCGGCAGCTGGCCGGTTTCGTGGACCGGGTGCGCGCGGCCACCGGCGCGGCGCAGGTCGACCTCGTCGGCTACTCGCAGGGCGCGGCCATGGCGAACTGGTACACCAGGTTCGAGGGCGGCGCGGACAAGGTGGGGCAGCTCGTCAGCTTCGGCGGCACCCACCACGGGACCACCCTCGACGGCATCGGCCTGCTCGGCCGGATGATCAACAATATCGGCCTGAACGTGATCGGCGCGGCCGGTGTCGTGGTGGGCGACGCCGCGATCCAGCAGACGGTCGGTTCGAACTTCGTCGGGCGGTTGAACGCCGACGGCGACACGGTGCCCGGCATCGACTACACCGTGGTCGGCACCCGCTACGACGAGATCGTCACGCCGTATCAGTCGACCTTCCTACGCCCGGGCGCGGGCGCGTCGGTCACGGACATCACCCTGCAGGACGGCTGCGAGCAGGACCTCTCCGATCATCAGACGCTGATGTACTCGCCGCGCGCGCTCTCGATCGTGTTGCGCGCGCTCGATCCCGCCGGGCACCCCGATCTCGTCTGCACGTTCAACCCGTGGCTGATCGGCGGTGGCGGCGGCCTCTGATCCCGCGCGCCGGGGGATCGCTTCTCCGAGCACAGGACTCCGGTCCGACGCTCACGAAGGAGAAGCACACCATGACCGCACCACTGTCGCTCGTCCCGGACGGTCCGCCCGGATTCGGCGGGGCACTGGCGACCTTCCACCGCACCGTCCGGCACGTGCGGGCCTACCCGGCACATCTGGCCCGCCACGGCGTCGATCCCGAGACCATCAGCACCCCAGCGGATTTCGCCGAGCTGCCGGTGGTCACCAAGGACAACTACCTGAAGGCGCACGCGCTCGCGGAGCTGATGCCGCACGGCGACATCAGCGAGGCGGGCACCTGGTCCAGTAGTTCGGGCTCCACCGGGAAGCCGACCTACTGGCCGCGGGAGCTGCTGTCGCTGCAACACAGCCGCGAGTACTACGACCGCATGCTGCGCGCGTTCGACACCCCGGGCCGGACGACGTTGCTGGTCAACGCTTTCGCGATGGGCACGTGGATCGGCGGCACCTATACCCACCACGGCGTGCTCGAAGCGCGCCGCCGGGGTCACCGGGTCTCGGTGGCCACGCCCGGCATCGATGTGGACGCGGTGCTCGCCACCATGGCCGACCTCGGCCCGCACTACGACCAGGTGGTGCTCGCCGCGTACCCGCCGTTCGCCCAGGACGTGCTGGACCACGCGCCCGCCGAGGTGCGCGGGCTGAAACCCGCGCTGCTGCTGGCGGGGGAGAACATCACCGAAGCGTGGCGCGATCACGTGCTCGCCCGCACCGGGCAACCGGATCGGCCGGAGCGCACCTGCGCGATCTACGGCACCGCCGACGCGGGAGTGATGGGACACGAGACGCCGACCACCATCGCCATCCGCCGACTCGCCCGCACCGACGCCCGCCTGCGCGCGGCGCTTTTCGGCGACGACGATCCCGCGTTGCCCACCTTCGTCGAGTACGACCCGCACCTGCGCTACACCGAAACCGATGCGCAGGGCAGGTTCCTGTTCACCGTCGACGGCGCCCTGCCGCTGGTGCGGTACCGGATCAATGACGAAGGCTCGATCCTGACCCCGTGGCAGGTCGCCGGGGCACTGCGCCGCTGCGGGCACCGGATTCCGGTGCGCACCAACACCATCGGTGCCGGCTTTCTCGCATTGCACCGGCGCCGGGACGTCGCCGCGAGCTTCTATGCCGTGAAGCTGTACCCGGAGAACGTCCGCGCGGCACTGGAAAAGCCGGAGGTCGCCACGCAGGTGACCGGAAAGTTCGTGCTGGCCACCGAGACCGGCGCCGCCTTCGAACAGACGCTGACCCTGCGGGTCGAACTGCGGGCGGCGGCCGAAGCCGGTGCCGATTTCACCACCCGGCTCCAGCGGCTCGTCACCGCCGAACTGGAACGCAGCAACAGCGAATACCGCAGGCTGCGTGCCGTTCTCGGGGCGGCCGCCGACCCCGTGCTCACCCTCGAGCCCTTCGGCGGCGCCGCCTTCCGGTACACCGCCAAGCACAAGTACCTGGAGCAGAACCGATGATCGAGATCCTGGACCCCTTCGCCGATACCGCGCGAATCGCGCATCTGTTGCAGCCCGCCGCGCGCTACCGGCTGGTGGACGCGCACGCGGAGGCGGCGGCCGAGCTCGCCGCGATCGACCCCGACGCGTCGGCGCTCACCACCCGGTTCGTCGTCTATCCATGGCGGCGCACGATCGTGCGCCTGCCCGAGGCGGAGGCGTTCTGGCGGCTGCGTACCGCACGCAATCGGTATCTGCTCGACGAACCCGAGCAGCGCGCCTGGTCGGCCGCGCTGGTCGGCGTCGCGGGTTTGAGCGTCGGCTGGTCGGCCCTGTCGGTCTGCGCGCTGACCGGTGCGCGGCGCTTCCGGCTGGCCGAGCACGATCGGCTCTCGCTCACCAACCTGAACCGGCTGCCCGCGTCGGTATGCGATCTCGGGGTGCCGAAGCTGACCATCGCGCACCGCCGGGTGCTCGAAATCGACCCGTACAGTGAGGTTTCCGCCTTTCCGGACGGTTACACCCCGGCGGCGGCCGCGCATTTCCTCGGTACCGCGCCGGGCGCGGAACCGCTCAGCGTGCTGGTGGAGGAGATGGACGATCTCCCGGCGAAGATCGATATCCGCCGGCGCGCCCGGGCCGCCGGCATTCCGGTCGTCATGGCCACCGACAACGGGGACAACGCGATCGTCGACGTCGAGCGGTTCGATCTGGATCCGCGGTACCCGATCTTCCACGGCAGGGCGGGCGACCTCGACGATCGCACCGCCGCCGAACTCGCGGACCCGGCCATCCGGGCGCGGGTGGCACAGCGCATCGTGGGCACCGAACTCACGCCACGCACCCGCTTCTCGCTGACCGAGGTGGGCCGGTCGCTGAATTCCTGGCCGCAGCTCGGCACGGCCGCGGCGGTGGCGGGCGCGGTGGCCGCGTACGCCGCCCGGCTGGTGGCCACGGGGCATCCGCTACCGTCCGGGCGCTACCGGATCGACCTCGACCGGGCGCTGCTCGGGAGCGCCGCCGAAGTAGCCGAGAGCTGGAACGAGCTGAGTGAACCCGCGTTCCGGGCCGCGATGGCGCGCGGAGGTGAGCGGCCGTGACCGAGTGGCGGTGTGCGCGTTCAGCCTTCGGAATCGACCGGCGGCATCGCGGCGGTGTGCCCGTGAATCCAGATGGGCGTGATGGTGTGGCGGGTGAACCGCCACCCGTGCTCGCCGCGCTCGGCTCGAAAGGCGTACCGGCTGCCCAGCATTCGGTGCTCTTCGGGCCGCTCGCCCACGGGCACGAACACCGCGAGCACGTCGGCGGTCACCGTCGCCGCGGCGCCGTCCGCGGCGATCACCAGTCCGGAGACGAAATGCTGGGTGGCCGCGTATATCTCGTGGTTTCCCCGGGCGAGCTCGATGATCGCGGCGGCCCCGCTCGACCGGCCCGCGGGCGTCTCGAGCGTCGCGTCGGCGGTGTACACCTCGGCCAGACCGTCGAAGTTCCTGGTGTCCAGGCACTGAGTGACCGCCGTGACGAGATCGTGCAGTTCCGCGCGGTCGAGCAGGTCCTCGATACGCCGGGCATTCGACGTCATGTCGACAAACTAGTGCAGTTCGGGCGGTCGCGTCGAGGCAATTGTCCGCAACGGTCGCGTCGGGGAGTTCGGCGATGAACGCGCTGCGGCGCGCGGTGATCACCGCCTGCGCGCTCACCCGGACCACAGACCTGCTGGCCGGGCACACGGGTGCGCGCTGGTTCGTGCCCGAGGTGCTGATCCCGCGGTTCGCGGCGCTGGGCGGTTTCGACGCCACGGTGTTCGCCGCCCAGCTCACCGCGGTTCGGTCGTTCGACGACGGGCAGTGGACCGAGTACTGGCAGCGGTTGGCGGACGAGCGGCTCGCAGCGGCGTACCGCGGGCTGGCGACGGTCGCGGCCGGGCAGGGGGAGCGGCTGCCGGAAGCGCACACGCTGTTCGGGCACGGGGCCGCGCGCAGCGCCGGGCAACTCGGCAGGCTGTTGGAGCCGGTCGCGGAGTTCGTCGGTGATCGCGGGCCGGTGCCGCGGCGCGACGCGATCGACCGGACGCTGCGTGCGGCCGAGCCGATCGATGCCGCGCGAATCACTGTGTCGGACAGCCTGTTGCAGGCCATCGCCTACCAGATCGTCGCCGCCTGGCCCGGCGGGACACCCGCGCGGCTGCGGGCGTATCGGCGGGCACGGTTGCTCTCCGAACTATTGCTCACGGCTTTGGGGCCCGCGCTCGGGCTGGACATCGCCGTGGTCGAGATATCGGCGGGGCACGAAATCGTCCGCGCCGTCACGATTTTCCCGCGCGGCACGCGGCGCTGCCCGGTGTTGCTCGTGACGAACGGGCTGGACGGCACCGTGGCGGAGCTGGCGCTCCCGCTGCTGAAATACCGAAACACCGGGCTCGGGTTGCTGATCATGGAGCTGCCGGGAAGTCACGCCGTCGCGCGGCCGGATCCGGTGGCGGCGCCCGAGGTCTACCGCGCGGTGCTCGACTATCTCAGCGTGCACCGGCGAGTGGCCGCGGACCGAATCGCGATGTTCGGCATGAGTTTCGGTGGCTACTGGGCGGCGCGGACGGCCGCGGTCGACGCCAGGGTGCGGTGTGTGGTGTGCTGCGGTGCACCCGTGCACCGCGCGTTTCGCCCGGCCGGAGCGTTCGGGGTGCCGGAGCCGGTGCTGCGCGCCATGGGCGTCGCGCTCGGCGCTCGGACGCTGCGCCGGATCGGGGCGGAGCTCGCCACGCTGTCGCTGCGCCGATGGTATGCCGACATCGGGATACCGATGCTGATCATCGGCGGTGACTGCGACACGGTGGTCGACAGCCGGGACGCGCGAGAACTCGCGGCCGCGGTGCCGAACGCCACTCTGCGCTTGTATCCGGGGGACGACCACTGTGCGCCAGCGCATTTCGTGGATTGGCTCGACGCGGCGCTGCGCTGGCTGACCACCCACCTCGAGGCGGACCTGCCCGCTATCGGCTGCGAAGTCCGTTCAGCACCAGCGTGCTGACGAATTCGGCGTTCGCGTCGGGGTCGACGGACCGGCGGGTGAAACAACGCAGCAGCAGGGTATTGGTGAGGAGCGCGGCGAGTTCCTGCGGGGGCTGATCATCGGCGAACACGCCCGCGCCCTGGGCCTCGGTGAGGGTCGGGACGAGGAGGCCGGGAAAGTCGAGTTCGCGCCGGATCGAGATCAACCCGTCCTCCTCGGCGTAGGTGTCGTGCGCGACCGCGGCCATCAGCGCGTCCATGAACGCGCGCTCGCTGGCGACCAGGCGGGCGCACCGGACGAAGTGGCGGTGCACGATCGCCACCGCGTCGTAGCCGATCGCCGCGTCGTCGGCGATATCGAGTTGCAGTGCGGCGTACGCGGGTTTCAGCGCGTCCAGGATCAGCTGCGTCTTGGTCGGGAAGATCCGTTTGGCCTTGTCCAGCGGAACCCGTGCCTCGGTCGCGATCGCCTCGATACCGGTCATGAAATAGCCGCGCTTGGTGAATTCCGTCCGGGCGGCGCTCAGCAACGCCGCGCGCGGTTCGCTCGGCAAGGCGGTCGGCAGGGCGGGTGCGGCGGCCAGCGCGGTGAGCGCGTCCTCGATGTGCTCGTGGCGCTGCTCGGTGTCCACCGCGGCGTTCAGCACGCCGAGCACCGCCGCGGCGACGAGATCGGCGGGTACCGCCGCCGGGTCGACCCGATGCCGGATGAGAAAACCCTCCAGCAGCGCGGACAACACCACGCAGAAGCTCTCCTTGGTCAGCGGTTTGCGCAGTGTCGCACCGGATTTGGCGAACAGCACCTCGAAGATCGCCAGGATCAGCTGATCGGTGTGCCGGTAGGTCGCCTGCAAGCCGCCACGCGGTGCGGTCGGCGCGAGCGTGTGGGCGAGCAGCCTGGTGGTCGCACTCCGGTCCGAACACGCGGCGTCGAAATGGGTGACCACCAGTTCGCGGACCGCGCGGATGCGGTCGCCGTCCGCGGCGTCGAGCGCCTGTCGCGCGCACTCGCAGACGTCTGCCGTGCGGAACCTGGCGTCGTCGATCAACTGGTCGAGCACCCGGACCAGGAACCGGGATTTGGTGGCGAACTTGCGGTAGAAGGTGGCGTTCGAGGAATTCGCCCGATCGATCACCTCTTCGATGCGCAGGCCGCCGTCCAATAGCCTGGCGGGCTGCTCGAGCAGCACCTGCAAGCCGGCTCGGACGAGTTCGGTGGCCGCACGGTCATCGACGGGAATGGGTTGCTCCTGACTGGCTGTCCCGCGGTCGCGAGACCTGGAGGTGTCAGTGGGTTGATCCGGACACACTGGCGAGTCGTTACGTCATCTCTGAGAGTGATCGGTCTCGAGTGACGGTAATCGGTCCGCGCGCTGGCAGTGACGTGCGGATCATTGCGCGGTTACATAGGCGGTGCCCCCTTGGATTTGTTGTGTACCGGGGGATTTCGGATAGTGAAGCGAAGGAACGAGCGATGCGTACCGTGGCCGGAAACGAGAACGAACCGCAGCGTGCCGCGGCCGAGACCGCCCCGTTGCTGAGTAGTCGCGAAACCCAGGTACTGCTCGCGTGGTTGCACGCGGACTCCAAGAATGTCGTTGCGGCGCAGCTGTTCATCGCGCTCGGCACAGTAAACACGCACCTGTCCCGGATCCGGGACAAGTACGCGGCGGCAGGCCGACCCGCGCCGACCAAAGCGTCGCTGGTGGCCCGCGCCCTGCAGGACGGCCTCATCGGTATCGATGATCTGTGAGCACCTCGTCTTTCACTCGGTGATCGTCGCGCACTGCGCCGACATCGTCGCGGCGATATCGGTCGCGGTGAGCGTCGCCGACGTGCACGCGGCGAGATATTCGGCCCAGGAGCTCTCCTGTTCCACGAAAGCCTCGGACTGCGTTGTCGCGCAGAAGAACTGAGCCGAGGCCACCTTGTCGTCCAGTCCGAAGACCACGTCGACGGCCACCTCGCGCTGCGCGGCGACGGTGATCGCGGCGATCGCGCGACGGCCGATGGCGTGTTTGGCGTGCACCTTCGCCAGGGTGAGATCCCGGACCCGCGGCGTGCTGATCCCGACGACGTTGCCGTAGTGCCATCGGCGGCCCGCCTGCGCGCCCGCCTGTCCGGCGGCGGCGTGCACCGCGAGGATGAGCTCGCTGAGCGCCGCGGCGGCGACTGCCACCTCATACGTTTGTCGACGGTTCACCTCGGTGCCCAAACCTTCCGCCTGCGGTCGCGTTGATAGTGGCCCGGCGACCGAGTTCAGAATAAACAATGCCCTGGGAATCCCTCGGGCGCCGTTGGTCTGCAACGACGGTGCGGTCCTCGCCGGATGCCCGTTCCGTTTCGTCCGCTAACACTTGACGTTGTCACGATTCGGCAACGTTGTCTGTCGGTCGAATGTCCGACACCGCCGCTCGGGCTATCGGGGACCGCGCCCCTCGGTGACCGGCATCGGCAACCGTTCCAGGCCGGGCAGCGCGCCGAGCGGAATCGCTTGGGCGGCAACGAAGACGTCGGCGAAACCCACCGGCACCCGCGCGCCCACCGTGCCGATCCCGAACTGCCAGGGCGGCCGCAGCGCGCCCTGTGGCCCGCTCACCCGCTTCGCGATCTGCGTGGTGGTGAAATCGGTGTCGCAGTGCGGGAAGCAGTGGACGGCGACCGCTGATCCGCCGGGCCCGTCCAAGGCCATCCACATGATCGCGCTGCGACCCGGAAAGCAGCCGACATACGGCGATTCCGAGGCGAGCCGGGTGGTATGGAACGCCGGTGCCGCGTCGGCGAGGGCGGTGAAGCAGCGGCGGATGTCCCCGGGGCCGTAGATCAGCAGGCTGAGCCCGGCCTGATCGAGCCCGATGAAGGTGGCCTGCTTGGGATTGCCCTCGTCGCGCGGATCGAGCAGCGCGACCCGGCCGGGTCCGGTGCTCGGGTGTGCGGTCCGCGGCCGGTGTCCGAACAGTGCCATCGCTCATCGCCCCTGGTAGCTCTGTAGAATCTGGATCTTCTTGTCCAAGTAGCGCTTCAACACGTTCGCGTTGTTGTCGAAGGTGGCGACCGAGCGCAGCACCTGTTCGAGATCGCGCTCGAACTGGTCCTTGACGCTGTCGCGCCACTCGGCGCCGCGCAGCGACGAGCGCACCCGGGTGATCGCCTGATTGATCTCGCGTTGGGACCGATCGATATCGCCCTTGGGTTTCTTGAGCGAATCCGGGTTCGCCTGAATAGAACTCATCGTTTCTCCTTGTCGGGTTCTCAGTAGTTGGAGAGCTCGGTCAGTACGAAGTCGATGGCCATGTCGTAAGCGGTGAGCGCCTGCACGAATCGGCGTTCCTCGTCGGCCAGGGGTTGCAGTTTGCGGTCGGTCAGCCTGCGCAGCACCGTGTCGTGCCATACCTGGCCCGCGCGCTGCTCGGCCGCCGTCCTGGCGCGCCGGTTCGCGTCGAATTCGTCTCTGGCCCGGCGTAGTCGGCTCATGCTTGCACCACCCTGGCCGGAATGCTCGCGAGGCCGAGCTGTCGCGCGATGGCGATCCGGTGGAAACCGTTGTGTACCGTGAAGCCGCCATCGGGCCGCCGGCCGACCTGCAGGGCTTCGTCGCTGCCGAGGAACCATGTATAGGTATCCGCGTAACTACGCGCGCCGCAACGCCGCTCGTCCTGATCGCGGGCGCGGAAATATTCGAGGTCCTTGCCGAGGCGCAGCGCCGGGACGATCACGGTATGGAAGGCGTTGAGCGCCCACTCGAGATCCGACCTCGACACGTCGGCGGGCAGCGGCTCGGCTCCGCCGGTCTCGGTAGTGTCGAGCGCGGACAGTGGGATCATCGCGTAGCCGGCCGGGAAGCCTGCGGGCGTATCGAGCGCGATGCGTTCGGTCGCGCCCGTCGAGGTGACCGGGCCGCCGCCAGGGGCCGATACCGCGGGTCCGTTGCCGGAGGGCACCGCGCCCACCGCGGACGAGGCGCGGTTGTAGGCGTCGAGATCCTTGGCGATGAGGCCGAGCAACTGCGTCGTCTCTAGGCTCAGGGCGACCCGTACCCGTGCGAATCGCCCTGCTGCCGCCGAGTATTCGGCGGTGGCAGCCGCGTACATGCGTTCGGCCCGGTGCACGGCGGCCAGGGCGCGCTCGGCGCGCTCGAGCGCCCTGCGCGGCCCGGAGCAGTCCGCGTCCTCGCTCCGGCAGCAGGCCTCATAGGCGGCCTGCGCCTCGCGCAGCTTTCGCTCGCGTGCCCGGTTCTCCTGGGCGAGCTCCTGTTCGACTCGGCGCTGCGCGTGACCGGCGGTGCGCTCGCTGGATTCGACGTCGCGCAGATACTTGTCGAGGTCGCGGGCGAGCTGCCGCACGACCTGCGGATCGTTGCGTGCGGTATCAGCCATCGTGGCCGCGCTCGGTTCGCAGCAGCAGGTCGAGCCATTCGGGTCCGGGATCGGCGAAACGCCGGACGATATCGGTGCGGGCGTTGTCGTAGTCGTCGACCGCGAACTGGTTGGTGGTCAGGTTCGCCGCCACCTCCGAGTCGATCAGCACCCGGGAGTCGTCCTCGCTGGCCGGCCCGAGCACCTTGAAGCCGAACTGGCGCAACCCATCCGGATCGAGGCGGCGCTGCAGCGAGGCGTACCGATCGGCCCAGCCGACCACGTGCAGCCCGACCTCCGGCCCGTGCCGGAGTAGGCGCGCCAGCTTGGCGCTCGCGCCGTCCTCGTCGAAGGCGTCGGGGTTCAGCTCCCTGGCGCGGTGCAGACCGACGAGGAACAGCACGCGCGCGGGCCCGTGGTACTCGTCGAGTTCGGTGCGCTCGGCGAGCTCGCTGAGCAGCGAGTCGAGCACATCGCCGAGCTTGCGCCGGTGACAGGCCACCGCGCCCGCGGTGCAGAGCCGGGCGAACAGGGCTTCGCTGTGCTGCTCGATTGCGGCGAAATCGACGTACTCCACCCGGATGTCGGCCGCGCGCAGCACCGCGATCTGCAATGCGAGGGTCGTCAACGCATTCGGGTCGACCACGAGCAGGTTGTTACCGGGTTCGCGGCCGAGCCGGAGGGCCAATGGCGGGTCCAGCGACATGGGCGCGCCCATCGGCAGCACCAGCGCGGTGCGGCGGTCGGATCGGGTGAAAATCTCCAGCGGGTAATCCTGGGGCGCTACCGCGATATCGCCCTCGAAAACCGCAGGGCGACCGGTGAAACCGTGTGCGGCGGCTTGCTCGCGCAACTGCCCGATCAGGGTCGCGCGCAGGTCGGCGGGCCAGTACGCGCATTGGAAGCGGTTGTTCGCCTCGGCCTGACCCGCGTGATCGTTGATGATGCCTTCGCCCGGTTTGGACAGCAGTTGCGCATCGGCATTGCCCTCCGCGAGCAGCTGCTCGGAGTCCTGGGTGGAGCTGGCCAGCACGAGGCGATTCGGAATCTGGTTGAGCGCCGTGCGGATCTTCTGTCCGCCCCCGGACACCGACTGCGACGCCAGCAGCGTGTGCACCCCGAAAGCGCGGCCCTGCCGGATGATTCGGTCGAGCAGTCCCGCGCCGCGGGTGGCGGTGGCGTCGTCCTGCTCGAGCAGCATGTGGAACTCGTCGATGATCAGCACGATGCGCGGCAACCGCTCGCCGGTGCTCTGCCGGTAGCGTCCGATCTCCATCTGTCCCTGCCCGGCGTTCTTGAACAACGCCGCACGACGGGCGATCTCGCTGTCCAGGCTCTCCAGCACGCTGATGCCGAAGTCCCGGTTCGTCTCGATCGCAACGACTTTGGCATGCGGCAGGCCCGGCGTCGCATACGGCTTGAACTCGACGCCCTCCTTGAAATCGATCAGGTAGAACTCGACCTCGGCCGGCGAATATTGCAGTGCGATCCCGAGGATGATCGAGTGCAGCAGCACCGATTTGCCGGAGCCGGTCCGACCGCCGACCAGAGCGCTCGACAGTGCGCCGGAGTCCAGGCGCAGCTCGGCGACGTCGGTGGCGCCCATCCGGCCGAACCGCGCGACGACCCTGTCGTCCACGCTCGACTGCCACCAGGTCGCCGGATCGTGCGGATCGGCGATGATTTCCGGTGCCTGGGTGCCCTTGGCCACCCCGCGCTCCATCGCCTGCACGGCGAGTTCGTGCACGCGTTTCGGCGCGACCCGGGTGTCGCCCGAGGTCGCCAGGCTGCGTTCGATATGGGCCAGCACCTCGGCCCGGACCTGATCCGAGGGCAGCGGATATGGTCGCAGAAGCCAGTCGAGTTCGCCGCGGGTGACGTACTGGGCCGGTCGCACGCCCGTGGGCAGTTGCAGCCGTGCCACCAGCCCGGTGTCCTGGCGTCCGGTGAACGCGGTCGCGAGCGAATCGAGCGAGGTGGTGACGGAGTCCGCGGTGGCGGCGATCAAAACGCCCGCGCGGCGGCCGACGGTGGCCAGGCGTTCGAGTCGTTTGAGCGACTCGTCGTCGTACATCCGGCCGTCGCGGGTGAACGCGTGCGGATGATCGAACAGCAGCAGCAACCGGTACGGCTCGGCGACCTCGCCCGCCGCCCGGTTGTAGGCGGTCAGGGTTTCGTGCGTGCCCTGCAGGTACTTCTGCGTGACGAAGGCGACGTGGTTCTCCAGCTCGGTGAGCAGCTCGTTGACATTGTGTGAGCCCCAGACCTTCTGGCCGTAGATCTGCTCGCCCGCCTCGCCGACGCCGTAGAGGAAGTTCATCGACGCGCCGACCTTCATCGGGTCGACCACATCGATCTTCAACCGGCCCGCGGGCAGGGTCGCGAGCATGTCCAAGGTGAGGTTCTCCACGACCGCGGTCGAATCCGTGACGATCCCGCCGGTGTCGTCCAGATCGAGCAGCACCGGGATCGGTGGGGTCGACTCCTCCAGCGGAAGGGTGAAGATGTGCTCGTGTTTGCCGCCCGGCGGTGCCGGGACCGTCAGCTCGGTGTGGATGTGCGCCTGAGTCAGCCGAATCAGCCCGAGCGGGAAGACCATTCGGGTCGGCGGGGACGGAGCGATGGCGGTCGCGTCCGCGACCGCCTGCCAGACGGGCGTGGCCTCGCCGGGGCACGGGGTGATCGCGCCGAGTTCGACGGCGACATACTGATCGATCATGCGCGTGATCGCGACGCTCATCTGCCTGCGGAACTGGGCGAAGACGTCGGTGAACAGCTTGGCGGTCTTGTGCTGCGCGGTCAGTTCGGCGTCGCGGACCGCGGCGTCGTAGCGGCCGAGCACGGTCGCGGCGGTGTCGAGCAGCTCCCGGCGTTGCTGCGCGCGTCCGTTCGACGTCACCCGGATCCCCGCCCCGCGCACCGCCTCGGTCGCCGCGGCGGCGTCGACCAGCCAGTGCTCGGCGGTGACCTCCGGGTTGCTGCCGGAGTCGCCGGGCCGCGGCGCCGGTTCGCGCTCATACCAGTTCGCCGGAAGCAGATTGGTGAACGCCTGCGTGCGATACTTGTGCAGCACGTCGCCCCGCACGGTTTCGTATGCGTTCCACAGCAATTCGCGATCCTGTGTCAGCTCGTGCTGGATCCGCTGCACCCCATCGCTCGTGGACGGCATACTCGACACCGCATTCGTGACAACGGTCCGCAGCAACCGCGCGATCGAAGCCGCAGCCTCCGCCTTGACCCGATCGACCACGGGCGCAAGCTCGGTGCGCCGGGCCAGGACGGGAACCTTTGCGGCATCTGATGTTTCACGCATGGACGCGGCCTCATGCCACGCGGTACTTGCGGGCGGGCGCAGCCCGCGGCCGCCGCGATCACGACGAGCCTTCGTGCTGGGCGTCGCCGAGTCTGCGGGTGGCGCGAACGCCGCTTCGATGGGCGTCGGAGGTGCCGGGAGGTTGGTCGGTGGCGTGCGTGATGACGGCGCTGCAGCCGTTTGCCCTGCCCTGGCCGCCGGTGCTGCGGCGGAGGCTGAGGCACTCACATGGGGTGCTGCCGCGCCCGGCGCGGAAACCTCAGCGGCGGCGAGGTGCTCGGGCGCGCGGAGCCCTCGGCTGCTGCGATCGCGACGAGCTTTTGTGGTGGGCCTTGCCGCGTCTGCCGGTAGCGCGACTGTCGGTGCGGTTCGGGGTGTCGTGCTCGACGGTGGCATTGGGACCGCGGAAAGAAGCGCGGCGGACGCATATCCGGGGCGGCCCTGCGATACGTCGGCGTCAACCGGGCTCGGTGGAATCGCCGCTGCGATGGATGGCGGAGCCGCCGCCGAGTGCGGTGGCGGAATTGGCGTGGCGATGACCGGAGGCGGCGGTGCTGTGGCGGCGGGCATTTCGCGTGCGGGCGGTGGGGCGAGGGTGACGTCGAAGCCGAAATCGGCTGCTGCGCCGGTCAATCCGGTTTCGTAGCCCTGGCCGACGGCGCGTAGTTTCCACTGTCCGCTGCGGCGGTATACCTCGCAGACGATGGTCGCGGTTTCCGCGGTGGCGGAAGCCATCGTGAAGGTCGCGGCGGTGGCGCCGCCGGTCACGGTGAGTTCGAGGGCGGGCAAGGGGGTGTCGGCGACCGTTGCCAGAACCACTATGCGCTGCACCGTGTTCGATACGGCGAGCAGGTCGAGGTGCACGGCCGACTCGGCGAAGGACACCGGCCCGGGGCCGGGGGAACCGTGATGCCGGAAGTCGGTTGCGGTGGCGACGCGGTCGTCGGCGCCGAGCAACGCGACATACAGTGCGGGGATGCCCGACTCGCTGCTGAGCCGCAGCTCGACGGCGGTGCCGTGCAGCGGCGTGTTCTGCCCCTTCGCCAGCTGCATCGTGACTCCTTCTGTGCGCGTCCGGATCCGCGGACACCACCTGGTTGTTCTTGCCGATTATCAGGTGGCGGCACCCGCGCTGGCTGTCCGCTGAACAGCGGACAACGCTGCCGACCAGGGCAATTCGGCACCACACTGTCCGGCGATCGACCGACACCGGCGGTCGCGCGCATTCCATAGCATCGATACATAGAAGTGCGGCCGCCGAACACCCGGCCCGTGCGCGCACCCGAGGGAAACGCATGCAAGACTCCAGCGACCCGTCGAACCCGCCCCGTACACGCGTCATCCTGCACAAAACCCCGCCCGACCCGCCCCAGGTCCGCGATGGTGTGGCGGCGCGGATGCCCGAACCACCGGCTGGGTTTCCGGACAGCGATGCTTGCTTCTCGGCTTCGTCCGGGCCGCTCGGAGCGTCCTCGGATCGCAGCGGTGTGGCAGCGTGGGTGACAGGGCCCCGTGGGACGTTTCCGGAGGACGGGCGTATTGAAGCGCCGGTGGCGGTGCCGACGGGGCCGCGGTTGACGTTCGCTCCTCGAACGGATCTGCGGCGCAGACCTTCTGGGCTTGTGGTCGGACTGGTGATCACGGCGCTCATGCTTGCGGTGCCGGTGGTGCTGTTGTTGCGGGATCAGGGGCGGGGGGACGGTGTGGCGGGTTCCGAAGTAGTGGGGACGTCGGTGGTGGCGGGGGTGCGGGTGGGGACGACCACGGCCGGCCTCGATCCGGAGACGGCGGGGCTGAACGGATTACAGGCGCGGGCGGCGGCGGACCAGCCCGTGGTCACCCGAGATCTCGGCGAGCGGTGGGTGCCGCAGGTGAGCTCGAAGCGTTACGGGCTGGTGGCCGAAGGTATTACCTGGCGGCATGCGGAAATCCTGCGCGAGCACGAGGAATTGCGCGCCCGCTATCCGACGGCGCGACTGCTGTGGTCGGGCGCGTGGTCGACCTTCAGCTACTCGGACTTCTGGATCACCGTCATCGGCATCGGTTTCCCGACTGCGGGTGGTGCGATCAGCTGGTGTGCCGGCCACGGCTTCGACCGCGACCACTGCTACGCCAAGCTGATCAGCACCACCCATCCGGTAGAGGGGAGTACCGGATATCAATGAGGCACTGCCTCAGGTCGTCCGGTAACTGCGCGCCACCAGCGCCGAGCGCAGGTACCACAGGCCGGAGGGTTGGGACGGGTCGAAGCCGGTGAGCTGGCCGATCCGTTTGAGCCGATAGTCGACGGTGTTGGTGTGCACGTGCAGCACCCGCGCCGTGCGTTGCCGGTTGAGGTTGTTGCCGATGTGGCGCTGCAGCGTCTCCAGCAGTTCAGGATGCTCGTCGAGCGGGTCGAGCAGCTGTCCGAGGTATTCGCGACCGGGCCCTGGACGGGTGAGCTGGTACTCGAGCGCGAGTTCGTCGAACCGGTACAGTCCGGCCACCGCTTCGAGCCGCTGCACCATGTCCAGCAGCTCGTGGGCCTGGTCGGCGGCGTTCGGGATCTGCTCGGGAGTGGCCTCGACCATGGTGGCGGTGATGCCGACCTGCGCCGCGTGGGTCAGCTGGTTCACCAGGGTGTCGTAGCCTTCGTTGTCGAAGGTGGACGAGGGGATCAGCACGGTGCCGCCGTCGACGCTCAGCAGCGACAGCGCGCTCTCGCCGCAGCGGGTCGCGAGCTCGGCCTGCACCCGGCGCAGTTTGCGGCGGGCCACCACCTGGTTGTCGATCATCGGGTTCTGTTCCTCGCGGTGCGGCGGAATCGCCACGGCGAGTACGGCGTACGAGGGTGCGATGGCGATCCCGCATTCGCGCGCCATGGTGGAGGTGCTGTGCCCGCCGAGCAGTGCGGAGGTCAGGGTGTGCACCGCGGTGTGGTGCTCGCTGACCACCGAACGCAATTCCCTGATGTAGGCGACCGAGATCGCCGAGCTGATCATGTCGAGGATTTCCAGGACCATCTTGGCGCCGTCGACGAGACTGTCGTAATCCTTGATCGAGGCGTCGGAGACCACCAGGTCCAGGCCCATCTTGAAGCCCTCGTGGATGGAGTGGTGGATGGTGTCGATCGGCACGCCCTCGCGCGCCCAGCCCGCCGCGGCGTCCTGGATGCGTTGCAGTTTCTCCGGGATGTCCTGGCCGTCGAGCATGCTGACCGCGAACTCCAGGCAGACCCGGGTGATGGTCGTGACATCGCCGGAGATGGCGTCGGAGGGTAACGTGCCACAGGGGATGACGTTGGCCACGAAGTGGCCGACCATTTGCCGGGATAACGCGCGAACGTCCTTGAGTGGGGACGACATCGGCTTCCCGGCGAGCGTGAGGCTCTGCCGGGCCGAACTGTCGATCGACATTGACGACTCCTTCCGCCCCCGGATATAGCTGTGCGGCGCATTCACACTAATCGTTCGATGCTGGTAGCGGAACGAATCGACGTCTTCTCTACGTCTCACAGAGACTGGTCGGTCGGTGGTTGTGACGGGTCACAAGCGGGCACCACGGCCAAGTCGAGGGCGCGCAGGCGCGCCGGATCGGCGATCACCTCGTAACCCGCCACCCGTTCCGCGCGCACCGTGACGACGAGCGCGAGCAGCAGTTTCCCGCGCGGCGCGACCACCAAACCGACGGCGCCGTCCACCAGCGCGAGCGCCGCCACCCGGGAACGGCGTTGCAGCAGTACGGTTTCCTGCGCCACTGCCTGCGCGCCGCGCACGATCGCCGCCATACCCGCGGGCAATGCGGCCGGATCGGCCACGCGCACCACATCGGGGGCGAGCACGGCGAGCAGCGCGGCCAGGTCACCTTCGCGCGCGGCGGCGAGGAAGGCCTCGACCACCCGGCGCTGCTCGGCGAGTTCGGTTGTCGTGGGCCGGGTTTCCCCGCGGGTGCGCTGCCGGGCCCGGCTGGCCAGCTTCTTCGTCGTCGCGGGCGTGCGGCCCACGATCGGGGCGATCTGCTCGAACGGCACGGCGAACAGATCGTGCAGCACGAACGCCACCCGCTCGTCCGGGTGCAGCGTATCCAGCACCACCAGCAGGGCCCGGCCCACCGCATCGATCAGCAGAGCTTCCTGTTCCGGGTCGGCGTCATAGGCGGTGTCGCCCAGCTCGGCGCGCAGATCCAGCGCGTCCTCGCGGCGGGTGGCGCGGGCGCGCAGCATGTCCAGGCAGATCCGGGACAGCACCGTGGTGAGCCAGCCGATCAGATTGTCCGGCTGGACCGCGTCGTGCTTGGCCAGGCGCAGCCAGGTTTCCTGCACCGCGTCCTCGGCTTCGGCGACCGAGCCGAGCATGCGATAGGCGATCGCGCCGAGGCGGGCGCGGTGCGACTCGAAGCGCCGGGCCAGCACGTCCTGGTTCGGCATCGGTCACCTTTCCGTTCCGGCACTCGTCACATGGTCGAGGGATCCACGATCGCAGACCGATCCCGCACCGAAAACAGGAGGGTCCGACCATGTCCACTGCCTATGTCCTCGTCACCCTGGCCGCCGCGGCCGCCATGCTGCTCGCCGGCGGGATCGACGTGTTCCGCGCGGAGTGGGTGCGCGCGAACATGAAGACCTACGGCCTGCAGGAGTGGACGCTCTATCCCTTGGCGGCGATCAAGGCGGCCGGTGCGCTCGGCCTGCTGGCCGGGTTCGTGTTCCGGCCGCTGGGCTTGGCTGCGGGGATCTGCCTCGTGCTCTACTTCCTCGCCGCGTTCGCGACCGTGCTGCGCGCCCGCGCGTACGCCGACCTCGGCTACCCGCTGCCGTATCTCGCGCTGGCCGCCGGTTCGGTCGCGCTCTGCGCGCTGACCTGATCAGCCGCTCAGCCGTTGCGGATGAACCGCGCCGCTTGCTCGCCGATGAAGACGGCGGGCGCGTGCGTGTGCCCGCGGATCAGCATCGGCATGACCGAGGCGTCCGCGACCCGAAGTCCCTGCACCCCACGCACTTCGAGGCGCGGCGTGACGACGCTGGCGGCGTCGGTGCCCATCCGGCAGGTGCCGACCGGGTGATACAGGGTATGCGAGTAGCCGTTCAGCGTCAGTTCGAGGGTGGCCTCGAGGTCGCTGGGCGCCTGGGGCGGATAGATCAGCGGGCCGAGTACGGCCCGCATCGCCGGGGTTTCGGCGATATCGGCACAGATGCGCAGCCCGGCCATGAGCGCGGCCCGGTCGGCGCCCGCGCTGTCGGACAGGTAGCGCGGGTCGATCACCGGTTTGGCGGCCGGATCCGGCGCGGAGAGGGTGATGCGGCCCCGGCTGTGCGGACGCAGCAGCACGGTCGCCAGGATGACGCCGTGCTCGGTCGGGTCGACGAGACCTTCATGGTAGAAGGGCGCGGGCGCGTAGAGCAGCTCCAGGTCCGGGATGTCGAGATCCGGTGTGCTGCGGACGAAGCCGTACGCCTCGGCGACATTCGAGGTGAGCATGCCGCGGTGCCGGAGGAAGTAGTCGAGCAGCTGTCGCGGCTTCTCCGCGCCGAACAAGGTATCGCCCGCGGCGCCGTAACCGATGCCCGCGACGAGATGGTCCTGCAGGTTGGCGCCGACCTCCGGGGCGTGGTACAGCGTGCGAATACCTTGGCGTGCCAACTCGTCCCGGTCGCCGATGCCCGAAAGCATCAGCAGCTGAGGGCTGTTGACCGCGCCTGCGCAGAGCACCACTTCGCGGCGCGCGGTCACCGTGTGCGGCCCGCCGCCCTGGTGATATTCGACGCCGATCGCGCGGGTTCCGTCGAACAGCACCCTGGTGGCGAGCGCTTCGGAGCGCACCGTGAGGTTGGGCCTGCGCAGCGCGGGGCGCAGATATCCGTCGGCGGTGCTCCACCTCCTGCCGCCGCGCTGGGTGACCATGGTCTGGGTGAAGCCTTCCGGCTCCGGCCGATTCGCCGGTTCGACCCCGAATCCGGCCTCCTGCACCGCGGCCAGGTAGGCCGCGGTGGAAGCGCGGGGGCTGCGCTGGCGCGAAACATACAGCAAGCCGTCCGCGCCCTCGTCGGGATACTGTGCGTCCTCGACCTTTTCGATCCGCCGGAACTGGTCGACCGCGGCCGCGAATCCCCATTCCTCGCCGGCCAGCAAGGCCCACTCGTCGTAGTCGGCGCGGAATCCTCGCACCCACATCATCGCGTTCATCGAGGACGAGCCGCCGAACATCTTGCCGCGCGGCCAGTAGATCTGCCGGTTCTTCAGCTCCGGCTGCGGCTCGGTGAGATAGTCCCAATCCACCTCGGAACGAAACAGCTTCGCGAATCCGGCCGGAATGTGCGCGAATTTGTTCTTGTCCCGCGGACCCGCTTCCAAGAGCACCACCGAGACGCCCGGGTCGGCGCTGAGCCGGTTCGCCAGCACCGCCCCCGCGGATCCGGAACCGACGATCACGTAATCCGCAGTAAGCCCACCTGGTTGCACTGTCCCACTCCGATCCGCGCTGCCTATGAGCAAGATACGAGCAACACGGGACGCGGGGTTCGATTTCGCTATAACCGGAGCCAAGTCACACCGGCGTGGCCGGCGGCAGGTGTCGACTCGCGCCGGCCTTATCGCAGGATGAGCAGAGCCGACTTCTCGATCCGGTCGGCGATCTCGGAGTAGGAGCCGTACCCCATGCCCGCGCGCACCAGCGCGCCCGCGTACAGCAGTTCCAGGGATTCCACGACATCGGGGTCCGGCTCCGGGGCGAGCGCGCGGATGATCCGGGAGCGGATCTCGGCGCCGATGCGGCCGCGCAGGTGCTCGACATCGGGGTCGCGGCCGAGCAACGCGCTGGTCACCGCGCCGGACAGCTCCTGCTCGTCGGCGACCAGCATGGCGATGGTGCGCAGTTCGGCGACGACCCGAACGGTCGCGTCCGGGTCCTCGCTCGCGGGCGAGGGCGTGGACATCAAACGCCGCCAGAAGATCTCGGCGACGAGGTGCTCCTTCGAGGAGAAGTAGGTGTAGGCGGTCGCGGCCCCGACTCCTGCGGCGGCCGCGACCATCCGGATCGTCATGCCCGCAAACCCCTCGCGGGCAAGCACTTCCACCGCCGACCTGGTGAGCTTGTCGACGGTGTCGGCCTGCTTCCCGGACAACCTGCGCCGGGTCGCCTCGAGCGTGATGGACTCGGGTTCGGACATGTGACCGGATCCTACTACGGCCGGTCAGTTCTTGGCCGCGGCGAGACCCGCCCTGCGGCCGTAGAAACTGCCGTCGCCCAGCGACGCGCCGCTCACGTATCCGCCCGCGCAGAGCCCCGAGGTGCACCGCCCCGCGGCGTAGAGCCCGGCGATCGGCGCGCCGGAGACGTGCAGCACCCGCGAATCCAGGTCGGTGCGCAGCCCGCCGAGCGTGAAACCAGCGGTGAAGCCCCGCATGTCGAACGCGGCCAGCGAACCGCGCAGCGGCCGTACCCATTCCGGTTTCTTCCCCAGCAGCGGGTCCTCGCCCGCGGCGGCGTGCAGGTTGTAGCAGTCGACGGTCGCCTGCAAGGCGAGTTCGGGCAGACCCATCTCGGCCTCGAGTTCCGCGACCGTCTCCGCCGCCCAGGTCGGTGGTTGCCGGAAGAACGGGGTGGCGGTCTCGGTGGCGAGCCCGGCCTCGTAGGCCGTCTCGTCGATGACGAGGAACGCCTGGTTCTCCTGCTGGATCAACGTCGCCTGCCCGATCCGGCCCGGGTAGGTGTCCTCGGCGATGAACCGCTGCCCGCGGCCGTTGACCAGGATGCCGCGCGCGAGCAACTGCGGGTCGCCGAAGAACGCCACCTCGGTCGCGTCCATGTGCGCCAGCTCGGCGCCGAGCGCCTGGGCGACCCGGATGCCGATGCCGTCGTGTTCCTCGATCGCGGCGGCCGGTCGGCCGATCAACCGTGGCGCGTAACCCTCGATCATCTGCTGGTGATAGGCGAAACTGCCGGTGGCGAGGACGAGTCCGCGCTCGGCGCGGATCGCCACCTCCTTGCCGTAACGCCGGGCGATCACGCCGACCACCCGATCGTCGTCGTCCACCACCAACCGGCCGATGCGCAGGTCGTATTCGACTCGGGCACCGAGGGATTCGGCGGTCTGCGCGAGCGGCTTCATCAGCATGTAGCCGCCGCTCCTACGGCCGATCTTCTTGTCCGCCAGCTGCGGAACGTGGCCGCGCGGCGCGGGTTTCGCCAGGGCGTTGAACGGCGCGGCGTTCTCGCCGCCGGAATACATCAGCCCCTCGTCGTGCGGCGGTTCCCAGCCCGGCTCGCCCCAGAAGGCTTCGCGGAACGGCACCCCGTTGGCCACCAGCCAGTTGTAGTGCTCGACGCTGCCCCGGCAGTAGTCGGCAACCTTGGCCTGGTCCACGCCGGGGCCCAGCGCCGCGAGCAGGAAGGTCTCCATGTTCTCCGGGGTGTCCTCGAAGCCGAGCGCCTGCTGCAAGGGGGTGCCGCCACCGAGGTAGATGAATCCGCCCGCCATCGCCGCCGCGCCGCCCCAGCCGCCGGTCCGCTCCAGGATCAGCACCTCGGCGCCCGCGCGCGCCGCCTCGATCGCCGCGCAGACCCCGGCGATGCCGTATCCGGCGACGACGACGTCGGCACGCAGGTCCCACTCGGTGACCGCGCTCGCGCGCAAGGGGCGAAGGGCATTGGCATCGGTCATGTTTCGTTCCTTCACTCGGTGCGGTCGTCGTGCTCGGCGCGGGCGGCCTTCTTCTGCTGCGCCACAATCGTGCCCACCAGCAGGTCGAGTTTGGTGCCGTTCGGCCACCCGACGTAGTGGCAGAGGAACACCGCGATCTCGTGCAGTTGCTCCTCGGTGAGTTCGTCGTTGCGCAGCGCGGCGCCGATCTGGATGCCCGCGGTGTCGATGGCGCCCTGCGCGGTGAGCGCGCCGAGCAGCAACAGCCTGCGGTCCCGAATCGACAGCGCGGTGCGCGACCAGATGTCGGCGAAGAGATGGTCGGCGGTGACGGCGAAGTGACTGCCGGGGTAGTCCTGGAATTCGGTGCCGTAGACCTCGGCCATCTTGGCCAGCCCGCGGCGGCGCGTGGTCTCGGCGGAACCGTTGTCGGTCATGCGGATTCCCTTTCGGAGGTCGAAGCGCCGACGCCCAGCCCGGTCCCGAGGTGGGCGCGAGCGAGTTCGGTGAGCGGAAGCGTCACGTCCAGGCGGGCGCCGAGGTCGAGCGCGAGCCCGAGGTCCTTCTCGCCGAGATCGCGCACGTGCCGCAGGATGGGTAACCAGAAGTCGCCCTCGGCGATCGGGGCGGTGCGGTCGCGGAGCATGATGGCGCCGGGTCCGCCGGTGACGGCGTCGGAGTGACGCACCACCTTGCCCAAGGTCGTGATGTCGAGGCCCGCCGCCTCGGCGAGCCGCTGCGCCTCGGTGGCGGCGGTGAAGGCGATGAAATGGAGTATGTTGCGCGCCAGCTTCATTCGCGTTCCGGCACCCGCAGGACCGGCGTGCACGATCAGATCGGCGAAGCAGCCGAACGGCTCTTGTACCGCGGCGAAGGCCGTCTCGCTGCCGCCGATGAGTACCGCGAGCCTGCCCTTCGCCGCGCCGGGCGCACCGCCGCTGACCGGCGCGTCGACGAATTCGACACCGTGCGTGGCGCACTCGGCGGCGAGCTGCTCCGCCGTCTGATCACTGATCGTCGAGTGCACGGCCACCACCGTGCCCGGCGCCGCGGTGCGCAGCACCCCGTCGGGGCCGGTGAGCACCTCGCGTACTTGATCGTCGTCCACGACCGCCACCGAGATCACGGTGGCCTGCTCGGCGAGTTCGGCCGCGGTCCCGGCCACGGCGGCGCCGGCCTCGACGTACTGCTGCACCGCCGCCGGACGCACGTCGCAGACCGTCAGTCCACCCGGCCAGGCGAGCAGTCGCCGCGCCATCGGCCCGCCCATGGCGCCCAGCCCGATGAACCCGATCCGAGGGTGGCTCATGATCGGAACACCTGCCCGCCATCGACGTTGAAGATCTGCCCGGTGATCCAGCCCGCCTCGTCGGAGAGCAGGAACAGGCACGCGCCGACCAGATCGGCCGGTGTGCCCATGCGCTGGATCGGCAATCGCTTGACCATCTCCGACACGATCGGCTCCGGCGTGACGGCCTTCGTCGCCGCGGTGTCGATCGGCCCGGGCGCGATGGCATTGATCCGGATCTTCGAACCGCCGAGCTCGAACGCGAGCTGCTGGGTGAGACCGTTGACGCCGACTTTGGCCAGCCCGTAGAAACTCGAGTACATCCATGCGGCGGTGGACGACTGGTTGACGATCGAGCCGCCCTTCTTGCGCATATGCGGCCAGACCGCCCTGGTCATGGTCAGCGCGCCGTCCATGTTCACGCTCATGAAGGTCTTGTAGTAGTCCCACGGCACGGTCAACAGGAGGTTGACCTTCATTTCGCCGTAGATCGCCGCGTTGTTGACCAGATGGTCGATGCCGCCGAACTCCGCGACGGTGAATTCCGCCAGCGCGGCCGCGGATTCGGGGTCGGCCACATCGACCTGACCGAAGACCGCGGTGCCGCCGTCGGCGGCGATCTTTTCCGCCGTGGCCCGGCCCGCCTCGGCATTCTTGTCGGCGACAACCACTTTCGCGCCCTCAGACGCCAACGCCGCGGCGTAGGCCGCGCCGATGCCTTGGGCCGCGCCGGTGACGATGACGGACCTTCCCGTGAATCGGGTCATTACTGTGCTCCTTTATCCGGCGGTCGCGATGAGCTTGGTCTCCAGGTACTCTTCGAACCCGGCCACGCCCATCTCGCGGCCGATGCCGGACTGCTTGTAGCCACCGAACGGTGCGTCGGCGGAATACCAGACGCCGCCGTTGACGCTCAGGGTCCCGGTCCGTACCCCCTCGGTGACGTGGCGGATTCGCTCGGGATCGGTGCCCCACACCGCACCGGACAAGCCGTAGGGTGAGTCGTTCGCGATCCGGACGGCGTCCTCGTCGCCGTCGTAGGGCAGCACCACCAGGACCGGGCCGAAGATCTCCTCCCGCGCGACGGTGGCCGAATTCGGCACGTCCGCAACGAGTGTCGGCTCGAAATAGAAGCCGTGTGCGCGGTCGCGCGGCCGGCCGCCGCCGACCACCACGCGGCCGCCCTCGGCGCGCGCGATCTCCAGGTAGCGCTCCACGCGCGCCCGCTGCCGCTCGGAAATCAGCGGGCCGCAGACGGTGCGCGGATCGGCCGGATCGCCGGGCCTGATCCCGGCGAGCGTCGCGGCCGCGGCGGCCACCGCGTCGGCGTAGGCGGCGCGCGGCACCAGCAACCGGGTGGTGATGGCACAGCCCTGTCCGGCGTGCACGCACACCGAAAACGCCGCCACCGCACAGGCTGCCGCGATATCCGCGTCGTCGAGCACGATGAACGCCGACTTGCCGCCGAGCTCCAGAAAGGTCTTCTTCAGCGTCGCCGCGGCGCTGTGCACGACGGCCCGGCCGGTCTGGGTGGAGCCGGTGAAGCTGATCAGGTCCACCAGCGGGTGTTCGGTGAGTCGCGCGCCGAGACCGTGGTCCGCCGACGTCACGATGTTCACCACGCCGGCGGGGATATCGGTCTGCTCCGCGATGATCGCGCCGACGGCCGCGGCGCACCACGGGGTGTCGGGAGCGGGCTTGAGCACCACCGTGTTCCCGGCGGCGAGGGCCGGGCCGAGTTTGGCGAAGACGATCTGGTGCGGGAAGTTCCAGGGGGTGATCGCGCCCACCACGCCGACCGGCTCCCGCCGCAGCACTCTGCGGGTCTTGATGCCCATCGGCGCGGCGATGCCGAGATCGGTTTCCCACGAATATGTTTCGGCCAGGGTCGCCGAGTAGGTCAGGTCCGCGATCGGCCCTTCCAGCTGTGGTCCCCGGGTGAACATCGCGGGCGCGCCGGCCTCGGCGATGGTGAGTTCGCGCAGGTCTTCGAGCCTGGATTGCAGTGCGGTGCGCAATTGTTCGAGGCAGTGCGCGCGAAATCCGGGCTCGCGGGACCAGTCGGTCTCGTCGAAGGCGGTACGGGCCGCGGCGACGGCGGCGTCCAGGTCGGCGGCGTTCGCGTCGGCGGCCTGCCCGAGGACCTGTTCGGTCGCCGGGTTCACCGTGCTGAAGACCCCGTTACCGCCCGGGACCAGCTTCCCGCCGATCAGCTGCCGTGTCCCGGCCCCGGGCATAAGGCTGTTCATGCGTCGCTCCGATGCTGTCTGGACAGGTGTACGGAATATAGGCGGAACCGTCGATCGCGGGCAAGAACCCGTTCTATTTCGACCATTCTGCGTGATGGACTGCGCACGTGTAGCGAAATCTGCGCCGTTCTCGGGCGCGTCGCCGTCTCGGTGCGCAATGGTGGTGGTAATCCGCCGTAACCGTTGTCGGAGGTAGGTGCCGATGGTACTGTCCAGACACATGTCCAGTTATGTGTTGCCTGCCGCTGTATCGGGCTGCTGCAGCCGGGGGAACTTGTTCTCGAATGAGCGGCGGTTGCGATGACCGCCGCCTTGGAACCCTTGACGTTCGATCCGTACGATTACCGTTTCCACGAGGACCCGTACCCGACCTACCGGCGACTGCGGACCGAGGCGCCGCTCTACTACAACGCCGACCTGAACTTCTGGGCGCTGTCCCGGCACGCCGACGTCACCGCCGGATTCCGGGACAGCGCAAGGCTTTCCAGCGCCAACGGGGTCTCCCTCGACCCGGCCGCCTGGGGCCCGCACGCGCACCGGGTGATGTCGTTCCTGGCCATGGACGATCCGCGGCACCTGCGCATGCGCAGGCTGGTGTACAAGGGCTTCACGCCCAAGCGGGTGGCCGAAATGCAGGGCCGGATCGAGGAATTGACTCTTTCGTATCTAGAGCCGGCGCTGGACGAGGGGGCGTTCGACTGGATCGACGAGGTCGCGGGCAAACTGCCGATGGACGTGATCTCCGAGCTGATGGGCGTGCCGGAAATCGACCGCGCCGATATCCGCGGGCTCGCCGATCTGGTGGTGCATCGCGAAGACGGCGTGCTCGACATCCCCCAAGCTTCGATCGAAGCCTCGATCAAGCTGCTCACCTACTACACCGAGATGGTCGCCGAACGCAGGCGCAAGCCCACCGCCGATCTCACCTCGGCGCTGTTGGACGCCGAAATCGACGGCGACTCACTGTCGGACGCGGAGATCATCGGCTTCCTGTTCCTGATGGTGGTGGCGGGCAACGAGACGACGACGAAACTGCTCGGCAACGCGCTGTATTGGGGCGCGCGAAACCCGGGGGAGTACGCGAAGGTCGCGGCGGAACCGGCCCATGTCACGGACTGGGTGGAGGAGACCCTGCGTTACGACACCTCCAGTCAGGTGATCGCCCGCACCGCCACCGCCGACCTCGACTACCACGGCGCGACCGTGCCCGCCGGCGCCAAAGTGCTGCTGTTGATCGGCTCGGCCAACCGCGATCCCGCGGTGTTCGCCGATGGCGACAGCTACCGCATCGGCCGCACGGACAAGGGCGGCCTGGCGAGTTTCGGAGCGGGCGTGCACTATTGCCTCGGCGCGCACCTGGCCCGGCTCGAGGCGGCAGTCGCGTTGCGCGAGTTCGCGTCCCGGGTGCGGTCCTACACGGTGGAGTCCGGTGCGGTGCGGGTGCACTCGTCGAACGTGCGTGGTTTCGCCCAGCTGCCGATCGCGGTGGAGGTGAAGTAGTGGCTCGTTTCGAAGCACATCCGGTTCGGCGCCCGGTGCTGGTGGCCGGAGCCTCGTCGGGGATCGGTGCGGCCACCGCCGTCGCGCTGGCCGAACTCGGGCATCCGGTGGCGCTCGGCGCTCGTCGCGCCGAGCGGTGCGCGGAACTGGCCGAGAAGATCCGAGCCGACGGCGGCGAGGCGTTCGCTCACTCGCTCGACGTCACCGACGCCGCCTCGGTCGACGCATTCGTGCGAGGCGCGGAAAACGCCTTGGGCCCCATCGAGATCCTGGTCTCCAGTGCGGGCGATATCGAGTTCTCGCCGGTGCACGAGATGGATCCGGAGCGGTTCCTGCGGCAGGTGCAGCTCCACCTCGGCGGGGCGCATCGGCTGGCGCATCGGATGCTGCCCGGGATGCTGGCGCGCCGGCGCGGCGACATCGTCGTGATCAGCTCGGACTGCGCCCCCGAACCGCGCCCGCGCACGGGCGCGTACAGCGCGGCCAAGGCGGGCCTGGAGGCGATGGTCACTCAGCTGCGAATGGAGTTGGAGGGCACAGGGGTTCGGGCGTCCCTGGTGCGGCCCGGCCCGACCCTCACCGGCATGGGGATGGATTCGACACCCGAGGTGGTCGGTCCGCTGCTCGAGTCCTGGAAGGACTGGGGTTTCGCCCGGCATCCGAACATGCTGCGCCCGCAGCATCTCGCCGCGGCGGTGACGGCGGTGGTCTCGGCGCCGCGCGGCGCGCACCTGGTGCTCGTCGAGGTGCAGCCGGAAGCGCCGGTGCGCCCGAACACTGAGGAGCGACCGTGAGAGTCGTCGCGGACATGGATCTGTGCCAGGGCCACGCAGTGTGTCAGGACGAAGCGCCGGAAACGTTCCGGGTACCCAAACGCGGCAAGGTGGAAATCCTGGCGGACCGCCTGGCCGCGGCCGACCGCGCCGAGGTGGAGCGCGCTGTTCGGTATTGCCCGACCCGGGCTTTGTCCATCGAATCGACGAAAGAGGAGCCGTGATGGCCGGATTCGACCGGGCGGAGCTGGACGAGATGGTCCGCCGCTGGCTGCTGGAGAACCGGCGCTGCGAGGAACTGGGCGATTGGCGCCCCCTCGCCGACATGTACACCGAGGACGCGACCTACGGCTGGAACTACGGCCCCGCACAGGAATTCATGGCGGTCGGCCGCGCCGAGATCCGTGAACTCGCGCTGGGCCAGGAGATGCAGGGCCTCGACGGCTGGACCTATCCGTACCAGGAATTCGTGGTCGACGATCGCAGCGGGACCGTCATCGGCTTCTGGAAACAGGTGTCGGAGGCGAAACGGCCCGATGGACGGCCTTATTCACCCGAAGGCATCGGCGGCAGCTGGTTCCGCTACGGCGGGGACTTCCAATGGTCGTGGCAGCGTGACTTCTTCGACTACGGCAACGTCTCGCAGATGTTCCTGGAGATGATCGGCGACAACGCGCTCACCGACGGTATGCAGCAGCGCATCCAGCGGTCGGTCGCGGGACCGCTGCCCGGCTGGTACCGCATCGGCGAAGCTCCCGCGTCCCTGTGGTGAATGCGATGCCGGAGAGCAACTTCGCGCAGCTGACCCGGGCGCAGCTCGCCGTGCTGGTGCCCGAACTGCTGCTGTGCGGGCACCTCATCGATCGATCGGGCATGGCGCACACCATCGCGGCCTTCGGCAAGGACGGGATGACCGCCGTCGCCATCGAGGAATGGCAGCTGGCCAGTCCCGTCTACACGCGCCGGATGCAACGCGCACTGGGCTTCGCCGGCGACGATGTGCCGACGATCTTCAAAGGGCTGCAACTGGATATCGGCGCGCCGCCGCAGTTCATGGACTTCCGGTTCCGCGTCGCGGACGGCGCGCACGGGGAGTTCTGGCTCGACCACTGCGGTGCGCTGATGGATGTGGAGCCGCTGGGCCCCGAGTTCGTGGTCGCGATGTGTCACGACATCGAGGACCCGACCTTCGACGCGACCGCGCTGGCCACCAACCCGCACGCCCGGGTGCGGCCGATCCATCGCCCGCCGCGCCGGCCTGCGGACCGGAAACCGATGTGCGCCTGGACGGTCACCATCGACGCCGCCCACACCCCGCCGCCGATACCGCCGCACGCCGAGCAGGTGGCGCGTTCGGCCGCCGCTCGGCTCCCGTTGGCGGAAATCGATCCGGACGAGGAGGGCCGCTCGGACTACGCGGGACCACTGCTGAGCGATCTGCGCTTCGCCGACTTCTCGAAGTCCGCTCTGGTGCGGCTGGCCGAGGAGGTGTGCCTGCAACATCACCTGCTGACCCTCGGATTCATGATCGCCGTGCGGTCCCGGCTCGATCCGGCCGCGGCGACGGCACTGTGCCGCAAGCAGTTCGCGGGGATCGCCGGGCTCACCGCCGAACGACTACGCCGGGCACTCGATCTCGGCGACGACGCGGCCGCGCTCGCCACGGTGCTGCGCCTGCATCCGGCCTGGAATCCGGTGGCCTACACGGGTGTGCAGGTAGCCGACGCCGAATCCGGTGTGCGTGTTGTGCTTCCCCGCTCCAGCGCCGCGGTGTCCGACGGCGCGTGGCCCGCGCTGATCGACGCCGAGCACCTCGCGGCCGTCGAGGCGATCGCGCGCGGGGTGAACCCTCGATATGTCGCGCGCGCAGTCGATTCGACGCCGGACGCGCTGGTCGTCGAGTTCTCCCGGGCCGACCATCCGTTCCGGGAGTCGACCGAGGTCGCGTTGACCCGGATCAGCACCGGCGCGGCCTTCGTCTTCGCCGAGCGCGGCACACCCCTGCCGCTGACGGTGGTGTAACCCATATCGAGAAAGTGAATTGCCGTGGCCCGTAACTTCGCTGACCTGTTCGAGCACGCCGTCGACGCGATGCCCGAGCGCGTGGCCCTGCTCGAAGGCGGGCGCCGCCGCACCTTCGCCGAGCTGGACGCCCGCGCGAATCAGCTGGCCGCATTCCTGACCTCCGTGGACATCGGGCGGGGCACCCACGTCGGCTTCCAGATGCACAACGGCATCGAGACCATGGAAACGCTGTTGGCCTGCTTCAAGATCCGGGCGGTGCCGATCAACATCAACTACCGCTACGGCGTAGAGGAACTGCGCTACGTCTACCGGAACGCCGACCTGCAGGCGCTGGTCTATCACGCGGGTTACGCGCGGGCGGTGCAGCAGGCGGCGGCCCGGCTTCCCTTGCTGCGACATCGAATCGTGGTTCCCGACGACAGCGCGGACGCGGACCCGCCCGTGGACGCCGTGCACTACGCGGACGCGGTGGCCGCGGGCGAGCCCGCCCGGACCGACGTGGAGCGCAGCGCCGACGACTTGTTCATGATGTACACCGGCGGCACCACCGGCCTGCCGAAAGGCGTGATGTGGCGCCAAGAGGACATGTGGCGGGTGCTGGGCGGCGGCATCGACTTCTACACCGGCGTACCGGTGGCCGACGAGTACGAGCAGTCCAGGGTCGGCGCGCAGGGGGAGCAGAGCCGGTGGCTCGTGCTGCCGCCGCTGATCCACGCGGCCGCCATGATGCCGACCTTCACAGCGCTGTGGTCGGGGAACGCGGTGGTGTTCGAACCGCGCTTCGACCCGGATCGGGTGTGGCAGACGGTGGTCCGGGACCGCCCGCAGGTCATGGTCATCACCGGGGACGCGATGGCACGACCCTTGATCGACGCGTATCGGGCGGCGCCGGTCGACGCGTCGAGCCTGCTCGCGGTCGGTTCCGGCGCGGCGCTGCTCTCGCAACCGGTGAAAAACGCCATGCTGGAGCTGTTTCCGTCGCTGGTCGTGACGGATTCGATCGGCTCCTCCGAAACCGGTTTCGGCGGTATCGGTTTCGCGCAGAAGGACGACAATCCGGGGCAGGGGCCGCGGGTGCGCACCGGCCGCGGCTCGCTCGTGGTCGACGACGACGGGCGCCCGGTGCGGCCGGGCGAACAAGGGTGGCTGGCGAAGTCGGGTTCGGTGCCGCTGGGCTACTACAAGGATCCGGTGAAGTCCGCGAAGCTGTTCAAGACGGTCGACGGCGCGCGGATCGTGGTCACCGACGACCGGGCACGGGTCGAGCCCGACGGGACGGTCACGTTGCTCGGGCGCGGCAACATGGTGGTCAACACCGGCGGGGAGAAGGTGTTCGTCGAAGAGGTCGAAGGCGTGCTGAAAGCCTACGACGGGATCTATGACGCGGTGGTCGTCGGCGTACCGCACCGGCGCTGGGGGCGACAGGTCGCGGCCGTGGTGTCGGTGACGGGTCCGCTGGATTTCGCGGCGCTGGCCGCGCACGTGCGCCGCCATCTGGCGGGTTACAAGGTGCCCAAGCAGCTCTGGTTGGTCGACCGGGTCGGCCGGACGCCGAGCGGCAAACCCGATTACCGCTGGGCGCTGCGCCACACCGAGGAACATGCGCCCGATCATCGGGCGGACTGAATGGTGTGCGGCGAACCGCCACGGCACCAGACAGGAACGTGTTCTAATTCGAGGATCGCACCCGGCCGGACTACTGCGGCGCTTACGCACGTCATGGAGAAGAAGCCCCGATGACCACTGAGACCACTCACACCCCGGCGGCGGCGTTGCCCGCCCGGATCACCGCGGCGTTCATCGAGCGCCTGACCGGCTCGGTCGCCGCCGACGGCACCGCGGCGCCGTATCCGATGACGGAGGTCTACACCGGTGCGGCGCTGGGCGAGCTGCCGCAGTCCACGCCCGACGATGTCCGCGTCGCCGGGGTGAGCGCCCGTGCCGCGCAACGGGAATGGGCCGCGCTGCCGCTGCGGGATCGGCTGCGGGTGTTCGAGCGGGCGCACGAACTGATCCTGAGCGAGGTCGAGACCATCGCCGATCTGATCCAGATCGGGTGCGGCAAGACCCGCCGGATGGCGGTCGAGGAATCGTGTGATGTGCCGATGGTCATCAGCCACTACCTGAAAACCGCGCGCCGGGTGCTGCGGCCGAAGCGGCGCGGTGGCGCCCTGCCGCTGCTCACGACCTCGACCGAGGAACATCGTCCCAAGGGGTTGGTGGCGGTCATCGCTCCGTGGAACTTTCCCTTCGCCATCGCGCTCTCCGATGCGATGCCCGCGCTGATCGCGGGCAACGGCGTAATCCTCAAGCCGGACAACAAGACCGCGCTGTGCGTGCTGTACGGCGTGGAGCTGCTGCATCGGGCGGGGCTGCCGCGTGGGCTGGTCCAGGTGGTCTGCGGGGAGGGCCCGGATATCGGGCCGAGCCTGATCGATGCCGTGGATTTCGTGATGTTCACCGGTTCGACCGCGACCGGCCGGGTGGTGGGCGAGCGCGCCGGGCGCAACCTCATCGGGTGCAGTCTGGAACTGGGCGGCAAGAATCCGATGCTGGTGCTCGAGGACGCGAACCTGGACGAGGCGATCGCCGGCGCGACGTTCGCGGTGTTCGCCAACTCCGGCCAGGCCTGCATGCACATCGAACGGATCTACGTGCACCGCAGCCGGTACGACGATTTCGTGCGCGGTCTGGTCGCCGCCGCCGCGGAGCTGAACCAGAAGATCGGCGCCGCCTACGACTACACACCGGAATTCGGCTCGCTGGTATCGGCCCAGCATCGGGACCGGGTGGCCGCGCACGTCGACGAGGCCCGCGCGAAGGGCGCGACCGTCCTGGTCGGCGGCAAGGCGCGCCCGGACATCGGCCCGGCGTTCTACGAGGCGACCGTGCTCACCGGCGTCACGCCGGAGATGGCGCACGCGACGCAGGAGACCTTCGGTCCGGTGGTCAGCGTCTACCCGTTCGACGACGAACGGGAAGCGGTCCGGCTCGCCAATGCCACCGACTACGGCTTGAACGCCAGCGTGTGGAGCCGGGACCTGGCGCGCGCCAACCGGATTGCCGCACAACTGCAAGCGGGCAATATCAACATCAACGACGGCTTCGTCGCGACGTACGCGGCCAAGGCGACGCCGTCGGGCGGGCTCAAGCAGTCCGGAGTCGGCACCCGGCACGGCGATCAGGGGCTGCTCAAATACACCGACACGGTGAACGTCGGTGTGCTCAAACGGCAGGTGCTCGCCGCCCGCGCGGGCCAGCCCTACGAGAAGCAAGTGAAGACGACGCTGATGTCGCTGCGGCTGATGCGCCGAACCAGGCTGCGCTGAGCCGGATCCGGCGCGGTCGATGGCAGACGCGGTCGGCCGGGCCCGGATTCGGCCGCGGCGCGGTCGGCCGTTGAGGAGGTACCCATGGTGACGCCTTCGTTGCCCGCCGGATTCGATTTCACCGACCCCGGGCTGTGGGAGCGGCGAAGACCCGTCGAGGAATTCGCGCTGCTGCGCCGGACCGCGCCGGTGTGGTGGAACCCGCAACCGGACGAACAGTCCGGCGGGTTCCGCGACGGCGGCTACTGGGTGGTGAGCACCCTGCACGACGTCAAAGAGATCTCCCGCAATTCGGAGCTGTTCTCCTCCGAACGCAACGGCTCGATCATCCGGCTGCGCGACGACATCACCCCGGAACAGCAGGCCGCGAACGGCGTGCTGCTGATCAACATGGACCCGCCGAAGCATTCGAAATTCCGCAAGATCATCACCAAGGGTTTCACCCCGCGCGCGGTCGAGGGCCTGCGCGCCGCGCTGACCGAACGCGCGCACGCCATCGTGCACGAGGCGCGCAAAACCGGCGGCGGCGACTTCGTCGAACAGGTCGCCTGCGAACTGCCGTTGCAGGCCATCGCCGAGTTGCTCGGGGTGCCGCAGGCCGACCGGCGCAAACTCTTCGACTGGTCCAATCAGATGCTCAGCTACGACGACCCCGATTACGGTGATCCCGCGCTCGCCTCCGCCGAAATTCTGGGTTATGCCTGGCACCTGGCCGAGCAGCGGCGGGCGAATCCGGCGGGGGATATCGTGTCCGAACTCGTGCACGCCGATGTCGACGGCGCCGGACTGGGCTCCGACGAATTCGGCTTCTTCGTCATCCTGCTGTCGGTGGCAGGCAATGAAACGACACGTAATGCGATTACGCACGGCATGAAAGCTTTCGTGGACAATCCGGAACAATGGGAGCTGTATCGGCAGCAGCGGCCGCGCACCGCGCCCGACGAGATCGTGCGCTGGGCCACCCCCGTCAGCTCCTTCCAGCGCACCGCGACGGCGGACACCCAGGTCGGTGGCCAGGCGATTCGTCGTGGTGAACGCCTCGGGTTGTTCTACGGCTCGGCCAACTTCGACGAGGCGGCGTTCACCGATCCGTTCACCTTCGACGTGCTGCGGGACCCGAATCCGCATGTCGGCTTCGGCGGCACCGGCGCGCACTATTGTGTGGGCGCCAACCTGGCCCGGCTGGAAATCGACCTGATGTTCAACGCCATCGCCGACGCGATGCCCGAGATCACCCAGGTCGCCGATCCGGTACGGTTGCGGTCGGGGTGGATCAACGGAATCAAGAATTGGCAGGTCCGATACGAATGACTCTTCGAGACGTACCGTTGCAGACGCTGAACGGCGAGGCGACCACACTGGCCGAGCTGGCCGGGGACAAGGTGGTGCTGCTGGTCAACGTGGCATCCAAATGCGGGCTGACCCCGCAGTATTCCGGGCTGGTCGAGTTGCAGCGGACCTATGCGCCGCGCGGTTTCACCGTGGTCGGCGTGCCGTGCAATCAGTTCATGGGTCAGGAGCCCGGTACGGCCGCGGAGATCCAGGAATTCTGCTCGACCACCTACGGGGTCGATTTCCCGCTGCTGGCCAAGGCCGACGTGAAAGGCGAGCAGCAGCATCCGCTCTACGAGACGCTGGTGCAGACCGCCGACGCCGAAGGCGCGGCAGGCGAGGTCCAGTGGAACTTCGAGAAGTTCCTGATCGATCGGGACGGCAAGGTGGCGGGCCGGTTCCGGCCGACCGTCACCCCGGATGCCCCCGCGCTCGTCGCGGGCATCGAATCCTTGCTCTGAGTGCACTGTTCGAGGCCCGGCCGCGCGCACCGTGCGACCGGGCCTCGAATCTTGTTCGGGGGCGCTGGTTTCAGCGTGACCGGCGGCGATAGCGCACGGTGCAGGGTTGCAGCAGCTGCACGACCATCTTGCTGTGGTCGTTGCGATAGCTGTGCGCGGGCTGCGCCATCTCGAACTCCCAGTCCCGCAGCAGGATCGAGAAGATGGCCTTCAACTGCATGAGCGCGAACGCCGCACCGACGCAGCGATGCCGCCCGGCCCCGAACGGAATCCAGGTCCACCGATTGACGATGTCCTCCTGCTTGGGATCCAGGTAGCGGGCCGGGTCGAACAGGTCCGGCTGCGGGAAGTCGGCCGCGATGCGGTTGGACACCGCGGGTGTGGCGGCCACCAGATCGCCGGGTGCGATCCGATGCCCGCACACGTCGAAGTCCGCGCGGGCCACCCGCATCAGTACGATGAGCGGCGGATGCAGGCGCAGCGCCTCCTTGACGACGGCCTCGAGCTGCGGAATACGGCGCAGTGCACCGAAACTGATATCGGCGCCGTCGGCGTACAGTTCGTCGAGTTCGGTGACCACCCGGCCCAGCCATTCGGGGTGGCGCAGCAGCTCGATCACCGTCCACGCGGCAGTGCCGGAGGTGGTGTGATGGCCCGCGAACATCATCGAGATGAACATGCCGGTGATCTCCCCGGCGCCGAAGCGGGGCGCGCCGTGTTCGTCCCTGATCGAGATCAGCACGTCGAGCATGTCGCGATCGTCTTTGCCCGCAGGCGGATGCGCGCCGCGGCGGTCCATGATCTGCTGCACCAGGGCCACGAGTTCGATGCGTGCCGCGTCGCGCCGACGGAAGCTCTCGATCGGCGCGTACGGATCCACGTAGGCCAGCGCGTCGGTGCCGCGTTCGAGATCGTGGTAGAGCCGGGCGAAGCGCTCGTCGAGTTCGTCGCGGAACTTGGCGCCGATCAGGCACGCCGAGGAGGTGTAGATGGTCAGTTCGGCGAAGAAGTCGAGCAAATCGATCTCGCCGGATTCGCCCCAGCTCGCGAGCATTCGGGACACTTCCCGCGCGATGGTGGCGGCGTGCCCGCGCATCTGCTCGCCCCGCAGGGCCTGATTGTGCAGCATTTCCTTGCGGCGTTCCGGCGGCGCGTCGAACACGACGCCTTCGCCGAAGATCGGCTTCATGAACGGATAGGCCGCGGCCTGATCGAGTTCGTCGTCGCCGGCCCGGAAGAAGAACTCGTTGGCCTGTGCTCCCGACAGCAGGATCACCCGGCGCCCGGCAAGGTCGAACACCCCGACGTCGCCGCACTCGGACCGCACTCGCCGCATCAATCCGATCGGATCGGTGCGGAACTCGTCGAGATGACCGTGCTCGCCGTGTCCACCCGAGACCCGTTGCGGAGTAATGAGACTCATGAGAACCCTCCGAAGCGCACGGCCCGCAGATCATGTGGACACCTGTCTGGACAGTACTACGCCAGGCGGGTGCCGACAAGGCCGCGCGTCAGCCGCGACGGGTGAGGGGAGCACGCAGGCCGAGGTGCTCGCGCAGGGTCGTGCTCGTGTATTCGGTGCGATAGACGCCGCGTTCCTGAAGTTCCGGCACCAGCCAGTCGACGATCTCGTCGAGCCCGCTCGGGACCAGGTAGGGCGAGATGTTGAAGCCGTCCACGGCGCCCTGCCGGACCCAGTGCGCCAGTTCGTCGGCCACCTGGGTGGGTGTGCCCGCGAAACCCGAACGCTCCGTTGACGCGATGACCACTTCTCGCAGCGAGAGGTTCTCGGCATCCGCACGAGCGCGCCACTCGCGCGCAATGGTCTGCGGATCCTGGCCGTGCCGGGGCGAGCCGCGGGTCTCCGAGATCGGGCGTGGTTGCGGATCTTCTTTCGGCAGTGGGCCGTCCGGGTCCAGGTGTGACAGGTCCCGGCCCCACACCTGACCGGCCAGCGACAGTGCGGTCTGCCCGGTGTACTGGCCGTCCTTGACCCAGCGGACCTTCTCCTCGACCTCGGATTCCTTCTCCGCCAGCACGATCTGGGTGCCGGGCAGGATCTTGACGTCGTCCTCCGGCCTGCCCGCGGCGCGCAGCCGGGCGCGGATATCGTTCGCGAAGGCGAGCGCGTCGTCGAAATGGGTGCCGTGCCTGGAGAAGATGACATCGGCATGGGCGGCGGCGAAGTCCCGACCGGTCGCGGAATCGCCTGCCTGGAAGATGACGGGATGCCCCTGCGGGCTGCGCGGCAGGGTAGGGGTGATCGCGACGCGGAAATGATCGGTGGACCGCTCCACCGGGTGCACCGCGTCCGCTTCCGCCCAGCCGGGACTCTGCGGTGACGTGGCGATCGCGCCGTCGCGCCAGGAATCCCAGATCGCCCGGGCAACGGCGAGGAACTCGCCCGCCCGCTCGTAGCGCAGTGCGTGGTCGAGATAGCCGCCGCGCCGAAAGTTTTCGCCGGTCCACGCGTTGTCGGTGGTGACCGCGTTCCATCCGGCACGCCCGCCGGAGATCAAGTCCAGTCCGCTCAATCGCCGTGCGAGATCGGCGGGCTCGTTGTAGGTGGTGTTCTGCGTGGCGACCAGGCCGATATGGCTGGTGACGCCGGCCAGCGCGGCCAGCTGCGCGATCGCGTCCGGCCGGCCCGCGATGTCGAGTTCCAGGATTCGGCCGTCCTGTTCGCGCAGGCGCAGGCCCTCGCCGAGGAAGAACGCGTCGAACAGCCCGCGCTCGGCGGTCTGCGCGACCCGGCGGAAAGTCTCGAAATCGATCTGGGAACCGCTGGCCGGATCGGACCAGATGGTGGTGTGGTTGACGCCCTGGAAGAACACACCGAAGTGGACCTGGGCGTCCGGGCGCGGCGGGACTGTCATCTCGTTGATTCCTGTCTAGTTCGTCGCGGCGTAG
>NZ_BAUA01000181.1 GCF_000710915.1 Nocardia brasiliensis IFM 10847
GACGCAACAGCGGCGGGGTGTCGTTCATGAATTCCAGAATTCCAGATAACTAGGACATGAATGGTCCTAGATGGCTCATACCGTTGTTTTCAGTTCGCACAACAGGCAAGGAGCCCCGCCATGACCGACAACATCGCCGTCCGCCCGTTCCGCATCGAGATCTCGCAGGCCGAACTCGACGACCTGCGCGACCGGCTGAGCCGGGCCCGCTGGTCGGCCCAGCTGCCCGGCGCGGGCTGGCAGCGCGGCGTGCCCGTCGACTATCTGCGGGAGCTCGCCGAATACTGGCGGACCGAATTCGACTGGCGCGCACAGGAAGCGGCGCTGAACGAGTTTCCGCAGTTCGTCACCGAGATCGACGGGCTCGACGTGCATTTCGTGCACGTGCGCTCGCCAGAGCCGGACGCGGTGCCGCTGATCCTGACCCACGGCTGGCCCAATTCGTTCGTCGAATTCAGCAAGACCATCGACCTGCTCGCCGATCCGCGCAAGCACGGCCTCGATCCGGCGCAGGCGTTCCACGTCGTGGTCCCGTCGGTGCCGGGCTTCGCCTTCTCGGATGCGCCGGTGGAAATCGGCATGACGCCACAACGGGTGGCGCAGATGTGGCTCGTGCTGATGGATCGACTGGGCTATCACCGATTCGGCGCACAGGGCGGCGATCTCGGCGCGTACGTCGCGCCCGAACTGGCCATCGCGGCGCCGGACCGGGTGATCGGCGTGCACCTCGACGGCGGTATCGGCATGCCGACCGCGGCCGACGTGCCGACCATGACGCCCGACGAGCGCGCCGAGTGGGACCTGATGCAGCAGTGGATGACCGGGGTGAATCACCACGAACTACTGAACGTGGCGCCGCAGACCTTCGCGCACGCGTGGACCGATTCCCCGGTTGGTCTACTGTCCTGGCTGATGCACAAGTTCAATGAGTTCACTCCGCTCGCCGACCTCGCGGAGGACGTCATAGAGCGCGATCACCTGCTGACCAACGTCAGTATCTACTGGTTCACCAACACCGCGGCCACGTCGTCCTGGCCGATGTACAACGGCCTGGGCGAGGACGGATTCGCTTGGCCCAAGGGGCAGAAGGCGGTGCCGACCGGGGTGTACGGCGGCGGGTCGGCGTTGATGCGGCGACTTGCCGAGCGCGACAACGTCATCGCGCACTGGCCGTCCGGCAATACCGGCAATCACTTTGTGGCGATGGAACTTCCGGAGATGCACACGGCCGACATCCGCGCATTCTTCGCGAAGGTGCGGTAGGTCGGGTGGATCAGTTGCCCGTCGCCGGCTTGCTGAACTCCCCGTGCACCGAGGTGCCTGCGGGCGGGGCCGGGGTGGTCGGTGCGACGGGAGCGGGGGCCGGTGCGGGCGCGGGCGCGGGTTCCGGCGCCGGGCGGCGGGCAGCGGCGCGGGTGCGGGCTGCTGCGCGGTGGTCGGTGCGGGCTCGGGTGCCGGGCCCGTCACGGTGCCGTTCGGGCCGGGGGCAACCACGCCGGGTGCGTTCGTGTCGGCCGGATTGGCCGGATGGCTCGCCGGCTGATCGGGCACCATGAACGTGCCGACGGTCGGCGTCATCACGCAGTGCGCACCCGGGTAGTCGATGATGCCCCACATCGAGGCGATGACGGTGCCGGGGCCGCTGCGCACGGTCTTGGACAGCGAGGGCAGCCCGTACTCGGTCAGGTCGTCGAGGGGATCGATGCCGCTGGCGCCGTTGTTGATGTTCACCCAGGCCACGACGAGCCCGGAGGCCAGCGGGATGCCCGAATGCGCGGGGGTGGCGCTGAAGCGCAGCGTGCCCGGCGCGACATTGAGGTCCTGGCTGTTGCCGACGCCGTCGGTGCTCGCGGCCGCGATGATCGTGGTGATCGGGCCGAGGCTGCCGCAGCCGAAAGTCGGTGCGGCATAGGCGAACGGGGTGAACGCGCTGGTGATGTGGCGCAGTGCGGCCACGTCGACGAGCTTGGTGTACTGGGTGAGCGCGCCGACCCCGGCCTGCACGGCCGGATCGGGACCCGCGGTCTCGGTGAGGTGGGTGAGTCCGGCGTCGAGTGGCGTCGGTTCGGGTTCGGCGGCGGCCGGGCCGCCGAGGGTGAGCGCGGCGCCGATGCCGAGAGTGGTCACGGCCGCGGCGGCGCGTGTGATGGTCCTGCCGTTCACTCGTTCTCCTCGATACCCAAGGCTCAGGGGTCCCCAACCCACGTGCAGCAACGTACCAGTTCGTCGGAAATATCGCCCAGGTAGCACCGCTGTTCACCTGCTCGCGTGGCGCCCGGCGTAACGGGTTGGCGGCAAAGCCGGAGGTGGCCGCGCGTGTCCCGGCACTGTGATCCACTCGACAGTCGAGTATTACCGAGGGGTAGTTTGGACTCGGACGTACGAGACACAGACGGAGCTGCGTATGAAAATAAGCCTGTCCCCAGACGAGGTCGCCTTCCGCGACGAACTGCGAAACTTCTACCGCACCGAGATCCCCGCCGAAATCCGCGAACGGTTCAAGTACGGGCGCGAACTGTCCCGCGACGACATCGTCCGCTCGCACAAGATTCTCAACGAGCACGGTCTCGCGGTGCCGAACTGGCCGGTCGAATGGGGCGGCAAGGACTGGACCCCGATGCAGCGCCACATCTGGCAGGACGAGATGCAGCTCGCCTCGGTGCCGGACCCGCTGACCTTCAACGCGCAGATGGTCGGTCCGGTGATCGCGCACTTCGGTTCGCAGGAGCTCAAGCAGCGCTTCCTGCCCGCCACCGCGGCCCTGGACATCTGGTGGTGCCAAGGCTTCTCCGAACCCGACGCGGGCTCGGATCTGGCCTCGCTGCGCACCACCGCGGTGCGTGACGGCGACTCTTACATCGTCAACGGCCAGAAGATCTGGACCACGCTCGCGCAGTACGCGGACTGGATCTTCTGCCTGGTGCGCACCGACCCGAACGCCCCGAAGAAGCAGGCGGGCATCTCGTTCCTGCTCTTCGACGTGAAATCGCCCGGGGTCACGATCCGCCCGATCAAGCTGATCGACGGCGGCTACGAGGTGAACGAGGTGTTCTTCGAGAACGTCCGGGTACCGGCCGACCAGCTGGTCGGCGAGGAGAACATGGGCTGGACCTACGCCAAGTTCCTGCTCGGCAACGAGCGCACCGGCATCACCGGCGTCGGTCGCACCAAGGTGAAGATCGGCGTCGCGAAAGAATATGCGGCGCAGACCAAGTCGGGCAGCGGCACCCTGCTGGAAGATCCGCTGTTCGCGGCCCGGGTCGCCGAACTGGAGAACGAGCTGCTCGCCCTGGAGCTCACCCAGCTGCGCGTGGTCTCGAATTCGTCGGAGGGCAAGCCGAATCCGGCCTCGTCGGTGCTGAAGCTGCGTGGCTCGGAGTTACAGCAGGCCGCCACCGAGCTGCTGCTCGACATCGCGGGCCCGGACGCCCTGCCGGTCGACGCGGACGAGATCGCTTCGCCCGGTTGGGCGCAGCGCAGCGGCCCCGGCTACCTGAACTACCGCAAGACAACCATCTACGGAGGCTCCAGCGAGGTGCAGCGCACCATCATCGCCTCCACGATCCTCGGATTGTGAGGCGCCGCCATGGATTTCGATCTCACCGATGAACAGGGCATGCTGCGGGACACGGTCCGCGACCTGCTCGCCCGCAACTACGATCCGGAGACCAGGCTGAAGGTCACCGACACCGAGCTCGGCTGGAGCCGCGAGGTGTGGCGTCAGCTGGCCGAACTCGGCGTGCTCGGACTGAGTTTCAGCGAGGAGGACGGCGGTGTCGGGGCCGGCCCGGTGGAGACCATGGTGGTGCTCGAGGAGGTGGGCCGCAGGCTCGCACCGGAGCCGATCCTGGACGCCGTGCTGGTGCCGGGCGGCTTGATCACCCTCGCGGGCAGCGCCGAACAGCGGCAGCGGGTACTGCCGGAGGTCGCGGCGGGCAACAAACTGCTCGCCTTCGCCCATGCCGAGCCCGGCGTCCGCTGGCCCGCCACCGAGCTCACCACCGCCGCTGCGGCACAGGGCGATTCGTACACGCTCACCGGTGTCAAGAATCCGGTCGCGCACGGTGACAGTGCGGACGAGCTGGTGGTCAGCGCGCTGCTGCCCGGCGGCGAAACCGGGTTGTTCCTGGCCGACGCCGGTGCGACCGGGGTGACCCGCAAGTCCTACCGCACGGTGGACGGCCAGCGGGCCGCGCAGCTCGAGTTCGTCCAGACGCCCGCCGAACTGCTCGGCACAGGGGACGCGGCGGAGGCGATCCGCACCGTGACCGTGCAGGCGCAGGCGAGCCTGTGCGCGGAATCGGTGGGCGCGATGGAAGAGGCGTTACGGCTCACCACCGACTACCTCAAGCAGCGCAAGCAGTTCGGGGTCACGCTGTCGAAGTTCCAGACGCTCACCCAGCGCGCGGCGAACATGTACGTGTCGCTGGAGCTGGCCCGCAGCATCAGCCTCTACGCCACCGCCGCGCTCGCCGACGGACAGAGCGATCCGCACGTGGCGTCGCGGGCGCGACTGCAGGTGAGCCGCTCGGCGCGGCACATCGGGCAGGAGGCGATCCAGATGCACGGTGGCATCGGCGTCACCGCCGAATACCCGGTGGGCCACTACGTCGCCCGGCTGACCGCGATCGAACGCACGCTCGGCGGCGCGCTGGAGCACCTGCGGGTGCTGAGCGACAAGGTCGGCGAGTACTCGCAGCCCGAGCTGTGAACCCGTGCGGTGGTGCGTGATCCACGCACCACCGCACGCGTTGCTCACTCGCCGTCGGGCAGGCCGGTCGATTCGTCGTGCGAATGCTCGGAGGACGGGTTGCCGCTCGGGCGCGGCCGGGTGGTCGTCGGCTCCGGCTCTTCCGTCGTCGTGGTCGGCCGGGGGCTGGTCGTGGTGGCCGGTCTGGTCGGGCGGGTGGTGGGGGTTTCGGACGGCTCCTCGGCCGAGCTGGTGCTCGACGCGCCTTCGCGGGCGGGGTGGCTCGGATCCTCCGGGGTGGGTTCGCCGGTGGTCGTGGTGGCGAATCCGGTGAACGGCGTCGCGTGCGGGGCCTGATACGGCGCGATCTGCCAGGTCGGCGAGGGCGGGATCGAAATCTTCGGCGCGGTCACGCTCGGGCCTTCGTGCTGCGCGGCGGCCGCGACCACGTTGGGGTCCGACTGCAACGGCGGCGGCGCGACATAGGTGTCCTGCTTGCCGACTCCGCAGGCGCCGATGAGGACGAGTCCGAGAGAAACCGCTCCTACGGCAATCGCCGGACCTGCGATCTTGGTCCTGCTGCGCTCCATCGGTGACACTCCTGATGCGGTTCGAGTGGGCCTCACCTTACTCGAGCGGGCACGGCCCGGCCAGGCGAAGCGGTCGCTGACAATGCGCCGGCGGGGCGCGTGTAAACGGTCCTCATTCAGATATCGAAATGGTCACTTCGGCGTGTCGTGGGCACGTGTCGCTGTCCTGTGGCCCGCTGTGGTCGTAGCGTGTGAGCAAAGTTACGCGTGAGACGCCTGTACCCAGATGAGAGAAGCGTTGTGTGATGAACGCGGCATTGGTTCTCTGATCGGCGTCATCGAGGAGTAGATGATGGGAGCTTACTCGACAACGTCGCAGCGGGAGTCGTCCGCAGCCGCCAAGGATGCGGTGTCGGCTACTCCGCAGCATCTCGTGTCGGACAAGCCAGCGCGCTCGCTGTCCACGATTGTTTCGCGGGCGGTCGCCTGGTTCATCTTCGTCGGCGGACTCGTCGGGGCAATCCTCGGCATCGCCGGCCTACACGTCGAAATCACCGTCGCCGGATTGATTCTCGCGTGCACCGCAGGGCTGGTCCTGCTCAAACTCCGTGCCGGTGGCGGCGACATCGAATCGGTGGTCGCGCAACCGGTTGCCGCCGAAGACGACTGACACCCGCGCCGCCGCGACCGAGCCGCCGGGCGACCGGGCGGTCGGTCGCCGAGCGGTAACTTGCTGGTCATCGAAAAATACGGGCGCCCAACGCTTTAGGCGCCTACCGTGGTGAGCTATGCGGATCGAGATCACCACGGACGCGGCCGAGTTCCGCGCACGCACCGAATCGTTCCTGCTCCGTGATCCGCTGCGGCACACCGTGATCACGTCGAGCGTCGCCGGCCATATCGCCGGTCTCGCATCCGGCACGAGCACGCCGAGATTCCTTTCCTTACACGCCGACGACGGCGCGGTGGCCGGGGTGGCCATGCGAGTCCAGGACCGCGACGTCTATCTGGGCGAGCTGCCGCACAAGGGCGCGGGCGAGGTGGCCGACGCGCTGGCCGAGGTCGAGCCGGAAGCCGCGGGAGTGGAAGGACTCCTCGGCGACGCGACCGAGTTCGCCGAGCGCTGGAGCGCCCGCTTCGACGTCGGCTTCCATGAGTCCTATCGCGCCCGGCTCTATCGGCTCGGAGTGCTGCGTGTGCCCGACGTGCCGGGAGCGCTGCGCCGGGCCACCGAGTCCGACGCCGAGCTGTGCCTGGAGTGGGCCGAGGCGATGTACGCCGACGGGGGCATGACCTGGCGGCCCACCGAATCCGACACCATCCGCCGTCGCGTCGGGGCCGGTCAGCTCTGGTTCTGGGAACGTGACGGACAGCCGGTAAGTCTTGCCGCCCACCAGATTCCGGTGTACAAGTGGTCGCGCATCGGCCTGGTCTATACACCGTCCGCGCTACGCGGTCGCGGCTACGCGAGCGCTGTCACCGCCGGCCTCGCGCAAGACCTGCGCGCGGACGGACTCGACGTATGCCTGTTCGCCGACGTCGCCAACCGCACCGCCGGCAAGATCTACCAGGCGATCGGCTTCCATCCCACCCACGAATTCGTGCACTACACCTTCGGCTGACGCAAGTTCAGATCAACGGCGCGCGGGCCCACCAGTCCATGAATTCGGCGTCGGTGGCGATGAAACCGGTGCAGTACATCAGCATCGAGGCGCGCTGCGGGTCCGCGGTGAAATCGGTGACCATGCGCGGGCGCTTGCCGCTGCTGTGCGGCAACGTGTAATTGGTGAACTCGCGACCGTGATTGACGCCCGTGCTGCGCTCGTTCGCGGGCAGGCCGTCGAGCGCGGCGCGAGCCTCGGCCGGTGAGGCATAAAGAAAGAAGGAGAAGATGGCTTTGTTCGGGCCGCCGAAGCAGCGCCACTTCACCAGCCAGTCGCCCAGCGGCGGGTCTTCGTCGTCCGCGGGCTCCGCGGTGGGATCCGAGGCGAAGCAGCCCGCCTTGTTGTAACCGGTTCCGGAATGCACCAGCTGCGTGGCGGTGGTTTTGGGCAGCATGCCGGGGAAGGCATCGCTGAGCGTAGCGGCGTATGCGCCGATCGCCGCTCTGTCGGCAGTGGTGGGCGGGGCAGTGGTGGGCGGGGCGGTGCCCGGCCGGGTCGGGGGCGCGGGCGGTTCGGGCGTCGACGTGGTGCCCGCCGGAGTGACCGTGGTGGGGGCCGCGGTTCCCGGTGATCCGTTGTCGCGCAGCGCGACCACGGCGATCGTGGCGATCAAGCCGAGCGCCAAGAGCAGGCCCAGGCCCATCCCGAGCGAACGCGAGCGACGGTTCGGGGCGGTGCCGTGGTTGCCCATCAGCTGACGGGGTTGTGTGTGCGGTCGGTGCTGCGCGTGCGCCTGTGGGGCCTGCGCGAATGCCTGCGATTGCGGGACGGGCTGGGGCCGCGAGAACAGTTGTGGTTGTGGCCGGCTCGGGGCGGGTCGGGTGAGTGCGTGCCCAGCGGCCGCGGCGAAGTCAGTGCACGAGCCGAACCGATCCTCGGCGCGCTTGGCCATCGCTCGCGCCAGCACCGCGTCCAACGCCGGTGGCAGGCCGGGACGGAACCGGCTGACCGGCGGCGGCGGCGCCTGCAAGTGCCCCTGGATCACGGCGACCGGATTGGCGGCATCGAACGGCACGGTGCCGGTCAGCAGCCGAAACAGCGTGCAGGCCAGCGAATATTGGTCCGAGCGGTGATCGAGCAGCGCTCCGGACAGCTGCTCGGGCGACGCGTAAGCCAGTGTGGCGGTGAACGTTCCGGTCTGGGTGAGCCGCCCGGTGTCGTCGCGGAAGCGCGCGATCCCGAAATCGGTGAGGAACACCCGGTCCTGCCCGCCGCCGGTGCCCTCCAGCAAGATGTTGGCGGGCTTCACATCTCGGTGCAACACGCCGCGGCTGTGCGCGTAGTCGAGCGCCTTCGCGGTCTCGGCGATGATCTGCACCGCGCGCTCCGGCGTCAGCGTGGCGGCGTCCACTGCGGCGGCGTCGGTGCCGTCGATGTACTGCATCGAGATCCACAGCTGCTCGTCCTCGACGCCACGGTCGTAGACGGTCACGATGTTCGGATGGTCCAGCCGGGCGACCAGGTCCGCCTCGCGCTCGAAGCGGGTACGGATCTCCTTGTCGTGGAACATCTCCGGGTTCAGCAGCTTCATCGCCGTCAAACGTGGCAGGCGGGGATGCCGGGCCAGGTACACCGATCCCATGCCGCCCCGGCCGAGCAGGCGTTCGATGGTGTACCCGGCGAATGTTTCTAGCATCGCGTAGCGATTCGATCAGGGGTGGTGGTCGGGCGACCGGTGCGCGGCACGGCTCAGTTCAGCGGCGCCGAGCGCCACCAGCGCAGGACCTCATCGATGGTTCCGGAACCATCGGTGAACATCAGGTACTGCGCGCGATCCGGGTCGCCGGTGAAGGCGGTGACGATCTTGGGGCCGCTCTCGTCGAATTTGTAGTTGGTATAGGACTGGCCACCGTTGGAGTCCATCGCCTTGGTGTTCGAGGGCAGCTTCGAGAGCACCGCCTGCGCGTCGGCCGCGGAGTTGTAGACATAGATCCGGTAGAGCGGGTCGGAGTTGGTGCCGCCGCCGTAGCAGCGCCACTGCCAGGCCCACGCGCCGAAGTCCGGATCGCCCGCACCGGGCGACGGGGTGTAGCTGGTGTCGGTCTCCCAGCATTTCGCGCCGTTGTAGCCGACCTCTTCGGTCTTGGACGCGGGCACCATGCGCGGGAACTCGGCGCTGATCGACTCCGCCGTCGCGTCGACTACGGTGCCGGGTTTCGTCGCACTGGTCGTCGTGGTGTCCGCGGTGGAACCGTCGTCGGTGACCGCGCCGATGATGCCGAGTACTACCAGGATCAGCACCACCACACCCACACTGATGCCGATGATCAGACCGGCATTGGACTTCTTGCGCGGTGGGCCCGCGGGCGGCCGCCCGGCGATCCCCATCGGCGGTCCGGGCGGCGGGGTGAAGTTGTATCCGGGCTGCGAACCCTGATACGGCGCGGTCGGTTGCGGATTGGGCCCCGTGCCCTGCGGACGGTCCATCGGCGCCGTGGGCTGCGGGAAGGCTTGGCCCGCAAGATGATTCGGGCCGCTGGTCTGCGGGGCGTGCGGGTGCTGGTACGGCTGGCCGGTCACCGGGATCGGCGGGGCGGTCGACGGAGGGGGGCCGGTCACCGGGATCGGCGGGGCGGTCGACGGACGCGGGCCGCTCATCGGGATCGGCGCAGCGGTGTACGGGCGCGGTCCGCCGGCCAGCGGCATGGACGGCGCGCTCGGCGCGTTCAGTGCCTGCTTGGCGGCGGCCGCGAAATCGGCACAGGTGGGAAACCGGTCGTCCGGGCGCTTGGCCATCGCCTTGGCCAGCACACCGTCCAAGGCGTACGGCAGACCCTGCCGGTGGGTGCTCAAAGCGGGTGCCGTGCCTTGCAGATGACCCTGGATGACGGCCGCCGGATTGGTCGCGGCGAACGGGCCCGACCCGGTGAACAGCCAGAACAGCGAGCACGCCAGCGAGTACTGATCGGAGCGGTGATCCAGCGACGCCCCGGTGAGCTGTTCGGGGGAGGCGTAGGCCAGCGTGGCGGTGAAGGTGCCGGTCTGCGTCAGGTGTCCGGTGTCGTCCCGGAACCGGGCGATACCGAAGTCGGTGAGATAGACGCGTTCGCCGCGGCCGCCGCCGGAGCGGGCCAGCAGGATGTTCGCCGGTTTCACATCGCGGTGCAGGACGCCGATGCCGTGCGCGTAGTCCAGCGCGTCGGCGGTTTCCTTGATGATCTGCACGGCGCGCTGCGGCGGCAGGGCCTGCGGTTGCACCGACGCGGCGTCGATACCGTCGATGAACTGCATCGAGATCCACAGCTGCTCGTCCTCGAGGCCGCGGTCGTACACCGTGACGATGTTCGGGTGATCGAGCTGGGCGACCAGATCCGCCTCCCGTTCGAACCGCGCCCGCACCTCCTTGTCGAAGAACATCTCCCGGTTCAGCAACTTCAACGCGGTCATCCGCGGTAGCCGAGGGTGTTTCGCCAGGTAGACCGAACCCATGCCACCGCGACCCAGTTGCCGATCGATGACATAGCCGGCGAAGACGTCACCGCTGGCCAGCATGTCTGCTCCACTTCCCGCCGCGCGCCGGGACCCACCGGCGAACAGGCGTACAGCATAAGTACGCGCGATCAGGCACTGGCCGGACCACGGAAAACATCGAAACCATAGCAGTTGTCGCAGGACCGTCGGCTTTGCGGCGAAAGCCGGTCGGCGCCAGCGATATTCGATAGCCAATCGCTATCGGTGGGGGCCGTGATTCCGGTGGCGGAGCCTGGGTGCGGCCCGCCGAACCGGGCCGCCGCGGCAGGTCGGGCAGCTCGATCGTCCCGCGCCGAACCGGCCGTCGCGGCGGCGGAAACGGCTGCGGGGGAAACGATCTCGGCGCCCGCGGCGCGCTCGCCGCCGAGGCGCCGTTCCCGGACTGTCCGTCCGGCGGCCGTTCGCCCGGTGCGCGATCGGCGCGCTCCCCGGACGTCTCGGCAATCGGCGTCGTCGCCGGAGGTTGCGGCGGTGGGCCCTGCGGCGGCGACTGTGGGTTTTGCCGGGCGGATTGCGGGTGCGGTGCGGGTTGCGGGTGCGGTGCGGGTTGCGGCGGCTGCGTGGCTCGCGGCGACGGCGGCCCGGTCGGCGGTGCGCCCGCGGTCCGGTCCGCGTGCATGGGCTGTTGCCGGGTGGGCGCGATGTGTTGCGGTGGGTGATGTAGTGGAGTCGGCAATGCTGCGGTGTGCCGAGGCTCCGGGCGCGTCGCGGGGGGCCGGGGTGCGTAGTGCGGGTAGGGCGGCTGGTGGTGCGGCCCGACGGCGAGGGCGTGCTTGGCTGCGGCGGCGAATTCGGCGCAGCTTGGGTAGCGGTCGGCGGGGTGTTTGGCGAGGGCGCGGGCGAGAACCCGGTCGAGGGCGGGCGGCAGGCCTGGACGGATGCGGCTCAGCGTGGGCACCGGCGCGTGCAGGTGGCTGTGCACGACCGCGGCCGGGTTGGCGCCGGGGTAGGGCGGCGCGCCGGTGAGCATCCAGAACAGCGTGCACGCGAGCGAATATTGATCGGCGCGGTCGTCGAGCGGCCGGCCGATCAGCTGTTCCGGCGCGCCGAACGCCAGCGTCGCGGTGATCGAACCCGACGAGCTCAGCGTGGTGTCACTGCCGCGCACGCTCGCGATCCCGAAATCGGTGAGCAGCACCCGTTCGTGCTGTCCGATCGGCGCCTTGGCCAGCAGGATGTTGGCGGGTTTCACGTCGCGGTGCAGCACCCGATTGGCGTGCGCGAAATCCAAGGCGTTCGCGGTGTCACCGACGATCTGCACGGCGCGTCCCGGCTCGAGTACGTTCACGTCGGCGCAGGAAGCGTCCGCACCCGGCACGTACTGCATGGAGATCCACAGCTGCTGATCCTGCGCCCCGCGGTCGAACACCGTGACGATGTTCGGGTGGTCGAGCCCGGCCGCGAGGTCGGCTTCGCGCTCGAACCGACGCCGGATCTCCAGCTCGGTGTACAGCTCGCGTTTCAACAGTTTGAGCGCGGTCAGCCGAGGTAGCCGCGGATGCTGTGCCAGGTAGACGGTGCCCATGCCGCCTTGGCCGAGGACGCGTCTGATGACATAGCCGGCGAAGACTTCGCCAGTCTGCAACACGGGTGTGCACCCCCTGGTCGGGTCGAGCGCGCGGATACTACCGATGTATCTCGCGGGGGCTCGGTGATGCAACAGACCGGGTCTGCGCATCCGCGGATTGCTGTCGGGGGTGGTCGTTAAGCTGGCCCCTATGCGCATTGGAGCACACGTCCGGCTCGACAGCGACCCGATCGGCTTCGGTGAGAAACTCGGCGCCGATGTCATCCAGATGTTCGTCGTCGATCCGCAGAGCTGGGACAAGCCCACACCCCACCCACGCACCGAAGAGATCGTGGCCAGCCCGATCGACGTGGTGGTGCACTCGTCCTATCAGATCAATGTGGCGAGCCTGAACAACCGGCTGCGCATGCCGTCGCGCAATGCCGTCGCCCAGCAGGCCAAGGCCGCCGCCGAACTCGGCGCCCTCGGTCTCGTCGTGCACGGCGGTCATGTGCGCTCCGACGCCGAACTCGACACCGGTATCGACAACTGGCGCAAGCTGTTCGAACGCCAGCAGGACAAGGGCGGCTTCGCCGTGCCGATCCTGATCGAGAACACCGCGGGCGGCAATCACGCCATGGCACGGCATTTCGATTCGATCGCCCGATTGTGGGACGCCGTAGGCGATTACGGCGCCGGGTTCTGCCTGGACACCTGTCATGCCTGGGCCGGGGGTGAAGACCTCGTCGGCATCGTCGAACGGATCAGGGCGATCACCGGCCGCATCGACCTGGTACACCTCAACTCCTCCCGCGACGAATTCAATTCCGGCGCCGACCGGCACGCCAACTTCGCCGACGGCACCATCGACCCGCAACTGCTCGCCGAAGTCTGCAAAACGGCGGACGCCCCGATCATCCTGGAAACCCCGGGTGACGGCGTAGCCGAGGACCTGGCCTACCTGCGCGAGCACGTGGGGTAGTACGGGGCTGCGTTCGCGCTTGCGGCGCAGTGGGTGTGCGCTGGCACGCGGGGCGCTGACGCTTGCCCCCAACAGGTTTCGTGGCAAGCGCCGTCGTGGGTGCCTGAGTCCGACGCCCGAGAAGGGGTGCATCGGATGACCCGATGCGCTTCGTGAGTTTGCCTCGCGCGGCAGACCGGCTCGCGCACTGGTTCTGAGTTCTCGCACGGGTTTTGGGTTCCCGCACGGGTTTTGGGTGGGTTGGGATCAGGGCGACGGAAAGGGTGGTCGGCGGCGAGGGTGGGTGGTGTGCTGATTTCCATGACGGTTGCATCTGCCCATTCCACTGTCGCGGTGACGAAACTCGGCGCACGTATCGGCGCTCGGGTCGACAATGTCCGGCTCGGGGGTGATCTCGATGCGACGACCGTCGCGGCGATCCGGCGAGCGCTGTTGGCGCACAAGGTGATCTTCTTTCGCGGACAGGACCACCTGGACGAGGACGGGCAGTACGAGTTCGCGCAACTGCTCGGCAGCCCGACGACGCCGCACCCCACGGTCACCTCGCACGGCGTCAAGAGTTTGGCGATCGACTCCGAGCACGGTCGCGCCAACAGCTGGCATACCGACGTGACGTTCGTCGACCGCATCCCGAAGGCGTCGATCCTGCGGGCGGTGCACCTGCCGACCTACGGCGGTTCGACCACGTGGGCGTCGACGGTCGCGGCTTACGAGTCGCTGCCGGAACCGTTGCAGCGGCTCGCGGAGAGCCTGCGCGCGGTGCACACGAATGTCTACGACTACGCGGCCCGCAACGTGGAACCCCTGCGCCCGAACACCCAGGCATACCGGGCCGAGTTCGAATCCAGCCACTACGAGACCGAACACCCGGTGGTCCGGGTGCATCCGGAGACCGGTGAGCGCGCGCTGCTGCTCGGTCATTTCGTCAAGCATTTCGTCGGCCTGTCCACCGGCGAATCGCAGGCCCTGTTCCGGCTCTTCCAGGATCGTGTCACGCGCCTGGAGAACACCGCGCGCTGGAACTGGGCGCCCGGTGACGTCGCGATCTGGGACAACCGCGCCACCCAGCACTACGCCGTCGACGACTACGACGACCAGCCCCGCAAACTCACCCGCATCACCCTGGCCGGCGATATCCCGGTAGCCGTGGACGGCACCCCTAGCAAGATCATCGCCGGAAATGCCGAGCACTACTCCGTACTCGACCAACCCACCCGCCTCGCCTCCTGATCGGTACCGGCCGCACCATCGCGCAAAGTCATCCACGCAGACCTGGACCGTCGCGCACACCCTGACCGTCGCGGACGCGGGCGGCTGTGGAGCTGTACCGCAGTGCTACGAGGTGGTGGTCGGGCTGCCGGCCGTGACTTCGCCGGCTGCCGGATCGGTCCGCAGACTCGTGCTCGGCCCCGCCGGCCGTCGAGCACGCCCGGCGGCAACCGTCCGCGCTTCGCGGCAAGGCAGCACCGGAACGCTTTACCCCTAGGGCCCCGGCGAGCTGAGCGGTGTCGTAGGGGACCTTCATACTGGTGCGATGAGTATTCGGCCGTTGGATGGGGTTCGCGTCCTGGAGCTGGGCAATTACATTGCCGCGCCGACCGCCGGGCGGATCCTCGGCGATTTCGGCGCGGAGGTGATCAAGGTGGAGCGGCCCAAGGCCGGCGACGAGCTGCGGAACTGGCGGCTCTACGGCGGCGACACGTCGATGCTGTATCGCACGGTGAACCGGAACAAGAAGTCGATCACGCTGGATCTGCGCAGCGAGGCCGGGCGGAACGTGGTGCTGGAGCTGCTGCGCCGCTCCGATGTGCTGCTGGAGAATTTTCGTCCCGGCATGCTGGAGAAGTGGGGGCTCGGCCCGGAGGTCCTCGACCGGATCAACCCGAACCTGGTGATCACCAGGATCTCCGGCTACGGGCAGACCGGCCCGCACGCGTCTCGTCCCGGTTTCGCCGCGGTCGCCGAGGCGGTCGGCGGATTACGCGAGCTGATGGGGGAACCGGATCGGCCGCCGGTGCGCACGGGCGTGTCCATCGGCGACTCGATCGCCGGGGTGTACGCCGCGTTCGGCACGGTGATGGCGCTGTTCCAGCGGGAACGGGTGTCCGCGGCGGCGACGCCGATCCCGTTGCGGGAGCGGATCATCGACGTCGCGCTGAACGAAACGATCCTGTCCATGATGGAATCGCTGGTTCCCGACTATCTGGCGTACGGTATCCAGCGTGAGCGCGTCGGCGGTCTGGTGGAGGGCATCGCGCCCAGCAACGCCTACCCGTGCAGCGACGGCGTCAGCATCATCATCGGCGGCAACGGCGACGCCATCTTCCAGCGCTATATGCAGGTGATCGACAGACCGGACCTGGCGGCCGACCCGGAATTGCAGGACAACGCGGGCCGCTGGCGCCACCATGAACGGCTCGACGCCGCGATCTCCGCCTGGACCAGTCGGCACACGCGCGCCGACGCGCTGAAATCACTGGAGGCCGCCGGCATTCCGTGCGGCCCCATCTACACCGCGGCGGATATCGTCGCCGACGAACAGTACAAGGCCCGCAACATGATTCAGCCCTTTTCGGTGGATGTCGGTGCGCCGGAACCGAAGACGGTCGGGTTCACCGGCATCGTCCCGGTGATCGGCGAGCAATCGCTGCCCATCCGCAACGTCGGCCCCGACCTCGGCGAGCACACCCGTGAGGTGCTGTCCGGGCTGCTCGGGATGAGCGATGCCGAGATCGACGCCCTGGAGGCCTCATGAGGAAAGGTCGCAGGCGGCCGCCGGGGCGCGGTCCGGGTGATCTGCGTTCGCCGGGCTTCACCCGCCCGACGGTGCATCCGAATCCGGCGGGCGGGCACGAAAAGCCTTGGGGCGGCGTGATGTGCGCGCCGCGGCAGGAACGAGACGAGCGATGACCGCCGCGCTGCTGCGGGACGTGACGTTGCGCGACGGCCTGCAGCTCACCGGCAAGGTGTTGCCGGTGCAGCGCAAGGTGGAGGTGGTCCGGCGGCTGCTCGCGCTCGGCGTGCCGGAACTGGAGATCGGCTCCATGGCGCGACCCGACCTGGTGCCGCCGATGGCGAACACCATGGAGTTGGTGGCCGCGCTGACTCCCGAAGAGCTGCAACGCTGTTGGGTGTGGGTGGCGACGCCGCGGCACGTGGAGAAGGCGGCCGCGGCGGGAGTACGTAACTTCCAGTACTGCTTCTCGGTCTCCGACGCGCACAACAAAGCCAATATCGGCCGCACCACCGAGGACAGTGTCGCGGCCATGCCGGACGCGGTGCGCCTCGCCGAGTCGGTCGGCGGCTCGATCCAGCTCTGCCTGGCAACCAGCTTCACCTGCCCGTTCGACGGCCCGGTCGATCCCGAGCGGGTGCTGGCCATCGCCGCCGATCCGCGCACGGCCGGCGCTGCGGATATCGTGATCGCCGATACCCTAGGTCAGGCCGGTCCGGCCGAGGTGGCCGCCTTGATTTCCGCGGTGCGCGCGCGAACCCCGCAGCGCCGCATCGTCTTCCACGGCCACGACACCTGGGGAATGGGTGTCGCGAATACGTTGGCCGCGGTGCGCGCGGGTGCCACAATGGTCGACGGTTCGCTCGGCGGCCTGGGTGGCTGCCCATTTGCTCCGGGCGCGAGCGGCAATACCTCCACCGAGGATATCCTCTTCGCCACCCGCCCCGAATGGTTCACTCCGCCGACGCTCGCGGCCCTGGTGGAATTGGCCGAGGGATTGTTGAGCGAGCTGGGCGAGCCGAACCGATCGCGCACCGCCGAGGGCGCACGTTCAAAAGCCGAGGCGTTCGCTTGGGTGATCCCGCAGTCCGGGTAGGCGCCAGTTCAGTGGCTTATCGACGCCTGTGCTGGAAACCGTGGTGGATGCTCGCACAGCGGGCCTTTCATCCCGGTTGAGGCATAGCCCGCCGCGCCCGAGATATTCGGCTGTGGACCACCGCACGCACTGTCTCCGGTTCGTCGAGCGTTCCGTTACGCGCGAGCCTTGTGACCCATGTCTCGTGTTAGCGACAAATTTGCCACTGCTGCTATCGAATGTCCCCACGGCCAACGTCCGGTGAACGGATGGGCGACCGGTATATCGCGGCCCACCGCCTGGGTCGGACTTTCCCGGGTAAGTATCCGATCGCATTGCAACCCTTTGGCTAACACCAATCTGGGCGGCCGTCCAACTGGGGCATTTCCCGCCCTCTGCGCATGGTATTTCTATCGGGTCGACAGCGAAGGACGTGTCGATCACCTATGAAGGGGAAGTTCTTGAAGAAGATCCGTACGTTCGGGCTCCTGTGTGTCACCGCGGCTTCCATCGTGCTGGCCGGCTCGGGCCTGGCCGCGGCTGAGGTCGCCGATATCCAGGGCGCCGGCACCACCACGCCGCCCGCCTCCTCCGGTTCGGGGACCGGTTCCGCTGCGCTGGTCGAGGGCATCGCCAAGCTGCTGGCCACCGGCAGCGCGGGCGGCCCGTACTGCCCCGGCGGCGCCGGCTGCCCGAAGCCGTAGTCAGCCGACTGAACCGATCCGGTCCCCGAGAGTTCTCGGGGGCCGGATTCTTTTATCGGCACGCACCGGCCGAAATTCGGTCGCGGTCGAGAACCTCCGGCATTTATCGTTTTCGGCATGTTCAGCTACGCCATCGCCGCATCGTCCGCAGTCGCGGGCGCGATGGCTGCTGTCCTGGCGGCGTCGGCACTGGTTGCCGCGCAGTTCGACGGCGCGCGAAGCTGACCTTCCCCGGGATGTCCCGGGACCTCGGACGGGGAAGGTCGCCCCGCCGCAGAGGTCCCGCTCGACACCGTCGGGCACATTCGCTCGTGCCCGCCAGGGAAACCAGGAAAGAACATGTCCAAGAAGGCTTACGTCCGCACCAAGCCGCACCTCAACATCGGCACCATGGGCCATGTCGACCACGGCAAGACCACACTCACCGCGGCGATCACCAAGGTGCTCGCCGAGCGCGGCGGCGGCAGTTTCGTGCCGTTCGACCGGATCGACCGGGCGCCCGAGGAGGCGCAGCGCGGCATCACCATCAATATCGCGCACGTCGAATACGAGACGGCCACAAGGCATTACGCGCACATCGACATGCCGGGGCACGCGGACTTCGTGAAGAACATGATCACGGGTGCGTCCCAGCTGGACGGTGCGATCCTGGTGGTCTCCGCACTAGACGGCGTGATGCCGCAGACCGCCGAGCACGTGCTGCTGGCCCGGCAGGTCGGCGTCGAGCACGTGGTCGTCGCCCTGAACAAGGCCGACGCGGGTGACCCCGAACTGCTCGACCTGATCGAGCTGGAGGTCCGTGAGCTGCTCACGGCCCAGGGCTATCCGGGCGCCGAGGCGCCGGTCGTGCGGGTGTCGGGGCTGCGGGCGCTGAACGGCGACGAGCGGTGGACCGCGGCGCTGGTCGAACTGCTGGACGCGATCGACACGTATGTGCCGATACCGTTCCGCTACACCGACGCGCCCTTCCTGCTGCCGGTGGAGAACGTCCTCACCATCACCGGTCGAGGCACGGTCGTCACCGGTGCGGTGGAGCGCGGCCGGGTGCGCCTGGGCGACCGGGTGGCGGTGGCGGGGTTCGGCGACGAACTCACCTCGGTCGTCACCGGCGTCGAAACCTTCGGTCGCACCATGGATTACGCGGAGGCGGGCGACAACGTCGCCTTGCTGCTGCGCGGGGTCCAGCGCGACCAGGTCCGGCGCGGTCACGTCGTCGCCGAGCCGGGCAGCGTGACCGGGCACACCGGCTTCACCGCACGCGTCTACCTGCTCGGTGCGGCGGAGGGCGGTCGGCGCACGCCGATCGGCACCGGTTACCGCCCGCAGTTCTACATCCGCACCGGTGACGTGGTCGGTGACGTGTCGCTGCCCGGCGACGTGCGGCTGGCGATGCCCGGGGAGACGGTCGAACTGACCGTCCGCCTGGGTCGTCCGGTTCCGCTCGAGCCGGGCCTCGGCTTCGCGATCCGCGAGGGCGGGCGCACCGTCGGCGCGGGCACCGTCCTGGCCGTCGGTTAGCCGCCCCGCCCGGCGGACGTCATGGACGACCGGTCGATCCCACCGCCGCAGTCGGGATCGGCCGGGAGTCCATGGGCGGCGTAGCGCCGAAGTGGGTGCGGACATCGGCGCAGGCCGCCATGATTCGATCGACCTGCGCATCGGTGAGCCCCGCATGCAGGCAGAGCCGTACCAGCGTGCGATCGCGGGAGGTGGCCGGTGGGCACAGCAGCGCGGCGAAAATGCCCCGGGACTCCAGGAAGTCGCGGATCGCGGCACCACGCAGATCGGGTCCGGCCTGCAGCGCGACGATATGGCTCGCCGAGCCTTCCAGGTCGAATTCGAGTGCGGTCAGCGCCCGCCGGATCGTGGTGGCGAGTTCGCGTAGTCGCTGCCGTCGCCAGTTGTCCAGCCGGATCACCTCGAGTGTCGCTGCCAGCCCGGCGATTTCGTGCGGTAGCAGGGTCGAGGAGAACATCGAGGGATGCGACTCCATCTTGAAGTAGTCGACGAAGTCGGGGTTGTTCGCGGCGACGAAACCGGCCCGCCCGGCAAAAGCCTTGGACAGGCTGATGATTCGGTACGGCACCCGGTCGGTGAGGCCGAGCGCGGCGACCATGCCCGCGCCCGCGGGCCCGTCGGTGCCCGCCGCGTGTGATTCGTCGACGATCAGCACGCTGTCGGTCTCGTCGGCGATCTCGCAGAACTGGGTCAGCGGGCAGCGGCTGCCGTTGCTGCCGTAGACGGCGTCCACCGCGATGATCCCCGGCCCGTGCGCGCGAATCAGCTCGCGCAGGTGTCCGGGGAAGTTGTGCCGGAACGAATAGGTCGGCGATCCGGTGACCCGCGCGCCGTGCCACAGCGACATATTCGCGAACTGATCGATGTAGACCGGTGTTTCGGCGTCCGAGATCGCTTGCAGCAGGCCGACGCTCGCGTCCCAGCCGGATTGGCAGAGCACGCCCGCGGGCGCCCGGAGATGTTCGGCGAGCGCTCGCTCGAGCACCACCTGCGGGTGCGCGCCGTGCAGGAAGACGCTCGGGGTGGCGCCGCAGGTGGGCGCGGAGCGCAGCGCGGTCCGGATCGCGTGCGCGATGCGGGGGTCGCCGGTGAGCGCCAGATAGTCGTTGCTGCGCAGCACGATATCGCCATATCTGGGACTTCGGCTGTGCAGTATGTGCCGCCCGCCCCAGCGACCGGCGATTCGGTCCGAGTGAAAGCTGTCGACGCGCAGTTGGATCCGTTCGGCGATGGTCAGATCCATGAAACTCCTTTCGCTAGCACTAGCTACTTCAGAGCACACGCAGTTCGATTGAACCACCGCGTTATCGTTGCAGGACCGTAATCGATAACTTGACAGATGACCACTATCGTCCGCGCGAGCGCGCGGACTTCCGCAATGCTTCGGCAACGAGCGAGCCGGTCGGTCCGCAAGGCCGGTTGCGCGGCAATCTGAAACGCAACCGGCTCAGCGTATCCGGCCAGCTCAGCGGGTGGCGTGCGGCGCTCCGGCGCCCGGGTCGATCCGGGTCGGACCCGAGGCCGAGGGCAGTACCGGGAAGTCGAAGATCGCGGTCGGGATGTACACCGTGGCGCACGAATTGGGGATGTCGACAACACCGGAGAAGCGACCCTCGATGGGCGCCGCGCCGAGCAGCAGGTAGGCCTGCTCCGGCGTGTAGCCGAACTTCGTGAGGTAGTCGATGGCGTGCAGGCAGGCCCGTTCGAAGGACAACTGCGCGTCCAGATAACGCTGCTCCCCGCCGAGGGTGACCGAGGTGCCGGAGAAGGCGAGGTACTCCGAGTAGGTGGGCCCCGAATTGCCCGGCACGAAAATGGCGTTCTCGGCCACGCCGTAGAGCTCCATGCCGTTCTTGATGAGATCGACGCGTAGATCGATGAAACCGCCCATCTCGATGGCGCCACAGAAGGTGATCTCGCCGTCGCCCTGGGAGAAGTGCAGGTCGCCGACCGAGAGGTGAGCGCCGTCCACGAACACCGGATAGAACACCCTGCTGCCCCGGGTGAAGTTCTTGATGTCCTGGTTGCCGCCGTTCTCGCGCGGCGGCGCGGTGCGCGCGGCCTCGGCCGCGGCGCGATCGAACTCGGCGCCGGTGAGGCTGCCCAGGATGGCGTCGCGCGGTTCCGGCGGTAGCGCGAGCGGCGGTACCCGCTGCGGGTCGGTGGCGATCAACGCGCCCTCGCGGGCATTCCATTTCGCCAGCAGCGCGGCCGACGGGGCGGTGCCCATCAGGCCGGGATGGGTCATGCCGGTGAACTTCACCCCGGGGATGTGCCGTGACGTGGTGGTCTGCCCGCTGAAATCCCAGATCGCCTTGTAGGCGTCGGGGAAGTGCTCGGTCAGGAAGCCGCCGCCGTTGTCGGTGGGAAAGATGCCGGTGTAACCCCAGCCCTGCCCGGCCAGCGGCCCCGAATCCTCTTGGGGGATAGGGCCGATATCCAGGATGTCCACGATCAGCAGATCGCCGGGCTGGGCGCCTTCGATCGCGAACGGCCCGGACAGGCAGTGCACGGTACTGAGCGGCGCGTTCAGGACGTCCTCGGCGGAGTCGTCGTTGTGGATGGCCCCGTCGAACCATTCGCGCACGTGTACCCGGAACTCGTCGCCCGGTTTGACCGTCACCGCGGCGGGGATGTCGGGGTGCCATCGGTTGTGGCCGACGAGCTTCTGATCGGTGAACCGTTTGGTGGAGTCGAGCGGAAACAGCAGTTCGGGCACAGTCTCGTCCTTCGAGGTCAGGGGCGGGGTAGCTGGCGATGCAAGGGGTTTCGGCTCACGGGTGCCGATCGGCGCGGGGGTGGCGCCGCGACGACGGCGGGTTCGGCGGCGGTGCGTCGGGTGGCGTCGAGCAGCCGCGTCGCCGCCGCGCCGGGGCGGATCAGCGCGCCGCCGCCGAACTGTCGTTTGCTGTCCGCGGCGCAGGCCGGGCAGGACGCGGCGGCGGGGACGTCGGCCATGGCGAAGGCGCGGTCGAAGCCGCCGCACGCCCGGCAGTGGAACCGATACAGGGGCACGGGTACCTCTTTATTTTCATATGAATATGTTTCGTATGACGACGATACAAAGGCCGCGAGGTCGCCGCAGCGAAACCGCGTCGTGAAGTTCGTGTTACGAGTTCGACGAGCTCAACTCGGCCCGCACGCTGAATTCGAGCGCATCGGCATCGGCCAGATAGACCGGTTGGGTGGTGTGCGCGCCGCGCACCCGCACCTCGCCGCGCGGCCCGCCGTAGCTCACCCGGGGCGCGTGGCGTTCGATGGCGCGCAGATCGAGACTGCGCGCGGATTCGGCCAGCGACGCGAACAGCAGCAGGCCCTCGTAGCAGGATTCGCCGATGTTGTTCAGCGCGGGCGCGGCGGGCCCGAACTCCTGGAGATAGCGGGCCCCGAAATCCATCCCGGCCGAGGACACCACACTCTCGAAATAGCCACTGGCGGTGAACAATCCGCGGGTGCTGCCGGCGCCGCCGGCGTACAGCACGTCTTCGCCGATCATCATGCTCAGCCGCACCCGGCCGTCGTCTAGCCCGGCCTTGGCGAAGGCGCGATTGAACGCCGCGCAGTCCGCGCCGACCATGAACAGCAGCACGCCCTGCGCGGGCGAGCTGCGGACCAGGGCCAGGGCGTGGCGAAAGTCCCGCCCGCCCAACGGCACGAAGGTCTCGCCGACGATGCCGATATCGGTGGTCGCGGCGAATTCCCTGGCAGCCCTGGCGGTTTCGCGCGGCCAGACGTAATCGTTGCCGATCACGCACCAGCGGCGGATGCCGTACTCGGCGCGCAGCCAGCGCAGCGCCGGAAACAGCTGCTGCTCCGGCGTTTCGCCCACCATGTAGACGCCGTCGGAGTCCTCGCCGCCCTCGTAGAACGTCGTATAGACATAGGGCACCCGGCCCGCGGTCTGGGGCGTTATCACCTTGCGCGCGTTGGACAGATGCCAGCCGACGACGCCGTCGACCAGCCCGGCGCCGACCATGCGATCGATCGTCGCGGCGAGCACCGGCAGCGGTGCGCCCGCGTCCACCGGATGCAGCCGCACCGGGCGATCGAGAATGCCGCCCATGGCATTGAGATCGGCGACGGCGAGGCCGGCGCAGGCCTCACACGAGGGGCCGAACATCCCCGCCGGTCCGCTGAGCGGCACCACGAGCGCGATGTCCACCGTGGCGCGACGAAAACCCGAGAGCGGCAACGGAATCACCACCGTATATTTCCACTTGAATATTTACTGCGCGGCGTTGGATATAGTGCTCCGGTGGACGATAGCACCGCCCCCGCCGCGCTGGAGGAGTTGGCGCGACTCGTGCGCCGGGCGTCACAGGAACTCGACCGGGCCATCGCGACCTGTCTCGGTGAAGCCTCGGTCGCGCGCTGGCACGTCCTGTCGACGGTGGCAGACGGTGCCGGCCACCCGATGTCGCACCTGGCCGAGGCCACCCTGCTGACCGGTGCCAGCCTCACCCGCCTGATCGACGGCATGATTTCCGACAACCTCGTGCACCGCAAGGTCGACGAGGTCGACCGGCGCCGGGTCCTGGTGTTCCCGACCCGCCGCGGACTGCTCGCGTATCAGACGATGAACAGCGCGGTCGCCGACAGCGGGCTCGACGCGCTCGCCGAGTCCAAAGGGCGTTTGGCCAAGTCGCTGGTCACTTTGATCGGCCAGTTGCACGCTCAACCCGTCGTGCATTAGCACCTGCGGCGCATCGATACTCGGGGTTTCGGGGAATTCCCTGATGGCGCGGGGGCCCGAACGGGGTAAGACTGGTGTGCATGACTTCGCAAGCTTTGGGCGCCGACGCCGCCGACGTGGCGGTTCCGGCCTCCGTCGCGGCCCGCGCTATCGACCTGGTCAAGGTCTATGGGTCAGGAGATACGCAGGTCCGCGCGCTGGACGGGGTGTCGGCCGAGTTCGCGAAGGGGGAATTCACGGCGATCATGGGCCCTTCCGGCTCCGGCAAGTCGACGCTGATGCACTGCCTGGCCGGACTCGACAGCGCCAGCGCCGGCACCGTGCGCATCGGTGACACCGATCTGGCCGGGCTCTCGGACAAGCAGATGACCCGGCTGCGCCGGGACCGGATCGGCTTCGTCTTCCAGGCGTTCAACCTGGTGCCGACGCTGACCGCGCTGGAGAACATCACGCTGCCGCTGGACATCGCGGGCCGCAAACCGGATCAGGACTGGCTGGACACCGTGCTGAAGCGGCTCGGCCTCAACGACCGGCTCACCCACCGGCCCAGCGAACTGTCCGGCGGACAGCAGCAGCGGGTGGCCTGCGCGCGCGCCCTCGCGGGCAAGCCGGAGATCATCTTCGGCGACGAGCCGACCGGCAACCTGGACTCCCGTGCCTCCGGGGAGGTGCTGTCCATTCTGCGGGCCGCGGTGGACGAGTTCGGGCAGACCGTGGTGATCGTGACGCACGAGCCGCACGCCGCCGCCTACGCCGACCGGGTGGTGTTCCTCGCCGACGGCCGCCTGGTCGACGAACTGCGTGACCCGACCTCCGATACCGTGCTCGACCGGATGAAGGCACTGGAGCAGGCGTGATGGCCGCAAGTCCGATGCGCAAGGTTGCGCTGCGCAACCTGGCCGCGCACAAGGTGCGGCTCGCGCTGACCCTGCTGTCGGTGGTGCTCGGCACCGCGTTCATCGCCGGCTCGTTCGTCTTCACCGACACGCTGCAACGCACGTTCGACGGCATCTTCGCCGGGCAGGCCAAGGGTGTCGACGTGCGGGTGAGCCCCAAAGAGCGGCAAGGGCTGGGCGTTCCGAACAACATCGTCGACGAGTTGGCCAAGTATCCCGGCGTGCGGACCATCGCGCCGAGCGTCAACGGCGTCCTCGTGCTGCTCACCCCCGACGGCAAGAAGGCGGTGCAGACCGGTGGCGCGCCCACGTTCGGGCAGTCCTACGTACCGCCGGAGCGGGCGGTCGCCGAGCCGAACAAGTTCGTCGCCGGGGTGCCGCCGACCCAGCCCGGCGAGATCGCGATCAACGCAGGCGGTGCGGAGCGGGCCGGGCTGAAGGTCGGTGACCGCACCAAGATCCTGGTCCCGTCCGCGCGCGATCCGATCGACGTCACGGTCACCGGCCTCTACCAGATGCCTTCGGACACCGGCGGTTTGATCAGCCTGCTGTTCGACGACACCCAGGCGCGCAAGTTGTTCACCGACGGACTGCACGTGGCCTACGTGGATATCGCGGCTACCGGCATCCCCGGCGACGAACTGCGCGACAACCTGGCCAAGGCGTTGCCGAGCTTGAAGGTGCAGAACGGCGATCAGGTGCGCGAGGACCTGAAGAAGGAGATCTCCAACGCGCTCAACTTCATCAACTACTTCCTGCTCGCCTTCGGCGCGATCGCGCTGATCGTCGGCACGTTCATCATCTACAACACCTTCTCCATGATCGTGGCGCAGCGGCTGCGCGAACTCGCGCTGCTGCGCGCGGTCGGAGCGAGCAGACAGCAGGTGGGCCGATCCGTGGTCGCCGAGGCGTTCGTCATCGGATTGATCGGCAGCGCACTGGGTTTGGCGGGCGGTATCGGGCTGGCATACGGGCTGGCGGGGGTGCTCAACGCGTTCGATCTCGGCCTGCCCACCGGTTCGATGGCGGTGCTGCCGCGCACCATCGGCGTCGGGTTGCTGGTCGGCCTCGCGGTCACGATGGTCAGCGCCTACGCGCCCGCGCGCCGGGCCGCGAAGATTCCGCCGGTCGAGGCGATGCGCGAGGAATTCGCCTCGGCCGGTGACTCGTTGCGGGTGCGGACGCTGGTCGGCGCGCTGCTCGCGGTGGCCGGGACCGTCCTTGTCGTGCTCGGCGCGCAGTCCACCGGCGGCAACGCCGCGCTGACCGTCGGGATCGGCGCGCTCGCCCTCATTCTCGCGGTGCTGCTGTGCGCGCCCGCGCTGTCGCGGCCGGTGGTCGCCGGGCTCGGCGCGTTCGTGCGGCCGTTCGGGCCGATCGGCCGGATGGCGCGCAACAATGCCGCGCGCAATCCGCGGCGTACGGCCGCAACGGCTTTCGCGCTCACCCTGGGGTTGATGCTGGTGACCGCGATCGGCATGCTCGGCGCCTCCGCCAAGGCGAGTGTGGGCGTGCTGGTGGACAAGGGCGTGAAGTCCGAATACGTGCTGTCCAGTCAGCAATTCATCGGTGTGCCCTTCGGCGCGGCCGAGGCGGTGCGCAAGTCGGTGCCCAATGTGGCGGACGTGATCGGGATCCGCGGCGTCGGTTTCAAACTGGGCGAGGACGATCAGATCGGCGGCACCTCACCGGACGGCAGGCTCGATCGGGCGTTGAACTACGAGATCCTGCGCGGCACCGACACGCTCGGTGACAAGGACATGCTGGTGTCCGAGGACGAGGCCGACGAGCGCGGCTGGAAGGTGGGCCAGGAGGTCACGCTCACCAGTTTCGACGGTAAGAAGGTGCCGCTGACCGTCACCGGCGTCTACCGCAAGACCCCGCTGCTCGGCGCGCTGGTGGTGTCGCCCGCGATCTACAAGGACGTGGTGCCGGTCAGCTTCCAGAGCAATGTGGTCGTGCTGGTCACCGCGCAACCGGGCGCGGATCTGGCACAGATGCGCATGGATCTGGAGCGGGCGGCCGAGCCGTTCCCGGTGGTCCAGGTGCAGGATCACGAGCAGTTCAAAGGCGCGCAGGGCAAACAGATCAACACGCTGCTCGCCATTCTGTACGGGCTGCTCGCCCTGGCGGTGGTGATCGCGATCCTCGGCATCGTCAACACCTTGGCGCTGTCGGTGGTGGAGCGCAGGCGCGAGATCGGCATGCTGCGCGCCGTCGGCATGCAACGGGCGCAGGTGCGCCGGACCATCTACCTGGAGTCGATGTTGATCGCCGTGTTCGGCGCGATCGTGGGCATGCTGCTGGGGTTGGGTCTGGGCGTCGGCTTCCTGCGTACGCTGCGTGATCTCGGACTCGACCAGATCGCGATCCCGTGGTCGCAGCTGGTGCTCGTCCTGATCAGCTCGGGGGTGGTGGGTGTGCTGGCCGCGCTCTGGCCCGGCATACGGGCGGCGCGCACGCCGCCGCTGGCGGCGATCGCCGACCTCTGATCCGACTCCCCGCGGCGGGCCCCGATTTTCGGGGCCCGCCGTTCTCGTGTGTCGACGCGCGCGAAAACTGCTGGGAGGGTGAGTATTCGGCGGCTGTGTCGGTCTGGTCACAGGAGCGTGGGGTGAACCGGGGATGATGCTAGGTTAAACGGAGGTTATAACTCCACTTAATTGCCGGGTACCGGCCTGTTCGGATGGGGAAGGAGCCGCAGGCGATGCTGGCTGTGGGTCTCGCGGCGGTACGCGGTCGCGGTCGGGAAGCGATCGGGCAACTCGCGCTGATCACCGTGCTCTATCTCGGCTATCGCGTCGGGCGGCTCTACACCGCCGACGACACGGTGCGCGCCGTGGACAACGCGCGCGAGCTGCTCGGGCTGGAACACCGGCTCGGCATGTCCAGCGAGCGGGTGGTGCAGTCGATCTTCGTGGACCGCGAGTTCTTCGCGGTGCCCGCCAATGTCTATTACGCCACCGCGCATTTCACCGTCGCGATCGCGGTGCTGCTGTGGCTGTGGGTGTTTCGGCCGGAGCACTATCGGTGGACCCGGAACCTGATGGCGGCCTTGACCGGCGCCGCCCTGGTCGTGCACATGCTCGTGCCGCTCGCGCCGCCGCGCATGCTGGCCGAGTACGGCTTCGTCGACCTTGCCGCGCAGTACGGCCCCTCGGTCTACGGCTCCGCCGAATCCGGCGGACTGTCCAACCAGTTCGCCGCGATGCCGTCCCTGCACGTCGGCTGGGCGCTGCTGCTCGCCGTCGCGATCGTGGCCGCGGCCCGAACGCCGTGGCGCTGGCTCGCCCTCGCCCATCCGGCGATCACGACGGTGGTCGTCGTCGGCACCGGCAACCACTACTGGCTCGACATTCTCGTCGCCGTCGGTTTGCTGGCCCTCGCCGCGCTGCTGCATCCCAAGCTCGTCCCTGCGGCCGCGACCGCTTGGGGCAGCATGGGTCCCGCGCCGCGGAAACCGGTGATGACCAGCTGAGCAGCCGACACGAAACCGTGTCGCCGAACCCGATCTCCCGCGCCGCACCCCTGTCGTACGATCTGCTGAGCTGTCCGGTCGCCCGTTCAGATAGGAGTTCCATGGAGCTGCTCAGCTCGCTCAGTACTCTGCTCGGCATCGCCTCGAATCTCATCGGCCTGATCCAGGGCATCGCCACCCTTTCCGGCTGAGCCCGGCCGTTCGTCCAGGCGGGCGATGCCGGTCATGCGCACGCCGGATGCATGACCGGCATCGCTAAACCCGGCCGGTGGCGGCGTCGGCCCACGACCGGAGGTCGCCGCGGTCCAGCGCGACGGCCAGCAGATCCGGGAATTTGTCCGGGGTACAGGCGAAGGCGGGCACGCCGAGCGCGGCCAGGGCGGCGGCGTTCTCGTGATCGAAGGCGGGCGCGCCTTCGTCGGAGAGCGCGAGCAAGGCGACGACCTGGACACCGGATTCCTTCATCGCATTGATCCGCCGCAACATCTCGTCCCGGACGCCACCCTCGTAGAGGTCGGAGATGAGCACGAACAGGGTGTCGGCGGGGCGGGTGATCAGCGATTGGGCGTAGGCGATGGCGCGGTTGATATCGGTCCCGCCGCCGAGCTGCGTGCCGAAGAGGACCTCGACCGGATCGTCGAGTTTGTCGGTGAGATCGACGATTTCGGTGTCGAAGACCACCAGGGAGGTGCGCAGCGAGCGCATCGAGGCGAGCACCGCGCCGAACACCGAGGCGTAGACCACGCTCGACGCCATCGAACCGGATTGATCGATGGCGAGCACCACATCGCGTTGCACCGCTTGGGCTTTGCGGCCGTAACCGACCAACCGCTGCGGTACGACCGTGCGCTGCTCGGGTAGATAGTTGGCCAGGTTCTTGCGAATGGTGCGGTCCCAGTCGATATCGCGCAGTCGAGGCCGGGCCACCCGGGCGGCCCGGTTCAACGCGCCCGAGACGGCGGCGACGGTGCGTGCGGCGATGCGCTGTTCGATCTCGCGCACCACCTTCTCCACCACCAGACGCGCAGTGGCCTTGGTGGTTTCGGGCATCACCCGGTTCAGACTCAGCAGGGTGCCGACCAGGTGCACATCCGGTTCCACCGCCTCCAGCAGCTCCGGCTCCAGCAGCAACTGGGTGAGGTTCAACCGCTGCACCGCGTCGCGCTGCATCACCTCGACGACGGTCGACGGGAAGTAGTTGCGGATATCGCCGAGCCAGCGGGCCACCCGGGGCGCGGAACTCTGCAGACCGCCGGATCGCTTACCGGAGGTGCGGTCCTGCTCGTCGTCGTTGTACAGCGCCGACAGCGCCCGGTCCATGGCGACGTCATCGGCCGAGCCGAGCCCGCCGAGACCCGCTTCGGCGGCGGTGCCGAGCACCAGACGCCAACGGCGCGCCTGAGTTTCATCGACCGCGTTCATCGCTCGGCCTCCTGCTGGTAGGGGATCGGGACGCCCAGGATCGCCGCGGCGGTGGACAGTGCGCGGGTGCCGCGCTCGACATCGAAATCCCCGCCGGCGCCGGCGCCGGCCGCGACCGGACCGCCGTCGCGCACCGCCTGACCGATCGCCCGGCGCTCGCCCGATTCGAACGCGGCGAAGGTCCGGCGCAGCAGGGGCAGGGTCTCGACGAACTGGTCCTCGCGTAGCTCGCGCAGCCAGTCGTCGATGCTGCGCAACAACTCTCGGTCGTGCACCAGCAGCAGCCCGCGGCCGCCGAGGAACCCGTCGATCCACGCCGCCTTGGCAGCGGCGGTGTTGCCGACGGACAGCGCGGCGGCGAGCCGGCGCGCGGACTCGGTGTCATCGATGATGCCCCCGTCGCAGAGCAGCCGGACCGCGCGGCCGACGAGCGCGCCGTGCACGTCGTCCCGATCGGCGAGGCGGCGTAGCGCGCTCAGCCACTCGCCGGTGGCCCAGCCGTCGTCGCGGGTGTTGATCGCGGTGTGCGCCGCGTCGAGCAGCGTGCGGAATTCGGTGGCCGCGTCGGTGTCCAGACCGGTCACCGCGCCGGGCAGGCCCGCGCAGATCCGGACCAGCAGGCCGTCCGCGACGTGCGCGAGCGCCTGCACGTCGGTGCCGCGCACATCGCCGTAGCGCAGGGTCCGGATCAGACCGGGCAGTGCCGCGAGCAGATGGGTGACGTCGTGATCCAGCGCGGCGACCGAGGCCAGCCGGGCGATCAAACCGTCGGTGGCGTCACCGAGGTCGGCCAGCAGCGCCACCTCCAGTGCGGCGGTGAGGTCGCCGACGCCGCTGTCCGCGCGATTCGCGGTGTCGAGGATCTTCGCCGCGGCGGCGGTACGCACGGTGGTGCCCCAGCGCGAGGCCTCGATGATCGAAACCGCGTAGTCCGGCCGCCATTGCAGCGTCCAGGTCTCCCGGAAGGTGCCGGTGCTGCGCACCTCGCTGGTGGTCAAAGTGCCCCAGGGGATCTCGAGCACCCGCAGCCGATGCAGCAGCCGGGAACGTTCGACCTCGCGCTCCTTGCGCAGGTCGAGGTCGATGGTGCGGGCCGAGGGTTCCTGTTTCATCCGCAGCGTCCGGATCCGCGCGCGCAGATCCGCGTCCAGCGGGACGGTCGGCGTGCCCTCGGGCACGGTGCCCAGGGCCTCGCCGACGACCAGTTCCTCGACCACCCAGCGCAGCATCGTCTCGTCGCCCCCGCACATCACCGCGCGGGTGGCCTCGGTGACCTCGGACAGCCCGGCCAGCGGACGGCCGCGCAGGCCGGCCAGCGTATCGGCGAGCCGGACCGCCTCGATGATGTGCGCGCTGGAGACCGGCAGGTCGTGCGCGCGCAGCACGCCCGCCACCTTGGTGAGCCAGCGGACGATCGGGCGCTCGGTTTCGGCGAACAGATGGTGATACCAGCCCGGCGAGGTGATGCCCGCGCCGTAGCCGGAACGGCTGGACAGGCGCGAATGTGTCCACGGCACCCAGGTCAGCGTGGCCTTCGTCTTCGGCAGACCTTTCAACAGCCGGGTGTCGGCGGCCGCGGGACCGAGCTTGCCCGCCAACGCGGGTGCGTGCCAGGCGCCGCAGACCACCGCGAGCCGCCGCGAACCTTCTTTCACCGCCTTGCGCATGGTCTGACGCATGTAGGCCTCGCGCCGCAGGGTGTGCGCATCGATCCGGGCGGGTTCGAGCGGCGCGGGGTCCGGGTCGAGCACGTCGGCGATCGCCTCGTCGACCGAATCCGCTTCGGCACGTTCGGTTTCCGCCGGCCACAGGTCGAGCGCCGGCGTCTCGGCCCGATCCGCCGCCTCGCGCAGCGCGCCCATCGCCTCGGTGATCGCGTCGAAAGCGTCTGCGTCCGGCGCGGATTCGACCACCGCGTCCCACCACCGCTCGGCATCGTCGTAGCCGCCCGCCGTGGCCAGCGCGGTGAGCGGGTCGAACCGCTCGCCCGGCTCATCCTCGGCGGCCAGCACCGTGGTGGCGGGCAGATCGCAGAAACGAACGGGCACTTGATGTTCCGTCGCGTACGACAGTGCCTGCCACTCCGGCGAGAATACCGCGTACGGCCAGAACGCGGCCTTGGCCGGCGCGTCGGGCACGTAGGCGAGCAACGCGACCGGCGGCGCCATCCCCGCCGCGGCGACGTAGCCGACCAGGGGATCGGCGTCGGCCGGGCCCTCGATCAGAATGGTGTCCGGCCGGAATTCGGTCAGCGCCGCGCGCAGCGACCGCGCCGAGCCCGGCCCGTGGTGCCGGATGCCGAACACCCGCGTGACCGGATCGGCTGCCGCGCCGTCGGTCTGCGCGCCGCTGGTCATCGTGTCGCCTCCGGTCTCGCCGGTCGAATCTCGCACGCCTACCCGCTGATCTCGCGGCAGGCGCGATAGAAGTCCGACCACTCCGGTCGTTCCCGGACCACGGCTTCCAGGTACTCGGTCCACACGACGGCATCGGCGATCGGGTCCTTGATCACCGAGCCGAGCACCGCGCCCGCGATATCGGCGGCGCGCAGCACCCCGTCGCCGAAGTGGGCCGACAGCGCGATCCCATTGGTGATCACCGAGATCGCCTCGGCGGTGGACAGGGTGCCGGAGGGCGATTTGAGCTTGGTCCGGCCGTCGGCGGTGATGCCGGAGCGCAGCTCGCGGAACACGCGCACCACCCGGCGCACCTCCTCGGCGGCGGCCGGCACCGTCGGCAGTTCCAGCGCGGCGCCGAGCTGTGCCACCCGGCGGCTCACGATCTCGACCTCCTCGTCCTCGCCGGCGGGCAGCGGCAGCACCACGGTGTTGAAACGGCGACGCAGCGCCGAGGACAACTCGTTCACGCCGCGGTCGCGATCGTTGGCGGTGGCGATGACGTTGAAGCCCTTCGCCGCCTGCACCTCGGTGCCGAGTTCGGGGATCGGCAGGGTCTTCTCGGACAGCACCGTGATCAGCGCGTCCTGCACGTCGGACGGGATGCGGGTGAGCTCCTCGATGCGGGCGATGGCGCCCGTGCGCATCGCGGTCAGCACCGGCGACGGCACCAGCGCGCCCTCGCTCGGGCCCTCGGCGAGCAGCCGGGCATAGTTCCAGCCGTACCGGATCGCCTCTTCGGCGGTGCCCGATGTGCCCTGGACGAGCAGCGTCGAGGCGCCGCTGATGGCGGCCGAAAGATGTTCGGAGACCCAGGTTTTCGCCGTGCCGGGGACGCCGAGCAGCAGCAGCGCGCGATCGGTGGCCAGGGTCGCGACGGCGACCTCCATGAGCCTGCGCGGCCCCACGTACTTCGGGCTGATCACGGTGCCGTCGTCGAGGGTGCCGCCGAGCAGGTAGGTGACCACCGCCCAGGGCGAGAGCCGCCAGGACGGCGGGCGTGGCCGGTCGTCGGCGGCCGCGAGGGCGCGCAATTCCGCGGCGTAGGACTGTTCGGCGTGGGGGCGCAGCAGATCGGGCGCCAAGTTGTCGGTGGTCACTGCAACTCCTCGAGCATCATCGAGCGGTGGTTGAGGTCATCGGCGAGTTTCTCGAAGGCCCGCTCCCAGGCGGTGTCGCCGCAGCGCCGCGCCGAGACGCTCGCCGCGCCGGTCGCGGAGACGGGCAGGTGCACCGCTGCCGCGGACAGCAACGACCGGTGCGCGCTGGGGCTGGTGCCGTGCGTCTCGGGTCGTCGCGCCGCCGCGCGGGCCCGCTCGAACAGCAGCAGGATCATGTGCTGCGCCAGCGCTTGCGGCCACGGGTGTCCCATGGCGGGCAGCAGGGCCTCGATTTCGGAGAGCCAGGATCCGTCCAGGTCGAGCAGATGCCTGGTCCGGTCGGGCAGCGGCAGCAGCGCGAACAGCTCGCGCCGGCGCAGCATGGCGAGATCGGTCGGCACCCCCGCGTCGAACAGGGCCCGCGCCCAGGTCGAATCATGCTGTGCCAGTGCGGCGTCCACCCAGCCGTCGAAGATCGGCTGACGGAATCGGTCGTCGATCTTGGCTTTGACGACCTTGCCCGGGCTGCCCAGCACGCTCGCCCAGTGCGCCAGCGGCGTCGCGGCGACCAGCTGGCGGAGCCGGCCGGCGGCGCTGTCGGGCGCGCCGCCCCACCGGTAACTGAACTCGACCGCGCGGTCGCTGATGCCGTCACGCTGCGCCGCCTGATCGAGCGTCTCCGGCAGAGCGACCACGAGTTCGGTGTGCAGCAGCCGGTGCTCCACCCGGATCCACGCACCCGCGCGCCGGGTCATGCGCTGGGCGAAGGCCGAATCGGGCAGCAGCGCCAGCAGCCCCGCCGCGGTGCGGCGCACATCGGCGCGCCGGTCGTCCAGTCCCGCCTCCAGCAACGGCTCGTCGGCGCGCGCGAGGCCCTCGGCCAGCACCGCGAGCAGTTCGGCTTTCAGCGGTCCGGACTCCTTGGGCCAGGCCGCCGCGAGCGTCTCGCGCGCCGCGTCGGCATCGGTGCGGCGGAGTTCGGCCAGCCAGGCCAGGCGTTGCGGCGGTTGGCCGTACTGCCAGAGTTGTGCCGTCGATGTCGCAGCGGGCTGGGCGCTCACCAGGTTTCGCCATTCCGGATGCTGGTCGGCGAGCCATCGTCCACGGGCGCCCGCGAGACGCAGCAGCGGCTGCCGGAGTTCGGTGTTGCTCTTGGCTTGATCCAGCAATTGGGCGCACAGCGCGTCAGGGGCGCGGTAGTCGTGCGGCGTGGCGGCGGCGAACCATTCGGGCAGGAAGGGGGAGCGCTCGCGCAGCATGCGCGCGAGGCGGGCCGCCGCCGGGTGCGGCAGCAGGGATCGGGTGTCGTCGGCGGCGGGTTCGGGCGCGGCCGCGGTGCTCGCCCGCGCGCCACCGCGCGCGAAAACATCCTGGAGTGCGGCGGATTCGAGCAGGCGCACGGCCGGGTCGGTGGGCAGGTGCGCGGCCATTGCGGCGACCGGTGCGGCGAGCTGGGCGAGGTCGGGCGCCCGCCGGGCGGTGCCCAGCAGTGCGACCGACGTGAGGTCGCTACCGCTCGCACCCTGCGGTACCGGGGTATTCGTCGCCCCGCGACCGGCGGGGTCGATTCGCGCCAGATCGAGGACCTCGCCCGCCGTACATACCGAGATCGGCGTCAAACCGGCGGCGGTCCATTCGGCGGCCACGGTCACCGGGTGCCCGCCGGAGACGCCCAGCAGCCGCCACGGCTGCTCGGTACTCGACACCGGTAGTGCCGCCCCGTCGGATCCGACTATGTACCAACCACTTTCGGTATGTACCGGCACGACGTCGACGAGCAGCACCGGCCAGCCGCGCAGCCAGGGGTCGGCGCCGAGCGCCGCGGCGTGCTCGGCCAGTGCCGCCGCGATGGTGCCCGGCCGATCCGGGGAAACCGGCAGGGTCGTGAAAGGCTCTGGCGCACTGTGCCGTTCACCCCACAGCGCGCGCAGCGGGGCGGCGCTCGGGTAGAAGTGCAGCTCCGCGTCGGCGAGCAGGCCGAGCGTCGGCACCTCGGCGGAAAAGGCGGGCGACCCGAACGAATGGTCCACCAGCAGTGCCCAACGCCGCGACGCCCGCCCGTACAGCCAGGTGCGCCGGGTGTAGAGGCGCTCCTCCTCGCTGATGCGGACGCCGAGCACCATCCACCGGTCCCGGACCGCCGGTTCGGCGCGCACCGACTCGGCCGGGTTCGGATAGCCGATGTGGGTGCGGACGCTGGCCTGCAGTGCGGGGGCCAGTTCGTCCAGCCGGCGATGGGCGGCGATCAGCAGATGCAGCCGCGCGTATTCGCGCAGCACCGCGTCCGGCCAATCGGGCTCGGTCACCACGGTGACCGGCAACTGGCGCAGCGCGGCGGCGACACCGGGGGCCTGGGCGTCGACCATGCGGGCGGCGATCGTCTCGAACGCGCGGAACGAGCGGTCGGTCTGGGCGAGCCCGGTGCGGACCTGGTCGCCGAGCCAGACCTCTAGTTCCTCCAGCCCTGCGGTGACCCGCACCCGGCGCTGTTCGGCGGTCGCCGGATTCGCCGTGCGGGCGGTGCCGGCCGACGCGGGTCGCGCGACGCGGGCCGCCCGGCCGTCGATCCACGCGGCCGCGAAATCGGCGGGCTCCGGCACGTCCTCGATCCGGCCCGCCGCCCATTCGAGCAACAGCGAAAGCGCGTGCTTGCACGGGAATTTACGACTGGGGCAGGAGCATTTATAGGCGGGGCCGTCGAGGTCGACGACGGTCTGATACGGCTTGGCGCCGCTGCCCTGGCACAGCCCCCACAACGCGGTGTCGTGCCGCCCCGTACCGCGCCAGCGCCCGGCCAGCCCGCGCGCGGCGGACAGCGAGCTCGCGTCCGGTGCGAGCGCCGTGACCTGGTCCTCGCTCCAGCGCGGCATGTGTTCCCCCGTTCCTCGGTTGACGGATTTCTACCGCAGCCCACCGACAAGTGTGCCCTCGCCCCGGCGGCGGTTCGCGCGGGCGCACGGCGGCCTGATCAGGTTGTCTCCCATTGGCGTTGATCGATCAGTCCTGCATAGCAGGGCTGATCGTGCAACACGGTTCCCGTGGCGACGCTCGCGGGTGATCGGTATCAGCTGCTGACGGACAAGCAAAGGGAGCTGCTCGAGCTGCTGCGACCGAATCTGAAGGACACGTGGGTCGTAACTTCATCAACAATCGCCTGGTGGTTGAGGGGATGCTGTGTCGGCTCGGCACCTGGGACCGGATGTTCACCACCGTAGTCGTGTTGGCCGATTCCACCGGCAACCTGGACTGGGTGGTGTGGGTCGACTCGACCATTGTGCGAGTACATCAGCACGGCGCTGGCGCGTCCGAGGACTCGGTGACAGGGTTATGAACCCGCCGATCACGCGATCGGGCGGTCCCGCAGCGGACTGACGAACAAAGTTCATCGGCCGCCCACAGGCACGGTCGTTGCCTGGCTGTGCTGTTGACGCCCCGGTAGGCCAACGACTCACCGATGCTGGCGCCGCTGCTCGATGTCGTCGCGGTACCCCGATGCAACCCGACGCGTCGTGATCGCCGACCGCGCCTAGTCCGCAGTGCCTAATCGAACCCTGTTGCGCCGCAAACGCATCCGGGTCGTGATCCTCGGACGCCGTGACCAGATCGCCAATCGCAACCGTAAGGGCCGCGCCGGTGGGACACCGAGCTTCGACCCGGGACCTACGAACGACGCAACGTCGCGGAATGGGCCTTCAACAGAGCCACACACTTGCGTGCAGCGGTCACCCGATACAACAAGTTTGCAATCAGCTGCCGAGCCGGACTCGTCCTCGCCCTCATCGTCGAATGGCTCGAGTCATGGGGGCCACCACTAGGGCGGTGCAATGCGTGTCAGGTATTCGGTGGACAGACAGGTGGGTGGTCAATTGACATAATGTTGTTGTCAGAAAATTGGAGCGCAGCCGAGATATTCGTCGGAGTGCGATCCAGCGGCGAGAATGGTAACTCCATCTGGTGGGCATTAGTAGACATTAGTAATTGCCAGCCTTGGCGGTCGATGCGGTGTCTCGGCGGACCGGGCGCACCAGAATCGCGGCCTAGCGCGGTCATGCAGGTGTCCGCCATCGTCGATGTTCGCGCGTTGGCAGTATTTGAATTCATTAGATCGATCATAGGAAAAGGCGTGGACGTTATTTCTTCTGACGATGCGGACAAGCGCTACCGCGATTCGGTCTGCCTCACTTTCCCGTTCCCGTCGCAGATCAGCCCCTGGGCGGACATAGTCGAAGAGAACGCCGAAAGGTGGTCTGCCGGAATGGGACTACTTCGTGACGAGGAGCACTCCCGCCGGACCCGCATGGCGGCATTTGGCGAGTACGCATCTCGGCAGTATCCAGCGGCGACTCGGCAAACGATCGAACTCGCTGCCTACCTCACCCACTACATGTTCCACTTTGACGATCACATGGCGAGGCTGGCCGAAAGTGGCGGCTCCGTGGCACAGGCGGAATGCGAAGTTGACCGGATCAGACGATCATTTCGGCACGGCGCGGACTCTGACTTCACTCCCGACGGAAATTTCTCAATCGCTGGACGTGATCTGCGAACGAGGCTGGGGTCCAGGCCCATAAGTGACTACTGGCTAGAACGAATCCTTGAGCATATCGACCTCTACCTGCAGGCGCATGTTCTGGAAGCTGCCAATCTTTACCACGCGGCAGCACCAACCTTGGCCGACTACATCGAACTGCGTCGCCATCTCGGAGCCCCGCTTGTATTCACCGATCTATGCGAGATCGTAGCTGATACGCCCCTTCCCGTCGAGATATATAGATCTCCTGAGTGCCAGAAGATGCTGACGGCTTGGAGTGACATCGCACTCTGGACGAATGACATGGCGTCATTCTTAAAGGAAAAGGACGCCGGAGATTGTCACAACCTCGGAATTCTGATCATGCGCGAGACGGGCGTCTCGCCGCAACAGGCTTTGCGGTACGTCGCGGAACGCATCAAGGTCAGGCTTGATGAGTACGTCGAGTATGTCGAAGCCTTCTCTCACTTGACTCGCGGCCACGCCCGGCTGAATGTTACAGGTACCGAGCGTTACCTATCGACACTCGGAACATGGCTTTCTGGACATCTGACGTGGCACATGAATACGTCGCGGTATCAGTTCCAATGAGGCAGGTATTGCGGAGTGACAACCGCTATCGGCAGTCAGGATATCGAATGAGTATTCGAGATACGGTATCTGCATCAGTGACCTCGCGCAAAGAGGCGCAGGCGGTGGCCGAGGCCCGGGCTGGCGTGGCTCCGTTGTTGCGGGCCGTGGTCCAGCGACTGCCGGAGACTATGTGGCAGGTCTGCGGGTATCACTTCGGGTGGCTTGACGCTGCCGGCCTACCAAGTGACGCAGACGGCGGTAAGGCGATCCGTTCCGGCCTGGTGCTCGCATGCGCGCGTGCTGTGGGTGGAAACGTCGCCGATGCGCTACCCGCGGCGGTGGCTGTGGAGTTGGCGCACAATTTCTCGCTGCTGCATGACGACGTTATGGACGGCGACCACACCCGCCGACATCGACCAACCGCTTGGTCTGTGTTCGGAGTTCCTGCGGCGGTCCTTGCCGGTGATGCGTTGCTGTCGATGGCATTTGACGTTTTGGCTGCTGCATCCGGAGGCGATGCGGCGGCTCGGGTATTGGCTGCGGCAGTGGTCGAACTGACCGAGGGGCAGGCTGCGGACTTGGCCTTCGAACGACGAACTGACGTCCAACGCGACGAGGCGCTACTTATGGCGGAACAAAAGACCGGGGCGCTGATGAGCGCGGCGTGCATGCTGGGAGCAATGTCGGCGGGCGGGTCGGCTGCACGGATCAAGGCGTTTCGGGGCTTCGGCATGCAGCTGGGCGTTGCATTTCAGTGTGTAGACGACCTGCTGGGGATCTGGGGTGATCCCGCCGCCACAGGCAAGGTTGTCTACGCCGATCTGGTGCGCCGAAAGAAGTCGTTGCCGGTCGTGTCTGCAATGAGCTCTGGTTCTATTGCGGCAACGGAATTGGCTCGCCTGTACAGTATCGAACGGCCACTCAGCGACCTCGAACTGGTCGAAGCCGCCCGTCTGATCGATTCCGCCGGAGGCCGGTACTGGACTCGCACTCAAGCTCGTCTTCGGCTCGAGGAGGCCTTCATTTTCTTGGACGCCGCAGAGCCAGCCGAGCCAGCAAAAGCGGATCTAACGGCCCTAGCACGCCTGATCACCGACCGTGATCACTGATTGCAAGCAACGAAGAAACCTCGGCGACCTTGATACGGTAGCTCGGTTCCTCGAATTGGCGGCAGCCTTGGCGTCGACATGACGTACGCGGGCATTGCATGCTTGGCGTTGTCGACTGTGGCTACTGGGCCCTGGCGAACCTGGCCGTTAGTAGACTCTGTTCGCCCAGTTGGCTGGCGGCACGGAAAATACTGTGCCGTCGATGGATTCGATACCCAAAACATCTTGCACAGGTGGGGGTTGTCTGGCATTCTGTCCTGTTCGGCTCGACCGAGCCACCCAAATCGGGTGTTACACCATCGAGCTGCCCGCCGGGGCTGGCGAGGGGTGGACATCGAAGCGCGGCCCCAGCCGATTCGATGGCCATATCCATCCCCGCGGGCAGATTCGCACCAGGTTCGCCACCGCCGTCTCCGGTGGGCGAAAGCGGCCCGATCGGGTAGCGTTTCGCACAGCTTCGACAGTGCGCCGCCGGAAGCGCTTGCGCGTCAGGCGGGCGCACGGGATCGAAAGGACCTGTAGCGGCTCGGTGGTGGAGGGGGTTCCCGACGAGATGCGTCCCGACGCCGATCCGGTGCCGCGGCTGAGCGAGGTGGTCACCCGCAGGCTCGCCGCGGACCCCGCGGTGACTCCTTCGGTGGCACGCACCGTCCTGCGCGCCCTCGGTGGCAGCGAAAACGACGACCGCGCAACGGTATTCGACGATTGCGGGATATTTCTGCGGGCCATCCGGGTGCGCGGTTTCCGTGGGATCGGCCCGGAGGCGGAACTGCAGTTGCCGCCGGGACCCGGGCTCACCCTGGTCGTGGGCCGCAACGGCAGCGGTAAATCCAGTTTCGCCGAAGCCGCGGAACTGGTCTTCACCGGCGGAAACCGGCGCTGGGACGGCCGGTCGGCGGCCTGGCGCGAAGGGTGGCGCAACCTGCACGCCGGCGAGTCGGCGCGCATCGAGGTCGAGTTGCTCAGCGCCGGCAGTCAGCCGCAGCCGGCCCACCCGTCACCCGACCGCCACCCCCCACGGAATCGCTCCGCGATGCTGACGATCGCCAAGGAGTGGGCCGCCGACGCGGACCTGTCCGAGGCGCACTGGACCGAGCAGCATCCCCCTGCCGCGCCAACGGAATTCGACATCGATCGCTGGGCGGGGCGGCTGGAGCTGTATCGCCCGTTCCTGTCCTACAGCGAACTCGGCGCGCTGGTCGACGGCAAACCGAGTGACCTGTTCGACGCGCTGCACCAGCTGCTCGGCCTCGACGAATTGACGTTGGCGCAGGAGCGGATTCGGATGCGCCGCCTGGAATTGGAACGCGCCGTGCGGGATTCCCGGCAGGAGCGGCTCGAGCTGCTGGAGGCGCTGGACGGGGTGGCCGACGACCGCGCGGTGCGGGTCACCGGCCTGCTGCGGCCCGCGCAGCCGGATCTCACCGCGGTGGGCAACGAGGTGATCGGCACCTTCGACGACCCCGGCGGCCCGGCCGGACTGCGCGCGATCGTGCGGCTCACCCTGCCCAGCGCCGCGGAGGTGGCGGCGGTGGCCACCCGGCTCGCCGAGTGCGGCACCGCGCTGACCGAGGGCACCACCGCCGACGCCGAGGCCGATCTGCGGGTGCTCGAGCTGCTGCGCCGGGCCCGGGCGCACCACGCGGCGAGCGGTGCGTGTCCGTGCCCGGTGTGCGGTCGCGGTGCGCTGGACGACGCGTGGCTGGCGCAGGCCGACGATTCGATCGCGACGCTGGCCGCGCGGGTCGACGCCTTGACCACCGCGCGCGCCGAGCTCGGCCGCGCGTTGCAGGCCGCGCGGTCACTGCCCGATCTCGTGCCGCCGGAACTGGATTTCGATCCGCGCAACCCGCCCTCGGTGGACACTTCGGCGGTGCGCCGGGCCTGGGCCGACTGGGCCGCGCTCACCGCAGCCGACTACAGCGCCGAGCTGCCGGACCGGCTGCGCGCCGCGCACGCCAGGCTGGTCGACGAACTCGAGCAGGTGCAGCAGGGCACCCGCAAGGAGCTCGACCGGCTCGACGAGGTGTGGACCCCGCTGGTGCCGCGCATCGTGAGCTGGCTGGAAGGCGCGCGCGAGGTCGCCGCGCACGCCGCGGAACTGCGCACCACCAAGAAGGCCGAGGAGTGGCTCAAGTCGGCCACCGCCGGCCTGCGCGGGGAGCGCATGACGCCGTTGGAGACCACGGCGCGCTGGGTCTGGCAGACGCTGCGCCAGCAGAGCAACGTGGAACTCGGCGCGATTCGCTTGCAGGGCAACGCCGGAACGGCGCGCCGGGTGCTGCTCGACGTCACCGTCGACGAGGTGGACGGCGCCGCGCTCGGCGTGATGAGCCAGGGGGAGTTGCACGCGCTCGGCCTGTCGTTGTTCCTGCCGCGGGCCACGGTCGAGGAGAGCCCGTTCCGTTTCGTCATGATCGACGACCCGGTGCAGGCCATGGACCCGGCCAAGGTGGACGGCCTGGCCCAGGTGCTCGCCGCGGTCGCCTGGACGCGGCAGGTGGTGGTGTTCACCCATGACGAACGGCTCGCCGAGGCGGTGCGCCGGATGGAGCTCGACGCCACCGTGCTGGAGGTGCAGCGGCGCGATCGGTCGGTGGTCGAGGTGCGCGTGTCCAGCGATCCGGTCCGCCGCTATCTCGACGATGCCCGCGCGCTCGTGCGCACCCCGCAGCTGCCGCAGGCCATCGCCGACGAACTCGTCGCCACCTGCTGCCGGTCGGCGGTGGAGGCGGCCAGCCTGTCCCGGGCCCGGCGCACCCTGCTCGCCGACGGCATGAACCACCGGGAAGTGGAGCGCTACATCGACTCCGCCCACTCCACCCGGGCGAAGGTCGCGCTCGCGGTGATGGGGGTCGGCGGCAAGGTGGACGATCTCAACAAGCATCTCGTCGCCCGCGAAGGCAAGTGGGTGGTCGAGGCGCTGCGCGACGCCACCGCGGGCGCGCACGTGCCGATCGGCCGCAGCATGCGCGAATTGATCACCGAGACCGAACGTTTCGTCGCCTGGCTGGCTCGATGACGGGGGCGTGCCGATGACCGAGCGGCGCACCCCGCGCGGCCCGCGGCGGGGCCCGCGCCGCAATGGCAAACCGGGACAACCGAAGCCGAGGCCGCGGCCGTCGGTGGCCGAGCGACTGGACACCGTCGACAAGCTGCTTTCCGGCGCAGTCACCGACGCGGGCGGACTGTGGTCGCGGGCCACCGCGTGGATCTTGCGTATCGCGTTGGAACAGTCCGTGGACGAGCTGTGGGCCCGGGCGGCGCCCGCCCTGATGCGCTGTCCGATGCGCGCCCAGCTGATCGCGTTGCGGGCCTTCGCCGGACCGGAGGTGGCGGCCCGGGTGGGTGTGCTGTGGGCCGCGCTGTCGCGCGCCGCGCACCACCACGATTACGAACTCGCCCCGAGCGTCACCGATCTGCGCCGCTGGCGTGAACAGACCGTGGCGCTCGCCGCCGACCTGGCCGCGGCCGGTGCGTCCGCGTCGAGGCCACCCCGGGGTGAGCTGTGATCAGGGTGACGCGCGAGAATCAAGGGATGAGTGGGACGCGGATGTGTCCGTGTGGCCGAGGCGAAGCCTTCGACGACTGCTGCGGGCCGGTGCTGAACGGGAAACGTGCGGCGGCGACCGCCGAGGCGTTGATGCGTTCGCGCTACACCGCATTCGCGGTGGGAGACACCGAATATCTGAAGCAGTCATGGCATCCGCGGACCCGGCCGGCGGAGGTGGACCTGGATCCGGGGCAGCGGTGGCTGTTCCTGGAGATCCTGCGCACCGCGGACGGCGGACTGTTCGACGAGTCCGGGCTGGTCGAGTTCGTCGCGCACTACCGCGCGGACGGCACCCGCGGCTCGCTGCACGAGGTGAGCCGGTTCCTGCGCGCCGACGGGGCCTGGGTCTACCTGGACGGCGAGATCGAGGCCTGAGGGTACGGTGACCGGCATGCCGCGTGTCGCGATCGAATACTGCACCCAGTGCCGCTGGTTGCTGCGTGCCAGTTGGATGGCGCAGGAACTGCTGACCACCTTCGCGGCCGAACTCGGTGAGGTGGCGCTGGTTCCGGGCACCGGCGGGGTCTTCCGGATCACCGTCGACGACGCTCAGGTGTGGGAACGCAAGGCGGACGGCGGTTTTCCCGATATCGCGGTGCTCAAGCAACGGGTACGCGATCGGGTCGCGCCCGAACGTGATCTCGGCCACGCCGATCGCCGCGACTGAACCGCCGCCGCGCCGGGTTCAGGCGCAGCAACCGCCGCCGCAGCAGCCGCCGGACGGCCCCGGCGCCGGACTCGGCGTCGCCGCCGCGCCACCCCGGCTGACCGTGCCAAATGTGGTCAGCAGCTTGACTGTGTCGGCGTGGCCGCTCGGGCAGGACGCCGGCGCCGACGACTCCGCCATCGGGCGGTTCATCTCGAAGGTGTCCCCGCAACTGCGGCACCGATAGCTGTAACTCGGCATCGGTAAAGCGTACCGCCACGGTCTCATAATGGTGCGTCGCACGTTTACACCGTCAGGATGGACGTACTCTCGAAGAAGAGATCACGAGGTGCGGGACCCGCTGGAGCAAACCGGCAGCACACCAACGGGTCGCTGGTGGGAGGTGCGAACATGGGCACACAGTTCGAGACAGCACCGGACTGGGAGGTGCGCGGCGCCGAGCCAGTGGTCGCCACGGCCGCGGGAAAAGTGCGCGGACGCTGGGACGGACCGGTCGCCTACTGGCGCAGCATCCCCTACGCCGCCGCGCCGAGCGGGGCCGACCGCTTCCGGCCGCCGCTGCCCGCGCCGAGCTGGGACGGTATCCGCGACTGCGCCGCGTTCGGTGAGATCGCACCGCAGACCATGGGCAATATGGTCCCGGTCGATTCGGACCTGCGGATGGGCGAGGACTGCCTGTGGCTGAACGTGTGGGCGCCCCGGCGCGCGGACGGCGAGGCGATCGAGCCGTTCGATTCGGGTGAACCGCGCCCGGTCCTGGTCTGGCTGCACGGCGGCGCCTACTGCCTCGGCACCGCGGCCCAGGGCATCTACGACGGCCGCAAACTCGCCGAGACCGGTGACGTCGTGGTGGTCACGGTCAACTATCGGCTCGGTGCGCTCGGCTTCCTCGATCTGTCCTCGCTGCCCGGTCCGTTCACCCCGAATCTCGGTCTGCACGATCAGATCGCCGCGTTGGCCTGGGTGCGCGACAACATCGCCGCGTTCGGTGGCGACCCGGGCAACGTCACGCTGTTCGGCGAATCCTCCGGCGCGGGCTGTGTCACGGCATTGCTCACCTCACCGAGCGCGGCCGGGCTGTTCCACAAGGCGATCGTGCAGAGCCCGCCCGCGACCACGGTGTTCGGCAAGGATCGCGCGGCCGGGGTGGCCCGGCGCTTCCTGGAACTGCTGGAGCTGCCCGCCTCGCGCGCGGTAGAACTGCTCGACTGGCCGATCGAGAAGATCGTCGAGGTGGCGGGGATCCTGCTGGACGAGATTCCGCTGAAGGAGCCGGGCCGGCTGGCCGCGGCGCCGGTGGTGGACGGCGACCTGCTACCGACCTACCCGATCGATCGGTTCCAGCACGGCCGCTCGCATCGGGTGCCGCTGATGATCGGCACCAACAAGGACGAGGCATCGCTGTTCCGGGTGTTCCGCTCGCCGATCATGCCGGTGACCCCGGACGCGGTGAACGCGATGCTCAACGACGTGGCGGCCGCTCACCCCGAATGGTCACACGAGCGGATCGCCGAGATCACCTCGGCCTACCCCGATCTCGACAAGACCCGGGGCGCGCTGGCCATGTCCGGCGACGCCGCGTTCCGGATGCCGGCGCACTGGGTCGCCGACGCGCACGCCCAGCACTCGCCGACCTGGATGTACCGGTTCGATCATGCGACGCCGATGCTGCGCGCGGCCCGGGTCGGTGCCGGGCACGCCACCGAATTGCCTTATGTGTTCGGCAATTTCGGCTCGTTCAATCATGATCCGACGTTCTGGCTCGGTGGTCGCAAGGTGGCCATGGAGGTGTCGGGGCGGATGATGCGGCGCTGGCTCGCGTTCGCCACGCACGGCGTCCCGGCCGCGCTCGACGGTTCCAAGCATTGGCCGCCGTACCGTCCGTCGACGCGGACCACGCTGCTGATCGACACCGTCGACCGGGTGGTCGACAACCCGGACCGCGACCTGCACACCGCGTGGGGCGAACAGGCCGTCGGCTTCAGCTGAGTTCGCCCGCTACGCGGGCAACTGGCTGTACCCGAACACGTTGATGAAGTAATTGCCCGGGATCAGCTGGTTCATGGCGTGCCATTGGCCGCCGGGATCGCGCTGGTAGTAGCTCACGCCGAGGGAACCCGCGTCATAACAGACGATGTCGGCGGTGCCGAACGGGCTCCAATACGTGCTCGTGCCCGGGCGGCCGAATTCCAGCGGCGTGCTGAACAGGTGGCTGCACGGGGTGATGCTCGGTTCGTAGATCGAGGGCGCCGCCACGGCGGACGGCGCGAATCCTATTGCACAGCCCGCGAATACGGCGGCGGCCAGCACGCGGGGGGCGAATTTCCTCATCGAAATCTCTCCTCGGCTCTTGCGATCGGTGAACAGTGCGCACACGCGGTGATCCCGCGGCGCGCGCCACGAGACCCCGCGCTGCACCCTGCCAGACCGGTCGTCGCCGCGGAAGGCGGTTCGCCCGGTAGCTTTTCGGGCCGGCGGACGCTCAGACGTCGGTGGAGAAGCGGATACCGCCGTCGGGAATCTCGACGCCAGGCCAGACCCGGGCGCCGCGTAGTAGCTCGCAGCGGGCACCCACCTGCGCGCCGTCGCCGATGACGCCGTCGCGCACCAGCGCGCGCGGACCGATCCGGGCGCCGAAGCCGATGATCGAGCGCTCGACCGTCGCCCCCGCTTCGATGACCGCGCCGTCGAAGATGACCGCGCCGTCGAGCCGGGCGCCCGCGCCGACCTCGGCCCCGCGACCGACGACGGTGCCCCCGATGAGCAGCGCGCCCGGTGCGACGCCCGCGCCCGGGTGGACGAGCGATTCGCCGCGCTGGCCGGGCAGCGCGGGCGACGGGGCGATACCGCGGACCAGATCGGCGGAGCCGCGCACGAAGTCCTCGGGGGTGCCCATATCGCGCCAGTAGGAGGAGTCGACGTGCCCCTGCACGCGCGCGCCCTCGGCGAGCAACGACGGGAACACCTCGCGCTCCACCGACACCGGGCGTCCGGACGGGATCTTCTCGATGTATTCGCGCCGGAAGACGTAGCAGCCCGCGTTGATCTGATCGGTCGGCGGATCCTGCGTCTTCTCCAGGAACGCGGTGACCCGGCCGTCCGCGTCGGTCGGCACACAGCCGAAGGCGCGCGGATCACTGACCCGGACCAGGTGCAGCGTCACGTCGGCATCGGTGGACTCGTGCGTGTCGAGCACCGCGCCGAGTTCGGTGCCGCCGAGCACGTCGCCGTTGAACACCATCACGGTGTCGGCGCGCAGCTTGGGCAGCACGTTGCGGATGCCGCCGCCGGTGCCGAGCGGCTCGGTCTCGGTGACGTATTCGATGTCGAGGCCGAGCTCGGCGCCGTCACCGAAATGCTCCTCGAACACCTCCGCCTTGAACGAGGTGCCGAGCACGACGTGGGTGATGCCTGCGTCCGCGATGCGGGCGAGCAGATGCGTCAGGAACGGCAGCCCGGCCGTCGGCAGCATCGGCTTCGGTGCCGAGAGGGTCAGCGGGCGCAGCCGCGTCCCCTGCCCGCCCACCAGGATCACGGCGTCGGTGCCTGCATTTCCTGCCATTCAAGGTCCCCTGTTCACAGTGGATCGAATATTGCGCGCGCCGAGGTTCGGCCCGCCTGAGGTGCACCGGGCCGCCGTGCACGACGGCCCTGCGCCATTGTCGCTCAGCAACCGCCGAATCGATGAGTTTTCCCAGGTCTGCCGCTCAGCTGCCCGGTATCGGTATACCCGTTTCGCGCGCTCTAGACCGGGTGGCCCGCTTCCCGCGCCTGTTGGCGCAGCGCCGATCGAACCGCAATCCGGGAGCGCACCGCAAGTCCGGCGCGCAGCGCCAGCCGCAGCGGCAGCTGCCACCAGTGCGGGTGCCGGTCGGCCTGGAAGCGGTAGGCGCTGGCGTGGTGGGCGGGCAGCATCTTCTCCGGGTGCCGTCCCGCGGCGTGCCCCTTGGCGTGGGTGACCTCGGCCGAGGGCACGAACACGTTGTGCCAGCCCGCCTTGCCCATCCGGTCGCCGAAGTCGACGTCCTCCATGTACATGAAGTAGCGCGAGTCGAAACCGTCGATCGAATCGAAGGCCGCGCGCCGCACCAGCAGGCAGGAGCCGGACAGCCAGCCGACCGCACGCTCGGAGATCTCCTCGTTCTCCTGCCGGTAACGACGGGTCCACGGGTTCGTCTTCCACACCGTGCCGAGGATCGCGTGCCCCGCGCCGTCGAGCAGTCCGGGCACCCGGCGCGCCGACGGGTAGACGCTGCCGTCCGGTTCCAGCACCAGCGGGCCCACCGCGCCGGCCCGCGGCCAGCGCTGCGCGGCCGCGAGCAACTGGTCGATGGCGTCGGTGCCCCAGCGGATGTCGGGGTTGGCGATCACGATGAATTCGATGGCCGGATCGATCTCGGCGACGGCGCGGTTGATCGCGCCGCCGTAGCCGATGTTGCCGCCGGTGCGTAGCAGTCGCACGTGCGAGTTGGCCTCGGCGACCAGCTCCGGCACTCCGTCGGTGGAGCCGTTGTCGGCGAGGATCACCTGTGGCTTCTCGGTCGTGGCGTCGGCGAGCGTGGTGATGAAGTGCTCGAGGTGTTCGCCGGGTGAATAGGTCACCGTGACGACGGCCAGGCCCGCGCTGGCGGAATCGGAATCACTCACGGCCGCTGAGCCTAGTGGTCGCGGCCGGACCCAGTCCATCGGACGAGCGGGACAGCGCCTCGTCCAGCGCGGCTCGCCAAGGACGCAACGGGGTGAGCCCCGCGTCGTGCCAGGCGCGCGGCGACAACACCGAATATGGCGGGCGCCGTGCGGGTCTCGGATACGCCGACGAATCGCACGGGCGCACCCGGGCCGGGTCGGCGCCCACCGCCGCGAACACCGCGCGCGCGAGCTCGAACCAGCTGGCCTGTCCGGCGTTGGTGGCGTGCAACAGGCGCGGGGCGTCGGGCCGTCCGGCCAGTTCCAGCAGCGCGGCGGCGAGATCGGCGGCGTAGGTGGGGGATCCGAGTTGGTCGTCCACCACGTCGACGGTGTCGCGTTCGCGTTCCAGCCGCCGCATGGTGGCGACGAAATCGCTTCCGTGCCCGGTGTATACCCAGGCGGTGCGCACCACGTGCGCCTGCGGCGCGAGCGTCAGCACGGCCTTCTCACCCGCGAGTTTGGACTGTCCGTAGACCGTGACCGGCCCGGTCGGGTCGGTCGTCTCGTAGGGGCGCTCGCCGGTCCCCGCGAAAACGTAGTCGGTGGAGACGTGGATCAGCCGCGCCTCGGCCCTGGCGCAGGCGGCCGCGAGCACGGCCGGTCCGGTCTCGTTGCCCGCGAACGCCGCGGCGACCTCGGTCTCGGCCTGATCGACCGCGGTGTAGGCGGCGCAGTTGAGCACCACCGACCCCGGCGGGAGCGCGGCGGCGACCGCGTCCGGGTCGGTGATGTCCAGATCGGCGCGGCTCAGGCCGCGGGCGCCGGGTGCGAGCCGGAGCAATTCCCGCCCGAGCTGTCCGCGGGCTCCTGTCACGACCAGACTCGCGGGTGCGACGGGGCCGGGCGGTGTCGAGGTCGTCACAGTTGTCAAGTCTGGCACGCGGGCAGGGGCACGCCGCCACACCTGCGGATTGCCGGTCGGACCGGCGGGATTCGTTAGCCTTCGAACAGGCGCCCCCGACTCGCGTGCGTGGCGCGGCGATGTTTGCCAAATGGTTGCGGGGGTTATGGAAAGGTGGGGTGGTCGAGCACACCGCGTGGCGGAAGCAGACCCAGAGCGTGTCGAAAGGATGTCGAGTTGTCGAGAGGTTGCAGGTTAGCCGCGGCGCGGAAGGTGCACGGTGACCCGGCCGCGCGGCGCTGAATCGCCGCTGCCCGCCGGTGGTCCGCTGCGCGCGCTGGCCGCGGCGGTCGCCGTCGTGGTGTTCGTCATCACCGGTTTCGCCTGGCACAGCGTCGACAGTCTGATCTCCAATATCGAGCGCATCGGCGGGCTCGGACTCGGCGGCGGCCGGGACGGCGCCGTGGACATCCTGCTCGTCGGCGTGGACAGTCGCACCGACGCGCACGGCAATCCGCTCAGCGACCGGGAACGCGCGATGCTGCACGCGGGCGACGAGGTGGGCACGAACACCGACACCATCGTGCTGATCCGGGTGCCGAACGACGGACGCTCCGCGACCGCGATCTCGATCCCGCGCGACTCCTACGTCGACATCCCCGATCTGGGCAAGGGCAAGATCAATTCGGCCTACGGCGCCACCAAGGAGACCCAGCGGCTGAAGCTGATCAACCAGGGCGTCGCGGAGGACGAGGCGGACAAGCAGTCCACCAAGGCGGGCCGCCAGGCGCTGATCAAGTCCGTCGCCAATCTCACCGGCATCAGCGTCGACCACTACGCCGAGGTGAGCCTGCTCGGTTTCGTGCTGCTCACCGATGCCGTCGGCGGCGTCGAGGTGTGCTTGAACAACCCGGTCGACGAGTGGATGTCGGGTGCCGACTTCCCGGCCGGGCGCCAGCGCCTGGACGGTCCCGCGGCGTTGAGCTTCGTGCGGCAGCGGCACAATCTGCCGCGCGGCGACCTGGACCGGATCGTGCGCCAGCAGGTGTTCATGGCCCAGCTCGTCGGGCAGGTGCTCAGCGCGAAGACCCTCAGCAATCCGGGACGGATGAAGCAGCTCAGCGACGCCGTCGGGCGCACGGTGGTGCTCGACGACGACTGGGACGTGCTCGCGTTCCTGCAGCAGTTGCAAGATCTTTCGGGCGGTCAGGTGAAGTTCGAGACCATTCCGGTCACCGATCTGAACTACATGACCTCGGGCGGCGAATCGGTGGTGCGGGTCGATCCCGCCGCGGTCAAGTCGTATGTGTCGTCGCTGGTCGACGGCAAGGCCGACGAGACGGCCGCCGAGCCCGCCCTGGATCCGGCCACGGTGACCGTCAGCGTGTACAACGCCAGCGGTATCGGCGGCCTGGCGGGCAAGGTGGCACAGGCGTTGACCGGCAAGGGCTTTCACGAGGGGCTGGTGGGCAATTACACCGGCCCGAACGTGACGGGCAGCCGGGTGCTCGCCGCGAACACCGGCGACGCCAAGGCCAAGGCGGTGGCGAAGGCGCTCGGCGGCCTGCCGGTGCTCACCGACTCCACCCTGTCCCCGGATTCGGTGAGCGTCGTGCTGGCGAACGACTATTCTGGTCCGGGCTCGGCGGCTGGGAGCATGTTCGACTTCTCCGGAACGTCGAGCGCCACCGCCACGCCAGTCCCGCCCGCCCCACCGATCGACGCAGGCCAGAACGGACCGAAATGCGTGAACTAGACAGGCGTGAATCAGTCGATGCGTGAATTCCAAGAGTCGCTCACCCTGACCGAGCGGGTGCTCGACCCGATTCTCGAGCGTGAGCCGGCCGGCCCGCGCGTCACCTACTACGACGACGCCACCGGCGCCCGGATCGAACTGTCCGGGCTGACCCTGGCGAACTGGGCCGCCAAGACGGCCAACCTGATCAGGGACGAATTCGGGCTCAGCCCCGGCGCCCGGATCGCGGTGCTGCTGCCCGCGCACTGGCAGACCGCCGCCGTGCTGCTCGGTTGCTGGTGGGCGGGTACCGAGGTGGTGCTGCGGCCCGACGACGACGCCGAACTCGCCCTGGTGACGCCCGACCGGCTCGACGACACCCAGCAGGTCGCCGAGGTCGCGGCGCTGTCGCTGGACGCGCTCGGCGCCCCGGTGCGCGATCTCCCGATCGGCGTGACCGACTTCGCCACCTCGGTACGCGTGCACGGCGACCAGTTCCGGCCCGCGGGCGCGGGCGCGGCGCTCGACGGCATGACCGTCCCGGAGGTCCTCGCCGAGGCGAAGAAATCCGCTATGCGCCAAGGCATTTCCGAAGGCGACCGGGTGCTGTCCAGCACGTCGTGGGACACCCCCGCCGAGCTGATCGACGGTTTCGTCGCCGTACTGGCCGCGGGCGCGAGCCTGGTCCAGGTCGCCAATCCCGATCCGGCGCTGCGCGAGCGGCGCATCGAATCGGAGAAGGTCACCGCGCAGCGCGGGTGAGCCCGGCGAGCACCGGATTCGGCCGGACCGGTGCGCGGCGCCGGGTGGGCGCAGTACTTTGGTTTGGTTCTGCGGGATCTGGCGCTCTGCGGTCGACGGACTCCTACCGCGGTATAGGTCGAAGTCCGACTGGAGCACGTTCCACATTCTGACCGGGTTCCGTACGGTGGTCATCAGGCACAACGACGGAGTTGGTGAACTATGAAGCCGCAGTATTGGTTCCGCTGGTTGTCCGTGCAGGGCGCGCCCCGCCTGGTGCTACGCAGGCAGGCCAAACGCGGCGAGCCGTTCGCCGAACTGCTCGGCGGGCCCACCGGCTTCGGCAATCCGTATCCGCTGATCGAGCAACTGCGCGGCGAGGGCCGGATCATCCGCACCGCGCTGTCCTGGGCCACCTTCGACTACGAGCTGTGCCGAGGCGTCCTGCGCGACAGCCGATTCGGCGTGCGCACCACCGAGAACTTCGACATCCCCGGCCCGATCCAGAAGCTGGCCAAGTATTTCCCGCTGCCGCCGAACCCGGTGGAGCCGCCCTCGATGCTGGTGATCGACCCGCCGGAACACACCCGGATGCGCAAACCGGTGGCCTCCGCGTTCACCCCGCGCGCCATCGCCAGGCTGCGCGAGCGGGTCGAGACGGTCACCACGGAGCTGCTCGCGACGCTGCCCTCCGGCGGGTCCGCCGACCTGATCAGCGCGTACGCCGCGCAGGTGCCGATCGCGATCATCTCCGAGATGCTCGGCTTCCCCGACAAGGACCGGGAACTGTTCCTGCGCTGGGGCGATCTGACGACCCCGCTGCTCGACCTCGGCATCTCCTGGCGCGCGCACCGGCGCGCGATGGCGGCGATGGAGGTGATGAACAGCTACCTCGACGAGCACATCGCCCGGCTGCGCCGCACGCCCGGTGACGACATCCTGAGCGCGCTGGTGAGCGCGGGCGAACTGAACAACCTGGAACTCAAGGCCACCGCGAGCCTGCTGATGGGCGCGGGCTTCGAGACCACGGTCAACCTCATCGGCAACGGCGTGGTCCAGTTGATCGCCCACCCGGACCAGCTGGCACGGCTGCGCGAGGAGCCGCAGCTGTGGCCCAACGCCGTCGAAGAGGTGCTGCGCTTCGACGCCCCGGTGCAGACCACCGCCCGCACCGCGGTGCGCGACGCCGAGGTCGGCGGCGTGCCGATCCGGGCGGGCGAGACCATCGTGCTCTCGCTCGCGGGCGCGAACCGCGATCCCGCGATGTTCACCGAACCGCAGCGCTTCGATGTCGGCAGGCCGAATGCCAAGGAGCACTTGACCTTCAGCAGCGGCATCCACGTCTGTCTCGGCGCGAGCCTGGCCAGGATGGAAGGCGTGCACGCCCTGCGCGCCCTGTTCGAACGCTTTCCCGACCTGCGGCTGGACGGCACGCCGCAGCGCAGGGAGCTGTTCACGCTGCACGGCTACGAGCAGCTGCCGGTTCGCCTCGGCCGCAGCGTTTCCGCCACGGAACCCGCGACGGTCTGAGGCCGATCGAGCAGGCACGTCGCGCCGGTCTCGTCGGCGAAACCCCGTTCAGGTCTTGGATTTCCAGACGTAGCGGGTCTTGGGGCGGCCCGCGCGGCCGTAGTCGGAGCGGCGGGTCACCAGGCCGTCGTCGGCGAGCTTCTCCAGGTAGCGCCACGCGGTGATGCGGGAGACGCCGATGGTGGTCGCGGTGTCCGCGGCGGTGATGCCCTCCGGGGCCGCGCGCACGGTCCGGGAGATCTCGTCGAGTGTCTGCGGCGCAACGCCTTTGGGCGTGGTCGCGCGCTGGTCCGGGGTGCGCAGGGCGCTGAGGGCGCGGTCGATGTCGTGCTGGGACACCGCGGTCTCGCCGGCGGGCAGCGCGGTGCGGAATTCCCGGTAGCGGTCCAGCTTGTCGCGAAAGGCCGCGAAGGTGAACGGTTTCAGCAGATACAGCACCACGCCGTGCGATACCGCGGTGCGCACCATCGCGAGGTCGCGAGCGGAGGTGATGGCGATGACGTCCGGACGCGGCGCGAGGCCGGTCAGCGCCGCCGCGACATCGAGGCCGCTCGCGTCGGGTAGGCCGATGTCCATGAGCACCAGGTCGATCGGGGTGCCCTCGGCCGCGTTGTCGGCGGCGGCCCGCATCGCCTCGCGGCCGGTGTGCGCCACACCCACGGGGACGAAGCCCTCGATGCGGTCGACGTAGGCGCGGTGCGCCTCGGCGATGAGGGGCTCGTCCTCGACGATCAGCACTCGGATCACTGTGCGTCCTTTCGCGGAATCGTCACGGTAACCGCGCTTTCCGGATCTAGGTCGGTACGAATGGTCCCCCCGTGCCGGGCCACCAGGCGGTGCACCAGCGCGAGGCCGAGTCCGTGATGGTCGGCCTTGGTCGAATAGCCGCGCTGGGACGCGCGGTTGAATATCTCCTCGGACATGCCGGGGCCGCTGTCCGCGACCCGCAGGTACAGTGCCGAATCTTGTTGCCGCAGGGTGACTTCCACCCAGCCGTTCGGACTCTCCGCGGCCGCGTCGATGGCGTTGTCGGTCAGGTTGCCGACCAGGGTGACCATTTCCTGCGGCGAGAGCGGCTCGATCGAGTCGAGCGCGGTCTCCTCGGTGACGGTCAATTCGATGCTGCGCTCGTTGGCCTGGTTCACCTTGCCGAGCAGCAGCGCGGCCAGCGCGGGTGCGCCCACCGCGGCGAACAGCCGGTCGATGAGGGTCTGGGAGAGTTCGAGTTCCGAGGTGGCGAACGCGACGGCCTCGCGGTAGCGGCCGAGCTCCACCATGGTGACCACGGTGTGCAGCCGGTTGGCCGATTCGTGCGCCTGCGCGTGCAGCGATTCGGCGAAACTGCGCACCGAATCGAGTTCGCCCATCACCTCCCGCAATTCGGTGTGATCGCGGATCGTCATCACGGTGCCGATCGGCCTGCCCTCCCAGGTGACGATGTCCTGGTTGATGAGCAGGATGCGGTCCCCGGTCACGTGCATCTCGTCGCGCACCACGCCCCAGCTCATCTGCTGCATGGAGACCGGCAGGTCGCCGCGGCGTACCTCGCCCTCCGGCAGCCCGAGCAGCTCACGGGCCTGGTCGTTCACCACCTCGGCGCGTTCGCCCGCCATGCCGAACACCACGAGGCCCTCGTGGATCGAGTGCAGTACGGCGTCGTGCTGTTCGTAGAGTGCGCGCAGTTCCGCGGGCGCGAGTCCGTGGGTCTGCCTGCGCAGCCTGCGGCTCAGCAGAAAGGACCCGCTGCCCGCGACGATCAGCCCCGCCGCGGCGACGCCGAGGATCAGCGGCAGCTGCGTGGCGACCTGATCGCCGATCTTGGCCCGGGTCACCCCGGCCGACACCAGCGCGACCACCCGGTTGCCGTCGTAGACCGGCGCCACCGCGCGGATCGAGGGGCCCAGTGTGCCGGTGAACGTCTCGGTGAAGGTCTCCCCGGCCAGCGCGCGATCGATGTTCCCGCTGAACGGCTTGCCGATCATGTCCGGGTTGGTGTGGGTGTACCGCGTCCGGTCCGGCGCCATCACCACGATGAAGTCCATTCCGGTCGCCCGCCGGATCCGCTCGGTGACCGGCTGCAGTAACCGGGGCGGGTCGGTGGTGTAGACGGCGGAGAGCGTGGACGGTGCCTCAGCGATGCTCACCGCGACATCCCTCACCTCGCGGGTGGTGGTCACGTCGCTGTGATGGCGCGCGTCGACGACCGCGAGCACCGCGCCGACGATGACCATCAGGGTCAACACGATCAGCTGCAGCGCGAAGGCCTGACCGGCCAGGGATAGCCGACCGCGTCTCAATTACTGCCTTCCGCCGCTGAACGTAATGCACCAAACCGTGACCGGTGTCACCTGCACGGCCATCATTCTGCCTGGGGGTCGTGAGGCACCTCACGTCGGCACCACCTCGGAGGACACCAATCGCATGACAGAAGCAACACCACAAGCAGCACCGAAGAAGCGCGACCGCACCCACTGGCTGTACCTGGCCGTCATCGTGGCGGTCGTCGCGGGCGTTCTCGTCGGTTGGCTGGCACCCAGCTTCGGGGTGGCTGTTGCTCCGCTCGGCAGCATCTTCGTGAACCTGATCAAGATGATGATCGCGCCGGTCATCTTCTGCACCATCGTGCTCGGCATCGGTTCCATCCGGACCGCGGCCACGGTGGGCAAGGTCGGCGGGCTCGCCATCGGGTACTTCCTGGTGATGTCGACCTTCGCGCTCGGCATCGGGCTGGTCGTCGGCAATCTGCTGCAGCCGGGCACCGGTTTGGATATCGACAAGACGGCGAAGGCGGGCCAGGATTCGGTGAAGGCGGCCGAAAAGGCCGGTGGCACCTGGGAATTCATCAGCGGCATTGTGCCGAAATCGCTGCTGTCCTCGTTGACCGACGGCAATGTGCTGCAGGCGCTGTTCGTTGCGGTGCTGGTCGGCTTCGCCCTGCAGGCCATGGGCAAGACCGGCGAGCCGATCCTGCGCGGCATCGGGCTGCTGCAGAAGCTGGTGTTCCGCATCCTGGTGATGATCCTGTGGCTGGCGCCGATCGGCGCGTTCGGCGCGATCGCCAACGTGGTCGGCAAGACCGGGCTCGACGCCGTGGTGAAGTTGGGCACGTTGATGATCGCGTTCTACCTGACCTGTTTGGTGTTCGTCTTCGGTGTGCTCGGCGTCGTGCTGTGGTCGGTGTCGCGGGTATCGGTGCTGAAACTGGTCCGCTACTTGGCGCGTGAGTACCTGCTGATCGTCGCGACGTCGTCCTCCGAATCCGCGCTGCCTCGGCTGATCGCGAAAATGGAACACATGGGCGTCGAGCGGACGACCGTGGGTGTGGTTGTGCCGACCGGGTATTCGTTCAATTTGGATGGCACTGCAATCTACCTGACCATGGCCTCTATTTTCATCGCCGACGCGATGGGCAAACCGCTCAGCATCGGCGAGCAGATCGGCCTGCTGCTGTTCATGATCATCGCCTCGAAGGGCGCCGCCGGCGTCACCGGCGCGGGGCTGGCGACGCTGGCCGGCGGGTTGCAGAGCCATCGGCCCGAACTGCTGGACGGCGTCGGTTTGATCGTCGGCATCGACCGCTTCATGTCCGAGGCTCGTGCCCTCACCAATTTCTCCGGTAATGCCGTGGCCACCGTGCTCATCGGTACCTGGACCAAGACCATCGACAACGATCGCGTGCGTGAGGTACTCGACCGCAAGCTGCCGTTCGATGAACAGACCATGGTCGATAACGACCACGGCGCGCAGCCGCAGCAGGAGCCCGACACCAAGGACCTGGTTCGCGCATAGCTGCACTGTGGAACACGAAGGGCCCGCAGGATCTGCGGGCCCTTCGCGCTGTTCGGGGGTGGGTTCAGGAGGCCCACTTCGCCGGATTGAGGTGGTACTGGGCGAGCGCGGTGGCGTGGCCGTGGCCCATGGCGTGCTCCGACTTCAGCCATTCGACCAGGGCCTTGTGTGCGGTGATGCCGGAATCGCGGATGGTGCTCAGCCACTCGTCGATGGTGCGGCCGTATTTGGCTTCGATCGAGGGGAAGTAGGACGCGGGGCCGTGCGGCTTGGTTGCCATGGTCTCTCCTGGGCTCGTGCGGTGCTCGAAGGTATGGACGGGGGAGGTCTGCGGAATTCATCGCCGGGCCGTGGATTGTGGTGCTGGTCACCAGGGCGGCGAATGATGTTCTGCGCGAGCACAACAGCCCGGCACCGCGCGGTACCGGGCTGTTGTGCTCGGGGTCAGGCGTTGACGAGTGCGCGCGCCGGGGCCGAGCGGTGCGCGAGCCGGTGCTCACGCAACAGCAGCGCGCCGGTGGCCGCGACGAAGACGGCGGTGAGACCGTGGATGCCGAAGGCCGCCGCCGTGGAACCGTGCCAGCGGAGCACGGTGAGCATGTCGCCGACCGGGACCAGGGCGACGACCAGCGTGACGATGCCGAGCGCGTAACGCTGTTTCATGGCGAGCAGCACCAGGATGAGCACGCCGAACACGGTGTCGCGCACGCCTTTCAGGTTCAGGAACGCGGCCTCCTCGCCGTCGGGCCAGGCGGGCAGGCCGAAGCCGGGGGCGATGACGTCGGGCGTGAACAGGTAGCTGATCCCGATGTAGAGGATGAACGCCGCGCCGGCGAGCGAGAACGCGGTGGCGATGCGGGAGATGGTCATGGCGGGTGACTCCTTGGTGATGCTCTGAATTCTAGCGGCGCTAGGTTATGGAGCGACGATAAGACATCGCGGTCCGCTTTGTCTAGCACTGCTAGGATTTCTTTCGTGAGCCCCCAGACGCGCAAGGAACGTGAAAGAGCCGAACGCCATCAGCGGATCATCGACACCGCGCGCGAGCTGGCGGAAACACAGGGCTGGGAGGCGGTGACGGTGCGCAAGCTGGCCGAACGCATCGAATACAGCCAGCCCGTCCTATACAGCCACTTCGCGGGCAAGTCGGCGATCGTGGCCGCGGTCGCCGAGCAGGGCATCATCGACCTGACCGGCGAGATGCGCCGCGCCCATGCCGCCGCCGCGGGCCCCGCCGACGCGATGGCCCGGGTGGCCCGCGCGTACCTGGATTTCGCGGCCGCCCACCCGGCCCGCTACGACGCCATGTTCTCGATGAACATCGATCTGGTCTTCGGCCTGGACGCCCCGCAGCCGCTCAAGGACGCGTTCGCCGAACTGGAGGCGATGTTCCGCCCGTTCGTCGGCGAGGCCGAACTCGGCGCCCGCACCGAGGTGGCCTGGAGCGCGATCCACGGTCTGGCGACGCTGGATCGCGGCCACCGGCTGCGGCCGGAGCTGCGGGACCAGCGGCTCGAGATCCTCGTCGCGGAATGGCTGAGCGCGGTGGGCGCCGATTCGGCGTAGCCGAGTGCAACGGTGTGCCGGAACACGATTCCGTGCGCCCGATTCCCGGGCCGGTAGCGTGGGAGGTATGCCTGATGTTGTGGTAGTCGGCTCCGGACCCAACGGACTCGCCGCCGCGGTGATCCTGGCGAAAGCCGGGCTCACGGTGGAGGTGTACGAGGCGGAGGACGTCGCGGGCGGCGGATCGCGCACGGCGGAACTGACCCTGCCGGGCTTCTGGCACGACATCTGTGCCGGCGCGCATCCGATGGCGTTGGCGTCACCGTTCTTTCGCGCGTTCGACCTCGCGGCGCACGGCGTCGAGCTGCTCGTCCCGGAGGCGTCCTACGCGCACCCCATGGACGGCGGCACGGCGGGCATCGCGTGGCGCGATCTCGACCGCACCGCCGCGGGCCTGGGCCGGGACGGCCAGGCCTGGCGAAAGCTGTTCGGGCCCTTGGTCGAAAACTGGGACTCGGTCGTCGACCTGGCGATGTCGGACCTGCGCCGCCTGCCGAAGGATCTGCGCACCGCGACCCGTTTCGGCCTGCGCACCCTGGAACAGGGAACGCCGTTGTGGAACATCAGGTTTCACGAGGAGACCGCCGCCGCGCTGCTGACCGGCGTGGCCACACACGCCATCACGCCGCCGCGCGCCATCCCCGCCGCGGGCGCCGGGCTGATGCTCGGCACCCTGGCGCACGCCGGTGGCTGGGCGATCCCGCGCGGCGGCAGCCAGGCGATTCCCGATGCGCTCAGCGCCGAACTCGAACGCCTCGGCGGCCGGGTGCACACCAAGACCCGCATCGACTCGCTCGGCGAGTTCGACAGCGCCCGCGCCGTGCTGCTCGACCTCGCACCCGCCGAGCTGATCCGGCTCGCCGGACATCGATTGCCGGACCGCTATGTGCAGCGGCTGAACAAGTTTCGCTACGGTGGCGCCGCGTGCAAGGTCGACTTCGCGCTCTCCGGGCCGGTGCCCTGGCAGGCGGACGGGATGGCGCAGGCGGGCACCGCGCACCTGATCGGCACGCGGGCCGAGGCGATGGCCGCCGAACGCGCAGTGGCCGCCGGGCAGCACGCGGCACGGCCCTATGTGCTGTCCATCCAGCCCGGTGTGGTCGATCCGTCCCGCGCCCCCGCCGGACAGCACACCTTCTACACCTACGCGCACGTGCCGAACGGGTCCACGCGGGACGTCAGCGAGACGGTGATCGCGCAGGTCGAACGCTTCGCGCCCGGCTTCCGCGACCTGATCCTGGCCAAGCACGTCTACACCGCGGCCGAGATGCCGTCGCACAACGCGAATTACGTCGGCGGCGATATCTCGGCGGGCGCGATGACGCTGCGCCAGTTCGCCTTCCGTCCGATCGCCGGCTGGAACCCTTACGCGACACCGCTTCCCGGCGTTTACCTGTGTTCCGGGTCGACGCCGCCCGGCCCCGGTGTGCATGGCATGTCCGGCGTGTACGCCGCCCGGCACGCGCTGCGGCAGCGCTTCGGCATCACCACCGACCCGCTGGAGCTGGTCCGGTCCTGACCCACGCACCGGTTCCGCGTTCCGGCACCTGATATGGCCCGCCACAGCGGGTGCGTGAACCCGAAACCGGGGCGGGAACTGCTCAGGAGCGGTACAGATCCGGTTCGAGGTACATGACGCGGGCGGCGGGCACCGCGGCGCGGACGCGGGCCTCGGCGTCATCGATGGCCGCGGCGAGCTGGGCGACATCCAGGCCGGGCGCCGCACCGACCTTGGCGGCGACCAAAAGCTCTTCGGGGCCGAGGTATTGGGACTTGAGGTGGATCACGCGGTCGATGCGGGTGCCGTCGACCAGGTTCTCCCGGATCAGCCGGTCTTCCTCCGGCGTGGCCCCCTCACCGATGAGCAGGCTCTGCATCTCGATGATCAGGATGACGGCGATGACGCCGAGCAGCAGGCCGATGGCCAGCGTGCCGATGCCATCCCAGACGGGGTTGCCGGTGACCATCGTCAGCCCGACGCCGATGAACGCGAAGATCAGGCCCACCAGCGCGCCGGTGTCCTCCAGCAGCACCACCGGCAGTTCCGGCTGCGCGACGTGCGGATGAACCGCCACCAGCTCGCACTACCCTTGAGCGGCTTGGATTCCCGGATCGCGGTCGTGAAGCTGTAGGTCTCCAGCCCGATGGCGATCAACAGGATGACGATCGCGACGATCGGCGAGGTCAGATCCTCCGGATGCTGGATCTTGTGGATGCCCTCGTAGACGGCGTAGATGGAGCCGATGGTGAACAGCACCAGCGCCACGATGAACGAGTAGAAGTAGCGGTTGCGTCCGTAACCGAACGGATGCAGCTCGTCGGCTTCCTGCTCGGCCCGCCGCTGGCCGAGCAGCAGCAGGCCCTGGTTGGACGTGTCGGCCACCGAGTGCACCGCTTCGGCGAGCATCGACGCGGAACCGGTGATCGCCGCACCGATGAACTTCGCGACGGCGATGCCCGCGTTCGCCGTCAACGCGGCGAGGATCGCCTTCTTGCCACCACCAGCCGACATGCCCTGGACGCCCTTTCTCGAATTGCCCGATCCTGGCTAACTTAGCGTGTCGCGGCCGTCGCAGACCCGATGCCCGGGTTTATCCGCGGTGCTGATCGGTCCCGGTCAGCGTGGCGGGCAGACCCGCGGCGCCCACCCCGCCGACGCACGCGCAGAACAGCTGCGCGTCGCCGTCGGGCGCCTGGGCGCGAATGTCGGTGTCGGTGGCCGAGATCCATGCCGCGGCACCGCGCTGCAACGCCAATTCGGTGGTGCCCTGCAGCAAGCGGACCGAACCGGCGGTGCACAGCACGATGCCGGGCCCGGCCGCGGTGAGCGGCACCTGGCCGGAACCGGCGACGAGATCGAAACGGCGCAGCGCGAACTCCGGCGCGGGCGTCGCGTAGCGCACCGAGCCGTCACCGGCGGGCTCGGGCAGCACGACCGGCAGGTCGATCGGCTCGAAATCCAGCACCCGCAACAGTTCCGGCACATCGACATGCTTGGGGGTGAGCCCGCCGCGCAACACGTTGTCGGAGTTGGCCATGATCTCCACGCCGAGCCCACGCAGGTAGGCGTGCAGATTGCCGGCGGCGAGGAACAGGCCCTGACCCGGCTCCAGGGTCAGCCGGTTCAACAGCAGCGCCGCGAGCACGCCCGCGTCCCCGGGGTAGGCCTCGGCCAGCTCCAGCGCGGTGCGGGCTTCGGCGGTGAACTCGCGCTTGCCTTTTCCGGACAGGTATCGCACACAGCCGTCCAGTACCGCGGGCAGCAGGGTGGCCAGCACCGGCTGCGGCAGCGTGATCCAGGTGGTGAACAGGGTGCGCAGCCCGTCCGAGTCCGGCTGCGCGGCAAGCAGGTTCGCGTAGGACTCCAGGCCCGGCACCTGCAGCGCGCGCAGCAGCTCCACGGTGCGATGCGGGTCGCGGAAACCGGCCAGCGCCTCGAACCGGTCCAGTGCCACCACCAGTTCGGGCTTGTGGTTGTCGTCGCGGTAGTTGCGCATCGGTGAGTCCAGCGCCACGTTGGTCCGGTTCTCCCGCTCGAAGCCCGCCCGCGCCTGCGCCGCACTCGGATGCGCCTGCAGCGAGAGCGGCTCCTCGGCGGCCAGGATCTTGAGCAGGAACGGCAGCTTGCCGCCGAATTCCGCGGCGGCGGGGCCGAGTTCACAGATCGGGTCGGCCGCGACGTAGTCCAGCAGCGACGTGGTGTGATCCGCGATCCGCACGTGCGCGGGATCGGCGGGATGCGCGCCGAACCAGAGTTCGGCTTCGGGGTGGGCGGACGGTACCGGTCGGCCGCACAACTGAGCGAGCGCGGTGCGCGAGCCCCAGGCGTACGAGCGCAGCGCACCAACGAGTTCGTGCACTAGTAGCTGCCCCCGAACTGCCCTTGGCTTTCGGTCGCGGTGCCGCGAGTTCCGATCAGCCGTAGGTATGCGGCGGCCATTTCCAGCCGCAACGCGAGCACGGCGAGCTGTTCCACCTCGCCGCCCGCGCCGGGCGCGGGTTCCTCGGGGCGGGGCGGTGCGGGCACGGACGGATCGGTGAGGCCGGTGTGCAGCAGATCGACATCGGCGTTCACCAGATCGGCGTCGACCAGGCCCGCCTCGCTGCCGCCGAACACCGCGATCCGGCGGCGCGCGGCGGATTGGTCGGCGTCGGTGCTGAGCACGAACACCCGCATGCGTTCCACCTGCACGGGGCCGTCGAGTTCTTCGTCGTGGAAGAGCGGGTCGTAGCCGGGCGCGGATTCGCCTGCGGCCTCGGTCATCCGGGCTCTGGCGGCAACGGCCTCGGCCAGATCCACCGCGGTGGCGACCCGGCCCGCCGACTGCAGCAGCACCTCGGCGCCGTGCTCGGCCAGTTGGGCCGCGGCGGGGGAGTCGCCGGTCAGCACCACGCCGCGCTGATGCATGCGGGCGGCGAGGGTTTTGGCCGGATTACGGAAGACCTCGTTGGCCGGACCGTCGCGCAGCGCCTCCGCGTCGAGGATGTCGGCGAGCGCGGTGAGGTCGGGCACGAGCGTCGCGCTGCGGCCGGGGTCGACGATCTGCAATACGGCGATGCCCGCCGCGACGAACCGCAGCAGCCGGTTGTGGTCCAGCACCGGCACCCGGGGTGCGAGCACGGCGGCCCGGCCGGCCGCGACGGCGCGCATGGGGCCTTCGATGGGGGTCGCGACGACCACCTCGGCGCCGCGGCGCAGCGCGCGGTCCACCGCGTCGGTCAGGCGCGGATCGCCGGCGTCGTCGCCGGTGACGAGGACGACGTCGAGCGGACCGACCCAGGGCGGCAGCGCGGCGACCGGCACCACGGGCAGACCCGCGCGGTCACCGAGCGCGGCGACCAGCAGGCTCGCGGCCCGCGCGGCCCGGCCTGCGCCGGAGACGAGCACCACGCTGCGTGGTCGCAGACCGGCGAGGCGGGCCAGGGCGTCCTCGCCGACGGCGGCTGCCGTGGCCCGGACCTGAGCTCCGCCGGAGGCCGCCGAACGCAGGGCGCCCGCCGTATCGGCTGCCTCGAGTGAAGCGGCATCGTCGAGGTCGAGCACCGGTGTTCCAGCGATCATCGGGCGTCCCACCTCCCCTCATCGCGCTGAGTCGTTTCCGCCCTTGCTCCCACCCGGGTCAGCTGCCACGCCGGGCCCGAGCCGGGTGAATCCAGGGCCTGTGATTCCACTATTCCAGTCGGGAGCGGTCGATGCTCGGGTTCCCGGTCCCGGGCCGAGCCGTCGGCTCCCCCGATCGCTGAATCCTGAGCTTGTGATTTCATCCGCCCTGATTCCACTATTCCAGTCAGGACCGGACGATGCGCAGGATCTCGGCGTCGGGTACAGCCGTCTACTTCCCCGTTCGCTGAATCCTGAGCTTGTGGTTTCATCCGCCCTGATTCCACTATTCCAGTCAGGACCGGACGATGCGCAGGATCTCGGTCACGAGTGCGTCTACTTCCTCCGGCGATCTGGCCTCGACGTTGAGCCGCAGCAGCGGCTCGGTGTTGGACGCGCGCAGATTGAACCAGGCGTCGTCGGCGAGTTGCACGGTGACCCCGTCGAGCCGGTCCACCGAGACCGTCCGGCTCGCGAAAGCCTCCACCACCGCCAAGGTCCGCTCCTGCGCGTCCGCCACTGTGGAATTGATCTCTCCCGAGGCCGCGTACGTTTCGTAGGCCGCCATCAGTTCCGACACCGGCCGGTCCTGTTCGCCGAGCGCGGCCAGCACATGCAGCGCGGCGAGCATGCCGGAGTCGGCGCCCCAGAAGTCGCGGAAGTAGTAGTGCGCCGAATGTTCGCCGCCGAACACCGCGCCGGTCGAGGCCATCTGCTGCTTGATGAACGAGTGGCCGACCCGGGTGCGGACCGGGGTGCCGCCGAGTTCGGTGACCAGTTCGGGCACCGCGCGCGAGGTGATCAGGTTGTGGATGATGACCCCGCCCGGCTCCTTCGCCAGTTCGCGCTCGGCGACCAGCGCGGTGATCGCCGACGGCGAGACCGGGTCGCCCTGCTCGTCCACCACGAAGCAGCGGTCCGCGTCGCCGTCGAAGGCGAGGCCGATATCGGCGCCCGACTTGACCACCAGATCCTGCAGATCGACCAGGTTCTTGGGGTCGAGCGGATTGGCCTCGTGGTTCGGGAAGGACCCGTCCAGTTCGAAGTACAGCGGAACGATCGTCACCTGCGGCAGCGTGCGGAACACCGCGGGCACCGTGTGCCCGCCCATGCCGTTGCCCGCGTCCACCGCGATGGTGAGCGGGCGGACCGCACCGAGATCGACCAGGCCGCGCAGGAACGCCGCGTAGTCGTCGAGCAGGTCCACCTTGGTTTCGGTGCCGTGCGGGCCGTCGTAGGCGGGCACGCCCGCGGCGACCTCGTCCTTGATCGTGGCCAAGCCCGTGTCCTGGCCTACCGGAAGGGCTTTGGCGCGGCACATCTTGATGCCGTTGTAGCGGGCCGGGTTGTGGCTCGCGGTGAACATCGCGCCGGGGCAGTCCAGCCGGCCGGAGGCGAAGTACAGCTGATCGGTGGAGGCCAGGCCGATGTGCACCACGTCGAGGCCCTGGGCGAGCACGCCGTCGGCGAAGGCCTGCGACAGCGCGGGGGAGGATTCACGCATGTCATGGCCGATCACGGCCCGCTGCGCACCTTCCGCGCGCATCAGCCGGGCGAACGAAGCGCCGATGTCCCTGACGAATTCGGCATCGATCTGTTCGCCGACCACACCGCGAACGTCGTATGCCTTGATCACCGCGTTGACGAACTCGGCAGAGCGGGCGACAGTCATGCCCTTCACCCTAGTGCCCCCGTGGCGACGGCTTGACTCGGTCCTGGTTTGTTCAGGACGGCGGGTCGGGCAGTACCCGGAGGTGGCCGCGGCGACCGGTGCGGGTGGTGCGCTGCGGCGGCGGCGCGTAGTCGCGGTAGCCGCGCTGATCCGGTTCCGGCGGGCGGCGACGCAGGCCTGCTTCGCGAACGGCTTCGGCGAGCGCGGTCAGATCGTCGTCATCCGGTGTGCTGGAGGAAAATCCGCCCTCGTGCCGAACCATCTCCCAGCCCTTCGGAGCGGTGATCCGGGAGCCGTGGGTTTCGCAGAGATCCCAGGAGTGCGGTTCGGCGACGGTGGCGAGCGGGCCGACCACGGCCGTCGAGTCCGAGTACACATAGGTGAGCGTCGCGACGGCCGGATTCTTGCAACCTGGACGGCAGCAACGACGCATGGGGATCACGCCGATGAGAGTAACCCTCCTGGCGCCCCGATGTGGACAGACACGCTCAGGAATCGGGCAAATACTGGCCCACGCCGGGGAGTGTCGCGCAACGACATTCGTTGCCGCGTCGGCGCCGGCTGGGTGTGTTCCTACTCGGGTTCCGGATCGATCACGTCCGGGTCCACGCCGAGGTAGGTGGCGATCTGCTGGACCAGCACCTCGCGCAGCAGGTCGACCAGGTCGTCGGGGTCGCTGGCGCGCAGTTCGAGCGGTTTGCGGAACAGCACCACCCGCGCGCGGGTGGCCGCGCCGTGCCGGTCGACACCGGCCGGGATGAGCCGGGACAGCGGCACCGGTCCGTCGGCGACCACCTCGTCCGGCCAGGTGACCGAATCGGGGTGCAGCGGACGGATTTTCGGCACGTCGTCGACGGCGATATCGAGCTTGGTGAGCCGGTCGTGCCAGCGCGTGTCCAGCGGCGCGAACGCCTCGAGCACCAGCCGATCGAACTTCTGTCCCCGGGTGCGCCAAGCGGGCACGGTGGGCGGCAACATCGGCCCGCGTACCCCGCGACCACGGCGGATGACCGACCGTGCGGTCGGTGGACGACGATTCCGGGAACGTGCCATGGGATAAAACTAGCCAGCGCGCTCGGTGCCCGCGCACCCAGTGCGGTCCGCGCAGGTGGCGGCGCGTGCCGCCGGGGTCTCGGGCGGCCTGCCGCTGCGGTTGGGGGCTACCCCCGGAGCTACCCGTGTCGAAGCGAGATCCGTTGTCGCCGTGGCGAGTTCTCGCGTTCGGATAACTCGGGGGTCATCCCGAGGGGCGAACTAGCCGATGCCGCGCTTCAGGCGGCGGCGCTCCCGCTCGGAGAGGCCGCCCCAGATGCCGAAACGCTCATCGTGGGCGAGTGCGTATTCCAGGCACTCGTCACGTACCTCGCAGCCCATGCAGATCCGCTTCGCCTCGCGAGTCGAGCCCCCCTTCTCTGGGAAGAACGCCTCCGGATCGGTCTGTGCGCACAGGGCGCGCTCTTGCCACTGCTCTTCGATAGATTCGAACATCTCGTCGAAGCCCGTGACGACCAGGCTGAGCCGGGGCGGCGAGACTTCGTCGCCCGAGTCGAGCCGGGACGTCGAGACTTCGTCACCCCCCTCGTGATCCTTCCAGCCGTTTTCTGCGCAGACGCCACGTGCTGCGCCTGCTGTGGAATCGGTCGGCGAGACCATCTCGTTGGCCATCGCTCCGCCTCCTCACTGTGTGTTAGCGCAGAATGATTCGTTCCGTCGGACCAACACGCCTACCGACGGCCATACCCCGCGACGTTGTCCCGCGGACGTCCCCGAGCTCGTCATCCCGATGCGAACATCTGTTCGAAAAGCCGTTCGCGCCTTGAACTCTCGCGCGAACCCGAAATGACATGACTGTGATTAGACACGCCGGACGTGTCGATGGTCAAGCGGCCGTCGCTATTCCGTTACTATCCGCGGACGCCTTCCAAGATGATCTTGAGGCGGAGTAGGGCAAATGACCAGCAAATATCCGATGCACATCGCCCGCTCCGGCAACGCATAGGCTGTGCGGATGTGACTGTTCATCAAGCGGATGCCGAGCCCGTAACCGGGCCGCGGATTGCCGTTCTCGTCGGTGGTGTCGGTGGTGCGCGTTTCCTCCAGGGGGTCCGGGAACTGCTGCCCGAAGCCGATGTCAGCGCGATCGTGAATGTCGGTGACGACGTCTGGATGCACGGCCTCCGGATCTGCCCCGACCTCGATACCTGCATGTACACCCTCGGTGGCGGCATCGATACCGAGCGCGGCTGGGGCCGGGTCGGCGAAACCTGGCACGCCAAGGAAGAGCTGGCGAAATACCATGCGCAGCCGGACTGGTTCGGACTCGGGGATCGCGATATCGCCACCCATCTGGTGCGCACCGAGATGCTGCGCGCGGGGTACCCGCTCTCCGCGGTCACCGAGGCGCTCTGCAACCGGTGGCAGCCGGGCGTGAAGCTGATCCCGGCGACCGACGATCGGTGTGAAACGCACGTGGTTGTGAGTGACCCGGACAACCCTGGCGAACGTCGCGCGATCCATTTCCAAGAGTGGTGGGTTCGGTACCGCGCGAACATCGAGACCCATGGATTCGCCACAATCGGGGCCGAAGAGTCCAAACCGGCGCCGAATGTGACCGAGATCATAGAGTCCGCGGATGTGGTCTTGCTCGCTCCGTCGAACCCGGTGGTGAGCATCGGCGCCATCCTCGCGGTGCCCGGTATTCGCGGCGCGCTGCGCACCACCACCGCCAAGGTGATCGGCGTGTCCGGCGTGATCGACGGAAAACCGTTGCGCGGGATGGCCGATGAATGTCTGTCGGTGATCGGGGTGCAGACCACTGCGGAAGCGATCGGCCGCTACTACGGCGCCCGCTCGGCCACCGGCATCCTGGACGGCTGGCTGATCCACTCCACCGACACCGCCGACGTGCCCGGTGTCGAGGTGCGCAGCGTGCCGCTGCTGATGACCGATCCGCCCACCACCGCGGAGATGGTGCGTGAGGCGCTCGACCTGGCGGGAGTGAAACCGTGACCGAGGCGAACATCGTGACCGACCACGCGGCCGGGGAACTGCGCATCCTGCCGATCACCGGCTTGCCCGAGTTCCGGCCCGGCGACGATCTGGCCGAGCACATCGCCGCCCGTGCGTCGTGGCTGGCCGACGGCGACGTGCTGGTGGTCACCAGCAAGATCGTCGCCAAGGCCGAGGGCCGCATCGTCGAGGCGCCGCTCGATCCGGAGGAGCGCGACGCCGCGCGCCGCGAGCTGGTCGAACAGGAGGCCGTGCGAGTGCTGGCGCGCAAGGGCCGCACCCTGATCACCGAGAACAAGCTCGGCATCGTGCAGGCCGCCTCCGGCATCGACGGCTCCAACGTGGAACAGGGTGAATTGGTCCTGCTGCCGGCCGATCCCGACGCGAGCGCGCGGGTGCTGCGCGCCGAGCTGGCGCAGCGGCTGGGTGTGCAGGTGGCCGTGGTCATCACCGACACCATGGGCCGGGCCTGGCGCAGCGGGCAGATCGACACTGCGATCGGCTCCGCCGGCCTGCGGGTGCTGCACGACTACGCGGGCGCCGTCGACGGGCAGGGCAACGAACTCCAGGTGACCCAGGTGGCCGTCGCCGACGAACTGGCCGCCGCGGCCGACCTGGTGAAGGGCAAGCTCGGCGGGGTGCCGGTGGCGGTGGTGCGCGGATTGCCGATCACCGACGACGGTTCGACCGCCGCCGACCTGCTGCGCGGCGGCACCGACGACCTGTTCTGGCTCGGCACCGCCGAGGCGATCGACCGGGGTCGCCGCGAGGCGGTGCTGCTGCGCCGCTCGGTGCGCCAGTTCGCCGATGCGCCGGTCGATCCGGATCGAGTCCGTGCCGCGGTGTCCGTCGCGCTCACCGCGCCGGCCCCGCACCACACCCGGCCGGTGCGGTTCGTCTGGCTGCGCGACGCGCAGTTGCGGACGCGGCTGCTCGACGCCATGGCGGACAAGTGGCGGGCCGACCTCACCGGCGACGGTCTGGAGCCGGACCGGGTGGAGCGCCGGATCGCGCGCGGCGACATTCTGCGCGGTGCGCCCGAGGTGATCATTCCGTTCTGCGTGCCCGACGGCGCACACGACTATCCGGACGAGCGACGCCGGGCCAACGAGCGCACCATGTTCACGGTCGCGGTCGGCGCCGCGGTGCAGGGCCTGCTCGTCGCGCTGGCGACCGAGGGGCTCGGCAGCTGCTGGATCGGCTCGACGATCTTCGCCCCGGAGGTCACCCGGGAGGTGCTCGGACTGGCGGACGACTGGAACCCGTTGGGTGCCATCGCCATCGGTCACCCGCTCGAGGAACTGACGCCGCGTCCGGTGCGCGGCAACGATTTCGGGCTGGTCGAGCTGTGAGGCAGGGGCACCGGTGACCGCCGGTTCGTTGCATGCCTCGGCGACCGCGCTGCTCGAATCATGGTCGCCCGCCGCCGGTTCCGACCAGTCGCTGCGCGAAGCGATGCTCGCCTTCCTCGGTGCGGCGCCGCGCGGGTGCCTGCGCGAGCACGCGCCGGGCCACATCACCGCCTCGGCGGTGGTGTTCTCCCACGACGAGCGCGAGGTACTGCTGACCCTGCATCCGCGGGTGGGCAGCTGGATCCAGCTCGGCGGGCACTGCGAGGAGTCGGACGAGACCGTCGCGGGCGCGGCGCTGCGCGAAGCCACCGAGGAATCCGGCATCGCCGGGCTGCGGATGGAGCCGCAGCTGTACGGCGCGCAGGCGCATCCGATCACCTGTTCGCTCGGCCGGCCCACGCGGCACCTGGACCTGCTGTTCCGGATCACCGCCCCGGCGGGCGCGGTGCCGGTGCGCAGCGCGGAGTCCACGGACCTGCGCTGGTGGCCGGTGGACGCACTCCCGGACAACGCCGACGTGCTGTTGCGGTAACCACCCCTCGACGCACCGACGCCCCGGTCAGGCCACGCCTGACCGGGGCGTTCGCGTTGTCGGCGCGTCCTCGCTTTACAAATTTGCCGATTTGTATAGACAGACGACAAATCGATCTCTAGTGTCCATAACAGAGGTAACGCACGTCACACGTGGCGTGCCGCTTTTGGATTGGAGACAACGATGTCGACAGCAGCCGACACGTCCGCGCAGCCGGCGGCGACGCCGGACTGGCGCGACCGCAAGCGCTATATGTGGCTGTGGGGCCTGTTCGCGCCCACCGGCCTGTTCACCATCGGGATCCCGGTGATCCTCGCCCTCAACGCGCTCGGCTGGCATCGGCTGGCGCAGGTGCCGTTCTGGCTCGGCCCGATCCTGGTGTATGTGCTGATTCCGTTGGCGGACATATTCTTCGGGCCCGACGGCGATAATCCGCCGGACGAGGTGATGGAGTATCTGGAGCACGACAGGTACTACCGCTACCTCACCTATCTGTATCTGCCGTTCCAATACGCGACGCTGCTCATGGCCTGCTACCTGATCACCGCGGACGAGGTGAGCTGGCTCGGTTTCGACGGCGGCCTGCACGTGGTCGACAAGATCGGCCTCGCGATCACGGTGGGCATGATCGGCGGCATCGGCATCAACACCGCGCACGAATTGGGCCACAAGAAGGTGCACCTGGAGCGCTGGCTGTCGAGAATCGCACTGGCGCAATCGTTCTACGGTCACTTCTATATCGAGCACAACCGCGGTCATCATGTGCGCGTCGCGACCCCCGAGGATCCGGCGAGTTCCCGTGTGGGCGAGACATTCTGGGCTTTCTGGCCGCGCACCGTGTGGGGCAGCCTGACCTCGGCGTGGCGGTTGGAGAAGATCCGGCTGCAGCGACTGGAGAAGAAGCCGTGGAGCCTGAAGAACGAGGTGCTGAGCGCGTGGCTGATGTCGGCGGCGCTCTACCTCGTGCTCGTCGCGGTGTTCGGCCTGCAACTGCTGCCGTATCTGGTGTTGCAGGCGGTGGTGGGGTTCAGCCTGCTGGAGGCGGTCAACTACCTCGAGCACTACGGGCTGGTCCGGCAGCGGACCGCGTCGGGACGATACGAGCGGCCCGCGCCGGTGCACAGCTGGAACAGCGACCACATCGTGACCAACATCTTTCTGTACCACCTGCAGCGCCACAGTGACCATCACGCCTATCCGACCCGGCGCTATCAGACCCTGCGCAGCTGGGACGGCGCGCCGAACCTGCCCAGCGGCTATGCCAGCATGATCCTGCTCGCCTATTTCCCGCCGCTGTGGCGGCGGGTGATGGACAAGCGCGTCCTCGCGCACTATGACGGCGACATCACCCGTGCGAATATCCAACCGGGCAAGCGGGACAAGGTGATTGCCCGTTACGGTACCGAGCTGCGGGCCGACGGGGTGGCCTGATGAACCTGTTCCGTTGTCCCGTTTGCGAATACGTATACGACGAGGCGAAAGGCGATCCGCACGAAGGATTTCCCGCGGGCACCCGGTGGGACGTGATTCCGGACGACTGGTGCTGCCCGGACTGCGGGGTGCGGGAAAAGATCGATTTCGAACAGGTGGGAGCGGCCAAATGAATACTGATGCATCGCGAAGCGATTCCGTGAGGGGTGGCGGTCGGGCGACGGGTGGGCACAGACTTTTTCAGTGCATTCAGTGCGGGTTCGAATACGACGAGGCGAAGGGGTGGCCGGAGGACGGTATCGCGCCCGGCACGCGCTGGGACGATATTCCCGATGACTGGACGTGTCCGGACTGCGGCGCCGCGAAGGCGGACTTCTACATGGTCGAAATAGAGCGGTCGTGACGTTTTGACTGCGGGAACCGCCCGTGACAGTGTCGCGGGTATGGCGCGCACCGGAACTCGCATTCCTTATCAGGAGGCCGCGCGGGAGTTGCTGCGCACGTCGGTCCTCGATGCCATGCGGGAACTGCTCACCGAACGGGATTGGTCCAAGATCACCCTCGGTGACGTGGCGGCCAGGGCGGGCGTCAGCAGGCAGACCCTCTACAACGAGTTCGGTTCCCGCAGCGGTCTCGCGCAGGCGTACGCGCTGCGCCTGGCCGACGATCTGGTCGACCACGTGGACGCGGCCATCACCGGCAATGTCGGTGATGCCCGAGCCGCGTTCCGGGAGGGGATGGGCAACTTCTTCCTCGACGCCGCGGCCGATCCGCTGGTCCGCTCGCTGCTGGCCGGTGAGGTGAAGCTGGATCTGCTGCGGCTCATCACCCTCGACGCCGGGCCGTTGCTCGACCAGGCGACCGCCCGGCTCTCGCTGGCGTTCCAGCAGAGCTGGGTGGCGGCGACCGCGGCCGAATCGGATGTCATCGCGCACGCGCTGGTGCGCATCGCGCTGAGCTACATCCCGACCCCGCCCGGCCCGGGGCGCGACGCGCCGGAGGATTTGAGTGCGTTGCTGAGCCCCTATGTCGAGGCGATTCTCGCGGCCCGAATCGAGCAGTAGTGAACTCGCTCGACGCCGCATATGTTTGCGGAAAGTAAGCCACGCTTCACTAACATATGAGTGGCCTTAAAAACCAACTGTCAGGGTTGTAATCCTCGTCACGTTTCATCCGTCAAGGTCTGCGAAACGGCCGTGCAGTCTGGAACTATTCTCGTACATCGGAGTTAGGGTTCCTATTTAGCGGGAGAAACGTGCAAACGGTTGGCAAACCGCCGGTATCAACTGATCCCAAACGACACTTATGGGTTTTCGGCCTGATCGCTCCACTGAGCGCCCTGTTGCCCTCGCAACTCGTGTTGCAGACCGGGGCAAAGGTGTTCTGGTGGATCGGTCCGATCATCGTGCTGATCGTCATCCCGGTCCTGGACTGGGTTGTCGGCGAGGACGGCACCAATCCGCGCGATGAAGACTACGAGTTGCTGTCCAATGACCGGTATTACCGGTGGTGCACTTATCTGTTCCTGCCCGTGCAGCTGATCGGCTTGCTCATCGCCTGCGCCATGTGGGCGGGTCACGAGTTGAGCGTCGTCGACAAGCTCGGTCTCGCCGCGACGCTCGGATTCGTCAGCGGCATCGGGATCAACGCGGCGCACGAACTGGGTCACCGGGTCGAGAACGCCGAACGCTGGCTGGCCAAAGTGGCGCTGGCGCAGTCGTTCTACGGCCACTTCTTCGTCGAGCACAATCGCGGGCATCACGTGCGGGTCGCCACGCCGGAAGACCCGGCCAGCGGCCGGCTCGGCGAGACCCTCTGGGAGTTCCTGCCGCGCAGCGTGTTCGGCAGCTTCCGCTCGGCCATCGAACTGGAACGGGTGCGTCTGGCGCGCAAGAACCGGCGCTGGTTCAGCGTGCACAACCACATCCTGCAGGCCTGGTCGATGAGCGTGGTGCTGTTCGGCACGCTGATGGCGCTGTTCGGCATCGGCATTCTGCCGTGGCTGATCCTGCAGGCCGTGATCGGCGCCTCGCTGCTGGAGACGGTGAATTACATCGAGCACTACGGACTGCTGCGGGGCAAGCGGCCGAACGGCAATTACGCACGCTGCTCGCCGCGCGACAGCTGGAACAGCGACCGGCTCGTCACCAATATCTTCCTGTTCCATCTGCAGCGGCACAGTGATCATCACGCCAATCCTGGCCGCCGGTACCAGACACTGCGCAGTTCCACGCAGGCGCCGCAGCTGCCGGCCGGATACGCCACGATGATTCTGTTCGCGGTCGTGCCTCCGCTGTGGCGGGCGGTGATGGACCATCGCGTGCTAGAGCACTACGACGGCGACGTCACCCGCGCGAACATCCACCCTCGCAAACGCCGCC
>NZ_BAUA01000180.1 GCF_000710915.1 Nocardia brasiliensis IFM 10847
GATTCCGCTGGCCATGGAGGAGATGCTGGTCACCGGCAAGGCGAAGGGCGGTCAACTGGCGCTGCTGCTCGGGTTCGGCGCCGGATTGAGCTACGCGGGGCAGGTCGTCACCCTGCCGCCGAAGCCGGTCGAGCCGAGCTTCTGAGCCGATGCGAAAGTTCCGGGCCGGGTTCCTGGCCGCGGCCGCGGTCACCGTCTACGGCGCGGTGACCGGCCGTGAGCGGGCGCAGTGGCTTGCCAAGCCACTGCTGATGCCGCTGCTGGCGGCAGACGTCGCCACCAGTGACGCGGCGCTCGACAAGACCGATCGCACCGTTCTGCTCGGTGCGCTCGGCGCCGCGACGCTGGGCGACATCCTGCTCATCGATCCGGACGACGACCGGCGCCTGATCGCCGGGGCGTCGTCGTTCGCGGTGATGCAGGCCGGGTACACCGCGCTGTGGTTGCGCAAGGGCGCCCGGCCGCGGGCCGCCATCGCCGGACCGCGGTTGGCGGCCTGGCTCGGTGCGGCCGCGTTGTTACGGGCCAAGGCGCCCGCCGTGGCGCTGCCGCTCACCGCCTACGGCGCGACGCTGGGCACCGCGGGCGTGCTCGCCTCCGATCCGGCTTTGGCGCGGGACGCGAAAAACATTGCGGGCGTGAACATCCCGAATGCCGATCCGCGCAGCAGGCTGGCGCTCGGCGCGCTGCTGTTCACCGTGTCCGACGGACTCATCGTGGCGCGCAAGCTGTTCGCGCGCGGCGAGCGCAGTCGCCGGGTCACCGAGGGCGTCATTCTCACCACCTATGCCGCCGCCCAGTTCCTGCTCGCCGACCCGGACGCGCACGCCTGAACCGCCGGCTCACAGCACCACGATGATCCGGTCCCGGTTGGCCGGGTCGACCCGGATCGAAATGGTCTCGCCGACGGCGAGTTTCGGCTTGTCCGCCGGGGTGACGTCGAAAACTATGGTGCCCCGGTAGGTTTCGGACCCGGGCACAGTGAGTTCCAGGTCCAGTTCGGTGAGTTCGCTGTGATGGTCGGTGGGCCGCAACGGATGCACGCCGTGCACGGTCGCCCAGCCCTCCAGTCCGTGCCGCCAGAGTCGCCGATCCGCCTTGGACGGCCGGGCCGCCAGCATCATGCCGATGCCGAGGCAGGTGCCGAAAAGTCCGACCAGCGCGACGATCTGGTACGGCAGCGTGCCGGGCGGCGTGTGGTGGACCAGCCACCCGAGCCACAGGCCGAGCAGCATGAGGTAGCCGGCGGTGACTCCGAGCACCGTGCGCAAGATCCGCCCGTGGTCCATACCAGCCTCCACCCCGACTGTCCGGCTTCCAGGATAGGCGCGCAGTAGCGCTGACATGCGCGGATCGGTCTCGATAAGGGGCGGCGGGGGTAGGGGTCAGCCCTTGAGACGCAGTACCGCGAGCACGCGGCGGTGGTGGGTGTCCGACGGCGGCAGATCGAGTTTGGTGAAGATGTTGCCGATGTGCTTCTCCACCGCGCGTTCGGTGACGGTGAGGCTGGTCGCGATGGCGTTGTTGGACAGGCCCTGCGCCATCAGTTCGAGCACCTCGCGTTCGCGCGGCGTCAGGCGGGTCAGCGAGTCCTGCTGTTTCGAGGCGCCCATCAGTTGGCTCACCACCTCAGGGTCGAGTGCGGTGCCGCCGGTGGCGACGCGGTGCAGGGCGTCGACGAAATCGCGGACATCGGCGACCCGGTCCTTGAGCAGATAGCCGACCCCGCTCGCGCCACCGGCCAGCAGCTCGGTGGCGTAGCGGGTTTCGACCCACTGGGAGAAGACGAGCACCCCGGTCATCGGATATTTGCGGCGCAGTTCGATGGCGGCGAGCAGGCCCTCGTCGGTGAAGCTGGGCGGCATCCGCACGTCCACCACGGCGACGTCGGGATTATGCGTGCCGACCACGTCGCTCAACGTCGTCGCGTCGCCGACCATCGCGACCACCTGGTGGCCGCGTTCGGTCAGCAGTCCCGCGAGTCCGTCGCGCAGGATCGCGCTGTCCTCGGCGATCACGATGCGCAGTGGCTCGGTCATCGTGAGCCTTCCTTCGGTAGCAGGATCGTGATCACGGTCGGGCCGCCGGTGGGGCTCTGCACGGTCAGCGACCCGTCCACCGTGCGCGCCCGCGCGGCCAGCCCGGAAAGCCCACTGCCCGCGGCGAGTTGGCCTTCGGCCGGTTGCAGCACGCCGCCGATGCCGTTGTCGCGCACGGTGATCGCGATGGTGTGCGCGTCGCTCGGCAGCACCGACACCCAGGCGCGGGTCGCATCGGCGTGCCGGACCACGTTGGTGAGCAGCTCCGCGACGGAGAAGTAGGCGATCGCCTCGACCGCAGGGTTGGGCCGCTCGGGCAGGTGCACCCGCAGTTCGGTCGGCACCGAACAGCGCGCGGTCAGCGTTTCCAGCGCCGGCCCGAGGCCGAGTTCCAGTGCGGGCGGATGGATTCCGCGCACCAGCTCGCGCAGTTCGGTCAGCGCCTCCTTGGACGAGGCGTGCGCGTCGGCGATCAGATCCCGTGGGTCGCCGCCGGCCTCGAGCCGGTCCTCGGCCCGGCCGAGCGCCATGGCGATGGTGACCAGCCGGGCCTGGGTGCCGTCGTGCAGATCGCGTTCCAACCGGCGCAGGGTGGCGGTGGAATCGTCGACCGCGGCCTGCCTGCCCTGCTGCAGTTCGGTGATCCGCTGATCGCGGGCGGTCGCGCTCAGCAGGGCCATGGCCAGCAGTCGGTGCAGCCAGCAGAGTGCGCGCAGCAGCCAGGGCAGCGCGAAGCAGCCGAGGACGCCGAGGGCGGCGAAGCCGAGTACCCGGGGCCAGGTGTCGATGTAGAAATCGCCGAACTGGGCGAACGAATGATGTTCCACGCCGTCGGCATCGACGTTGATCGGATCGAAGAGCACCCACGGGATCGGCGAAACCGCGACGAACACCGTCATCGCAACCACGATGAGCGCGAGGTATCCGACCACGACGCCGAGCACCGCCTGCGCGACGAGGAACAGCGTGGCGCGCCAACTGGCCAGATCCGTGAACGCGCTCTTGAGGAAGCCGACGAGTCCCGGCGTCGGCGCGAACGTCGGCGGCGGCGTCAGCGGCGTGGCGAGCAGGTCCTTGACCAGCGCCCGGTAGATCCGGCCCCAGAAGCGGCCGCCGAGCAGGACCAGCGCGAGGATGGGCAGGCCGATGACGGTGAGGGAGATCAGCAACCCGCCGCCCCAGCCCGCGTACAGGTAGACCACGGCGATGCAGCCGAGGACGAACGCGGTGAAGACGTAGACGAGTTCTTTCCAGAATCGCGCCTGGAACGGCGCGCGAAGGACGGCACGAAGCGCCTGCTCGGCCGTCGACCGGGGTTTACCGGTCATCGGGTCGAGCACCAGCGTGGGTTCGGCGTGTGTCTCGGTCATGGCTCCATGGTTGTCGGCGCGGCGTCGCGATTCGATGGAGCTGTCCGCCGGATGAGTGGTGTAGCCAGCTACACCCACTACCATCCTGCTGATGAGCTACCCGCCGCAGCAGCCGCCATACGGCTATCCAGCCTACGGGGCCTACGGACCGCCACCGGATCACCCGCAGGCCACCACGATCCTGATCCTCGGCATTCTCGGTCTGGTCTTCTGCCAGATCCTCGGCCCGGTGGCGTGGGTGATGGGCAAGCGGGCGCTGAACGAGATCGATGCCTCCGGCGGCGCGATGGGCGGCCGGTCCAACGTCATGGTCGGTTACGTCTGCGGCATCATCTCCTCGGTGCTGATCATTCTCGGCATTCTGTTCGTCGTGCTGTTCGTGGTGCTGGGCCTGCTCGGCGTCTGGGCGGGGTCGAGCACCAGCTACTGAGCCGGGCGTTTCGCGGTTCCGGCCCGGAATTAGCATCGGCGGAGTGAATCACGCAGTGCCGGACGCGGCGGAGCAGGACCCACCCGGGCCCACCGAATGGGGCGAGCACCCGCACGGTGTCGGGCCGTGGTCCGACGAGCACGCCGAGCCGCCGCCGGACGATCCCCGGCTCGACGCCGAGTTGCTGGCGGCGGGCGATCGCCGCAACGTGGTCGACGCCTACCGCTATTGGTCACGCGAGGCGATCGTCGCCGATATCGACCGGCGCAGGCATCCGTTCCACGTGGCGATCGAGAACTTCGGGCACGACGCGAACATCGGCACGGTGGTGCGCACGGCCAACGCCTTCGCGGCCGCGGCCGTGCACATCGTCGGGCGCAAACGCTGGAATCGGCGCGGTGCCATGGTCACCGACCGCTACCAGCACATCGAGCACCACGAGTCGGTGACCGAGCTGCTGGCGTACGCGGCCCGCGCCGGGCTGACCGTGGTGGCGGTGGACAACGTCCCCGGTTCGATCCCGTTGGAGACGGCCGAACTGCCCCGGGACTGCCTGTTGCTGTTCGGTCAGGAGGGTCCCGGCGTCACAGCCGACGCGAAAGCGGCCGCGGCCATGACCGTTTCGATCGCCCAGTTCGGTTCCACGCGCAGCATCAACGCGGGCGTGGCCGCAGGTATCGCCATGCACGCGTGGATCCGGCGGCATGCCGACCTCGCCGACGCGTGGTGAGTCGCGACGTATAGCCCAGACCTGAGAATTCGGCGGGAATTTCGCGCGCTGTGTCATTCGAGCATCGTCTTTGTAACAAATCGGGCGCGTAAAAGCGTTCCAAACTGGCACCATTGACGCATGACCACGCGGAAGGCCGAGGACCCGCAGCACGCGACAGCACGGTCGCTGGGTGAGCGCGCGCGGGCGAGCCGGGATGCGGTCGCGACCGCCGCGGTCTGGTCCGAGCGCGCCGATATGGCCGAATCCGCGATCATCTCCCGGCATCTGCGCGCGCTATGGGCGCTGCCCGGCACGCAGTTGGGCGTGGTCGGCTGGCCGGCGACCAAGCGCGAGCGCGCGTTCGGGTCCTGGCACTACTGGTGGCAGGCGCATCTGATCGACTGCGCGGTCGACGCCGCGAACCGCACGCCGACCCCGGTGCGCCGCAAGCGGATTGCCGCGATCGCGCGCTCGCACCGGATCCGCAATCTCACCGGCTGGACCAACCGGTACTACGACGACATGGCCTGGCTGGCCATCGCCCTGGAGCGCGCGGAGCGGATCGCGGGTGTCACCGAGGCGCGCAGCGGGCTGCTCGCTCTGGAGAAGCCGCTGTACGAGGGCTGGAATCCGGAGGTCGGCGGCGGCCTGCCCTGGCGGATCGGCTCGGACTACTACAACGCGCCCGCCAACGGTCCGGCCGCGATCGCGCTGCTGCGACTCGGGCGGCAGCTGCGCGCCCAGGAGATGGCCGACTGGCTGGACGAGACGCTGCGTGATCCGGAATCCGGGCTGATCCTCGACGGTATCCATCTGCCCGCCGGCGAGATCGAACGGCCGGTGTTCACCTACTGCCAGGGCGTGGTGCTCGGCGTGGAAACCGAGCTCGCCGTGCACACCGGCGAGGCGCGGCATATCGAGCGGGTGCACCGGCTGCTCGGCGCGGTGGAGGAGCACATGACGACCCGCGGCGTGATCAACGGCGGTGGTGGCGGCGACGGCGGTCTGTTCAACGGCATCCTGGCCCGCTATCTCGCCCTGGTCGCGCTGATGCTGCCCGGCGAGGACGAGGCGCGGGCAGCCGACCGCCGGGCCGCGGCGGCGATCGTGCGGGCCTCTGCGACGGCGGCGTGGGCGAACCGGCTCCAGGTCGAGGGCGAACCGCTGTTCGGCCACGATTGGAGCCGGCCGGCGACGCTGCCCGGCGGTACCGCCGGGGCCGGTCACTTCACCCCGGGCGGTTCGGTCACCGCGTCCCGGGTGCCCGAACGCGATCTGTCCGTGCAGCTTTCGGGCTGGATGTTGATGGAGGCCGCCTACCAGGTCAGCGCGGCCGGTCTGTAGACCGGCCGCCGCTGTTCGTGGCGGCCGCGTGCGGTCAGCTCTCGGCTTCGACGACCCGGATCGGCACGGTCTCGAAGTCGAAATCCTCGGCGGGCTTGGCCATTTCCTGCCGGTAGTGCCGAATCCCCAGCGCGGTGCCCACGATCAGGCCGAGCACCAGCGTGCCGATCACGATCGGCATCAACCACGGCACCCGATCGAGGAAGCTGCCCGCGTAGTAGCCGATCAGCAGCAGCACCGGTGCCCAGATGATCGCGCCGATCGTGCTCGCGATGGTGAACCTGCGATGGTCCATCCCGGCCGCGCCCGCGACCGTCGGGCACAGCGTGCGCACCCATGGAATCCAGCGGGCGACGAGCACCGCGACGAAACCGTGCCGCTGCAGCAGTTCGGTGACCCGCTGCAGATTCCTGGTGTTGATGTAGCGCCCGTTCTTGCGGGCCACCAGGTGGTGGCCGGTGCGCTGGCCGATGACGTAACCGACCTGATTGCCCGCGATGGCCGCGAGCATCGTGCCGACCGACAGTGCCCACACCTGGGTCTCGCCGGAGGCGTGCGAGGCCATCACCACGCCGGCCGTGATCAGCATGGAGTCGCCGGGCAGGAACAGCCCGAGAATCACCGCGCACTCGAGGAAGACGAAGGTCAGTACCACTGTCCAGACGAGCGCTGGCCCCGCTGACATCAGCGGATCGAAATTGCCCACTGCTAGGGGCGAGGACGCCGCGAACACGCGCTCAGCGGGTCGGCTCGCTCGTCGAAACGGTCAGCTCGGCTTCGGGGGCGGCCACCGGCGCCCCGCCGCCACGATTGAGCAGCCGCTTCGCCACCGCGAAGATGCCGGGCAGGATCGAGACGAACACGATGAGCAGGAAGATGGCCTCGACGTGGTCGCGGATGAAGGCGATGTTGCCGAGGAAGTAGCCGCACACCGTCACACCGCCGCCCCACAGGATCGCGCCGACGATGTCGAAGGCGACGAACTTGCGGTAGTCCATCTTGGACACACCGGCCAGCACCGGCATGAACGTGCGCACGATCGGCACGAACCGGGCCAGGATGATGGTCTTGGGCCCGTGCTTCTCGAAGAACTCGTGCGTCTCGGTGACGTAGTGCTTCTTGAAGAACCGGGTGTCCTCCTTGTGGAACAGCGCGGGCCCGATGCCGCGGCCGATCCAGTAGCCGGACTGGTCGCCGGCGAAGGCGACGAGGGTCACCAGCGGCAGCAGCCACCAGATCGAGACGGGCGGATTCGACTGCGCGGCCAGCAGGCCGCCGGTGAACAGCAGCGAATCGCCGGGCAGGATCGGGAAGAGCAGGCCGGTCTCTATGAAGACGATCGCCAGAATGGCGGGAAGCACCGCGTTCTTCAGCCACGTCTCCGTGAGCAGGTGCATCGGGTCGAGCAACTGGGTCAATGCGATGTTGCTCGTCACCGATTCTGTCGCTGCCAGCAGAATCACGCGGTCTCCTGTTCTGGGTACGGCCGGCCTGATCGCTCACCCTCGCATCGGGAGCCGCCAGCGCAATTACCGGCACCACAGTACCGGGTTCGGCTGAGAATGCCCGTGCTGTGCGCGAAACTACCGGCTGGTCACCTGATGGTTCCGCGGCGACCACGGCACGGCCACCTGTCGGTTCGGTGGCGGTGTGCGGTGGCGGCGGCCCGCGGGATGTTCGTCTGCCTCCCTGGATACCAGGCGAAACCCCGCTGTCCTAGGGTGGTGGCTGACAAAATAGGTCTTTGCCGCAACAACACGGAGGTCTTACTGTGCCCATCGCGACTCCGGAGGTCTACGCCGAGATGCTCGGTCGGGCCAAAGCGCACTCCTTCGCCTTCCCGGCCATCAACTGCACGTCGTCGGAGACGATCAACGCGGCCATCAAGGGCTTCGCGGACGCGGGCAGTGACGGCATCATCCAGTTCTCCACCGGCGGTGCGGAATTCGGTTCCGGCCAGGGTGTGAAGGACATGGTGACCGGTGCGGTCGCGCTGGCCGAGTTCGCGCACGTGGTTGCCGCGAAGTACGACATCACCATCGCGCTGCACACCGATCACTGCCCGAAGGACAAGCTGGACGGCTTCGTCCGGCCGCTCATCGCGATCTCCCAGGAGCGGGTGAACAACGGCCGGCATCCGCTGTTCCAGTCGCACATGTGGGACGGCTCCGCGATCCCGATCGACGAGAACCTGGAGATCGCCAAGGAACTGCTCAAGGCCTGTGCCCAGGCCAACATCATCCTCGAGGTCGAGATCGGCGTCGTCGGCGGCGAAGAGGACGGCGTCGAGGCCGAGATCAACGACAAGCTCTACACCTCGCCCGAGGACTTCGAGAAGACCATCGACGCGCTCGGCGCGGGCGAGAACGGCAAGTACCTGCTCGCCGCGACCTTCGGCAACGTGCACGGGGTGTACAAGCCGGGCAACGTGGTGCTCAAGCCCGAGGTGCTGGCCGAGGGCCAGCGGGTCGCCGCCGCCAAGCTCGCGCTCGGCAAGGACGCGCAGCCGTTCGATTTCGTCTTCCACGGCGGTTCCGGCTCACTGAAGTCCGAGATCGAGGATTCGCTGCGCTACGGCGTGGTGAAGATGAACGTCGACACCGATACCCAGTACGCGTTCACCCGTCCGGTGGCCGCCCACATGTTCAGCAACTACGACGGTGTGCTGAAGATCGACGGCGAGGTCGGCAACAAGAAGGTGTACGACCCGCGCAGCTACCTGAAGAAGGCGGAAACCTCGATGGCAGCACGTGTCACCGAGGCGTGCAATGATCTGAAGTCCGCGGGAAGGTCGATCAGCGCCTGACCCGATCCTCAACCCACCGGGGGCTCGACAGCTCATGTGTCTGGATGTGCGCGTGCTCGGGCCCGTCCGGTTGCTCGTCGGCGGTGAGCCGGTGGCGGTCGGCGGGCCCAAGCCGCGGGCGTTGCTCGCCGCGCTCACTGTGAATCGACGGCGCGCGGTCTCTTCGGCCGCGCTGGCCGACATGGTGTGGAACGAGGATCCACCCGATTCGTACGCGGCGAGCCTGCAGGTATTCGTCTCGAATATCCGTAAAGCGCTGCGTAATTCGGGTGTGGACCCGGCGCAGGTGTTGCGCACGGAATCCTCGGGCTATCGGCTCGAAGTGGCCGAGACCGCGTGCGATCTCGGCCGTTTCGAGACGGCACGGGAGGCGGGCAGCCGTGCGGCCGCGCTCGGCGATCACGCCGGCGCCGCGCAGCTGTTCGGCGCCGCGCAGCGTGAGTGGAGCGGCCGTGCGCTGGCCGATCTCACCGGGTTGCAATTCGCCGACGGCTTCGCCACCGCGATGGAGGAGGAGCGCCTGGCGGTCGCCTCCGCGCGGATCGACGCCGAAATCGCCCTCGGGCGTGCGTCATCGGTGATCGGCGAGCTGGTCGCGATGACCACCGAGCATCCGCTGCGCGAGCCGCTGTGGGGTCAGCTGATCACCGCGCTGTACCTGTCCGGTCGGCAGGCCGACGCGCTCGACGCGTGCCGCCGGGTGCGGACCGTGCTCGCCGACGAGCTCGGCATCGACCCCGGCCCCGCGCTGACCGAGCTGGAACAGCGAGTGCTGCGGCAGGAGCCGCTGAGCACGGTCGAACTGCGCCAGGCCGAGCGGATGGCGGCGGCGATGACCGAGACGGTCACCGAGGCGCCGCGCGCGGTGCGCAGCGGGCAGTTGCGGCTGCCCGACGGCCGGGTGGTCTCGATTGCCCAGGGCGGCTTGCGGATCGGCCGGATGACCGATAACGACCTGGTCCTCGACGACCCGAAGGCCAGCAGGTACCACGCGCACATCATGCCGAGCCGGGCCGGCCTGCTGATCAAGGATCTGCATTCGGCCAACGGCGTCTACGTCAACGACGATCCGATCGAGAACGGCGCGCTGCTGGCCGACGGCGATCAGATCCGGATCGGCGCGACCATGCTGACTTTCCAAGCCGCGCAGTAGAACCGGCTACTCGTTGCAGGCGATGCCGTCGTTGTCCCGATCGAGGTAGGCGTTGTAGCCGCGCTCCCCGCGGTACAGCGGACCCGCGCCTTCGGCTCGGACTTGGTCGCAGTTGGTGTAGATCCGGCGCTTCTTCTTGTCCTTGTCGCCGTCTTCCGGATCGTTCTTGGGCAGCGAATCCGGACGGGCGGCACTGGCGATGGCAGGCGAGGTCGCGGCGGCGGCGGTCGGCGGCACCAGCGTGAGTGCGCCGACCATCAGACACGCGGCGCCGAGCGCGGGAGCCACGCGGCGTACTACTGAATTTCTCACGCCTCCATCCTGCGCCGAAATCGGGCAGTTGTGGGGTGCGAATTTTTCAGACCGCTTGGGCCCTAGCTGAAGCGGACCTCGGCGATCGCGCGCCCGAAGAGCTTTCGCTCCTCCGAGGTGCCGCCGAGCACGATCGTCGCGGTGCGGGTGCGCGGGTCGAGGGCTTTGATCCGGCCGGTGAACTCGACCGTGCTCGCCGCGTTCGGGGCGACCGGGACGAAGCCGGCGAACCGCACGCTGAATTTCTCGATGGCCGTGGGGTCGCCGAGCCAGGCGGTCAGGTAGCCGCTGGCCAAACCCATCGTCAGCATGCCGTGCGCGACGACCGTGGGCAGGCCCACCAGCTCGGCGGCGTGATCGCTGAAATGGATGGGGTTGGCGTCGCCGGACACTCCCGCGTAGTTGGCCAGGTCGCCACGGGTCAGCCGGAAGATCCCCGGCGTGAGCTGATCGCCGACCGAGAGCCGGTCGAAATCGGGCAGCGTGTGCACCGGCGCGGGCACCCGATCGGGCGCGGGGCCGGGCAGCGTGCCCGTGCCGAGCGGGATCAACGCCGAGCCGTCGGCCGCTTCGCTTCCCGCGCTGGGGAATTCGACGACCTGGCCGTGCATCATGATGTTGTCCACCACGTCGGCCACGCTCGGATCCACGTCGACGCCGCGGCGGGCCACGATCGTGGTGGAGCCGATCAAGGCCAGCTCGCCATGCTGGTTGAGCAGGGCCGAACGCACCACGACGAAATCGTTGTCGCCGAACTGGCGGATCGATTCGATCAGGATCTCGCTGCTCAGCCGGTCGCCCGCCTGGATCGGCCGATAGGCCTGGAAAACTTGATCGGTCTGCAGGATCTGGGACAGGTCGTATTCGGTGAGCACCGATTCGAGCAGGGAACGAGTGCCGGCCGAACCGATCACCGAGGCGAAAGTCGGTGGCGCGATCACGTTCTCGTGGCCCAGCCGCAGGGCGTCGGATTCCTGCTGGTGTGCGCCGTGGTGGTTCTGCACCGCCCGCGCGAATTCACGGATCTTTTCCCGGCCGACCTCGTAGTGGTCGCGTACCCGGAACCGTTGTCCGGCCAGTGTTGCCGTCTGCTGCGTGCCATCGGTTTCTAGCGAAAGCGTTTGTTCCCTGACCATGATGCGGCCACGCTACTAATGAACCGGACCCTTGACCAGCTGTGTGTGAGCAGCGCTACCGTCGATCGATATGGAATTGCTATCGAGTTTGCCGGTTCTTCATTTGCGTCGCGGGTCCGAGGTGTGCGTCACATCCAGAGAGTAATTCGATATCGCTATAAAAGATTTCGGCGTCTCGATTGCTCCTGTGAGGAACAACCGAGACGCCGAACGGAGTCGAAGACGATTCCGGGTCGCCGCTACTGCGGGCTCGTCGGCGGATCGCAGACCTTCCAGCCGCCGTCGGTGTCCTGCAGATCGAAGGTGCGGGCCGAGCGCTTGGCCGGGTCGGCCTCCGTATAGACGGTCGCCTGGGCGATCGCCGTCTTGTCGGTGATCCGGATGGCGTCGATGCCGTCGATCACCGGGATATTGCGCCGATCCATCGACAATTGGTGCACGCCGGCGAACTGATCGGCGGGAATGCCCTGGTAGAAGTCGTGCAGTGGGCCACACGTGGTGTTGCGCAGTGCGTTCAGATCACCCTTTTTCAGTGCCTGCGTGTAATCGGTGATCGCGGCGCGCACCTTCTCCTCCGGCGCATTGCCGCCCGAACCCGTGATCAACACCACGGCCACGCCGACCAGCACCACCACCAGCACAGCGGCACCCGCCACTGCCAGCAGCCAGCGCTTCGAGCGGCCCGCCTGCGCGGTGGACTCCGGCGCGGCGGGAGCCTGCCCGGCGGGCGTGATCCGCTGCGGTTGCGCGATCGGCCGCGGTTGCGGGGGGCGGGGACCGGCCAGCGATTGCGCGGGCAGCGTCGGCTGGATATCCGCCGGCGACGGGGCCGAACCCGGACGCTGTTGCGGGGGACGCGCGTCCTCGCCCGCAGCTGAACCCGGACGCGGTTGCGGGGGAGCGGGCCGGGCATCCTCGATCGGGGCCGGACCGCCCTGCGGCGGTGCCGAAGGTCCTTGCGGGCCGGGCTGTTTCGGCCCGGCCGCCGGACGCGGCGTGCTCGGCGGCTTGGTGATCGGAACGCGCCCGGGGCCGGGCGCCACTCGATCGGTGCCCACCTGCTTCGGTGTGTCAGGCCGCTGCACCGGCAACGCGACAGTCTTCGCGTCGTCCGCTTTGATCACCGGCATGGCCACCGTCACGTCCTCGGACGCAGGCGGATTCTGCCCGCCGTCCTTCGCCGTCGACGCTGTCTGCATCCTGACGGTCTCGTCCTCCGCGCCCGCATCCGCGACGGGCGCAGCCTGCTGCACCCGCATCACCGTCGTCGGCGCATCATCCGAAGCCCCAGTCTGCTGCGGAGCACCCACCACCGGAACACCCTGCGCCGGAACGGCTTTTGCCCCACCCTGCGCGGCCGGAGCGCCTTGCGCCGGCGCGGCTCCGCCCTGTGTAGCAGGAGCCCCTTGCGCGGGAGTAGCTTTCGCTCCACCCTGCGCTGCCGAAGTGCCTTGCTCCGAAGCGGCTCCGCCCTGCACCGGCGGAGTGCCTTGCGTCGGAGTGGCTTTCGCCTTGCTCTGCGCCGTCGCCCCGCCGCCGAACCAGGGACTGCGCTGCTGCTGCGCCCCTTCTTGATCCCCCCTGCGAATAGCCTCGGTCTCCGCCGCGGCGCCTCCGGATGACCCCGCCCCCGGCTGCCCCGGCACGGCCTGCTGAACTCCCGGCTGAGTAGCCGCTGCCGCAGCACCGGCCTGCGCCACCGTGCCTTTGGCATCACCCTGTTGCCCGGTTTGGATCGGCGCACCGGGAACGGTGGGCTCCGCCGCTGCCGCGCCTGCCGCGCCTGCCGCGCCTGCCGCGCCTGCCGCGCCTGCCGCGCCTGCGGTGCCGCTAGGTTGCGCCGCTGTTTTCGAGGTACTCGCCTGTGCTGCCGCGCCTTTCGCGTCGCCGGACTGCCCGCTGCGCGCTGACGCGGCCTGGTCCGCAGCGCCTTCCGTGCCGCCGGATGACGTGGGTGCATTGTCGGTTCCATCGGTCCGTCCAGCTCCGGGTGCAGTTGCCGGGCCGGGCTGTTCCGCCGCGTCATCGGCACCTGCCGGGCTACCAGATGCCCCTATCCGGGTACTGGCGGCACCGGCTTGCGCGCTCGCCGCCGCTGCACCGGGGACCTGGCCGGTGTGGGCCGGATCAGACTGTGTTGCAGCGCCTTTCGTGCCTTCAGGCAGTGCCGATGCGCGGTCGGTACCCGCATCCTGAGCGGGCCGGGGTGAACCTGCCGGTGCGCCCGTCTGTGCCGGTGCGGCGTTCGCGGCTGGTCCGGGCCGGTCGGCGGCGACCGTGCTCGGCTGATCCGCGCGTTTCATCGCGACCGTTTCGGCCTCGGCATCCTTCGGTGCGCCCGGTGCGCCCGGTGCGCCCGCTGGGCTGCCCGGCTGTCCCGTCGCGGCGGCCGCGCCCGATGCTCCGGCGGGCCTGTTCTGCCGTGCGATCACCTCGGTTTCAGCGGTGCCGCTCTCGGGATTGTCGGGTGCGCTGGTCGGTGGGGTTCCTGCGGCTTTCGGCACACCGGGCACGGTGGGGTCCGCGGTGCCTGAGCCGCTTTGCCCACCCTGGCTTGCTGATCCGCTGCCGTGATCGGACCGGGGTGTGGTGGGGGTCGTCGACCCGCTCGGCGCGGACTGGCCGGGCGTGCTGATCGTCGGTGCGCCCGAACCGGGCCGGCCGGTGGCGGCAGTGTCCGCGCCGGGCTGGGCTGCGCTGGTGGTCGAACTGTTCGACGCGGCGGGGTCTTGCGTGCCGGGGCGCGGTGTCGCAGCACCCGGAGTGTTGGCGGCCGGGGTCGCGCCCGGCGCAGCGTCGGGGTTTTGCGTTCCGCGTGGGGGCGAACCGGCGCTCTGGGCACTCGGCGCAGATGTGCTCTGGGCGCCGGGATTCGGGGCAGCACTGCCAACACCACCCGGGGCGGGGATCGGGCGGGTCGCGCCGGCGTCGGCCGGGCGATCCGCACTGTTCGCGCTCGGGTTGCTCGCCGCGTCGGCGCCGGGGCGTGCGTCGGGTCCGGCCGGGGCTGCCGGGTCGGCGCTCTCCCGCGCCGGGTTCTTGTTGTCGTTCGGGTCGGACACGCACTACCCCTCGGTCAGGCGGAACATCTTGAACTCGACGGCCAGCTTAACGGCCAGGGTCCGGCGAAGTCCGACTTCAGACCCCGCACGGCGGCAGGGAATGCGGCGGTACGCGTCACCGGCGAATATCGCGTCGGTGCACAATGAACCGCATGACCTCGTTCGGTGATCTGCTAGGCCCGCAACCGGTACTCCTCCCCGAAATCTCCGACGCGGAAGACGCGTTGCTCGAAGGCACCGATCCGGTGCGTGTCGCCGCCGACCATCCGGCGGCCTCGATCGCCTGGGCCTATCTGGCCGAGGCCGCGCTCACCAGGGGCGAAGCCCAGGATGAGCCGATCAATCACGATATCGTCGCCGCCTACGCGTTCGCCCGCACCGGCTACCACCGCGGCCTCGACCTGTTGCGGCGTAATGGCTGGAAGGGTTTCGGCCCGGTGCCGTGGAGCCACGAGCCCAACCGCGGCTTCCTGCGCAGCGTCGGCGCGCTGGCCCGCGCGGCCAAGGTGGTCGGCGAGACCGAGGAGTACGCGCGCTGCCTGGACCTGCTCGAAGATTGCGATCCCCGCGCGGCGGCTGAGCTGGGCCTGGACTGAATTGTCCCTGCTCGACTTCAAACCGCGCGTGGATGTCGCGCGCACGAGCACGATGGACCGGCTGCGCGCCTCCTGGGCGCGGCTGCGCCTGTCCGCGCTGCCGATCGTGCAGTGCGCCGTCGGCGCGGCCCTGGCCTGGTTCATCGCGCGGGAGATCGTCGGCCACCCGCAACCGTTCTTCGCGCCGACGGCGGCCGTGGTCTCGATCGGCATCTCGTTCGGCGCCCGGCTGCGGCGGTCGGTGGAGCTGGTGGTCGGCGTCGCGGTCGGTATCGGCATCGGTGACCTGTTCATCACCAACGCCGGAACCGGCGTGTGGCAGATCGCGCTGGTGGTCGCGGTCGCCATGGCGGCGGCGGTATTCCTGGACGGCGGCTCGATCATCACCATGCAGGCCGCGGGTTCGGCGGTGCTGGTCGCCACCCTGCTGCCGCCGTCGGCCGGCGGCGGCTTCTCCCGGATGATCGACGCGCTGGTCGGCGGTCTGGTGGGAGTCGTTGTGGTGGCTTCGATTCCGCTGCATCCGGTGCGCCGCGCGCGCGAGCAGGCCGCGGAAATCCTTGGCGTGATGGGCAAGTCGCTCACCGAGTGCGGCGATGGTCTGCTGGCGCAGGATCCGGACAAGCTGCGCGCGGCGCTCGCCGCGGTCCGCGCGACGCAACCGCAGATCGACGCGCTGCGCGCCACGCTGGAGGGCGGCCGGGAGATCAGCCGGATCTCGCCGCTGTACTGGAACTCTCGCGCCCGCCTCGAACGCATCAAGGCCACCGCCGACCCGCTGGACAACGCGGTGCGCAACACCAGGGTGCTGTTGCGTCGTTCGCTGACCCTGGTCCAGGACGACGAGATCCTCGACCCCCGGTTGATCGACGAGGTCGAAAGGCTCGGCCAGGCAGTCGATGTGGTGCGCCGGATGATGCTCGCCGACCCGGGCGAACAGCCCGATCAAGCGGAGGGCGCCCGGGTGCTGCGCTCGGTCGCCAAGGAGGCGCGCCCGGAACTCGTTGAGGGCGCGGGCCTTTCGGCGCATGTCGTGTTCGCGCAGGTGCGTTCGATCGTGGTCGACCTGATGCAGGTGTGCGGGATGAAGCGCATCTCGGCGATGGCGCTGCTCCCGCCGACCGTCCCCAAGCCGTGGGTGGTGCCCGAAGACTGAGCCGACTACGTAGCCGGCGCCGCGTGCGAGTGCTCCGGCCGCCGGTGTGCGGGGGCTCGATGATGATCTTTGGGTAGTGCGCTACTCGTGTTCCGGCGGGTGCCGCGCTCTACCTTGATCATGAGACCGCAACGAAGCGAGGGGTGTTGCGGTCGCACACTTCGCACATCAGCGAACCACCCCGCCGGCCATGGGTGTGGTGGCCGGGCGGGTAGGGGTGGATTCGCCCGCTGCGAAGAGCAGAGCCGTCCGGTCAGGGGAGGTCAGGCCGGGCGGCCCTGTGTGCTTTCACCGATTCCCCGACCGCGGAGACCCGCGGCGGTGCGGGGCGCAGCGTGAACCGGCGACGGTCGAAGTCCCAGAATCGATAGATCGGCCACTGCACGGTGTGCGTGAGCCAGGCGCCGACGATGATCGCGCGATGCAGCGGCAGCACCTGGTATCCCTGTTCGGCGATGGTGCGCAAGCCGGTCAACTGGAAATGCCACCATTCCCGCGGGTTGGTCCGGCGGCGCCGGGCCGAGGTCGCGGCCCGCATGCTTTTCAGCTGATCGATGCGAAATCCGCGCTTGGTCAGGCACAGCGCGAGATCCAGGTCCTCGGCCACGTCGGCGCGGGTGGTGGTGTCCGCGCCGACCTGCAGCCACGCCGCCCGGCGGATGGCCATGTTCGGCCCGTGCAGGTTGCCGACCCGGCCGCCGAGTTTGCCGCGCCGATCCTGTAGGTAGTAGCCGAGTTTCAAGAAGAAGCCGACCGGCGAGTCGTGATAGGTGGTGATCCCGGTGACCGCGGCGGTGTCGGGGTGTGCGCTCAGATGTGCGCGGACCACTTCGCCCCAGTCCGCGGCGACCAGGGTGTCGGCATCGGTCCTGGCCAGGAAATCGCCACGGGCCCGGTCGAATCCGGCGTTGCGCGCGGCCGGGATGCCCGGCGTGGCCTCCTCGATGAGCGCGACCTCGGGATGGGTTCGCGCGTAGTCGTGCACGATGCGGCGGGTGTCGTCGGTGCTGCCGTTGTCGACGACGATGATCTCGTCGATGGCGTCCTGGCGGACCAGGCGATCGAGGGTGCGCTCGATCCGGGTCGCCTCGTTCAGGGCCGGGATGACGACGGAAAGCACCGTCGCCGAAGGGTTGTCGGTCATGCTGGTGTGCTCCAACGTGTGCTGAGTGCAGCGTGCGCGCCGGCCGGTGGGCCGGGATCACGCTCATACGGGGCGCACGTGCGCGCCCGGGTCGACTGGCCGGGGGTTACCCGATTCGGCCCGGGCCGATCATCGAAATCCGCTCTAAGTCCAGAAGCGGGTCAGATAGCTGCCGTAGCGCGACCAGTCGGCGGGCACGCCGGACACCTCGAACAGCGCGTACACCGCGTCGAAGAAGACGCCGTTGATCGCGGGCGTGAACAGCAGCGCGAACAGGATCAGCATGCCGAACGGCTTGAACTGATCGAGCGAGCGGCGCGTCTGATAGCTCAGCGACGGTTCGAGAATGCCGTAGCCGTCCAGGCCGGGCAGCGGAATCAGGTTCAGCAGGGTCGCGGTGATCTGCAGGAACGCGAGGAAGCTCAACCCGAACCAGAGCGCGGGATGCGAACTCGTACTGCCGAACAGCTGCACGACCACCAGCAGCAGCACCGCGCACACCGCGTTCACCGCGGGACCCGCCGCGCTGATGAGCCGCTGGGTGCGCGGGGCGAAATTGTGGGTGTGCACGTAGACCGCGCCGCCGGGCAGGCCGATGCCGCCCAGCGCGATGAACACCATCGGCAGCACGATCGACAGCAGCGGATGGCTGTACTTCAGCGGGTTCAACGTGAGGTAGCCGCGCAGATCGACCTCGCGGTCCCCGGCCCGCCACGCCGTGAACGCGTGCGCGAACTCGTGCAGGCACAGCGTGATCACCCAGCCGAACACGACCAGCACGAACACCCCGGCCTTGGCCCGGGTGGAGTCCAGCGGGGCGTCCCAGGCGAGCACGCCGCCGACGATCGTGATGACGACGACCAGCAGGAAGATCGGGCTCGGGCGCACCGCGCGCGAGCGCCGTTCGGCGAAGAACGCGGACGTCATCGGACCAGCAGCCAGGGCTCGTGGTGCCGGTAGAAGCTGGACCGGGGCACCGTGCGGTCGGTGCGGATGCCGTCCCTGGTCACCACCGCGCCGGGGGTGCCGAGCTGGGCGGCGCGACCTTCGGCCCAGCGGCGCTTGCGCATGCCCTTCTGCACCGTGGCCCGGACCCCGGGCTGGTGCAGGGTCGGCGAGATCAGCATGGCGGTGACCTTGCCGGAGAACAGCTGGAAGTCGTCCACGTAGGCCTCGCCTTCGAGCTTCGCCTCGCCCGGCCCGGTGATCTTGGCGCGGCCGATCAGCACCTTGCCGGTGTCGTCGCGGATGAGCGGCACCTCGGTCGCGCGCCCGTCGATGGCCCGCTTGGCGGCGGCGTTGCCGGTGCCGGTCTGGTAGGCGCGGGAGCCGTAGGTCTTGTCCACCGGGACGTAGCCGATCTCGACGTGCAGCCGTTCGGTGCGCATCAGGTGGGTCAGCACCGCGGCGAGCGCGGCGTCGTCACCGAGCACGATCAGCCGCGGGAGGCTGTCGGCGGCGAGCACCGGAAGCAACTCGTCGATCTCTGCGGTATCGGGGATGGCGGCCGTCGAACTGGTCGGCAGCGCCGCGAGGGCGATAGGTACCGGTGCGCCGTCGCAACGGAGAACGTGGGTACTCAAACTGCCGTACACCCTCCTCGGTTCGAGCCGACGTCGTCGGACCAACGGGTGCAACCTTAGCCCTGCCCGGCGTCGGCCACACGGTTGTCGAGCCTACGACGAGATCCGGTCCCACGCTGTTGACGACGCGTCGACTAGACTGTGCTCCCGGCCACCGCCTCGATACGGCAGGTAGCTGCAACACCGGCGAATACCGCCCGGTCGGCTCTGTCGACTGTCCTCTACCCGGGTGTTGCAAGTCGAACCGTAGGAGACACGACCATGCCGGCAATCGTCCTGATCGGCGCCCAGTGGGGCGACGAAGGTAAGGGCAAAGCGACCGATCTACTCGGTGGCCGGGTGCAATGGGTGGTCCGATACCAGGGTGGCAACAATGCGGGCCACACCGTGGTGCTGCCCAATGGCGACAATTTCGCGCTGCACCTGATCCCCTCCGGCATCCTCACTCCCGGCGTGACGAATGTCATCGGCAACGGCGTCGTCATCGACCCGGGCGTGCTCCTCGACGAACTCGCCGGACTGGAAGAGCGCGGGGTCGACACCTCCGGTCTGCTGCTCTCCGCCGACGCGCACCTGATCATGCCGTACCACGTGGCCATCGATAAGGTCACCGAACGCTTCCTCGGCAACAAGAAGATCGGCACCACCGGTCGCGGCATCGGCCCCTGCTACCAGGACAAAGTCGCTCGCGTCGGGGTGCGCGTCGCCGACGTGCTGGACGAGAAGATCCTCACCCAGAAGGTCGAGGCCGCGCTGGAGTTCAAGAACCAGGTGCTGGTCAAGATCTACAACCGCCGCGCGCTCGACCCGCAGCAGGTGGTCGACGAGGTGCTCGCGCAGGCCGAAAGCTTCAAGCACCGCATCGCCGACACCCGGCTCAAGCTCAACGTGGCCTTGGAGCGCGGCGAGACCGTGCTGCTGGAAGGCTCGCAGGGCACCCTGCTCGACGTCGATCACGGCACCTACCCGTACGTCACCTCGTCCAACCCGACCTCGGGCGGCGCGGCGGTCGGCGCGGGCGTCGGGCCGAACAAGATCAGCACGGTGCTCGGCATCCTGAAGTGCTACACCACCCGGGTCGGCTCCGGCCCGTTCCCGACCGAGCTGTTCGACGAGTTCGGCGCCTACCTGGCCAAGACCGGCGGCGAGGTCGGCGTGACCACCGGGCGCGCCCGGCGCTGCGGCTGGTTCGACGCGGTGATCGCGCGCTACGCGACCCGGGTCAACGGCATCACCGACTACTTCCTCACCAAGCTCGACGTGCTGTCCAGCCTGGAGACGGTGCCGATCTGTGTCGCCTACGACGTGGACGGCGAGCGGGTCGAGCAGATGCCGACCACACAGACCGAGTTCCACCACGCGAAGCCGATCTACGAAGAAATGCCCGGCTGGTGGGAGGACATCTCGGGGGCGCGGACCTTCGAGGAACTGCCCGCCAACGCGCAGGCGTACGTGCTGCGGCTGGAGGAGCTGTCCGGAGCGCGGATCTCCTGCATCGGCGTCGGGCCCGGTCGCGATCAGACGATCGTCCGGCACGACGTCCTGGGCTGAGCGGGCGGCCGTCGCCGTGACCTAAACGGCCGTCGTTCAAAGGGTTTGGCGGACCGGCGCGGCCACTTCACCGCCGCGTCGGCGTCGCGGTGCGACGCAGCGTAATAGCTGCAGGGCTTCGATCATGAACCTCTGGCAACTACAGTAAGAGCTATGGCTCGGAACTGGCCGATGATCGAGCGCGAGACCGAGTTCGAGGCGATCCGCGCGGCCCTCACCGGCACGGCGCATGTCGGCGCGGTCCTCACCGGCGATGCCGGTGTCGGGAAAACCACGCTGGCCAGGCAGGCGACCGCGGCGGTCGGCGGAAACATCCGCTGGGTCGCGGGCACCGAATCGGCGCGCAGCATTCCGTTGGGGGTGTTCGCGCACATGGTCGGCGTTTATACGGCGCACGATCCGGTGACGTTCATGTCCGCCGCGCGCGAGGCGTTGCTCGCGGACGGGCACACCATCATCGGCGTCGACGACGCCCACCTGCTCGACCAGCTGTCGGCCACCCTGCTGTTGCAACTGGCCATCGACAAGGCGGCGCACATCGTGGCCACCGTGCGTAGCGGGGTGCAGGTGCCCGACGCGGTGACCTCGCTGTGGAAAGACGGTCACCTGCTGCGCATCGACCTGAATCCGTTCAGCCAGCGCCAGAGTGTGGACCTGGTCGAATCGATGCTGGGCGGGCAGCTGGAAGGCTTCACCGCCAACCTGATGTGGGAGTCCTCCGGCGGAAACGCGTTGTTCCTCCGGCATTTGGTCGAGGGCGCGCTCGAGGCGGGTTCGCTGCGTCAGGTGAACGGCGTCTGGCAGCTGCGCGGCCGGGCCGCGGTCACCTCGGAACTGGCTGCGCTGCTGGAAGATCGGGTCGAGCAACTGCCCGACGACGTACTGCACGTGCTGGAACTGCTCACCTTCTGCGAGCCGATCGACCTCGATGTGCTGTCCGAACTGGCCGGCGAGGAGGCGGTGGAGGCCGCCGAAACCCGTGGCGTGATCAGGGTCGTGCAGAATTCGCACCAGCTGATCGTGCGGTACAACCATCCGCTCTTCGGCGAGGTGATCCGGCGCAGGCTCGGCATAGCCTCGGCGCGGCGCCTGCGCGGCCGGCTGTACTCCTCGCTGAAGGAGCGGCCGATCAATTCCGCGGCCGATCGCATCCGGCTCGCCGAATTGGCTTTGGACAGCGACAAATCCGCCGACCTCGAATTGTTCGAGGCGGCCGCCGCCGACGCCATCGGCTTGGCGAACCTGCCGCTCGGCGAGCGCTTCGCCCGGGCCGCGGTGGAGCGGCGCGGCGGGGTCGAGTCCGCCGATCTGCTCGCGCGGGCCCTGCTGTGGCAGGGGCATCGGATCGAAGCCGAACGCATGCTCGCCAGCTTCGACCCCGACGAGCTCAGCGAGGTGCAGCTGGTCCGCTGGGGCAGCACCCGGGTGGCGAACCTGTTGTGGGCCATGGGCGATGCCGATCTCGCCGACGAGGTGCTCACGCTGGTCCGCGGCAAGGCCAAGCATCCGAAGAACGTGGCGCTGCTCGACGGACTCGCTTCCGCCTGCGCGGTGAACGAGAACCGGATCGACACCGCGATCGCCGAGGCGGAGCGGGCGATCAACGTCAAAGGCGCACCGGCATGGGCGGTCTGGTGGGCCTCCTTCGGCGGCAGCCTGGCCTTGGCGCTGATGGGCAAAGGCGATGCGGCGCAGCAGTACGCGGTCCGCGGGCACGAGGTGGAGACCGAGATCGACGGTCTCAACCGCTTCATGTCCACCCATGCCGAGGTGCTCGGGCTGGTGTTGACCGGGCAGCTCGACGCCGCTCGCCGTTGCGCGGCAGACTATTTCGGCTATTCCGCACCGGGGCAGTACCTGGCGTGGGGGATGTCGAAGATCTTGCAGGGCACCGTCGACGTGGCGCAGGGACACTTCCCGGACGGCATCGAGAACCTGGAGCAGGCGCTGGCCGCGCTCGCCGCGGAAGGCGCGGCGGCCTGGATGTTCCCCGCGAGAATCCGTCTCGCCGAGGCGTATTCGGCGCTCGGCCGGGCGAGCGAGGCCGCCGAGGCGATCGCCGAAGCCACCGCCCGCGGCGGCAGGCACAGTGCGGTGTACGAGCCGCAGCTCGAAGTCGCCCGTGCCTGGCACGCGGCCGCCGAAGGCACCGTCACTCCCGCCATCCGGCTCGCGATGGGGGCGGCCGACGCTGCCGCCCGCTCCAACCAACACGGCATCGAAGCCATGGCGCTGCATGCCGCGGCCCGCTTCGGCGAGCATTCCGCCGCAGGCCGATTGGCGGATCTGGCGGCCATGGTGGACGGCAAGCTGGTGCAGGTGCAAGCCAGGCACGCGGTCGCCCTCGCCGCTCACGACGGACCCGGATTGGATGCCGCCGCAGCGGAATTCGAGCAAATGGGCGCGCTGCTCTCCGCCGCAGACGCCTCCGCGCAGGCCGCGTCGGCACACGAACGCGCCGGGGATCGCCGTCGCCTGCTCGAATCCGCCGCCGCGGCGAACCGGCTCGCCGCCGCCTGCGGTGGGGCGAGCACCCCCGCACTGCGACAAGCAGCCCAGCCGCTGCCGCTCACCGCCCGCGAACGCGAGATCGCGAACCTCGTCGCGGCCGGCCTGTCCAACCGTCAGATCGCCGACCGCCTCACCGTTTCCGTCCGCACCGTCGAAGGTCACCTCTACCGCGCCTGCATCAAGATGGACGTCACCGACCGCGAATCCCTCGGCGCCCTCATGCGCGGCGAATCCACAGCCTGAGCCCGCTACCGGCCGGTGACCAGGCCCGTGCGGAAGTTATGCCGTGGTGCGGGGCCGGGTGCCGAACTTGTGCGGAGTATGCCGTGGTGTGCCAGGCCGGAGCGGGTGCGGGAGAACAAACCGAGCGGAAGCTGTGCCGTGGTGCCAGCCGGGTGCGGATGCGGGAGAACCGGACTCGCGCGGAAGTCGTGCCGTGGCGCCCTGGCGGAGCGGACGAGGGTTGCCGGTGCGGGTGCGCAAGCCTATGCCGTGATGAGGAATTCGCCCGCGGGTGGGGCGAGCAGGCGGATGTCGGGGTTGTGGCTGAGGCCGGGGATCTCGGTGAACTCGGCGTCGGGGAGGACGGCGGCGATGGCGCGGGCGCCGGTGCGCAGCAGCGCATCGCTTTTCGCGCCCGCGATGACCAGGGTCTGGGCTTTGACGCCGGCCCAGTCCTCGGTGCGCAGCGGCTCGCCGCGCATGAACTCGCGCATGACGGCCCAGTCGTAGGCGGTCGAGTGGGCGGTGGCGCGCAGGTTGCGCCAGAACGGGGTCCAGCGCATGAGGGTGACGAAGCCGCGCGGAATGCCCATCGCCTTGGTCATGTAGAAGCGTACGGTCTCGGATCGCTTACCGGCGGCGATCAATTCGTGCAGGGTGGTCTCCAGGTCGGCGGCGGGCACGAAATTCTCGTGATCGACCACGAACGGCGGTTCGAAGGCGACGACCTTGGTGATCCCCGGGATCTGCCCGGACGCCGCGGCCCGCAACGCCAGTCCCGCCCCGGAGGACCAGCCGAACAGCATGGCCGAGCCGCCCGCGGCCGCCACCAGTGCGGTGAGGTCGTCGATCTCGTGCCGGACGTCGTACCCGGCGGCCTGGTCGGTGCTGTCGCCGCGACCGCGCCGGTCGTAATTCAGGACGGTCAATCCGTACTGCTTGTGCAGTGTCTCGGCCAGCGCCACCATCTTGGGAAACTTCCGGTAGCCGAATGCGCCACCGATCAGGATCACGGTTCCGGCGACGCCGTCGAGCCGGTCGTAGGCGAGCACGGTGCCGTCGGCGGAGGTCACTGTCTGCACAGCAGTCTCACTTTCGATGAGGTGGCCGGCCGCGGTTCGCTGCGGCCTGTACTGGTGCAGACGGGGTGGGCGCAGAGAATTCATCGCGGCGCTCGACCGGCCACGGGGCGCTCAGAACAGCGTCGGCTCGCCGAAGCCCGGGGTGCGTTCGATTTCCAGTAGATGCTGTTTGGTGCTGACACCGCCGGGCGCGGAGAAACCGGTGAGCGCGTTGTCCGCGGCGAGGACGCGGTGACACGGGATGATGAGGGGAATCGGGTTGCGGCCCAAGGCCTGTCCGACGGCCTGTGCGCCACCGGGCTGCCCGATGCGGTGCGCGACCTGCCCGTAGGTGAGGGTGCGACCGGGGTCGATGGCGCGGGTGACCTCGAGCACGGCTCGATTGAACGCCGGAATCCCGCTGAGGTCCACCGGAATCCAGCGCAGGTCGTCGAGTTCGCCGGCGAGGTGGGCGCGCACGCCCGCGACGGCCTCGGCGATCACGCCGGTGGGGGTCTCTTCGCGGACTTCGTCGTCCGGCAGGCCGGCGCGGCGGCGCGTGATGCGCGCGCGGGTCGCGGCCGGGCTTGCTTCGGGGAGCTGGAACCGGATCACGGTCGTACCGCTCCAGGCGATGGCGCAGACGCCGATCGCGGTGTCGAAGAGGGTTGCCTCGGCGGTCAGGCAACGCGGGTCGCTCATGTAGTCAGTGTGCACCGTGCCACCGACAGGTCCAGTAGGACAAGGCCAGTTTTGTTCAACTGGCCTTCCTGTCGAAAGTGGTCGGGTGCGCGCTGCTCGGGTGCCGAGTGGGGGCCTCGGACCGGACCGCGGCCAGCTTCCGCTCGGCGCGCCCCAGCTGAACGGTATTTTCCGGAGCCGTCGGGCGGACCGGTTCGGCCGGGGCTTCCGGTGTGTCGTTGCGCCCGTAGATCGCGGCGAGATCGGCGTAGCGCCGCTGCTCGTCATAGTAGGACGCGGTCCAGTCCGACAACGGACCGTGCGGCTGGAAACGCTCCAGTCGGAACGCACGCTCGGCACCCTTGGGCAGGTAGTGATAGATGAGATAGCCGAGGACGGCGACGACGAGGAGGGTGGCAAAGGTGGTCAT
>NZ_BAUA01000179.1 GCF_000710915.1 Nocardia brasiliensis IFM 10847
TGCATGACCTGTGCCCACCAGGAAGCCAGTGGGCTCGGATCCGGCCATACGACAGTGGAATCGGTGTCGTCGGCGATATCGACGGATACTTGGTTGGCGCGTGTCGAGTTGTCTTGGCGGAACACGGTCGACGATCTCCTTGGAGTCGGTACGTGCACGGGCGACCCCGCGAACGCGGGGTGCCCGTAACGGCGTTGTCGAAACGCCGGGGGACCCAAGGTTGACGTTCCGTCCGAGCAGCTACCGGACCGCTGAGTGCCCGGGCATCCGCGATCCACTACTCACGACACGAAACCCTCTGCCACACTGCATAATTCGAGGGGTCGGCGAGTTAATTGCCACTATAGCAATATTTTGCCGGTGCGGTGGCGTAAGTGCTCGTCAGGATGCCCAGGGGCCGATACCGCCGACCTTCTCGATGCGGATCCGGGTGAGCAGGCCGGGCGGCGCGTCGGCGGGCGGGAAGTCGACGCCGGGATCGGCCAACGTCGCCGCCAGCTCCTTCAGCAGTTCCGGTGCGCCGCCCTCGACGATCCGGGCGGTGCCGGTGATCGACAGGTAGGGCCGCATCAGCTCGCCGCGTTCGGCGGCCTGAATGGTCACCGCGACGCGGCCGTCGCGGCGGACATTGCGCACCTTCTTGTATTCGCCGAGATGGGCGGTGACCAGTTCGTCGCCGTCCGGAGTCGACTGCAGAGCCACCCAGACGAGACTGACCTGCGGGCTGCCGTCGGGGTTGAGGGTGACCAGGGTGGCATCGGCGCCGGCACCGATGAGCGCGCGAGCGGATTCGTCGAGTTTCATGTGTTGTCCTACCTCGGGGCAGTCTCTTTCATTCCCGGCGCTGTACTACCGTCGCTGGCATGCGGCTTCACGTGGGATGTGCGATGTGGACGCACGCGAATTGGCAGGACTGGCAGCCCGCCTCGGGGGACCGGCTCGCGGCGTACGCGCAGCGATGCAACGCGGTGGAGGGCAATACGACCTTCTATGCCATACCGGCGATGCGCACCGTGGAGTCCTGGGCCAGGCAGACCGCGCCGGATTTCCGGTTCGTGGTGAAGGTGCACAAATCGATCACCCACGAGCGCAGGCTGACCGAGGCCGACGCCGAACTGCGCACCTTCCTCGCGGCGATCGAACCGCTGGGCTCGCGCGTCCACGCGCTGTGGATCCAGTTGCCCGCCTCGTTCGCTCCGACCGACCTCGGCACACTGGCCGGGTTCCTGCGTGAGCTGCCGGGCGGATATCGCCCGGCAGTGGAGGTCCGCCACCGCGCCTTCTTCGAGAACGAGCACGCCGCGACACACCTGGAGCGCGTCCTCGGCCGCTTCGGCGCCGAATGGGTGACCTTCGACACCACGACCCTGTTCGACGGGCAACCGATCGGCCCCACCGAGCAGGAGGCCTGGTCGAAGAAGCCGCGGGTGCCGCGCCGGACCCGCGCGCTCACCGAGCATCCGATCGTCCGGTATCACGGTCGTGCCGCGACCGAACGCACCGTCGAGGGGTGGCAGCCCTGGCTCGGCACGGTGGTGCAGTGGCTGCGCGAAGGTCGTTCACCCACCGTGTTCATCCACACCCCGGACAATGCCGATGCCGTGTCGCTGGCCCGCCGCTTCCACGACGAGGTCGCGGCGCGGGTGCCGGAATTGGCCCCGCTGCCGCAGCCCATACCGGTTGAACCGATGACCCTGTTCTGACGGGCCACCGGCGGAAGACGAATTCCGCACTGATGCCGATGGTTTGCCGGTCGGCGGCAGGTGCACCAGGGGGCCGGCCATATCCAGTGGTGGGGACGTGTTTGTCCGGTCCGTTGCCGGGCATAACCGGCTCATGAAACCGGAGGAAAGCGCGCGCCGCCTACTGGAGGAGATTTTGGCGCGGTACGAGTCTGTCGAAGAATTCATCGGATTACTCCGGGTCGATCCGCTCGTCGACACCGCAGAACTGCCCGCGTTGTCCGAATATTTCTGGACCCTCCCGACCTGATCTGCCGAGACTTCCCCGGCAGCAGCACAATTCGTGGTGCGCACCTATCGGCGTTCGATCGGGCGAGTTCTGCGCACGTCGACCTCGCGAACCAGATCGGTCCACTCGTTCGCCAGCGCGGCCAGCCGCGACCAGGCCACGTGCACGCGCTGCTCGCCGACGTTCTCGGCGGTCATCAGCAGGTGGTCGGCGAGAATTTGGGCGGCGGCCATCCGGTCGACCGCGCCGCCGAGCGAGGCGGGCGCCCGGTCTCGTGGCTGCCGGGGCGCGAGTTGCTTGGCCACCCAACCGTCGATCACCGTGACGATGTCACTGCGGCGACGGTCGACTTCGGCGGTCCGCTCCGGTTGGGCGCGACGGGTGTGGTGCAACTGTGCCAAGGCGCGGGCCAGTTGGGTGACCAGATGGTCGCCCGGCCGGTCGCCGATCTGCAGCCGCAGTGCGGCCGACAGCTCGTGCCAGTCCGGCAGGATCGGGCGGAGTCCGCTGCCCTCGATCGGCAGGAGGCGCGATCGCGGTCCGTCGGCGGTCTGCACGGTCAACGGAGGGGGTCGCGCCGGCGCCGGGCGTGCCGGTGGCAAACGCAACCCGCTCGAGCCTCGCCGCGTAGTGGTTGCCGCGACGAACGGGTGCGGCGGTACATGTCGGGCAGCGCTCGGATGTCCGATGGCGTGGGCAAGGTGGGCCTTCCCTGGCGACGGTCGAGGTGCACCCGACGCCGGCGACCAGCCATGTCCTCGAAGCTCGGCCGGTCGTTCTGCGCGTACCCGAGATAAGGGAGCAGAGCGCCCGGCATCGGATGCGAGTACCAGTTTCGTCCGCCGCGCGGCTCGCCGGAAGTCTGATTCGGGTCAGAATGTACCCGGTTTGGCCGCTTCGGTTATGCCTCCGCAATCGGTCGGGTGGCCGGCATCGAGAGGGGGTCCGCGTCGAAAGACGGTGCGCGGCAGGTTCTTCAGCCGGACTCCGTGCCGTACTCCGGCAGCACCGTGAAATGCCGGACGGTGCCGGACAGGCCCGGCAGCTCCCGGGGCTCGGTCCAGGTGGTGAAGTCGTCGCGGCAGTCGCTGTAGAAGTATTTGCCTTCGTCGTAGGAGTCGAGGAAGATCCGCCAGCCGCCGTCTGGGAGCGGAACCACGCATTGGCCTTCGCGCGGGCTGCCCCAACCGGCCCAATCGCTGGTCTTGGTCAGGGTGTACGGCCCGTGCGGTTCGGTGGCGACGGCCAGTTCGACGTATTTGGTGGTCTCGTTCTTGGTGAACGCGTAATAGCGGTGGTCGCGCCGCACGACGGTGGTGTCGATGTAGCCGTAGAGCGAACAGGGTTTTCCGTCCGGTCCCGGCGTATCGACGGGGGCCGGTTCGTCCGGTGGCGGCAGGACGGACACCGGGGTGAGGTCGGTCCAGGAGCGCAGGGACCGGTCGGTGGCGGTCATCAGGTGCGGGGTGAACGAGCAGCCATCGGACAGCGAGACGAGGACGTGCACCCGCCGCTGCGCATCGATCAGCCATTCCGGCGCCCAAGTGGAGGTTACGCCCGGTATCGGAACAGTGAAGTCGTACAGGTGATTCCAGGTACGCCGATCGGTGCTGCGCGCGAAGCCGATGGTCTGGCCCTCCCACGCGGTGGTGTAGGCGAGGTAGTAGGCGCGGTCGGCGTGCCGGAAGACGGACGGGTCGCGCAGGAGCCCGGTGGGCGGTCGATAGGCGGGTCCGCGCAGCAATTCGAAGTTCAGCGCGTCGGCGGATTCGTAGACATACAAATCGGATTCGCTCGTGTCGGTGAACGCGGTCATCGTGTACCGCACGATCGGTCCGGCCGCTGCGGCTCGATGCGGCGCGCACAGCGCGATCGGTACCGCCGCCGCCAAGGCCAGCGCGGATCTGCGACTCATCGGCACGTCTGCCACCAGAGGAATTATCCAGCGCCGAGTGCGTCGCACGTGCCGACACGCCGCAGGCGGCGCAGTGCACCGGCTCTGCACCGACGTCGCGGAAATCGGTGGAGACCAGCGGATATATGAATTGCACAAGTGACCAGTAATGGCCCGATGCGCATTTCGACGATGGGTTCATACCACAATGCGTGGTCTATTCCGAATGCAATAGTGCGTTTTCCGGCATATGCAGGGTCAGGGGATCATTCCATCCGGAATCGCCCCATAACGTCGAGAATGTGGGTAATCTGGTCGAGTCCCACGCAGTTCGGGACAGCTCCGCAGAGTGAGTCGTGGTCGCCCCTGCGGCTCACTATCGCTGTACACAGTCCGATGAGGCCCGGGTAATCCCCGGGCCTCATTGGTGTGTATTCGGCGGTGGACATTTGCCGTGCGACTCTCGCGCAAGCCGGTGAATTATCTGACCCAGGGCTATTTGCTGCGGAATTCTTCCTATCCGGGTCGCGTCCGGGTTCGAATGCTCGTGGTCTCGGGTGGTCCTGTGTATCGAATTCGCAACAATAGGGCGATTGCTTGTGTTTCGCGGACCGCGGCCGGCTCTCGGGTCGGATCGAACGCGGATCTGCCCGGGGCGCGGCCCCGAGCGGCACGCGGCACGCGGCGTCTTCGTAGCCCAACTACGTTCGGATGGAAAGAATTTCAGTTGGGTGCGAGGTGGCTGACGTGGGTCGATGCGGTCCGTGGCGGTCGGCCGGAGCGATGCGTCCGGCGCGTCGGCTCAGGCGTTTTGTCCCGAGTGGGACTGGTGCGCTAGCCTTTCTTCCGGTCCCTCATGTTGTTCGCGTTCGGCAAATGACATCGATATGTTTCCGTCACATTCAAGACGGAATATCCCTATTTCACGTTGTTTCCTTGCGGCTGGTCCGCAGGTGGCGCTGGTGGCCATCGGCGGACCGGCGTCCGACTGTCGACCGAGGAGGTTCGTTGATGACGGAGTGGTCCGTGGCGCCGGAGCTGGGCGGGTCCCGTTGGTAGGCAAGGTCATTCCACTGCTTTCCGGCAGTGCCGGCGCGACCGCGCTGCTGGAACCGGACATCACCCGTGACCTGCTCGCGCAGGCCAAGGCCCGGGCGGACAGCGCGGCGAACCGGGCCGGCGCCGCGAGCGGGCGGGCGGTGAACCGGGAGAAGGTACTCGAACACGTCGGGTCCGCGCACGGTTCTGCGCGGGCGGTGGCCACGGCGGACAACGCTCGCGACGCCGCCTGGCACGCCTACGTCACGGCGAACCACGCCCTGAAGGTCAGTTGCTACGCAGTGGCCGCTGCCGAGGCCGTGACCAGGGTGCAACTGGCGGCGGCGCGGGCGCTCGAGGCGGCGAAGGCGGCCGCCTTCGCCCCGGACGATGTGGCGATCGCAGATCGGGCCGCGGCCGCCGAGGAAGCCGCGGCGGCGGCCAGCAACGGCGCATACGGCGCCCCGCACATCGTGTCGATCCCACGCATCGATCGCGGCTAGCCGCGCCGCGGGGGCCGCGAACTCGCCGTGCGAAGCGGACCTGCGCCGAGTTCAGCTATCTTCCGGTTATATTCACGGTTTATGCGTACTTGGACTCGGCGGGCGGCGAACGCGGTCGCGGCCTCGCTGGTTGCGCTGCTGGTGCCCGGCGTGGCGGTGGCCGTGCCGCCGGGACCCGCGGCAGGCGTGCCCGCGCTCGGACCGGATTTCCTGTGGGGCGTCGCTGCGTCCGGTTTTCAATCCGAAGGTCATGTACCGACGAGCAACTGGACCAACTACATCGAAGACGAAGGCCTGGATCCGTACGGGAACTCGATCGACTTCTTCGACCGGTACGCCGCTGACATCGATCTCGCGAAATCGCTCGGCGTCACGGTGTTCCGCATCGGCATCGAGTGGGCGCGGCTGCAACCGACCGGCCCGGACCAGTGGGACGCCGACGGTTTCGCGTTCTACGACAAGGTGGTCGCCAAGATCGTCGCGGCGGGCATGCGGCCGATGATCACCCTCGATCACTGGGTGTATCCGGGCTGGGCCTTCGACCAGGGCGGCTGGGACTCCGACGGCATGGTCGAACACTGGCTGGCCAACATGAAGAAGGTGGTAGACCGGTACGACCGGCGAGATCCCCTGTGGGTCACCATCAATGAGCCGGTCGCCTACATCATGCACGAAGTGCACAAGAACGAGACCGACCAGCGAGTGATGGAGGACCGGGTCGTCGAGGCGCACAACGCGATCTACGACTACATCCACCAGAAGCGTCGTACGGCGAAGGTGACCAGCAACTTCGGCTATGTCGCGGGCGAAGACGAGCAGGCCAACGGCCAGATCATCGAAAAGATCCGGGACCGGCTCGATTACGTTGGCGTCGACTACTACTTCGCGCGCGGCGCCGCCCCTTCCAGTGTGTCCGCCCCGGCCCGGGCCATCGCGGACGCGCAGTCCATCGGCATGTGGCAGCTCCCGCTGCGGACCGAGGGCATCTACTATGCGCTGCAACGGTATTCGCGACTGTTCCCGGGTAAGCCGCTCTACGTGGTGGAGAACGGCATGCCCACCGAGGACGGCAACCCTCGGCTGGACGGCTACACCCGCAGCGACCATCTGCGCGACACCATCTACTGGCTGCAACGGGCCAAGGCCGACGGCATGAACCTGATCGGCTACAACTACTGGAGCATCACCGACAACTACGAATGGGGCAGCTACACACCGCGATTCGGGCTCTACCAGGTGGACGTCGCGGTCGATCCCGGCTTGGCCCGCAAGCCGACGGACGCCGTCGCCACCTACACCGCGATAATCGGCGACGGCGGCGTCCCCGCCGACTACCAACCGACCCGCGAGCCCGCCCCCTGCCACGTAGTGGACTGGTACAACGGCTGCACCGACCCTGGCCCCGTCCCGTAGCGGCGACTACCCATCGCTGCCCGCGACGAGCACGGCGACGAGCGCGATCGCGCCCGGCAACGCCTGTACCAGCAGAATTCGGCGACTCGCGGTGGCAGCGCCGTAGATTCCCGCGACGACCACACAGGCGGTGAAGAAGATCATCGCCGCGTGCCCGACCGGGTCCGCGGCGAGCAGTCCCCAGATCAAACCGGCAGCGAGAAAACCGTTGTACAGGCCCTGGTTCGCCGCGAGCACCTTTGTCTGCTCGGCGAATTCGGCGGAACTGCCGAACGCCGCCCGCACCCGTGGCGTGGTCCACAGGAACATTTCCATCACCAGGATGTAGACGTGCAGGGCCGCGACCAGCCCGACCAGGATCTCCGCTGCTACGCGCACGATCGACTCGCTTCCTCGATGGGGCCGGGGTCGGCCGGGTCGAAAGAAAACGGGATGTCCTTGTTGGACATCCCGTTTCGGGTCATGAATGGTGCCGGGTGGTTATTCCACGACCTGGACGATGTCGCCCGGCTCGAGGTGACGGTAGGTCGCCTCGGCGGCGTCGGGGTTCATCCGGATACAGCCGTGGGACATCGAATCGAGCGGGCCGATGTGGGTGGCGATGTCACCGTCGAAGAAGACGGCGAATTCCATCGGAGCATTGTGCATCGTGCTCCAGAAGTGTTCCCGCTTGAAATCGACGTCGAAGATGCCGACGTGCGATTCGTAGCCCGGCCTGCCGATCTCGATCGGCTTGGGACCGTAGATGGTCTTGCCGTCCTCCATCAGCCACACTTCCTTGGTGGACAGCCGCATGCACGCGCGCGTCTTCGGCGCGGTGCACGGCGCGTAGACCGGCGGGGGCGGCGGTGGCTGGATGATCGCCGGGGTGCCGATATCGGGGCCGCCGGGCCATAGCGGTTCGGCCTGTGCGGTGGCCGTCATGGCGAATCCGGCCGCCACGACCCCGGCCGCCGCCACGGATCTGACCGCCCAATTCCGAAAACGCTTACTGCTCATCAAATTTCCGACCTCTCTTCGCCTTGCCGCCACACTGCGTGCCGAATGCCAGGGTGATAGGAGTACCTCGTCGCAAACGCTCCAGAAATCCGAGGTGCTGAGATCATCGCGGACGGTGCGCACGTGGTCAATCGCGGCGCGCGAATTGTTAGCCGAACTATGCCGCTATTAGCCGAACAATCCCCCCAATGCGCCGCCGCTCTGCCCGGCCTGCTGACCGCCGCCGGTCCCGCCGAGCAGGCCGCCCGGCGGCAATTCCGAGGGCTGCACGATGACGAAGCCGCGACCCGAGAACGACAGCGTCAAACGCTCGCCGGTGCTGCGGCCGATCAGCCTGCCGAGACCGAACGAGTCGTTGCGCTTGATCCCGGTCTGCAAGCTCGACGACCAGGCGACCGCGGCCTGCGGATCGGCGTAGGTCGGCTGATCGACGTTGAGCACCACCGGCGAGCCGTGTGTGGTGATGGCGATCCGGCCACGGCCGGTGAAAACGCAGTTGAACAGGCCCGCATTGCTGGCGACGCCGGCCGCGCCCTGCACCCGCTGGATGTTGTAGGACAGCGAGGTATCGAACGCGAGCACGTTGGAGCCGTTGATGGTGAGTCCGTCCGAGCCGTCGAGATCGATGAGGTGCACGTCGGCGGCGCTGTCGGCGAGGAACAGATCGCCCCGGCCGGACACGTTCATCAGCGGCACGCCCTCGCCGGTGAGCCGCTGCTGGATGGCGCGGCCGATGCCGCCCGAGCCGAGCGCCTTGAACTGCATCTCGCCCTGGTAGGCGACCATCGAGCCGGCCCGCGCCATGACCTCGCCGTTGACGGCGACCTTGATCATCTTGCTGCCCTGCTTCTGGATACCGACGCCGTTGACCTCGGCGTGGCTGGGGTTGAACAGATCGCTCTGCATCGGCAGTGCTCCTTGCTGAGGTACGGGCGCGGCGGGCGGCGGGTAGGCGGGCGCCGCAGGGTACTGGGGTGCGGCCGGATGCGGTGGCGGCGCGGGCTCGTCGTCGATGTTCACGCCGAACGCGGTCGCGATACCGGCCAAACCGTTGTCGTAGCCCTGGCCGACCGCGCGCACCTTCCAGGCCTCGCCGCGCCGGTAGATCTCCACGCAGACCACGGCCGTCTCGGTGGTGAGTCCGTCCATCGGGAAAGTCAGTGCCCCGGAATCGGATCCGATGGTGGAGAGCAGCGTGCCCGCGCCCGCGAAGGTGGCCGGTCCGCTGCCGTCCAGGCTGGCGGTGACGACGACCGTGTCCACATCGGCGGGCAGGGCGCTGGTCTGTACGTCGACCATGTCGCCGCGGCCGCTGCCGTGCCGGTAGGTGACGCCGGGGCCGACCGGCTGGTTGAAGAACACGAAGTCGGCATCGGAACGGACCCGCCCATCCTTACCGAGCAGCAGCGCCGACACGTCCACCCCGGCGGCGCAGGCGACGGTGACCGTCATCCGGTCGGCGGGCGCGGGCCGGTTCTCCCCGCGAGCCAGGGCCGTCATCGCGACCCGCCCGGGTCGAATGCCATCCGATTCACGGCATCAAGTGTGTCCCGAGTTCGGCCCGTGCGCCACCACCCGCGCCGGGAGCGCCGAGCGCGGTACGTCCGGCCATTGACAGTTAGTGACCGATCGGTTGCAATGTTGGAGTGAGCTACGACACCATCATCAAGAGCGGCCGCTGGTTCGACGGGGCAGGCTCCGCCTCCGCTGTGCGCCATCTCGGACTCCGCGGCGACCGCGTGGTCGCCGTCTCGGCCGACCCGCTCGACGAGACCGGCTGCGCGCAGGTCGTCGACGCCGCGGGCAAGTGGGTGGTGCCCGGGATGATCGACATCCACACGCACTACGACGTGGAGGTGCTGAAGACGCCCGCGCTGTCGGAATCGGTGCGCCACGGCATCACCACGGTGCTGCTCGGGTCGTGCTCGCTGTCCACCGTGCACGTCGGCGCCACCGACGCGGGCGACCTGTTCGGCCGCGTCGAAGCCATTCCGCGCCGGCACGTCATCGAGGCGGTCGAGCAGACCAAGACCTGGCACTCGGCGCGCGAATACATCGCCGCGCTGGAGGATCTGCCGCTCGGCCCCAATATCGCCGCGATGCTCGGACATTCCGATATCCGCACCGCATTGCTGGGGCTGGACCGGGCCACCCGCAAAGACGTGCGCCCGACCGAGGCCGAACTCGCCGCGATGGAAGCGGCCTTGACCGAAGCGCTCGATGCCGGGTTCGTCGGAATGTCGGCCCAGCAACTGCTGTTCGACAAGCTCGACGGTGACACCTGCCGGTCCCGCACGCTGCCCTCGACCTATGCCAAGGCGCGAGAACGCCGTCGGCTCAACGCGATTCTGCGCAAACGCGGGCGAATCCTGCAGGCGGGCCCCGATATCGCCTCGGTGCGCAGCATCGCCGCGATGACGCTGAGCACGCTGGGCATCTTCCGTGAGCAGTTGAAGACCACGCTGCTCTCGGCCGCGGACATCAAGGCGAACCCGGCCCTGGTGCACATCATGGGACCGCTCGCGCGCGCGTTGAACGCGCTCGGCGGCGATTTCCGCTGGCAGCACCTGCCGGTGCCGTTCGAGGTCTATGCCGACGGCATCGATCTGGTGATTTTCGAGGAATTCGGTTCCGGCGCAGCGGCATTGCACCTCGCCGATCAGGTCGAGCGCAACGCGCTGCTGCAGGACGAGACTTACCGGCGGCAGTTCCGCAAGGACTACGACGCGAAATTCGGCATGCGGGTTTGGCATCGCGACTTCTTCGACGCCGAAATCGTCGCCTGTCCGGACGATTCGGTGATCGGCAAGACCTTCGGGCAGGTGGGGGTCGATCGTGGTGGCCTGCATCCGGTAGACGCGTTCCTCGACCTGGTGCTCGAGCACGGCACGAAAGTGCGCTGGCGGACCACCATTTCCAACCATCGGCCGGAGTTCCTGGCCAAGCTGGGTGCGGACCCCGGTGTGCAGCTGGGCTTCTCGGATGCGGGCGCGCACCTGCGGAACATGGCGTTCTACAACTTCGGGCTGCGCTTCCTGCGCCGGGTGCACGAGGCGGAGCGGGCGGGCCGACCGTTCCTCTCGCTCGAGCGTGCGGTGTACCGGATGACCGGTGAACTCGCGGACTGGTACGGCATCGACGCGGGCCATCTGCGCGAGGGGGATCGCGCCGATCTGGTGGTGATCGACCCGGCGCACCTGGACGCCACGCTGGACGACTACGCGGAAAGCCCGGTCGCGCAGTATGACAACCTGTCCCGCATGGTGAATCGCAATGACGGGGCGGTCTCGGCCGTCTTCATCGGCGGCGAGTACGTCTTCGGCGACGGCACGGCCGCGCCTGTTCTCGGCGCCAAGCGCACGGGTCGTTTCCTCAGGTCACTGGCCCGGTGAGCGAACAGCAGCGACGACCACCGGCGCTGCGCCGGACCCAGGCCGAACGGCGCGCCTCGACGATCGCCAAGCTGGTCGAGGCGACCATCGAGACCATCGCCGAAATCGGTTACCACAACGCCTCGCTCGGCGAGATCAGCCGGCGCGCGGGTGTTTCCAAGGGCGGTATCTTCCGGCACTTCGACTCGCGTATCGACCTGGTCGTGGCGGCCGCGGAGGAGGTCGGTCGCCGGCACATGCGCGCGTTCGACAACATCCGGGCCCGTGAAAACGCCGATCGCCCACTGGATGTGACCCACGTGCTGCACCGGGTGCGCAATCAGATCCGGCAGGAGACCAACACGGTCTGGTTCGAACTGCTGGTGGCCGCGCGCACCGAACCGGAACTGCGCGCCCGCCTCGCACCGGTGACCAAGGCGCTGATCGATGATGTCGAGCGCGTCGCGGTCGCCGCCCTGACGCCCGCGGTGCCCGCGGATATCGCCCGCATGCTGGTCACCTCGATCGTGCACATGTTCGACGGCGAAGCGATTCTGCGCGCCGCCTATCCGCGGCCGGAACTCGAAGACGCGCGCATCGAATACTTCTCCGGCGTTTTCCAGTATCTGATCGCCGAGCACGGGTGCATCGAACCGCGTTCCTGAGCAACCGCTTCCTCGACCAAAGTATGAAGCACGCGCGACTCGCGGACGATGCCGTGTGGTCCGGCGGCTTCGCATAATCGGTTCCGATATCGGAGGGCGAAAGCTCTCGTGTGATCGGGACAGGGGTGAGGGTGTCGAGCAGAGGTACGTGTCTGGCCGCAATTTTGCTGGCGCTGAGTGCTTTATGTGTGGGCTGCGGTTCGGATCCGGCACCCGCGGATCCGGTCGTGACGACCGAGAGCGGCACGGTCCGTGGGGTGGTCGATGGAAATTTCCATACCTATGACGGCATTCCGTTCGCCGCGCCGCCGGTGGGCGAACGACGGTGGGCGCCACCGCAACCGGTCCCGGCCTGGACCAGCGTACGGCCCGCGGACAAGCCGGGCCCGGCATGTCTGCAGCCACCGGAGGGTGCGACGGCGATCGAAACGAGCGAGGACTGCCTGTATCTCAACGTCCGGACGCCCAGTGCACCGCGGGCGCAGCCACGCCCGGTCATGGTGTGGCTGCACGGCGGCGGCTTCTATCTCGGACAGGGCAGTGAGTACGACTCGCGCAGGCTGGTCGAGAACGGAGACGTCGTCGTGGTGACGGTGAACTATCGGCTCGGCGCGTTCGGGTTGTTGCACCACCCCCAACTCGGCACGCAGGGTGGCGATTTCGCGATCCAGGACCAGCAGGCCGCACTGCGCTGGGTGCGGTCCAACATCGCCGGTTTCGGCGGTGACGCCCACAACGTCACGGTGTTCGGCGAATCGGCGGGTGCGATGAGCACCTGCACCCATCTGGTGGCGCCGGCCAGCGCGGGTCTGTTCGACAAGGCGATTATCTCCAGCGGTTCGTGCACGACGAGCTGGCCGAAGAACTCGCTCCTGCCCGGTATGCCCGAGACCGCACCGTGGCTGCCCGCCGCCGAAGCACAGGCCGCCGGTGTGTCTTTCGCGACGAGACATCAGTGCGCCGATCAAGCGGGAGCGCTCGCCTGCCTGCGCGCATTGCCCCCGGATGCGTTGATGGACGGCTTCACCGACTTCACCCGTGTCTCTTACGGCACGGCGACCGTGCCCGAAGAACCGGCACAAGCGCTGCGCGACGGGAAGTTTGCGCCAGTACCGATTCTTCAGGGCAACACCAGGGACGAGCACAGCAGTTGGGCTGCGTCGCAGGAGGCCGAGACGCCGATCGACGCGGTGCGGTACCGGCAACTGCTGACGGCGATGTTCGACGAGCGGGCGGTCCGGATCGAGGCGCGATATCCGGCCGATGCGTACATCTCACCCGCGGCCGCGCTGTCGGCGGTGCTCTCCGATCGCACGTGGTCGTGCCCGACCGTGGCGGCGAACCAAGAGTTGGCGGAGCACACAACGGTTTTCGGCTACGAGTTCGCCGATCGCACCGCCCCGCCGATCGCCCCGTTCCCGCCCTCGGTCCCGCCGGGCGCTTCGCATGGTTCGGATCTGGCGTATCTGTTCGACGTCCGCTTCGCCGCCGCCCTCGACCCGGCCCAGCGCGCGCTGTCCGATCGCATGATTGGCTACTGGACCCGTTTCGCCGCGTCCGGCGACCCGAACGGCGCGGACCTGCCGGCCTGGCCACCGTTCCGCGACGCGGACGGCCCACCGTATGTGCAGTCGTTCGACCCGGCCCGAATAGGTCCGGTGGATCTCGCCACTGAGCACCACTGCGATCTCTGGTTCGAACTGGGGCGCTGACAGGCGTTTGTGAAGCCGAGCGCACTCGCCGCCGCCTTCGACGCGGTGCGCAGGATGTTTCCGGCCGGTCGCGCGCGGCTCGCGGTCGACGGTTCGCCGGTCGCCCTGGTCGACGTGCTGCCCGCCCCCGCGGCGATGAAGGTGTTCGACGGCGCGGTTTATGCCGTGCCGCACGACACGGGTGTGGACAGCATCGCGCCCTGTGTGAGTTGCATGTGGTGCGCGAGGGTGAGCGCGCCGATGTGACGTTGCTGCTCCATGCGGCGTCGACTTTCGAGCGTTCGATAGGGACTATGGACTACACCATAATTCTGCGGTTGACTGGGCCCATGGCCGACACAGTCACCGTCGAACGCGACGGACACGTCCTGCTCATCGGGCTCGATCGCCCGGACAAGCGCAACGCCTTCACGCTGGAGATGCTCGCCGAGCTGTCCCGGGCCTACGCCCTGCTCGAACGCGACGACGACCTGCGCGCCGGTGTCCTGTTCGCGCACGGCGACCATTTCACCGCGGGGCTCGACCTGGTCGACGTCGCGCCGGCGCTCGCCTCCGGTGCGATCACCTATCCCGAGGACGGTCTCGACCCGTGGCGACTGGACTATCGCTGGACCAAGCCGGTGGTCGCGGTCGCACAGGGGCGATGCCTGACGCTGGGCATCGAACTGCTGTTGGCCGCCGATATCCGGATCGCCGCCGCGGACGCCCGGTTCAGTCAGTTGGAGGTGCGTCGCGGCATCTATCCGTTCGGTGGTGCGACGCTGCGGTTCTGGCGGGAGGCGGGTTGGGGCAACGCGATGCGCTGGGTGCTGACCGGAGCCGAATTCGACGCCGCGGAAGCGCTGCGCATCGGGCTGGTGCAGCAGGTCGCGCCCGACGCGGCCGCGGCGCTCGCCGCCGCGCGGGCGCTGGCCACCGAGATCGCCGAGGAGTCGGCGCCGTTGGGTGTGCGCGCCATCCTCGCCTCCGCGCATCGCGCGCGAGCAGAAGGCGATGCCGCGGCCGCCGAACATCTCCTCGGCGATGTCACCGCGCTGTTCGCCACCGCGGACGGCGCGGAAGGGATTCAGTCGTTCGTCGAGCGGCGCAAGGCCAACTTCATCGGCCGTTGACCGGGTCGTCGAGCCGCAGATCCACCTGCAACGTGGTGCCGTGCTCGCCGGTGTGCATGCGGACCAGGTCGGCGAGCTGGTTCACCAGCAGCAGTCCGCGCCCGCCGAATTGGAACGGCTGCGGCGGCACGCGGCCGGCGAGCGGGTTGCTGATGTGTCCCGCGTCGCGGATCTGACAGCGCATCTGCCTGCCATCCACCCACAGGGCGAGGGTGCCGCGGCCACCGCCGTGCACCACCGAATTGGTGGTGGTTTCGCCGATCAGCAGCTCGAGATCCACGAGGCGGTCCTCGGTCATGCCCATGCGGCGGGCGAACTCGACCGCGCGGTGCCGGGTGCCGGTGAGCGACGCGGCGTCGAAGGCGATGACGGGCACGGCCGCGGGGGGAGCGGGCAGCGGTTCGTTGTACCGGCTGACGATGTGGTCGGGATCGTAGGCGGCACTGGCGCGTTCGCCGTCGCCGTCGATCAGCGTGGGATGCGTCGCGGTGGCGTCGGCGAGCACCGTCGCCTCGAGGGCGGCCGTGTCGTACGGGCACAGGATGCTGACCTCGCGCCCCGCGAACGCGGCATTGATCAACGCCTCGTGCTGCGCACACGCCGGGTACTCCCACGCGGAGCGGCCCGCCCAGATGGGTTCGCCGATGATCCGCACCCGTCCGGTCGGGTAGCGATCGGCGAAGGCACGCAATACGCCGGGAATGATGCGGCCGGGGTTGCGGCCTTCGATGGTCATGTCCATGAGTTGAACCGCGGCCGCGTCCGGGCCGAGCGCGTCACGGATCAGCGCGAGGTTGGGGCCCGGGACCGAGACAGCCACCGGCTCGTCCGCAGCCAGCCCGGCACGAACGAACCCGATGGTGCCCGCCAGATACTCCTCGGCATCGCGATAGAACAGCGCCGGATGGACGAACTGCCCGGTGTTCGGCGGCCCGGCTACTGTGCTGGTCATCGGTGGGTCTACCTCGATCTCGGGCAGGGGGGGCCGACGCGGCTCATCAGACTCTGCCAGTCCAGTGTCCAGGGTGCGGGGCTCGTTGTCAGCCCCGGGCCGGCTCAGGACTCCGGCAGCAGCGCAGGGGCCGTGCACAGCGCCCGCAGGCGCGACAGGACCGCGGCGCGTGACTGCGCGAACGCGGACTCGAAATCCAGCAGGCGCGAGCGCGGGACCGCGCCCGAGCCGAGGGCGTCGAGCTCGAAGGCGAGCACGCCGGGGTCGGTCTCCGGCCGGAGTTCGCCGGATTCGATCGCGTCGCGAATGATCGACCGCACGAACACATCCCATGCGCGGGCCAGTTCGGCCAAGCGATCGTGCACCGGTCCGGGCCGGTCGTCGAACTCGGCTTGGCTGGCTACGAAGAAGCAGCCGCGGGGCAGCTTCTTGTCGGTATAGAACTGCAGCCGGGCTTCGTGTAGCGCCCACAATTGCCGCACGCCGGCCGGCGCGCGCGAGGCCGGCGCCACGACCAGCTCCGCCCACTGCTGCCGGGCGCGCTCGATGGCTGCCAGTTGTAGTTCTTCTTTGTCTCGCCAGAGGGAGAACAGCCCGGATTTGCTCACGCCCGCGGTGGCGGCGAGGTGGCCCATGCTCAATCCGGCCAATCCCTCGACGGAGGCCAGTTCGACGACGGTGTCCAACACGACGGTCCGTGCGCGATCGCCGCGGGCCCGGCGTCGGTCGCCCGAAGTGCTCTGCGCCATCGGTTCAGTTTATCGCAATACGTCCGACCGATCGGTCGGTGTCGCGACGGGCTCAGCTGGGCAGGGGAATTGTGGTGGCGCACACCGTGTCCCGCAGCTGACGCGGCCCTGAGTTCACCGGAATGTCGTACCAGAGATCCATTTCCAGGCGATTGCCCGCGCCGAGGGTGAGCTCGGTGGGCTGTCGTTTGATCGCCATGGCGTCCACGCTCGGCGGATGGGCCGCGTCCACGGTGTCGTCGAGCTGGTAGTCGGCCGGTCGTGTGGTGTGAAAAGTGTTGTCGGTGTTGACGATAGCCACTCTGACGCGGATGAACTGCCCCTTGGGCAGCCATTCGGCGTGCGTGCCGAGGATGTAGCCGATGCCCGGCTCGACGGTCGACGCGGTGACGGTCAGCTTCGCGCAGTCCTGCGGGGTACGGACGTATGCGGTGGGTGCGGGCGGTGGAGGTGGCGGCGCGGCGGTCGGCGCCTCGGTACCGCAAGCGGTGGGCAGGAGAAGTAAGAGCAGGAGCAGCCGACGCACGCCTCGAGCGTAGAAGCAAAAGCCCCGCGGCCATTGACATTCGGCCTGACCGGTCACAAACTGGTGGCAGGTGCGGACAATGGTGTCACCCGACACCAATTGGTAGAGAGCCTCGGTCCGCGCGACTCAGGAGACCTGATGGCTACCACCACGTCCGCTCCGCGGCCGAAGACCTCGGCCCGCACCGGCACGCTCACCGCGACGATCGAGGCGCTGACCATCGGCCTGGACTACGAAGGCGGGATGATCGGCCGGACGAAGGGCCACGACATCCTTCGATTCCGCGCGGGCACAAGGCGTTTCGTCGCCTTCACGCACCCCGACTACGTGGACCACGTGCTGCACGCCGGCCGGTTGAAATACCACAAGTCCTTCGAATACGAAATCCTCCGGGCGCTGCTCGGGGTCAGCCTGTTCACCGACGAGGACGAGTCCTGGCAGCGCCACCGGACGATGCTCACGCCGATGTTCGCCAAACGACACCTGCACGGGCTCATCGACCTGATGCTCGAGCCGATCGAGGCGAGCGTCGCCCGGCTCGACGCGCAGTCTGGCCGGGTCGAGGTCGACATGGTCGGCGAAATGGTCGAACTCACCCTCAACGTCGTCGGCAACGCGCTGTTCGGCCAGCAGTTCGGCCGGATCGCGGTGGGCATGTCACCGCTGGTCACCGACGGTCTGCGGTTCGCCGAACGGTTGGAGCGGCTGTTCATCGTGGCGGCGCCGCCCAAGCAGGCTTGGCGCGCGCTCGCCTGGGTGGCGCTGACGCCGATTCCGCTGCCGCCGCCGTTGCGTCGCATCCAGCGGATCGCGCGGACGCTGGACCGGGAGGTCTGGCAGGTCGTCGACGACCGTCGCGCGCATCCCACCGACAGCCCGGATCTGCTCGATCACCTGCTGCACGCCGCCGATGAACAGGGCAGCCTGCCGGTGCGCCGGGTCCGTGACGAAGCGCTCACCTTCATGCTGGCCGGACACGAGACCACGGCGAACGCACTGTCCTGGATGTGGTATCTGCTCGCGCTGAACCCCACGGCCAGAACGCGTTTGCTCGACGAGGTCGATTCGGTGCTGGGCGGGCGCCGTCCGACGGCTGCTGATCTGCCCCGATTGCCTTGGACGGCAGCCTGTTTCCAGGAGGCGATGCGCTATTTCTCACCGGCATGGGCCATTCCGCGGGTGGCGATCGCGGACGACGTGATCGACGGTCATCACATTCGCAAGGGCACCACCGTGGTGATCCCCACCCATCACATCCACCACGACGCGCGGTGGTGGCCGAATCCCGAGGAGTTCGATCCGGCGCGCTTCCTGCCCGGCGCGGGCCGGGAGCGGGCGCGCTCGGCCTACCTGCCCTTCGGCGGCGGCAAGCGCATCTGCATCGGTTCGAGTTTCGCCGTGATGGAGTCGGTGTTGATCACCGCGGCGATGAGTCAGCGCTTCGTCTTCGATCTGGTGCCCGGCCATCCCGTCACGCCGGAGGCCACGTTGACGCTGCGGCCGCGGCACGGTCTGCGAATGATCGCCCGGCGCAGGGATATTCCGGTCGGCTGAGCTCAGTACCAGTGATTCGCCTGCCAGAAGTCCCAGGCGGCGATCGGGCTGCCGTAGCGCTTGTTCATGTAGTCGTAGGTCCAGCGGATCTGGGTGACCGGGTTGAACTGCCAATCCGGGCCGTGGGTCCCCATCTTTTCCGGCGGCAACGCCTGTCCGAGACCATAGGCGCCGCTTTCCGGATTCACCGCGAAAACGTTCCAGCCGCTTTCGCGGGTGATGATGTTGTCGAATGCCCAGAAATGGTGCGGCGGCACCATGGTCATCGCCAAGGCTTTCACCGCGGCGCGCGGCATCGAGAGAACCGAACCGGCGGGGTGTAATTGTCCGCCTTTCGAGGGAGTCGCACAGATCGCCGGCGCGTCGGCGGCAGCGCAGTCGGTGGCCACGGCATGTGCCGGGGCCATACCTGGGAAGAGCGCACATACGGCTGCTGCGAGGGTGGGAATGACGTACCGCATCGTCGGTCCTTTCGCCTTCAATGGTTGAAGCTCGAAGCCCGTGCTGCGAATTCAGCAAATCACTGGTGATCGACGCAGTGGCGCAGCCACTCCGGAGGGAATGGGAAATTTCGGGCGCGTCGCCCGTCGTCGACGCGCGGACGACACGCCGGTCCGCGTGATCGCCGGGGAACCAGGTCAGCTCCGTTCGGGTTCTCGTGAAACCCGCCGCGACCTGCCAAAACACTGCCGCGCGGCGACACGCGGCAGTGATACCTATGGGCTATTGTCCCTGTTCATGATGAGTAGCCCGGGTCGGACGCGAATTCGAAGCCGTCTCACCGCCTCGGTGGTGGGGGCGATCGTCGCGGCGTTGCTCTCGCCGCCGGTGGCCTCGGCAGACCGGGCGCCGGCGCCTTCCTCTCCGACCTCGGTGCCCGCCGCACCGGACCAGCCGCCGGGCGGCTCGCCACCGCGCATTCGTGGCACGAACTGGGCCGGCTACGTGGTGACGGGCAGCTTCAAGAGCGTCTCCGCCGAATGGGTCGAGCCGGAGGTGTCGTGCACCGACACCGGTGTCATCCAGCGGGTGGTGCCGTGGGTGGGCTTGAACGGGACCGTGGTCGACGGCAAGCAGGCCCTGCCGCTCATGCAGACCGGTGCCGAAGCCATCTGCGTCAGCGTGGCGGGAGCGATCGCCTCGCTGCCCGGCTTGGCCATCGTGAACCTGGCCAGCGCGACCATCGCGAACAATCCCACCTGGTTCCGCAACGCGGTCCGGGCCGCCGAAGGGGTGAACACCCAGCTCGGGCAGGCGGCGGTGGGCGCGTGCCAGACCGTGGGCAGCGGTTCGGCGCCGGGCGCGGCGGTCTGTGCACAGCAGACGTATCGCATGGCCCTGTGGGAGGCGTATCCGGCGAACCCGGTGATCTATCCCGATGTGACCATGGCCCCCGGCGACAAGATGCAGGCCTCGGTGACCTTCGACGGTTCGGCCTACACGATGACCGTCGCGAACGTGACCCAGAATTGGTCGCGGACCACCGTCGCGCATTCCACCGCCCCCGCGCAGACCGCGGAAATCATTGTCGAAGGCCAGCTCAACAGCGCCCTGCCGGATTTCAGCCCGATCAATTTCACCAACGTGAAGATCGACGGCAAGCCGCTCTCTGCGTTCGAACCGGTGAGTTATTCCATCGGTGCGACCAACGGTGAGCTCAGCCCCGGCCCGATTGCCGAGAACGGCACGGCGTTCACCATCGCGCGTTAGCGCGGCACGGATTTCGCCCCGCCCCCGGCTCGCCCGGGGGCGGGGTTTTTCACGGTGCCGGTTCGAACCAGGCCGGGCCGTCGGACAGCGCGTGCGCGAGGCGCAGCGATTCGTGCTCGGGCATTTCCGGTAGCGCGGCGAGCTCGAACCAGCCGACCTCGAGTGATTCGTCGTCGTTGACCTGTGCGGTGCCGCCGACCGCCCGGCAGCGCATCGTGATGTCCATGAACTGGCAGATATCGCCGTTGGGGTAGGTGTGCGGCGGCATCGCACGCACCGCGACCAAGCGCTCGGCGACGCAGTGCACGGCCGTCTCCTCGTAGACCTCGCGGACCGCGCACGCGGCCGGATCTTCGCCGGGCTCGGGCATGCCCGCGATGATCGCCCATCGTCCGCTGTCGGCGCGTCGCCCCAGCAGTACCCGGCCCTGGTCGTCGAACACCACCGCGCTCACCCCGGGCAACCAGAGCAGCTGGGTGCCCGCGTCGGCACGGATGGTTCGGATGAAGTCAGGAGTCGCCATGGCACGACAGTAGGGCAGGTCAGACGGGAGATTGCGATGAGATTTTCCTGTTATTGCACGGAGATCTGCTCAGTGATTGATTCGTTATAGGTCGCGTGTCGGGCTTGGAGTTTTATCCGAAGAAGCGGAGTATGGCATTCGGATCCGATGGAATCACAACACCAGGGTGTTCTCGAAATCCATTCAGGGCCGGTGGTTCTCCCGCCGGTCGCCGACGGAGATCGGAGGAACGCACGATGAAATCCATCGATATCGCGCGAGTCGACCGGGGTGGACGCCGCCTCGTGGTGGCCGTGCTGATCGCTACCGCCGCCGTGGGTTCGCTGTTCGGCGCCGCCGCGCCGGCGCAGGCCAGGCCGCAGTCCGGCGCGGCCGGTGCGGTCGAGGAGCCGGCCGAGAACAAGCCCGCGGCGGGACATGGGATCGCGCCGAGCGCGATCGCGGAACGAGCTTTCGCCGCCGCATGGACCAAACTCGGTTCACCCTACCGCTGGGGCGCAACCGGGCCCGACGCCTTCGATTGCTCCGGCCTGGTGGTGTGGGCCTACCGTCTGGCCGGCCGCGAAGTGCCGCGCACCAGCGGCGATCAACTCGCCGCGGGCACCCCGGTCGCGCAGGCCGACCTGCGCCTCGGTGATCTCGTATCCTTCAACGGCGGTGGACATTCCGGGCTCTACGCGGGCGACGGCAACGTCATTCACGCCGGCACCGAGAGCACCGGAGTCACGATCGCGCCGATGTCCGCCATGCCCTTCGCCGGAGCGCGGCGCTTCTGATTCGAGACTGGTCGTTCGGTGATTGAAGGCGGCAGACCGGGGTATGTCGCCGTTGGCGGGCCGCTTCGGCGGTCGGACAGGTCGGTTCCTGACCTCGTCAACGGCGACGAGCCGCTCAACGGCGAGTGGGTGGGTCGGGAACGCACCGGGCCGGACGACGCGGGCTCGCTGGGTAGATATCGAGATAGATCGGCGTTGCGGTAGTTGGTTGCCGTGGTCGCCCCTGCGAAAAGGGACACCCGGTGTCCATAGCTCTGGTCGACTCCGCGGGCCTGCCGCTGGAGCACGTCGGCGTCTCGCTGGGGTGGGATCCCGCCGAGGTCTGGGTCGATGTCGACGGCTCGGTGACCGCGGACAACAGGATCGACGTGAATTCGGCCGCACTGGTGTTCAGCGCAGATGCGTTGGTGGACACCGTTTATCACGAGCAGCTGGCCTCGCGCGACGGCGCGATCGCGCACAGCGGGGACGATCCGACGGGGGCCGGCGCGGGCGACAACGAGGTGATCACCGTGGACCTGACGCTGGTCGCGCCGCAGGTGACCACGGTGCTGTTCGTCGCGACGTCTTACTCGGGACAGAGTTTCGCCCGTATCGAGAACGCGTATTGCCGTGTGCTGGACACCACCTCGGGGGTCGAGATCACCCGCTACCTGTTGAGCGGTGGTCAGCACACCGGCTTGGTGATCGGCAAACTCGTTCGGACCCAACAGTGTTGGTACTACGTCGGAATCGGCGCGGGCATCTACGCGAACCATGTCGTCGATGCGGTACCGCAGGTCGTCGCGTACCTGCGCTAGCCCCGCGCGCCATTTACCATCGGAGACATGCGGATTGCTGCGGCGCAGGCCCGCCCGGCCTGGCTCGACCCGACGGCGGGCACGAAGATCGTGGTGGACTGGCTGACCAAGGCCGCGGCGGCGGGTGCGGAGCTGGTGGCGTTTCCGGAGACGTTCCTGTCCGGCTATCCGATCTGGCTGGCCCGGACCGGCGGCGCCCGCTTCGACAATCCAGCCCAAAAGGCTGCTTACGCCTACTATTTGGATGCTGCCGTCACCCTGGACGGCCCGCAGCTGAGCACGGTGCGGGCGGCCGCCGGTGATCTGGGCGTGTTCTGCTACCTCGGCATCACCGAGCGCGTCCGGGGCACCGTGTACTGCACGCTGGTCGCGATCGACCCGGCCCGCGGCATCGTGGGCGCGCACCGCAAACTGATGCCTACGCACGAGGAGCGGATGGTCTGGGGGATCGGCGACGGAAATGGTCTGCGCGCACACGACTTCGGGGGCTTCCGGGTCAGCGGCCTGTCCTGCTGGGAGAACTGGATGCCGCAGGCGCGGCACGCGCTCTACGCCGACGGCACGACGCTGCACGTCTCCACCTGGCCCGGCTCGATTCGCAACACCAAGGACATCACCCGCTTCATCGCGCTGGAGGGGCGGGTGTACTCCTTGGCGGTCGGCGCGGTCCTCGACTACGCCGACGTGCCCACCGATTTTCCCCTGTACGAAGAACTTTCGGCACTGGACAAACCGGCGGGCTACGACGGCGGCTCAGCCGTCGCCGGCCCAGACGGTACCTGGCTGGTCGAGCCGGTCGTCGGTGTCGAACACCTGATCCTCGCCGACCTGGACCCTGCCGAAGTGGCGAAGGAACGCCAAAACTTCGATCCCTCCGGTCACTACGCCCGACCCGACGTTTTCACCGTCACCGTGGACCGTCGCCGCCGCACCCCCGCCACCTTCGTCGACTAGCGCGGCGCGGGTCGGCAGGGGCGCCGCTCAGACCGGCCGATACCCGGCACCGACGTCGTTGCGCGCGTTCAGGTCGGCCATGATGGCGCTGATCGTGGTGCCGACCTCGGGGCCGAAGCAGCCGACGGCGAAATAGGCGTTGACCATGCCGACGAGGGTGCTGCCGAGGACGACGGGGGCACCGGAATCGCCACGCAGGACACACATTTGGGTCCAGGTTTCGGTGCTCTTCGCCCGCAGGTCGCCCCAGGTGACGCCGCAGCTGGTGCCGCTGGTGGAACCGCGTTTGCACACGATCGCCGGGAACTGCGCGGGTGCGCCGAGTTCGGTGATGGCGGTGCCGCCGATGCGGTTCACCGGGTTGACGCGTTGCGGATCGAATTCGATGACCGCGTAATCGAGGGCCGGGTCGGAGTGGACGAACCGGCCGACCACACCGGAGCCGGGGTCGGCTTCGGCCACGACGGTCGCGCCGACCTTCCCGCAATGTCCGGCGGTCAGTCCGACCAGCCGGTCCGCGCTGTCGTGTCCGATGGTCGTCAACGTGCACACCGCGCGTCCGTCGACCACGATGCCGGAGCCGCCGCCGATCGCCGGGCCGGAGTTCGCGCCGGCGGTCGAATCGGCCGGAGCGAACGCCGAATCAGGGTGCGCGACCGGGGGCGCGGCCTGGGCGGCAACGGGCACCGTACCGAGTACGGCTGCGGTGGCGGCGAGAGCGAGGGCGGTTCGGGTCACGAGCAGGACTCCTCTTGGTCGGACTTCCGGCACCGTATCACCGGGTGTTCGCGGCATTCCCGGGCCGACCGATTCCAAACAGAGTATGGCGCAGCCGAATTCGCCGCCTGCGCTCAGGGGCGGATGATCGGGTGCTCGCGGCTGATGTCGATGCCGAGCAGTCGGCGCGCCGCGGTGGCATACGCTTCGGGGTCCTCGAGCTGCGGATAGTGGCCCAGGCCAGGCAATTCGATCACCGGCGCGGAGGGGCGCAGGGTGCGTAACCCTTTGAGGACCGCGACCGTGGCGACCGGATCCGCAGTGCCCCAGAGCAAGCCGATCGGTTTGCCCCAGTCGCGGATCGCGCCGTGCCAGCGCTCGGCGTGCGTCACTCTTTCGTCGAGGTAGGCGATGAGCAGGTGGGCGATCCGGTGGCCGTCGGCGTGCGCGAGCAGTTCCCACTGCGCGGCGGCCTCGCGTTCGGTCAGCGGGTGCGCCTTCGAGAACACCGCGCCGAACTCGCGGGTGAACATCATCCGATTCGCCAGGCGTGCCGCGATCGGCCCGAGCCTGCCGCGCAGGATCTTCTGAATCGGCCGCAGCGTCGCCTTTTCCAGAATGATGCTGCCGTTGCCGAGCACCGCCCGCTCCAGCGGGAAGGGGAGCGTGTCGTCGATGTCCCTGGCGATCAGCTCGGTGGCGACGGAGGTGCCCATGTCGTGCGCGAGCAGCACGACCGGGCCGGGGTCGAGCGCGGCGACCACGTCTTCGACGGTATCGGCGTGCTCGAACAGGCTGTAGCGGTGCGGCCGGGGTTTCTCCGAGAGCCCGAAGCCGAGGAAATCGAGGGCCAGCCAGCCACGCCCGCCGAGCCGGTCGACCACGCCGCGGAAGTCGAACGAACTGGACGGGTATCCGTGCAGCAGAAGGACGGTCGGTCCGTCACCGGGCGCGGATCGGACGAACACCGAGCCCGCTCGGGTACGCACCTGTTGCCCGCCATCGCGCCATATGTGGACCAGATTCGGCATCACAAATGCGACATTACGGCCTATCCGCCCATTGCGGGGCCACTCCGGTACCGAGACGTACCGCGAGCACTCAGAGGAACGCGCCGTTGATCAGATAGGGCCTCGGCTCGGTCATCCCCCGTAACGCCAGATACCCCTCCTGGAACAGGTCGAGGCGGGCCGCGAGCCCGACATCGATCGCCCACTCGTTGGCCGTGGTGATCGAGTTGATCATCATCGCGCCCGGTGCCGTGGCGAGCGCCTCCCACAACAGCTTTCGCGCGACGTCCGGATGCGCGGCGGCCAGTAGTTTCGTATTGCCCTGTGCGTCGAGGTAGACGTAGCCGGGTTCGGCGCGCGAGACGACGAGCCGGTTGGCGCCCAGCAGGTAGCCGTGATCGGGGCCGTGCCCTACGCCGCGCAGCTGCTGGTCGAGTCGATCCATCCAGTCGAAGTCTGCGGCGGTGCCCTCTGCCAGACCGGTGACGGCGGGTAGCGCCGAACGATCGACCGTGCCGACCATGCGCATCTGCGGATGCAGCGAGAATCCGGCCAGCCGATAGCGACGGGTCGCGCCCGGGTGCCCGGATGCCGAGATCATCCCCGCACGATCGCCCGCGTGCGCGAGCACCGCGTCCATCAGCCGTTTGCCGATGCCGGTGCCCTGCTGGTCCGGCAGCACCGCGTAAGACGCCAGATACCAGAGCTGTTCCCGATTCTGTGACACCGCGAGGCCGACCACCTCGTCGTCGCGCGTGGCCACCCAGCAGCCCGCCGGATCCGCGGTCAGGAAATAGCGCAGCCGATCCGACCACTGCTTTGCGTCGGCCTCGGATCGTGGTTCCGGTTCCGGCTCGTTGACCCGTCGATAGTGCCGGTCCACTTCGAGAAATCCGAGGGCGGAAGCCCGTTCCGCCCCCGGCACGTCCGTCGAGCGCATGAGTCTGACCGCAACGGAGTCCATGTCGGCCACGCTACCGATCGGCGGAAAACGGGGACACCGAATTTCCGCGGGCTCAGCCGGTGAGCCCGCGCCGGACCAGCAGCGGCTCGATCTCGGGCGCCCGACCGCGGAACGCCGCGAAGGCGGCCAGCGGATCGACCGAGCCGCCGCGCGCGAGCAATTCGCGGCGGAACACCTCGCCCTTGTCTCGGATGGTGGCCGCGCCGTCGGTGAACCACTCGACCGTGTCCGCGTCCAGTACCTCGCTCCAGATGTAGGAGTAGTAGCCCGCCGCGTAGCCGCCGGAGAAGATGTGCGCGAAATACGCTGTGCGGTACCGCGGCGGAATCGTCGCCATGGCCAGGCCCGCCCGTTCCAAGGCCGCCGTTTCGAACGCTTCGGCGTCGGCGCCCGCCAGCGCATCGGCGTCCGGCACCCGATGCCACGCCCAATCCAGCAGCGCCGCACCGAGATACTCCACGGTGCGGAAGCCGGTGCCGAAACGCTCGGCCGCCGCCATCCGCTCGATCAGGGCCGCGGGCATCGGCTCGCCGGTCTCGATGTGACGCGCGTAGTTCGCCAGTATTTCCGGCCTGGCCATCCACATCTCGTTGACTTGAGACGGGAATTCCACGAAATCCCGGGGCACCTCGGTGCCGGCGAAGAACGGAAAGCGCACGTCGGAGAACAGGCCGTGCAGCGCGTGCCCGAACTCGTGGAACAGCGTCCGGACGTTGTCCCAGGTCAGCAGCGCGGGCTCGCCGCTGGGCGGTTTCGCGATATTGAGGTTGTTGACCACCACCGGGCGTTGATCGAGCAGGTGCGACTGGCTGACCAACTCGTTCATCCAGGCCCCGCCGCGCTTCGAGGGCCTGGCGAAGAAGTCGCCGAGGAACAACCCGAGCGGTGTGCCGTCAGCTTCGAAGACCTCGAAGACCCGCACTTCCGGGTGGTATCCGACGAGGTCCTCGCGTTCGGAAAGGGTTATCCCGTAGGCCTTTTCGGCGGCGAAGAAGACGCCGTCGCGCAGCACCCGGTTCAGTTCGAAGTACGGGCGCAGCGCCTCGCCGTCGACCGAGAACTGTTCGGCCCGGACCTTCTCCGACCAGAACTGCCAATCCCACGAGCGGAGTTCGTCGTTCGGCGTACCGTTCGCCGCGCGCATCGTCGCCGCCAGCTCGGCGGCCTCGCGTTCGGCGTTGGCGACCGCGGGCGGCACCAGCTTGGCGAGCATCTCTTCAACCGCCGCAACGGTTTTCGCGGTCTGATCGGCCACCGCGTACGCGGCGTGATCCGGGTAGCCGAGCAGCGCTGCCCGCTCGGCGCGCAGGGCGGCGATCCGGACGGCGAGCGCGTGATTCGGCTCGTCCGCACCGAATCCGCGGCCCAGCGAGGCCGTCATCACGCGCTGCCGGACTTCGCGGTTCTCCAGTTCGGCGAGTACGGGCTGATTGGAGACGTTCTGCAGGCGCAGCGCCCATGCGCCGGCGTGGCCGAGCGCCCGGGCGTTCTCGGCGGCGCCGGTGACGGCCGCAGGGGTGAGCCCGGCCAGTTCCTCGCTGCGGTCGAGCACCAGCGCGGCGGCGTTCGTCGAGGCGAGGATGTTCTGCCCGAATTCGGTTGCGGCGGTGGCCAGCTCGCTGTTCAACTCACGCAGCCGCGCTTGCTCGGCAGGGTCGAGGCGAGCGCCTGCCCGGACGAACCTGGTGTGGTACTCGGTCAGCAGCCGGGATTCCTCGGCGGTCAATTCGAGTTCGGCCACGCGCTCGTGCAGCGATTCGACGCGCGCGAAAAGGGCCGGATCGAGATAGATGGCGTCCCGGTGCGCGGCCAGGCGCGGCGAGATCTCGGCTTCGATCGCGTCGGTGCCGGGGGTGGAATCCGAGGAGGTGATGTTGAAGAAGACGTTGGCCACCCGGGTCAGCAGGCTGCCGGAACGCTCCAGCGCCACAACGGTGTCGGCGAAGGTGGGCACCGTGTCGAGGGCGGTGATGGCGGCGATCTCCGCGAGCTGCTCGGCCATGCCGCGGTCGAACGCGGGCAGGTAGTGCTCCTCGCGGATCAGGGCGAACGGAGGCAACTGGTAGGGCAGCGTGCTGCGCTCGAAGAACGGGTTGCTCGTCATGGGGAAACTCTATGCCGCCGCGCGCATTACCCGGCTTCGTCGGCGGTGGGCCCGCGGGCGGCGACGCCGCCGAGAAACGTGCGGATGGCATTGTCGGCGATCACGTGCTTGGGCACATTCGCCTGCTGGGCCGTGGTGGCCGCGACGTAGAGGTGCGCGTTGAAGATGCCTTCGACCCATTCGGTGGGCAGGTCCGAATCGAGTGCGCCGTCGGCTTGCGCGGCGGCGATGAGGGCGCGCAGCGACGCGTCGCTGGTATCGCCCCAGTGCGGGTTGCCGGTGAAGCGGCCCGGATCGGTGAAGAGGAAGACCACGTGGTCGGCGACTTCGACGAAGGAGCGCAGCAGATAGATGAGGTGGTCCAGGGGCGAGCGGGTGCCGTCGTTCGCGGCGCGGGCGATCGTGTCGATGGTCTGCAACGAGTCGAGCAGCACGGCGTCGACGAGATCCTGCCGCTCGGGGAAGTAGCGGTGCAGCGTGCTGCGGGATACCTCGGCGCGCTCGGCGATATCGCTCAGCGCGGCGGTGAAATCACGCGCCCAGACCGTGAGGGCCGCGGTCATGATGGCGGTACGGGTGCGGGTGCGCGGGCCGCTCGACGCTATCGATCGCGCGTCTGCTGTCCCGCTCCTGACCATGGCGGAACAGTAGCATCCGGATCGGCGTGATGGGACATAAGGTGTTGTTAATGAGACATCGATGTCCTATTTTGATAGTCATGCGACGTAAAAGACTGCTGATGTTCGCGGGTGCGACGGTCTCGCTCGGCCTACTGGCCTGGCTCGCGCTGCGCGACACCTCCCCGGTCGGCCATTTTCACCTCGGCCGCGGGCCGGGATCAGTTCTTCACCGCGTACGACCGGGCGATGCGTGACCTGCCCACGCCGAACGCCACCCTGGACCTGCGCACCGAGTTCGGCGTGGTCCGGATGTACCGTTTCGACGGGGCGAACCCGTCCGAGCCGCCGCTCGTGCTGCTGCCCGGCCGTTCCGCGTCCTCGCCGATGTGGGCCGCCAATCTGCCCTCGCTGCGCAAGCTGCGCACGGTCTACACCCTCGACCTGCTCGGCGAGCCGGGCGCGAGCATCCAGGACCGGCCGATCGAAAGTCATCGCGACCAAGCCCGCTGGCTGCATCAGGCCTTGGCGGGACTGCCCGAGCCGAAGGTGTACCTGTTCGGTGCCTCGATCGGCGGGTGGACCGCGACGAATCTCGCGATCCACCAGCCGGAGAAGATCGCCGGGGTGATCGCGCTGGATCCGGCGATGACCTTCGCGCCCATGCCGATCGAGACGATCCTGCGTTCGATTCCCGCGTCCGTGCGCTGGTTTCCGAAGAGCTGGCGCGACTCTTTCAACAGCTGGACCGCAGGCGGCGCGCCGGTCGAGGATGTCGCGGTCGCCGACCTCATCGAGTCGGGTATGCGGCACTACGCCATGAAACTGCCGGCGCCCGACCAGTTCCCCGACGATCAGTTGCGCAGTCTGAAGATGCCGTTCCTGGTCATCCTCGCGGGCCGGTCGGTCATCCACGACGCCGCCGCCGCGGCCCGGCAGGCCGAGGCCACGCTGAGCGACGCGACGGTGCGTCGCTACGACCAGGCCAGCCACGCGATCAACGGCGAATACCCGGACGAGATCGCCGCCGACACCGCCGCATTCCTCGACGCGCACCGGTGATCCGGCGCGGCCTACTCGGTCGCGAGATCGGCCCGCGGTCGTGGCGGCCGGATGATCAAGCGCCGCACCACCGGTTCGACGATGCGCGCGCCGATGGGTCCGAGAATTGCCATCAGCAGCACGTACGTGGTGGCCAGCGCGGCGAATTCGGCGGGCAGCGCCCCGGCGGCCACCGCCAGCCCGGCGATGACGATGGAGAACTCACCGCGGGCGACCAGTGCGGTTCCTGCGCGGGCGCGGCCGAGGGTGGTGGCACCGGCCCGTTTGGCGGCCCACCAGCCGGTGGCGATCTTCGTCGCGGTCGTCACCACCGCGAGCAACACCGCCCAGCCGAGCACCGGCGGGATGCTCGCCGGATCGGTGGACAGGCCGAAGAGTACGAAGAACATCGCGGCGAACAGGTCGCGCAGGGGTTCGAGAATCTTGGTCGCGCTGTGCGCGGTGGAATCCGAGATCGCGATGCCGAGCAGGAACGCGCCGACCGCCGCGGACACCTGCACCGCCGAGGCGATGCCCGCGACCAGTAGCGCCGCGCCGAGCAGCTTGAGCAGGAACACTTCCCGGTCGTCGCTGGCGACCACGGCGGAGACGTACTTCCCGTAGCGCAGCGCGATGACGAGCACGATGGTGACCGCGACGAGCGCGATGCCGAGCGTCTTCAGGCCCGCGAGCAAGCCGACACCCGCCAGCACCGCGGTGAGCACCGGCAGATACGCGGCCATCGCGAGATCTTCGAACACCAGGATCGACAGGATGACCGGTGTCTCTCGGTTACCGAGACGGCCGAGGTCGTTCAATACCTTCGCGACGATGCCCGAGGACGAGATATAGGTGACCCCGGCCATCGCGATCGCTCCGGTCACGCCCAGGCCGAGGCCGAGCGCGACGATCACCCCGGGGGTGGCGTTGAGCGCGATATCGAGCAGTCCGGCCGGCCAGGATCTTCGCATCCCGGTCACCAGCTCGGCGGCTGTGTACTCCAACCCCAGCAGGAGCAACAGCAGCACCACGCCGATCTCGCTGGCGAGATGGATGAATTCGTCCACCTGGTGCAACTCGACCAGACCGCCGGTGCCGAACATCAGTCCGCCGAGCAGGTACAGCGGAATCGGCGAGAGGCCGATCCGGGCCGCGATGCGGCCGAGCACGCCCAGCCCGAAGAAGACTGCGCCCAGCTGGATGAGCGCCATTGCGGTTCCCTCGATCACCATCGGCTCACCCGTCCGTCAGGATCTCGGCGGCGGCGTCGAGGCCCTCGTCGGTGCCGACGACGACGAGCAGATCGCCCGCGGTGAACGTGAAATCCGGCCCGGGGGAGGGCTGCACCTGACCGGCCCGCAGCACGGCGACGGTGGAAGCCGTTGTCCGGCTGCGCATCTCGGTCTCGCCGAGGGTGCGTCCGGCGTAGGGCGAGCCGTCGATGATCGGCATCGTCCTGGTCTGCACCCCGGCCATACCGCGGTGTTCTCTCAGGAGCTGTGACACCAGCTGCGGGGCGCCGAGCAGGTTGGCGAGGACGCCCGCTTCCCCGGCGGTCAGCGGTATCTGGACGGTGGTGTCCGGGGCGCCGAGTTTGGTGTAGATCAGGTCGATGGTGCCGTCACGATGTTCGACGACGCCGATGCGACGGCCCGATTTCGTCAGCGGAAAGTCTTTTCGCACACCGATTCCCGGCAGCGGTGTCACCTCTATGTTCACTGCAAACCCCATCCGATCCTGACCGGTACCTTACCTTTTCTTTACCTTTGGTACCAAATGGGACGACCGGCGCGGACCGATTCCGCGGATTCACTCGGCGGCGGGCACCGCGGTCTCGTGCACCGAGCGCCACAGATAGCCGTGGTCGGCGACGAACAGGATGGCGGTGACCAAACGGCGGGTGCGCAGTTCGGCCAAGCTGTTCTCCGCGACGAAGCGGACGGTGACGATCTTGCCGCTGTGCGCGAGCTCCTCGAGGTCGGTGACCTCGATTGCCAGGCCGGGCTGGCTGTTCTTCGCCGACCACACACCGGCGAGCAGGGTGTCCCGGTCGACCACCTGGCCGACCGTGGTCACCGCGGAGAACTTGTCGTGCAGTGCGTTGGCGAACCGGTCGAATACCTTGGGCGGTGCGTTCGAGCTCATCCATTCGGCGAGATCGAAGTGCAGAGCGGCGACCACGTCGGCCAGGTAAGGATGTGCGGACATCAGCGGCGGATCTCGATCTCGGTAGCGCGGTCGGGTTCGCTCCGGAGATCATATCCAGCGCGCTCGGTACCAGGACCTGTCTCAGGCGTCCGCGCCGACCAGTGCGGAGGCCGGCTCCTGCGCCGGCGCCTCCGGCGGGGTGTCCAGGTCGCGGCGACGCGAGCGGTAGTACTGGAGCACGCCGATCCCGGCGAGGCCGAGCAAGGCTGTCCCGATGCTGATCTGCCACCCGGGCGGGCGCCAGGTGATGGTCAGTTCGGCGTTGCGGGTGCCCGCCGGGAGGTCCGCGGCGAGGAAGGTCTTCGCGACGGCGGCGGTCGGAATCTCCTGGCCGTTCAGGGTGATTCGATACCCGGGCCAGGCGAGCCGGGCGAACACGACCCGGCCGCCGTTCGCGGAGCTCACCGTGGCCCGGCTGGTGTAGTCACCGTCGGAGATCGAGGTGGCGCTCACGCCGGCCGCGGTGGCGGCGATCGCGCCGTTGCGGGCGGGCTGTGCACCGGGCACGCGTTCCAGGACCGAGATGTAGCGCTCGTGGCCCGGGTAGTCCACCCACTGCCAGCCGTTGGGCGCGGGCGAGTTTCGCGCGTCCGGATATTGGGCCCGGTGCAGCACAACGCGATCGACCTGCATCAGGTCGACAATCGTGGTGCCGGTGCTGGGTTCGGTCTCGAAGGCGCGCCGGAACGCGTCCGGGCAGGTGCTGCCGTCCCATGCCATGCACAGCACCCCGGCGAACGGCGCGTGGCCGATCGGGGTGTACCCGTTGACGTAGCGGGACTGCAGATTCTTCGCGTAGTTGCCGATCGCGAGCGAACCGTACGCACCGGCGAGCGAGCGGTCCTGCGGTCCGAGCACCGCGCGGTCGGCGAGTTGCAGTGTGAGACCGTCGAAATCGGGGAAGGCCGCGGTCATGTCGGACCGCCGCTCGGGGAAGTTGTAGGACATCGGCGTCTCGGGTGCGCTGCGCACCTGAGCATAGGCGATCGGGAACATCACGAAGATGGCCAGCGCGCACGCCAGTGCCGGTCCGCGGTTGCGCAGCAGCCATAGTGTCGCGGCGCCGACCGCGAGCACCACGGCGGCCGCGAGCAGATGCCGCAGCACCAGCGCGGGCGCCGCCGAGAACGAGCGCACGAACAGCAGCGCGACCAGCACTGCGGCCGCCACGCCGCGCCGCCGCCAGGACGTGAAAGTGCCGTGGCGGCTGAGCAATACGCAGACCAGCACGAGCAGCGCGATGGCGAGCATGGGCAGTACGCGGGCGGGCCACCGCAGCGGGCCGACCGCACCGGGCCCGGCCGTCCACATCAGCATGGCCGCGGCGAAGATCGCGATTCCGCTGAACTCGCGCGCGGAACGCGCCGCGGCATGCCAGCTGATGAAGGCCAGCGCGGGAATCAGGAACCATGCGATGTAGACCATCGGCAACGGCTGCACGTGCCCCCACCACGCGGTGAACGCGGGCGTCGTGCTCGGCAGGCTCGCGTTCAACGACTCCGACCAGGGCACCGTCAGGAACGGATCGTTGTGGATCTTGGCGTTGCCCCGCCAGGTCACCTGGGAGGAGAGGATGCCGGGCAGGTTGGCCGCCATGGCGGCCAGCGCGGCGCACCCCGCCGCCGCCATCAGCCGCAGCGACGGTCCCCACCGGCGCTGGTGGATGACCTCGCCGACCACGACGGCGGCGATCATCAAGCCGGCTTCGACTGCGGGAAAGGCGTATTGAACGGTCAGGGTCAGGTACAGGAAGACGAAGACCGGGATCGGACCGCTGCGTCCGCGCGCGTAGTACACCGCCGAGGCCCACGCGTGCACGAGCCACGCGGTGGCGGTGTGCGAGGTCATCCAGCTGGCCTGATCGAAGAACAGGAACCAACCACTCAGTGGGAAGGCGACGCCGGCCAGCGCCGCCCACGGAGCGTGCGCACCATAGGCCCGGCAGATCCGGAACACGCCGAGCGCGGCGATGATCGAGAAGATCAACTTCACCACCGTGGCGTACACGGCCAAGTTGTCCATCGAGGGCGCGAGCAGGTGCACGAGCAACTGGGGCGGGTTGTAGAGGCCGGCTTCCTCCAGGGAGTAGTTGCCCGCCATCCACTCCCACGGCACCAGCGCGGGGAAACGTCCCTCACGCAGATGCGTGCCGAGGGCCACCCACATCGGCGCGTACTGCGCCTCGGTGTCGTCGGTGTAGTAGTGCCGAGCGTCGGCCAGCAGGACCGCCGCATACCCGGCGATCACTCCGACTACGGTTACCGCTCCCCAGATTCGCGTGTCTTTCCGCGACGCGTCCACCGCAGTTGCTCCCACGAGCGCCAGATCGTATTCGCACGGAGTGAACGGGGCAAGAATCCGGACAAAAGCGGCCGTTTATCGGGAGGGGGGCGGCGTGGTGGTGGGTACCGGTTTGGCCGGAGTCGGTGCGGGTTTCGGCGGCGTCGGCTTCGGTTCGGCGGTGGTCGGGGCGGGTGCGGGCGCCGCGGGCTGCTTGGTCGCGGGTGGCGCCGCAGGGGGCTGCACGGCCTGCGGCTGCTGCGCCGGTTGCGATTGCGCGGCCGGTGGCTGCTGCGGTGCGGGCGCGGACTGCTGCGCCGGCGGTGGCGCTACGGCCGGCGGCGGCGTCGCGGTCGAGGTCGGCGCGGGCCGCGCCGAGCTCGAACCCGGTGCCGCGGACGGTGTTCGCTGTGATTTCGGCTCGACGATGCTCGGCGCGGTGGTGGTTGGCGCGGTGGTGGTGGGGGAGGTGGTCGGCGTGGTCGTGCGCGGCGTCGTCACCGGCGGCGGTGTGCTGGTGGTCGGCGTCGGGGTGGTGGTCGTCGTGGCCGGGGCGGAGGTCTTCGGGGGCACCGGCACCGTCGTGGTCGGCCGCTTGTTGTCCGGCAAGCCGGGGATCGTCAGCGGCATCGTGGGCGGCGGTCCGGGCAGGCGCAACGGGCCGGGTTTGGGCGCCGGTGTGCCGGGCGCCGGGGGCGTGCAGAAGATCCCGCACGGGATCTGGCCGCGGCCGGGGACATTGATCAGGACATGGATCTGCAGCGTCAACGTGCCGTTGGGCGTCGCGGTACCAGTGGGCTCCACCGTGGTCGTCGGCGCGGGCGTGGTGGACGACGTCTCGGTCGTCGTGGGCGCCGCCGGATCGGCCGGCGGATCAGCGGGCGGGTCGGCGGGCGGGGCGAGCGCGGCCGGATCGTCGACCACCATGCTCGAGCCGGTGCCCTCGGGCATGCTGCCGTCGGGCATGCTGTCGGGCACCGTGTCCGAGATCTCCACCGGCGTCGCACCGCCGGTCTTGTAGGCGTTGGCCCAACTCAGCACGAGCGTCGCGTAGTCGCGGGAATTGTTGTACCGCAACACCGCTCGCATCTCCTGCTGCGGATCGCGCAGATCCAGCCCACCCGAGCAGAGGTACTTGCCCGCGGCCAGCGTGGCATCGAAGACGTTGTTCGGGTCGGTGCTGCCGTCACCGTCGCCGTCGGCGGCGTAGATCGCCCAGGTCCCCGGCAGGAACTGCATCGGGCCGACAGCGCGCACGAAACTGCCGTCGCTGGCTTTGATGATCTCGTTGCCGGGCAGGGTGCCGTCCAGTGCGGGGCCGAAGATGGTGCCCTTCGTGGTGCCCTTCTCGTCGATCCGCCCGTTGGCCGCGTGATTGGACTCCACCTTGCCGATACCGGCCAGCAGATACCAGGGCAGGCCGCACTTGGGCATCGATGATTCCGCGGACAGTTCGGCGTTGCGGTAGGCGGCGAGCAGTGGCTCCGGGATGCCGCGGGTGCCGTCCTGCGGCACCTCGACGTCCTGTAGGTCCAACGGGCCGTTGATCAGCGAATCACCCTCGGACAGCGGCGTTTCCGTCGACGAATCACCGAGCTGTTCGGTGCCGGTGGGCGTGACGCTCAGCGACTGGTCGGTGACGGGGTAGGTCTGGTCGGTGGATGTGGTCGCGGCCGCGAGCGTGCTGTCGGGGGCGTGCGCGGGCGGCGCGGTGTGCGCGGCCGAGCCGGTCATCAGCAACCCGGTCATTGCCAGCGCGGATACGGTAAATGGACCGGACATTCGCATCGGCACACCAATCTCTCGTACGTCTACAGCGCGGGCGGCGACTTGCGCGGCACCACCACGATTTCCGAAAGTTCGTCATCGACGCAAAGCACGCACGCGAATATCTACCGAGACATCCGCATTTCGCTGACCACCACAATTCACCCCGAAGGTGTCGACGGGTGTAATCGAGAAGTGTTGTACGAGTGGATGTCTCAGTAGGCGCCGGTACTCCTGTCGTGCGGTTGGCGAACAAGCGGCGCAATCATGACACGAAATGCGCTGGATCGGATTCCCCAGTCCCACCGGGGAGGACGCCGAACACCTTCCGGCGCCCCGAATTACGGTCCGACCGGCAGGTATCCCCAGTTCTGCGGTCCCCAGTCGGAACTCGGGCGCTGACCCATACTGCTGTGTGCACCCTGCTGTTCATTCGGAGGTCCGCAATGCGGAAGTTGTTTTTCCCCTACGTTTTCGGCGCGGTAATCGCGCTCATCGCCCTTGTGCTACCCGGCCTGACCGCTACCGCCGCGGCGGATAAGCCGCCGGCTACCGAACGCGGCGTGACCGATATCGTTCCCGTGCCCGTTCAGGCTCGGCCGGACACCAAGGCGAATTTCAAGCTCGCCGCCGACAGCGTTATTCGCGCCGAACACCAGGCCAAGCCGGTCGCCGAATATCTGGCCGCATTGTTGCGGCCCGCCACCGGTTTTCGGTTGCCGGTGGTCGAGCGGCACGATCTGGCCAAGTCCGGGATCACCCTGCAACTCGGCGATGCCGGCCCGCGCGTGGGCGATCAGGGCTATCAGCTCTCGGTGACCAAACGCGGTGTCACGCTGCGGGCGAACACCACCGCGGGGCTGTTCGGCGGCGTGCAGTCGCTGCGCCAGCTGTTCCCCGCCTCGATCAACAAAACCACTGTGCAGAAACAGGATTGGATTGTTTCCGGTGGTGAAGTAGTCGACTACCCCCGGTTCGCGCACCGCGCGGCGATGCTCGATGTGGCCCGGCACTTCTTCAAGCCCGACCAGGTCAAGCGCTACATCGACCAGATCGCCCAGTACAAGATCAACACGCTGCACCTGCACCTGACCGATGATCAGGGCTGGCGGATCGAGATCAAGAGCTGGCCCAAGCTCGCCGAGATCGGCGGCCAGACCGCGGTGGGCGGTGACCCGGGTGGTTACTACACCCAGGAGCAGTACCGCGACATCGTCGCCTACGCCGCGTCCCGGCACATCACGGTGATTCCCGAGGTCGACATGCCCGGCCACACCAACGCCGCGCAGGCCTCCTACGGCGAATTGAACTGTGACGGAAAGCCGGTGCCGCCGCGCACCGATATCGAGGTCGGCTACAGCTCGCTGTGCATCGGCAAGCCGATCACCTACAAGTTCGTCGAGGACGTCATCCGCGAGCTCGCCGCCATGACCCCCGGCCCGTACCTGCACATCGGCGGCGACGAGGCGCACTCCACCTCGCCCGCGGACTACCAGACCTTCTACGACAAGGTCTCGCCCATGCTGGCCACCTACGACAAGAAGGCCATCGGCTGGCACAACATCGTCGTCACCAACCCGCCGACCTCGACCATCGCGCAGTACTGGGATCCGGCCACCACCAACGCCGATGTCGCCGCCGCGGCGGCCCGTGGCAACAAGGTCCTGATGTCGCCGGCCAACAAGTCCTACCTGGACATGAAGTACAACCCCAACACCCCGCTCGGCCTGCACTGGGCCGGTTATGTCGAGGTGAAGGACGCCTACAACTGGGATCCGGCCACCTTCCTGCAGGGCGTCTCGGAGAAGCAGGTCATCGGCATCGAGGCCCCGCTGTGGTCGGAGACCCTGCGGACCAGCGCCGACATCGAGTTCATGGCCTTCCCGCGCTTGGCGGGCGCGGCCGAGATCGGCTGGTCCCCGGCCGCGACGCACAACTGGGACAGCTACCGCGCGCGACTGGCCAAGCAAGGGCTGATCTGGGCTGCGCAGGGCATCAACTTCTACCGCTCGCCGCAGGTGGATTGGAAATAGCCGGATACCCGAAAGGAGTTCGAAGTGTCGCTTTACAGATCAGCTCTCGTTGCTTGCTTCGCCCTACTGTCCGCCTTGGGCACGGTCACCGTCCCGACCGCGCTCGCCGAGTCACAGGCGCAGGCGCCCGCCGTGGACAGCGACGGTGACGGGCTCAGCGACGAATGGGAGACGAAGGGGTACGACGCCAACGGCGACGGGAAGATCGATGTGGATCTTCCTGCCATGGGCGCGGATCCGAAGCACAAGGATCTCTTCGTCGAGATGGACTACATGAACGGTCGCCTGCCGACCACCGCCGCGCTCGATCGGGTCGTCGCGGTGTTCGCCACCTCGCCGGTGACCAACCCCGACGGGCGCAACGGCATCAAGATCCACCTGGACGCCGGTAATGCCCGGGGCGCCGCCTACAACCTCGGCGGCGGCAACCAGGTGCCCTACGACAACAACCTGTCGCCGGTGGACAGCCAGGTGGCGGCCATCAAGCGAACCAACTTCGCCGCCAACCGGTCGCGCATCTTCCACTACATGATCTGGGCCGACTCGTACGACAACGGGTGCAGCAGCGGTATCTCGCTGGGCATCCCGGCGGACACCTTCATCGTGGCACTCGGCCCGAAGTGCAACTGGACGCCGGACGACAACGAGAACGTGGGCACGTTCATCCACGAACTGGGCCACAACCTGGGGCTCAAGCACGGCGGTGTGGACCACACCAACTACAAGCCGAACTACCTCAGCGTGATGAACTACAGCTTCCAGTTCGGCGGTGTGCCGAAGACCGACGGCACGTCGTATTTCGGCTACTCCAGCGTGAATCCGCCTGCGCTGGACGAAACCGCGCTGCAAGAGCGGCAAGGGATGGGCCCGGTGTCCGCGGGTTGGCGCACGGTCTACTTCTGCCCCGACGGCTCCCGTAAGCGGACCGGCGCGGCCGATCAGCCGATCGACTGGAACTGCAACGGCTCCATCGCCTCCGGTTCGGTGCGCAGCAGCATCAACAACGACGGTAGCTACAACACCCTGCGGGCCCAGAACAATTGGGCGTCAGTGGTATTCGACGGCGGCAGCATCGGCACAGTCGGCCCCGAGTCGCGCAGGCTGCCCGAGCGTTCCCCCGACGAGATGACCAAGGAGCAGTACGACCAGATGAAGAACATTCGCGACTGACCCGCGCAGCCGTCCCGAATGGATTCCCGGTGACGGGGCCCGCGCCGGCCCCACACCGGGAATCGCCCTGTGCGCCGACCGGCGCATGGCCGAAAGACGCCATGGCAATGATTTGCTACGGCGCTACCCGCGCGGGTCGGTCCGCGGTCGCCTGTCGCGCCGATGTGCGATGATCACGCAGGTGAGCAGTACATCCGAGGCGGACCGCCTGCGTGATCTCGCCCGGTTGCGGCGAGTCCGCGATCGCATCGACCGGGAGTACGCATCCCCGCTCGACGTCGAGGCGCTCGCCCGTGACGCCCACATGTCGGCCGGGCATCTCAGTCGCCAGTTCCGGATCGCCTACGGCGAGTCGCCGTACTCCTACCTGATGACGCGCCGGATCGAGCGCGCGATGGCGCTGCTGCGCCGGGGCGACCTCAGCGTCACCGAGATCTGCTTCGCGGTCGGCTGTTCTTCGCTGGGCACCTTCAGCACGCGCTTCACCGAGTTGGTCGGCATGTCGCCGAGCGCCTACCGAAAGGCGATCGCCGACCAGACCACGGAGATGCCGACCTTCATCACCAAGCAGGTCACCAGACCGATCAGGAATCGAGAAGCGTCGACCCGGCAGCCGGATCTAGCGTGATTGCCATGGACATCAGCATTCTTTCCAGCTTTCTCCCGCAAGACGACCCGGAGGCCGCGATCGCGTTCTACCGCGACACGCTCGGCTTCGAGGTGCGCAAGGACGTCGGGTTCAACGGCATGCGGTGGATCACCGTCGGCCCGCCCGACCAGCCCGGCACCTCCATCGTGCTGCACCCGCCCGCCGCGGACCCCGGCATCACCGACGAGGAGCGCCGCGTCGTCACCGAGATGATGGCCAAGGGCACCTACGGCGCGCTGCTGCTGGCGACCAAGAACGTCGACGCCACCTTCGAGAAGGTGCAGGCCGGCGACGCCGAGGTGGTGCAGGAGCCGACCGACCAGCCCTACGGCGTGCGCGACTGTGCCTTCCGCGATCCCGCGGGCAACTTGATTCGTATTCAGGAAGTGCGCTGAGCGATTCGGCGATCGGGGTCGCGCCGGGCACACCGGCACCGTGCCCACGCGACCCCGCCTAACCAAGATGGAGACAGGATGAGCAGCGCCACCAGGGCGAACTCGAAGCAGGCCGCACGTCACGCCGCGGACAGTCACGACGCGATCCGGGTGGTCGGAGCGCGCGTGAACAACCTGAAGGACGTCAGCATCGAGCTACCGAAGCGCAGGCTGACGGTGTTCACCGGTGTTTCCGGCTCGGGCAAGAGCTCCCTGGTGTTCAGCACCATCGCCGCGGAATCGCAGCGGCTGATCAACGAGACCTACAGCAGTTTCGTGCAGGGTTTCATGCCGACGCTGGCCCGGCCCGAGGTCGACGTGCTCGACGGGCTGACCACCGTGATCACCGTCGACCAGCAGCGGATGGGCTCGGACCCGCGCTCCACGGTCGGCACCGCCACCGATGCCAACGCCATGCTGCGCATCCTGTTCAGCAGGCTCGGCAAGCCGCATATCGGCTCGCCGCAGGCGTACTCGTTCAACGTCGCCTCGATCAGCGGCGCGGGCGCGGTCAACATCGAGCGGGCCGGGCGCACCATCCGGGAACGGCGCAGCTTCAGCATCACCGGCGGCATGTGCCCGCGCTGCGAAGGCCGCGGGTCGGTGTCCGATATCGATCTCACCCAGCTCTACGACGACTCCAAGTCGCTGGCCGAGGGCGCGTTCACCATCCCCGGCTGGAAGTCGGACAGCTTCTGGACCGTCCGCGTCTACGCCGAGTCGGGATTCGTCGATCCGAACAAGCCGATCCGCAAGTACACCAAGCGGGAACTCAACGATTTCCTCTACAAAGAACCGGTCAAGGTCAAGGTCGACGGCGTCAATCTCACCTACGAGGGGCTGATCCCCAAGATCCAGAAATCGTTCCTGTCCAAGGACAAGGAGTCGATGCAGCCGCATATCCGCGCGTTCGTCGAGCGCGCGGTCACCTTCACCACCTGTCCCGACTGCGCGGGCACCCGGCTCAGCGAAGAGGCAAGGTCCTCGAAGATCAAGCGCAAGAACATCGCCGACCTGTGCGCGATGGAGATCCGCGATCTGGCCGAGTGGGTGCGCGCACTGAAAGAGCCGTCGGTCCAGCCGCTGCTCGATTCGCTGGTGGCCACCCTCGACTCGTTCGTCGAGATCGGGCTCGGCTATCTCTCACTGGAGCGGCCGTCGGGCACCTTGTCTGGCGGAGAAGCGCAGCGGGTCAAGATGATTCGGCACCTCGGCTCGGCGCTCACCGACGTCACCTACGTTTTCGACGAGCCGACCATCGGCCTGCATCCGCACGATATCCAGCGGATGAACGACCTGCTGCGGCAATTGCGGGACAAGGGCAACACGGTGCTCGTGGTGGAGCACAAGCCGGAGACGATCGTGATCGCCGACCACGTCGTAGATCTCGGTCCCGGCGCGGGTTCCGGTGGCGGCACCATCTGTTACGAGGGCTCGGTCGAGGGTCTGCGGGCCAGCGGCACGATCACCGGCCGGCATTTCGACGACCGGGCGGCGTTGAAGGAGTCGGTGCGTAAACCTACTGGCGCACTGGAGATCCGGAATGCCACGCGACACAACCTCCGGGGAGTCGACGTCGACATTCCGCTCGGCGTGCTGTGTGTCGTCACCGGTGTCGCGGGATCCGGCAAGAGCTCGCTCGTGCACGGCTCGATTCCGGCGTCCGAAGGCGTGGTCGCCGTGGACCAGACGCCGATCCGCGGCTCGCGGCGCAGCAACCCGGCCACCTACACCGGGCTGCTCGAACCGATCCGCAAGGCGTTCGCGAAGGCCAACGATGTCAAACCCGCACTGTTCAGCGCGAATTCGGAAGGCGCGTGCCCGAACTGCAACGGCGCGGGCGTGATCTACACCGACCTGGGGATGATGGCGGGCACCGCGAGCACCTGTGATGTGTGCGAGGGCAAGCGGTTCGACGCCTCGGTGCTGGACTACCACCTCGGCGGCCGCGATATCAGCGAGGTGCTCGCCATGTCGGTGCGCGAGGCCGAGGAGTTCTTCGGCTCGGGCGAAGCGCGCATCCCCGCCGCGCACGCCATCCTGGAACGGCTGGTCGATGTCGGGCTCGGTTACCTCACCATCGGCCAGCCGCTCACCACGCTGTCCGGCGGCGAGCGGCAACGGCTCAAGCTGGCCACGCACATGGCCGACAAGGGCGGGGTCTACGTCCTGGACGAGCCGACCACCGGTCTGCACCTCGCCGATGTGGAGAACCTGCTCAACCTGCTCGACCGCCTGGTCGAGTCCGGTAAATCGGTCATCGTCATCGAGCACCACCAGGCGGTGATGGCGCACGCCGACTGGATCATCGATCTGGGTCCGGGCGCGGGCCACGACGGCGGCAAGATCGTCTTCGAAGGCACGCCCGCCGAACTCGTCGCGGCGCGGTCCACGCTCACCGGGGAACATCTCGCCGATTACGTCGGCGCCTGAGCGAGGCGCGTACCGCAGGCAAAGACCGAGGCCGTACGGCCCCCGAGGGTTGGGCCGTACGGCCTCGGTCGTCAATCGTGCTGAATTCCCCTGTGCCGCTTGCTCGCAGCGATCAGCGCGGCAGACCCATGCCCTCGGCCAGCAGTGGCCAGGAATTGTGCAGGGCCTCTTCCCAATACGGCCAGTAGTGCGTGCCGACCGGATTGAACTGGTAGGTGGCCGGAATCTGCAGCGAGTCCAGGCGGTTCTTCAGGTTTGCCGTGCAGCCGTTGACGGCGGCCTCGATGATCACCCCGAGGCCGAGGTTCACCGCGCCCGTCGGGCCCGGTGCGTTGCCCAGGTAATAGTCGACGTCCTCCAGCACCGGGACGCCGCTGCCGCTGGAGATGTAAAGCAGTGTGCCGCGCAGCTTTTCGGCATTGAGCACCGGATCGTTCGCGGCCCACAGCGGGCTGTCGGCGGGGCCGTACATGTTGTCGGTGCTACCGCCGGACCACGTCTCGACCGCGAATTTCACGAACTGCCTGCCCGCGGGATCGGCCATCTGTGCGCATCCGCTGTAGGCGGCGACCGTTTTCCAGAGACCCGGTTTGGCCTCGGCCAGTTGCAACACCGAGGTGCCGGAGGTCGACAGGCCGGTCAACGCGTTGCGGCCGGTGGACTGCAAGGCCTTGTCCAGCAGCGGCGGGAGTTCCTCGGTGAAGAACGTCCGCCACTTGTTGAGTCCGAGCACCGGATCGCGCTGCCGCCAGTCGGTGTAGTAACTCGCGCGGCCGCCGATCGGCTGGATCACGTTGACCGGCTTGTCGGCCAGCCACTCGAGTGCCTTGGTCTGGGCCTGCCAGCTGGCCGTGCCCTCGCCGCCGTCCAGGCCGTTGAGCATGTAGAGGTTCGGCGCGGGTACCGACTCGTCCGCCGGACGTTGCACATCGATCGCGACCTCGGTGTCCATCGCCGCCGAGTACACCTTCAGGTGCCACAACCGCCCCTCTTTCGTGAGGGTGGTGATGGCCGACGCCCGCTGCGGTTCGGCCGAGGCGGTCCCACCGAGCACGCTCGCCGACAGCATCGCCGCGAGTGCCACGACGGTGATACGCACCGCGACCCCGGCCCGCGACGATCGTCTCTTCAGTCGAACATGCATCTGTTTGCGTACTCCCTCTGCTTGCGGTGCGCCGAGCGGACCCACGGTTGTCCGACCGGTTATGTCTGTCCCCCCGGGAAAACTGTTACACGGCAGCGTCGTTCGGCTACGCGGGCATCCGGCTGCCGGTGCTCGATCCGACACCGGTCTGCGGTGGGTGGCATCGCCGAATAAACACTATTTATGCCGGCTACATCGAATGAAGCTGCTGCTTATTATTTCGAGTAAAGAGTTGGGATGCTCGTCTCGACCATGCGGTCGGAGGCAGTTCCAACTTGTCTTGCAATAAATCTCATGAACTCCTAACAATGCCCCTATCGCATATGTGGCATGGGTCACCGATCGGCGTGAGTTCGCTTGTGCCGCAAACGGCAAGCAATGGGCGATCGGACTACTTGTTCAGATTGTCGATTATTGTTCACCGCCGGTATACGGTGCAAGCCCCATGGTGTCCGCGATGCAATCCTTCGATACCGACCGCGCGGTAGCCTTGGATTAGAGCTACTTGGCAGCAACTTTCATGTGAAAACCTCGATCGGGAGTGGGAGGGTGCGGTTCATGATAAAAATCCGGCGAGCGATCGTCGGCCATGCTGTCGACGTCGGGAAATCTGACATGTCGCGAACTGGTCAAGCGACCAATCGTGACAGCAGCCGCTGAGCAAGCTGCTGGACAAAGAAATGTGCAGGGGAGATCGAAGTGCGGGATAGCGCGTCCGTAGCGGCTGGGCCGACGCGGGAACCGGGTCGTGCGCGACGGGCGCGGGCGCCGCGGTCCGGGGGTGCCACGCTGCCGCGATTGCTGGCGGTTGCGGTGGAAGCCGATCCGGACGGGACCGCGGTCGCGTTCCGGGGCACCGCGTTGCGCTACCGCGAGCTGGACGATCTGTCGTCGCGCTTGGCGCGCCTGCTGATCGGGCGGGGGATCGGCGCCGGGGATATGGTCGCGGTCGCGATCGAATCCTCGGTCGAGGCGGTGCTCGTGATGTGGGCGGTGGCGAAGACCGGCGCGGGCTTTCTCGTGCTCGACCCGCACGAGTCCGAGCGGTTGGTGACGGCCGCGAGGCCGGTGATCGGCTGTACGGCGGCGCAGACCTTCGTGAATACGCCTTCCGGGCTCGAATGGCTGGTGGTCGATGACCCCGGTGTACGGCGCGAACTCGCCCAGTTGTCCAGTGAGCCGGTGACTTACGCGGATCGGCTGCGCCCCGTGAAAGGTGCGGACATCGCCTATCTGTCCGGATCGTGCACTGCGGGCAGCGAAGTCGTGCCCGTGACGCAGGCCGAGGTGGCGGCGATCGGACCGCTCCTCGAGCGCGGACAGATGCCGGGCCAACTCGGCGTCTTCTTCGGTACCGTCTTCCCGCGCACGGCCTATCCGAGCCCGGACAAAACGTTGGCCACCTTGTTCGACGAGGTGGTCCGGGCGTCCCCGGACGCCACCGCGGTGACCTGCGGTCCCGTGGCACTGACCTATCGCGAGCTCGACGTCCGGTCGAACAGGTTGGCGCGCAGGCTGATCGCGCGCGGGATCGGCCCGGAGCAGGTGGTGGCGGTGGCACTGCCGCGCTCGGCGGATCTGGTGGTCGCACTCCTGGCGATCATCAAGGCGGGCGGCGGCTATCTGCCGATCGATCCGGCCTATCCGGCCGAGCGGATCGCCTATCTGCTGGCCGACGCCGCACCGGCGTGCGTGCTCACCCGGGCCGGAATCACGCTGCCCGGCACGACACCCACGATCGATGTGGGCCGGGTGGTCGACCTCAACGGAGCACCGATCGATGACGACGAGCGGGTGCTGGCCTTGCGCCCGGAGAACCTCGCGTATGTGATCTACACCTCCGGATCCACGGGGCGGCCCAAAGGCGTGCAGGTCCCGCATCGCAACGTGCTCGCGTTGTTCGCGAACACCAGGGCGCAGTTCGGCTTCGACCAGCGGGACGTGTGGACGATGTTCCACTCGTACGCCTTCGACTTCGCGGTCTGGGAGCTGTGGGGGCCGTTGCTGCACGGCGGCAGGTTGGTGGTCGTGGACTACGAAACCTCCCGCGCCCCTGGCCAATTCCTGGAAATGCTGCGTTCGGAG
>NZ_BAUA01000178.1 GCF_000710915.1 Nocardia brasiliensis IFM 10847
CTCCAGCGAATCGCAGGAGCGCATGTGCGCGGTGGTGACCCCGGAGAACGTGGACGCGTTCATGGCCGTGTGCCGCAAGTGGGACACGCTCGCCACGGTGATCGGCGAGGTCACCGACGGCGACCGGCTGGTCGTCACCTGGCACGGCGAGACCGTGGTCGACGTCCCGCCGCGCACCGTCGCGCACGAGGGCCCGGTGTACGAGCGCCCGGTGCAGCGGCCGGACGAGCAGGACGCGCTGATCGCCGACAGCACCGGCAAGCTGACCCGCCCGAAGACCGGCGACGAACTGCGCGCCACGCTGCTGCAGATGCTGGCCAGCCCGCAGCTGTGCAGCCGCAAGTGGATCACCGAGCAGTACGACCGCTACGTGCGCGGCAACACCGTGCTCGCCGAGCACGCCGACGCGGGCGTCATTCGGATCGACGAGTCGACCGGGCGCGGTATCGCGCTGGCCACCGACGCGTCCGGCCGCTACACCAAGCTGGACCCGTACACCGGCGCGCAGCTCGCGCTGGCCGAGGCGTTCCGCAATGTCGCCACCACCGGCGCGACCCCGAAGGCCGTCACCAACTGCCTGAACTTCGGCTCGCCGGAGGATCCGGGCGTGATGTGGCAGTTCCAGCAGGCCGTGCGCGGCCTCGCGGACGGCTGTGTGGCGCTGGGCATTCCGGTCACCGGCGGCAACGTGAGCTTCTACAACCAGACCGGGCAGACGGCCATCCTGCCGACCCCCGTGGTCGGCGTGCTCGGCGTCATCGACGACGTGCACCGGCGCATCCCGACCGGGCTGGGGCTGGAGCCGGGCGAGACCCTGATCCTGCTCGGTGACACCCACGATGAATTCGACGGCTCGATCTGGTCCCAGGTCGTGCACGACCACCTGGGCGGCGTGCCGCCGAAGGTCGATTTCGCGCGCGAGCAGCTGCTCGCCGAGGTGCTCACCGCGGGCTCGCGCGACGGCATGATCAGTGCCGCACACGACCTTTCGGAGGGCGGCCTGATCCAGGCCGTGGTGGAGGCCGCGCTGGCCGGTGAAACCGGTTGCCGCATCCTGCTTCCCGAGGACGCGGACCCGTTCGTCACGCTGTTCTCCGAATCGGCGGGCCGGGTGCTCGTCGCGGTGCCGCGCTCGGAGGAGACCCGGTTCACCAAGATGTGCACCGCCCGCGAACTGCCGTGGGTGCGCATCGGCGTGGTCGACCAGGGCGCGGATTCGGTGGAGGTGCAAGGACAGTTCTCCGTCCCGATGGACGAGTTGCGAGCCGCGCACGAGGGCACGCTGCCGAAGTTGTTCGGAGCAAGTGCGCTCTGATGGCGGCTGAGGCTGGAGCGGTCTCAGTAGTACGTATGCGCGACGGCGCCGGCCGGATCGTCGGCGCCGTCGAGCGTTTCTTTCGCCCGAACTATGTGGGTCTGGTCGTCGCGACGCTGTTCTTCTCGTTGTCGCTGACGCCGTCGCTGCTGCCGCGGGATTGGTTGTTCGAGGGACTGATCGGCGGGGTCAACGCGGCCATCGGCTACGGCGTCGGTTGTCTGCTGGAGTTGATGTACCGCAGCTGGATTCGGCCGCGGTTGCCCGAGCAGGTCACCGAGGTGGTGACGCGTCTGCCCACCTGGCTGCCAGCGGTGGTGAAGGTGGTGGTGCTGCTCGGCTGTGTGCTCGCCGCGGTGCTCATGCTGGTGCAGTCGGCGCGCTGGCAGCGCGAGATCACCCAGCTGATGGGCATGGACGACATCACGACCAGCGGCTTTCTGCGCACCGGTGCATTGAGCGCCGCCGTGATCGCGCTGGTGATCGGCGTGTTTCGAGCGGTGCGTTGGCTGGTGCGGTGGGTCGCGGGTGAGCTGACGAAGTGGGTGCACGTCCCGCGCCGCCTCGCCATGCCGCTCGGCTTCCTGATCGTCACCATCGTGGCCGTCACGCTGTTCAACGGCGTGCTGGCGAAAGCCTTCTTCTCGGTGGCGAATTCGGCGTTCAGCGTGCGCAACAGCCATACCTCGCCCAATGCCACGCAACCGCAGCTGCCCGAAAGATCCGGCAGCCCGGCCTCATTGGCGAAGTGGGAGACCCTCGGTTCGGAGGGGCGGTGGTTCGTCTCCTACGTGCCGAGCGCCGTGGATATCGAAAGAGTCACCGGCAAACCGGCCAAGGAGCCGATCCGGGTCTACACCGGCCTGGAATCGGCGGACGGTCCCGAGGCGCAGGCCGAACTGGCCGTCGCCGAACTCGAACGCACCAGGGCCTTCGATCGCAAGGTCCTGGTGGTGGTGACCACGACCGGCACCGGCTGGGTCGACTCGACCAGCGCCGAATCCGTGGAGATGATGTATGGCGGCGACAGCGCGATCGTCGCCACCCAGTACTCGTATCTACCCAGCGTGCTGTCCTTCCTGTCGGACAAGGACAAGGCGACCCGGATGGGAAAGCTGGTGTTCGACAAGGTTTACCAGCACTGGTCGGCGCGGCCGGCCGAGGCCAGGCCGAAGCTGCTCGTCTATGGGGAGAGCCTCGGCTCGCAGGGGGCCGAAGGCGCGTTCTCCGGTCTCGCCGACCTGCGCAACCGGACCGACGGCGTGCTCTGGGTGGGGCCGCCGAACTCGAACCGGTTGTGGAGTGAATTCGTCGCGCGGCGCGATCCCGGGACCCCCGAGGTACTGCCGACCTACGCTGACGGCCTCGTGGTGCGCTTCGCGGACGGTCGCGGTGATCTGTGGCAGCCGTCGAGCACCTGGCTGACACCGCGCGTCGCCTACCTGCAGCACGCGTCCGATCCGGTGGTGTGGTGGTCGCCGGATCTGTTGTTCAGCGAACCGGATTGGCTGCGCGAGCCGCGCGGCTCCGACGTGTCGCCGACGATGGCGTGGTATCCGATCGTCACGTTCTGGCAGGTCGCCGCCGATCTGCCCAATGCGCAGGGCGTCAACGATGGGCACGGGCACCGCTACGGCACGCTGGTGCTCGACGCCTGGGCCGCGATCGCGCAGCCGCCGGATTGGACCGCCGATCTCTCGGACCGGATCCGAAACTACCTGGCGGAGTCGGCCGTTCGGGAACGCTCACTCAAGTGAGGAGTCGGTCCGCTGGCCTGGGCGGGCCAGGACCCCTCGTCACCGGGCCCGCCCAGGAGCGTGATCAGGCGATGGTGTTGAACGGATCGTGCTCGGCGAGCAGCTTTTCCATCCGTGCCTGATCGATGCGACCGTGCACGGTCGCGGCTTCGTGCTGGTCGCGCACCACCTTCGCCAAGGTGAAGGTGCTGGTGACCAGGAAGAGCAGGCTCATCGCCAGAAAGCCGCGCTGCCAGATGTCCAGCGGCAGATACAGAATGCCCGCGCCCGCCCCGAAAAAGCTGACGCCGAACGCGATCGCGGCCTGGGCGACGAAGGCCGAGGTGGTCTTCGGCTGTGCGTTGGGAGTGCTCATACCAAGAATTCTGGCGACACGCGCACTCGCACAACCGTGTACAACTACTCGAGCACCCTGGGTAGTTGCCGGTCCGCCGCTGCGCGAGACGACAGGTGCGGTAGGCCGGTGTGATCTGTGTCGATACTCCGCGTGGCGGCCTGGCCAACGCTCGCAGGCGGAACCGGACCGCCATACTGTTGCGATGATGATCGCTATGGAACTGCTCGCGGCCGAACTCCGCACGCGCTGAGTTTCGTGCTAGAGACCGCCTCCACCCTGACGAAGCTGCGTACGCGCGGCGTCGTCGTCGTGCGGCGCGTGGAAGACGTCATCGACCTGAACTATGTCGGACTGGTCTTCGCCACGTTGTTCTTCGCGCTGTCGGTGACGCCGTCGTTGGTGCCGCGCGACTGGCTGTTCCAGGGTCTGATCAGTGGAGTCAACGCCGCGCTCGGCTACGGCGTCGGTTGTCTGCTCGAGTGGTTGTTCCGGCTGTGGGTGCGGCCGCGGTTGCAGAAGTTCCTGCCGCCGCCGCCCACCTGGGTGCGCTACGCCGTGAAGTCGGCGATCCTGTTCACCGCCGCGTTGAGCGCGGCGCTGATGCTGGTCCAGTCGGCGCGCTGGCAGCGCGAGATCACCGCGCTGATGGGCATGGAAGGCACCACGACACCGGCGTATCTGCGCACCGGCTTGCTGAGCATGGCGGTCGGCGCGGCCGTGGTGGCCGCGTACCGGACGGTGCGCGAGACCATCCTGTTCCTGGCGCGGCTGCTCAACCGATGGGTCCGGGTGCCGCGCGAGCTGGCGCCCGCCGCGGGCTTCCTGGTGCTCGTCGTGCTGACCGTGACGATCTTCAACGGCGTGGCCTCGCGGGCCTTCTTCGCGGTGGCCAATTCGGCGTTCAGCGTGCGCAACGACCACACCTCGACGAATGCGGTCCAGCCGACCCAACCGGAACGTTCCGGCAGTCCCGCGTCACTGGCCAAATGGGAGACCCTCGGGTTCGAGGGGCGCTGGTTCGTCTCGCACGGACCGACCGCGAGCAAGATCAGCGAAGTGACCGGCAAGCCCGCACGCGAGCCGATCCGCGCCTACGTCGGGTTGGAGTCGGCCGAGAACGGCGAAGAACCCGCCGAACTGGCGGCCGCCGAGCTCGAACGCACCGGCGCCTTCGACCGCAAGGTGCTCGTGGTGGTGACCACCACCGGCACCGGTTGGGTGAATGCCATGGCGGCCGGAGCGATCGAGTACATGTACGGCGGCGATAGCGCGATCATCGCCACTCAGTACTCGTATCTGCCGAGTGTGCTGTCGTTCCTGGCCGACCGAGGCAAGGCCGCGACGGCCGGAAAAGAGCTGTTCGACGCGGTGTATCGGCACTGGAGTGCGCGCCCGCAACAGCAGCGGCCGAAGCTGCTGGTCTATGGGGAGAGCCTGGGCTCGCAGGGTTCCGAGGCGGCGTTCGACGGGCTCGCCGACCTGCGGACGAAGGTGGACGGCGCGCTCTGGGTGGGGCCGCCGAACTCGAATCGGCTGTGGGAACAGTTCGTTTCGCGGCGTGATCCCGGCTCGCGCGAGGTCGAGCCGGTCTATGCCGACGGCCTGGTCGTGCGATTCGCCTCGGACAGTGCGGATCTCGCGCGTCCGTCCACCGAGTGGCGGCCGCCGCGGATCGCGTACCTGCAACACGCCTCGGACCCGATCGTCTGGTGGTCGACCGATCTCATCTTCTCGCAACCGGATTGGCTCTCGGAGCCGCGCGGTTCGGATGTCTCCTCGCAGATGCGCTGGTGGCCGTTCGTCACCTTCTGGCAGGTGGCCGCCGACCTCACCAATGCTCAGGGCGTCACCGACGGGCACGGGCACCGCTACGGCAGCCTCGTGCTGGACGGCTGGGCAGCGGTGGCGGCGCCGCCGGACTGGTCGGCGGCGATGTCGGACCGGATCAGGGCCGAGATCGAGTCCGCCGAGGATTTCGAACGGAAGATCAAGTGAGGCGTTTACCGAAAGCCTTTGCTGCCATTGGGATTCCGTTGGTTTGGAGCAACCTGGTGCTGCCCGGGCTCGGGCTCGGCGTGCGGGGGCGGACCGCGGCCAATGCCGGATTCGCCACGGGTTACGCGGTTGCCTTTCAGGGTGTGCCCGATTGGCTCTCTGCGAAGGGTTTTCGATACGGCGCGGCGTCGGCGGCGCTGGTCGCCGCCGGTTATGGTGTGGCCCTTGCGGTTCCGTCGGCGCGTCGCGGGTTGGCTGCGGCTGCTGATCGAGCACCGGATGTGCCGATCGCCGAGTGGGTCGGTGTGCATATTCCGATCGGCACGGTTTACAGCGAAGAGCTGATCTTCCGCGCGACGTTGGAACCCTTGCTGGACAATGCTTTCGGTTCGATTGTGGGAGCCCTCGTGGGTTCGACGACCTTCGGCTTCTGGCATGTCCATCCGGCACAGGCCGCGGGTGACAGTGTTCCGGTGACCGTGGCCGCCACCGCCGCGGGCGGTTTCGTCCTCGGCCGGCTCCGCCGGCGTACCGCGAGCGCCACGGCTCCCGCTCTGCTGCATCTCGCCACCAATGCGGGTGGTGCCCTCGCGCCGCAACTGGCTCGGCGACTGTCCTTCGGGCCGGGCCGAGCGCGGCCATCGTCGAATGGGCCGGTCGCCGGGGGCGACCGCTAGCGCGTTCCCGCGCCGAGCTGAGTCGGGCTGCCGGTCAGGCAGTCCGTGTCATCGCCGAATTCCGCTGAATCGGTAGTGAACCGGCATTTCCTGACGTTTCCGCGACGACTGTTGCGTACGACGTTCCTTCATGCGTACAGTGTTCGCATAAGGGAACGGCGTGCGCGCCGACTGGAAGAGCAGGAGAAGAACATGTCGAACACGGTGAGCCAGGGCGTCGAAGAGGGCCGGAAGCCGGGTGGAAATGCGGCTGGGCGGACGTTCCCCCTGGCGCACTGGCAGCAGCGCCTGGACGAACTGCGTGCTACGCACCATGTACCCGGCGCGGCGCTGGCTGTGCTGGTCGACGGTGAAATCCACGAAATCGCCAGCGGAGTACTGCATCGCGGCACCGGCGTACCGGTCACCACCGACGCGGTGTTCCTGTGCGGTTCGGTCGCCAAGGTCTACACCGCGACGATGATCGTGCGCCTCGCGGATGCGGGCGAACTGGACCTCGACGCCCGGGTGAAGGACGTGCTGCCCGAGTTCGCGACGCCGGATGCCGAAGCCACCCAACAGATCACCGTGCGTCAGCTGCTCAGCCACACCGGCGGCGTGACCAACGACTTCAACTTCGACGGCGGCCGCGGCGACGACTGCCTCGCCCGATATGTCGAGGCGGCAAGGGAAGTCGCGCTCGACTGCAAACCGGGGACGGCGATGTCCTACGGCAGCCTGGGCTACGGGGTGCTCGGGCGCATCATCGAGGTGATCACCGGCACCACCTTCGATCAGGCACTACAGGATCTGATCGCCACCCCGCTCGGCCTGGACCATCTGGTGACACTGCCGGAACAGGCGCTGAAGTTCCCCACCGCGATGAGCCATCTCGGTGCGCCGGGGGCCTACCCCGAACCCGCGCCGGAGTGGGACATCATGCCCCGTGCGGTTGCGCCGATGGCCAGGGTGATCACCTCCGCGGGCGACATGGTGCGCTTCGCCAGCGTGCATCTCAACGGTGGTCGCGCCGCCGACGGCACCGTGCTGCTGTCCGCGAAAGCCGTTGCGGCGATGCAGCATCAGGTGGTGGACGTGCCGGACAAGTGGTCGGTCAGCGCGGACGGCTGGGGCTTGGGCTGGACCCTGTACGACTGGGACGGCATCAAAGGATACGGCCACGACGGTGCCGCGATCGGCCAGTACGCGTACCTGCGGGTCGTCCCCGAGGCCGGGGTGGCGGTCGCGCTGCTCACCAATGGCGGTGGCGCACGCCAGCTTTACGCGGCGCTGTTGCGTGAACTGCTCGGCGACTTGGCCGGGGTGCGGATGCCGGAGGCCTTCGGCCCGGCCGACCCTCCGGTGCAGGTGGACATCGCGCCGTTCGTCGGCACCTACCGGCGAGCCGGTGTCGTGATCACGGTCAGCAAGCCCGTGGACGGATCCGCGCACATGCTCTACGAATTCGTCGACGACATGAAGAACATGTCCCCGCCCCTGAGCATGGACCTCACCCCGGTCTCACCCACCGTCTTCGCCGCGTCCGGCGCCGGCCCCTCATTCAGCGAGGACTACATGCCCGTCGTCTTCAGCACGCTCACCGACGGCACCGAAGCCTGCTACGTAGGCATGCGCGCCACCCCCAAACAACCCGCCGCCTGAATCCCGAGCCAGGTAGGGCCGCTCCCAGCGGCTCTACCGGTCTGGGGCTATCTTGCCTTCGGTGGCGCTACTGGTCTGGGGCGATCTTGCCCTCGGTGGCGCTGCTGGTCTGGGGCGATCTCGCCTTCAGCGGCTCTACCGGTCTGGGGCGACTCTGGCGTGTGTGGCTGTGCTGGTCCGGGACGATTTCGGCCTGCTCGGCTCTACGGGCCTGGGGCGATCCCGGCCTGTTCGGCTCTGCCGGTCTGGTCGATCCTGGCCTGTTCGGCTCTGCCGGTCTGGTCGATACTGCCCTGCGCTACTCTGCTGGCCTGTGCCGCACTGCTGGGCTGCACCGACCCCCTTACCGCGTCCGAGTGGCCGTGCCGTGCACCAGTTGTCATGTCGGCGCGCGAGTTGCTGTGCCGCGCGCGATCGCATGCCATGCGTGAGTTGCTCTGCCGCGCGTGGGTTTTCGCGCCGCGCACGAGTTGTTGCGGCGCGCGCGTATTGGTCGACGACTTTCCGCGCGGCGTGAGAATCTCTGCGCGGCGTGCGAATTCGTGCGCGTCGACAGAGCATGCAAACGGCTGGGCGTGACAAGTCGTGCGCGAGGTGAAGGTTTGTGCGCGGTAGGAGTGCGGTGCGGTTCGGTGCTGGCGTGCGACCGGGAGGACGTGGGCGGGCTAGGGCGGATGGCGGGGGTTGGGAAGGACGCCGAGGCGTCGAATCGGGGGCGTCGGTAATGTCGGCGGGGTGGCACGTCAAACGGTGAGTCCGGCCGAGTTGCGGTCGGCGGTGGATGCGGTGAGCGAATGGTTGCGGGATGAATCGGTGACAGCCCCTGCGCGCACCGAACTCGCCGCGGCGGTCCGCGCGACAGCACGCACACTGGCCGCTTCGGCACCCGGCCACTCGGTGGAGGTCCGGGTGCCACCGTTCGTCGCGGTCCAATGCATCGAGGGCCCCCGCCACACCAGAGGCACACCCCCGAACGTCGTCGAAACCGACCCTCGCACCTGGCTACTACTCGCCACCGGCCTCCTGGATTTCGACGCCGCCGTCACCTCCGGCACCCTCACCGCCTCCGGCAACCGCGCCCCCGAAGTAGCCCACTGGCTCCCCATAGCCCGCCTTGCCGCGGATTGAAGACCTGAATCGGGGATCGCCCCGGCCGGGCCATACTGGCCAAGGACCTGACGGTGTCGCGGGCGCAGGTCCGCCGCGCCCGCGCGCAGGTCCGCCGGGGCTGAACTGGGTGGCGCGCCGACCGTCGGATATTGCCGCCGCCGAGGTGTTGGGCACGCTTTGCGCGGCGGGCAATCACGCCCTGAAGCCGCGCACTGGCTCCCCATGGCCCGCCTCGCAGCGGATTGAAGTCCTCACTCCGGCGATCGCCCGGGCCAGGCCGTACTGGCCGAGGACCTGACGGTGTCGCGGGCGCAGGGACGCCACGCCGGGCGCAGGTCCGCCGCGTCCGCCGGGGCTGGGCTGGGTGGTGCGCGCAGACCGTCGGATCTCGCCGCGTCGAGGCGTTGGGCACGCTTTGTGCGGCGGGTAATCGCGCCCTGCAGCCGCGCACTGGCTATTGAATGCGGTTGAGCTCGGATGTCGTCGTCCGCCGCGCGTTGTGGGTTGGCCCCTGTCGGCGTGCTCTCCTGGGCGGGCAACCACGCCGTGGAACCAGGTGCCCCCGATCGCCCGCTTCGGACGGAACTGACCCCATAGCGACTGGGCCGCAAGGGGTTTGGTGAGCGGAGTTCGGTCAGGGTTGTCCGGCAGTGCCGGTGAGGTGGTCGAAGAGTGCGGTTTTGATCGGCGGGCGGGAACCGAAGACCAGGGTGAACGTCGCTTCGCGGAGGGTGCGTTCGGCGGTGGAACCGGTCACGATGCCGCGGCTGCCCGTAGCGGTCATCAGCGCGGCGGCGGTGCGCAAGGCCAATTCGGAGGCTCGGGCGCGTGCGACGAACAGGTCGGTTTGCCCAAAAAGGCCCGCGTCCAATTCCTTTCGGATGTGCACGGCTGCTTCGCGCAGCGCCTCATGGTCGGCACCGAGCGTTTCGAGCTCGGCGACACAACGGCGGACGAGGCCGAGCGGCAACGAGCCGTTGCGCCACACGGCAATTGCGGCGGAGTCGTGGAACTTCTGCAATGGAACCAAGGTGTCGACGTCGGCGTCCGGGACGAACAGTTCGTCGAAGGTCGCGGTCACGGTTCGGCTCGCATTCGCGGCGACCAACGGGATCTGCCGCACCCGCAGCTGCGGCCCTTCGACAGCGGGCACGACGACGCTCACCAGGGCGCTCTCGTCGGCGCTGTCCCGTGCCATCACCCCGACGAGGTCGACCATGCCCCAGCCGCTCACGAACGGTGCGGTCCCTTCGAGCAGATAGCCGCCCGCCGTGCGGCGGGCGACGAGCGACGGCGGTTCGGCCGCGCCGGCGTAGCTGACACCGGCGCGGATCCGCCCGTCCCGCAGCTCCGCGGTGAGACGTTCGCGCAGTTCATGATTCGGCGACCCACTGACCCGTCGCGCCACCCCGTGATGTTGCGCCCAGACGAACGCTGTCGCCAAACAACCCGCGATCAAAATCTCGGCGGCCTCGGTGAACGTGGCCGGATCCAGATCGTCCTGGAGCGCGACGCCGTAGAACCCGGCCTCGGCCAGCCGATCGAAGTGTGCCCGCGGAATCTCCCCGTCCCGATCGACGGTCCGCGCCTGCGGCGCGAGCACCTCGTCGGCCACCTGCGCGGCCCGTTCGATCCACGATTTCTCAGCCGTCATCTTCGCGCCCCGATGCCGGTCAGGCTTCGACCCGGTTGGTGCGGTGCAGGCCTTTGCGGTCGTAGAAGCGGGTGATGGCGGCGCCGAAGGCCAGGCCGATGGCGAGACCGAGGACGGCCATCCAGACGCCGCGGGACAGGCCCGCTGCGAAGTTCGCGTCGAAATACAGGATGGCGCGGATGCCGAGGAACACCTGGTGCATCGGTTCGAAGGAGGCGAGCCAGCCGAAGTACTGCGGGGTCGCCTCGATCGGGACGGTGCCCCCGGAGGACGGGAGGCCCAGGATGATGAACAGGATCAGGTTCACCAGCAGGCCCGCCGAACCGATCGCGGCCAGCATGGACAATCCGGTGGCGCCGACGGCGATCATGGCGAGCGCGCTGTAGAGGAACAGCGCGAGCGGATGGTCGATCGGCATGTCCAGGATCTTGCCGACGATCAGGAAGACCGCCGAGACGATGTTCGCGGTCACCACCAGCACGCCCCACTTGATCAGCAGGGTGCGGAAACGGGAGATCGGCGTGGGCGGATAGTGCACGTACCACGGCCCGTATTCGGTGGGAATG
>NZ_BAUA01000177.1 GCF_000710915.1 Nocardia brasiliensis IFM 10847
CGGAACCACGTCGGATCTGTAGACGTGACGAGCGCTCCCCGCCTGGCCGATTCGGGATCTTGAAGAGGTGAGCTATCAGGTATCAGGTTGCGGTTGGCCTGAAGGGCTGCCGCCGACGCGCCGACGCCCCGGTCGGGGCGGAGCGCAGCGGAGCCCCCTGCCGTCGTGCGTTCGTGGCGTGGCGGCGGCGGCCCGTAGGGCCGCCGCTCTTGATCCTATATAGCCAAATTCGGCAACGACTCCATCGATAGCGGGCGGAACGAAACTCATTCAAGTTGAAGCGTTCAAGTTGAATGCCGGGCCTGATTAGTGGAACTTGCTGCGTTTCAACGGTTCCGGTGGCTTAGGGTGTTGGGACCTCCCCTCAAGGGACGGTGCGGCATCTGGTCCAGGCCGCACCGTGCCGAGGAAGGAGGTGGTGGGGATGGCGAAACATCGCCGGAAAAAGCAAGAGGCTCCGGTCGACTACCGCATCTGCCTGGTCATGGCTGCTGTAGTCGCCGGAGCGCTCGTCTTGGTCCGCTGGCTGCGAGCTAGCTAACCCGCCGGATGGGGCGTCGTTGACGCGGCGTCCCATCCCCAGCATCACTTACGTGACAGGTTCTAGTCTACAGACAAGGCTATAGTCTACAAGCAATACTAGACATTGCTCCGTCACGAGATTGGTGGCATCGGGAGACGCGCACCGTGAGCGAAGCGCACTCGCGAATAGGGCTAAGCGCGAAGAGGTAGATGTAGAACTATTCAGGTAGTAAGCGACTCGTGAATCCGACATCAACAAGCTGCGAGTAAGCCTTATGCACGTCGCTAGGCACGTCTTGCTCGATCGCCCAGCCGTTGGCTGCGTAGACCCAGATCCGTTGCGTGTCGCCAACGAGCATGTTGATCACGCGATCTACATCACCGATATTTGCTATGTAGTCGTCAAGTGGCAATGGACGGGAACCGCAGATGACATCCACTGTCGGCCAACGCTTTCGACAGATCGCGTAACTTCGGCGCTGCTGGTATGGCCGCGATACGAGGAGAACTGATCGCACCGTACTGCGCTCCTCAAGAAGCGCGCGAGTGAAGTCGATATTCTCGCCGGTGTTGGTGGCTCGAGGCTCAAGAAGAATAACGTCCTCGGGCACGCCAAGTTCTACAACCCGGTCGCGGAAGTGAACGGCTTCGCCGCGTGGAAATAGTTCTGTGGTGCCAGGCGCGTTTGCGCCGGTAAAGACGATTAGCGGAAATAAGTTTCGGTGGTAAAGCTCAGCGATATAGTCGGCCACGCCTAGGTCGTGTCCACCCAACCCGATACCTACATCCACGGGCCGGAGCTCGTGGTGCATTTGGTTGTAGTCCCAGAGGGTTTCGACCTCCGCTCGGAGTTCCTCGGGTAGGGCGGCTCGTGACATGTAGGGCGGTTCCCTTCTAGTCGGGCAGCTTGAAATCGTACGTCCAAGAGAACCGAGACGCTGCGTGCACACCGCGCGCGAACTCCACGATGTCATCTGTAGCCGTGTAGGTGCGCCGCTTCAGGATCATGACGGGTTCCCCGGCTGGCAGTTTGAGTTTCTCCGCTTCGTCAGGAGTCGGCATGCGCGCCGAGATCGTCTCGGTCATGTGGTCGGGTTCGTAGCCCTGCATGGTCAGGACTGCGAAGCCACCGCCGCGCCCCGCTGGGCCTGGTGTCGGGTCGACGAGTGGTGTTCCCTCAACATGCTCAGGGCGGTAGTAGCTCGCCAGCGTGTGAGTAGGTTGGCCCGCTTCGCTAACCGTGCGGGCGCGTTCGTACACGAGCGACTTCGGTTCCAGGCCAAGGGCTTCGGACACTTCGTCGTCAGCCTCGATCAGGGCAACGGTTTGTGTTTGATCGGTCAGTTTCCACGGTCGGCCGGATGCCTCACGGTCGGCCATGAACGCGACAGTGTCGCCGTACTTCCATTTCCGCTTCGAGTAGCGATCGGCTCCGAGTCTCCGCATGGGCGGGCGCTCACGAACGACCGTTCCTCGTCGGCGGATCGCCGTGACAAGCCCCTCCGCTTCTAGCTGGCCGACCGCTTGCCGGACGGTCTTGATGTTGACGCCGAACCGCTCAGCTAGTTCGTTCTGCTTGGGCAGCGTCGCACCGGGGGCGTACTCGCCGCCCTGGATGGCCTCGCGGAGGCTGTCCGCCACCTCGCGATATCCGCTCATGTCGATTGAGTTCCTTCCTTTCACTCACTGGACCCGGTTAAGGGTAGCCGTATCGAACGAATCGAGAGTTTCGGCCAAATAAAACCAGCCCTATTGCGTACCTATCGGCGTGATGGTGCAATAGAGGTGGTTCTAATACGGCTACCGAGAGCATAGGAGCAAGCGATGGCTTTGAAGGATGTGTGGTTCAGCCCGGAGTTTCACGTGGCGTTCCCGAAGGGGTTGTTCTTGCTGGGCAACGTCTCGCCGTTGACGAAGTTTCAGCGGGATCGCAACGCGCCGGTGATCCAGGAAGTGGATATGGATCAGGACGGCAACGGGACTGGTAAGCGCCTGTGGAAGGCGACGGTGACTGATCCGACGGCGGAGAACGTGAACCAGGTTGGTTTCCAGGTGGTGTTCGTCGCCGATGTGATGCCGGTTCCCGCAGCTGCGGAGATCGTGCCGGGTATGACTCCGATCGAGCTGGAGGGCTTGCAGATCAAGCCGAAGATGGCTGGCGCGGGCGAGTTCAAGAGGATCGGTTGGTCGATTCGCGCGACCGGGATCAAGGGTGATAGCTCGGGTTCGGTTGCGCCGGGCGATCATTCGGCGTCTTCGTCGCGTGGCGGTAAGGCGGCCGCGTGATGACTTCTTTCGTGATGACTCCGGCGACCGTGGGTGGTGAGCTGCACGGTCTGCGGTACGAGCAGATCGCAGTCGGCAAGTTCGCACTGCCGCAGGTGGTGTTCTACCTGGGTTCGGCGCGAGTGGCGCTCGATATCGCTGACGCGCATGACCTGGCAGAGGCGTTGCCGAATCTGCTGGCTCAGCACGACTACGCCGAGTTCCTGTCCGAGGATTCGAGGGCGGTGGCCTGAGATGTTCCATCGACCCATGCCGGACCGGGATAGCAAGGCTGGTAAGCGGATTCGTTCTTGGCCTGTGTTGTTGTTGGCGCTTCCGGCGTTCGTGGCGATTTGGTCCGGCTGGGTCGGCCTGGGCACGATGACCGGTTTCGGTGAGGTGCAGCCGCTTCCGGGTATCGCTGATGG
>NZ_BAUA01000176.1 GCF_000710915.1 Nocardia brasiliensis IFM 10847
GCTTCCGGCCCACGGCGCAGACGGAGTCCTTCATGGAGGGCTTCGAGCTGCTCGAACCCGGCGTGGTCCCGGTCCAGGAGTGGCTGCGCCCCGATCTGCCGAAAACCCGCATGGTCATGGACGCCGCGATCGGTCGCAAGCTGTAGCGGCCAGCGCACATACACCCCTTTCTATCTACGAATCACACTGTGGGAAAGGAAGTTCGATGTTCACGAGCACATCATCGTCCTGGCTGGCAGGGTGTACGGCGGCCGCTGCGGCCGCCACGTTGGCGGGTTGCGGTGGCGAAGAGGCACAGGCACAGACCGCCGAATTCGATCCGTGCCGTGCGCTGACGCCGCAAATCCTGGCCGTGCACGGCTGGGATGCGCAGCCACCGGATCCACGGCAACCGACGGTCGGGGCCGTGACCTGGAAAGGCTGCCGGTATGTCGCCCGCGCCGGCTACGGGCTGGTCATCGAAACGACCAACGGCACTCTCGCCCAAGTTCGGCAGACATTCCCTGACGCAGTGGACATCTCGATCGGCGACCGGCGAGCCCTCCGCTACGAGGCACGCCCGGATGTGCCCGGTGGATGCACCATCAACGTCGAGATGCGATTCGGCTCCCTCTACATCCTCACCGACGTCCCACAGACACCGACGAACATCGCTCGGGGCCTCGAAGCGTGCGCTTCGGCCACCGACATCGCCGAAAAGGTTGTTCCGCTGCTGCCCATCGGCAGCTGAACACGCCGACCCCCCGCTCTACTCAATCCACGAACTAGCCGGCGGGCTCTGGCGGCAGCAGCACCAGGCGGTGACCGAAGTCGGGCCGCACGGCGACCGTGTACGTCCCAGAGATCCGGCTGTAGCGGCGCACGAAGTAGGCCACCGGCTGCCCTGCGGTAGACCGGAGTACCTCGGAAATTGTCCCGCTGCATCGCATCGCTCCGGGCTGGTCGGGCACGGCTCCCCGACCGTGGCCGTCATCCCACCACTCCACACGGTCTCCGACCGCCGGCTCCCATAATTCGCTCATGTGTTCGATTCTGCGCTATGTCTAGAATCGCCGCATACTGGTTGGTCTATTTTCCAGTGCGTAGGCGAAAGGGCCGTGAGCGATGCTGTCCGAGCTCGATGCTGGCGGGGGCTGGGAGTTCCACGATGTGCCGGGGCAGGGCGCGATCCTGACGCGGCGGATGTATCGGCGCCAGCTCGCAGTGTGGGAAGACGGACGGCTTTTCCAGTTTCAAGTGGACACCGAGACCTCGACGGTCCGGATGGGACGGCGCAGCACCGTCACAGCGGCCAAAGCCGCTGCGGAGAAAGCCGCGCGGCCGGCGAGCTGACGCCCTTCTCCGTCGCTGGGGGTCCAACGGTAGCGCAGCAGTCCGTCGGTCCTGGATGTGTTGTCCGGCATCGGTTTTCCCCCTTTGTTTGCGGTGGATGCAGCATGCCACCGGGGCCTCGGATGTAGCGGCGATTCGAGGAACGGACGTGCAGGTTCGTCGGCGGGCTCGGCGGCGGTGCTGGTGCAGCCGGGATCGTCCCTCGTTTTCGTGTGCGGAACCGGACTCTGCCCACGTCTACGGGTTGTTGTCGATCCGTTCGAGCGCGGTGACGATCAGCGGCACGGTGCCGTCGGGAAGGTGGTAGCCCAGGATCACCGGTTTCTGCGGATCGTCGGACCTGTGTACCGCGATCAGCTGCGGCGGCGGGACTCGTCGGCTGATGCCGTGCGCGGCGCGGCGCATGGTCGTCATCATGCCGCCCAGGGCTTTTGCGCCGGTGATTTCTTTGAGCCGGGCCGGGGTCGCTGAGCCGCCTTCGGCGACCAGTGCCCGGATCCACCGCCGCCCGGCCGGTCCGAGCTTGCGCAGGACCCGCTCGATCAGTTCGGCGTCCCACTCGAATTCTTCTTCGTCGTCATCGCGCAGCACCTTGGTGGTGCCGTTGATCCGCAGCGGAAGCCGCTCGGCCAAGGCCACCTGCGCGGCGAGCAGGCCCAACTGCAGCCGGTTCTCGAAACTCATCTGGCCTTCCGGGTTGAAGACCATCGCGAAACGCAGCTGTTCGCGCGCTACATCGAGTGCATCGAAATCCCCCTGCTCTCTCATGCCGAACAGGGTAGTTCGAGGCGATCGGGCAGACGCCGGAACGGACTGGTAACTGGTCGATCCTGGCCGGAAATCGAAAAGCCGCCAAGTGGTGGACTTGGCGGCTTCGAGTCTTCCGACTCCCTGAGTCGGAGCGCCGACGTCCCACAAGCGCCTCTCGGCGGGTGGTCGCTCGAAGCGACGAAAGGGATGAGGCCCGGGGCTGTCCGGACGCCGACAGCACAGTTCAACCACACGCCCCGCCGCGGTATTCCACTCGCGTTATGACCTGGGCGACATCCACGCGAGGCACGCCCCGTCGACCAGGAAAGGCTGGCCGGCTCAGTAACCGAAAGGCACAGGCCTGCGCCGCGGCATACTCCAGGTGCTCACAGCAACCAAGGACACATCCGCCCAGGTCTGCTTCCGGTCCCCATCCCAGACCGAGGCGTTCCTGGACGGCTTCGAACTGCTCGCACCCGGCGTCGTCTCGATACAGCAGTGGCGACGCCCCGACCTGCCCTCCACACGCATGGTCATGGACGACCGGTATCCGACGACGGCCTTTGCGCCGGGGCTCCCTGCGCTCGCGCCCGCGTCGGGTGTTCGCTATTGGACGCGGATGGTGCGCCCGGTGCCAGGGCGTAACGCGGTCAACCCGGAAGATCCGAAGCTGCAACCGGGCAGGGAGTCGTCCATGGTTCCCTGCACGATCCCGGCTAGTTGCTCCGCGGTGACGGTCTCGGAACGTTGCACGCCCAGGGTGACGAAGTTGGTGACGGGTTTCTGCCCGGCGGGCAGGTTGGTGTTCGCGGCGATCTCCTCGAGCGTCTGTGCGCGGAAACATACGGCGACCACGGTCCAGGCTCCGGGATCTTCCGGTATGGGCATCAGGGTGCGCGACGGTCCAGCCGACACGTCGACCACCCAGACATCACCCACATGGTCGTTGAGCACCGATCGCGGGTAGGCGACCTTGGTCAGCGCGCTCTGCAAAGTCTGGCCACGTAGATCGGTTTTGGTGACCGAGAAGATCGTCTCGCTCCGCTCGACGCTGACCTGCGGCGGCGGGGCCGGCTTGAGCCAGAAGTAGCCCAGCGCGACGGCCAGGACGAGCACGACTACCGCGACTGCGGCCAGCACGTATCGACGACGCCGGGCCGGGGCGGGGCCCGGTGCGGTCTGTGTGTCGGTCATAGCGACTCCTGGGCTCGGTCATGATCCGGGACAGTGTCAGCAGTGCGGTGCGGCATTCAGTTTCCTCCGATCGGGTGCGGGGTGATCGGATTGGGTTCGACCGGCAGAATCTGGGGCGGAGGTGCAGGAAACCCATTGGGCGCACCGGTGGGTCCGATGCGATAGGTACTGCCGTCCGGGAACAAGGCTTCTTTCTGCTCGGTGAACATGTACTGCCCAGTCTTGGCGTCGTAGCGCTCCACCTCGTAGACGACGCGCCTCGCAGTGCCGAACTCCGTTCCCGAGCCGGCTTCGTTCGAAACCGATGTTGATACGCCTCGAACTCATCCAGATGCGGGATACGACTTGTGAACCGGAACGGAAGCGGGAAACGATCTCAGCCCGTGCCGAACCATGCCGCCGCGAGTCACAGGGCTTCTATTGTCGGGGTTGGTCGGGGAAGCTTGATGTGTGGGCATGGCCAACACAACCATCGCTGACGCTCGGGAGTTGACCCGGACTGCGTACCAGGCTGCGGTAGATCGGATGCCGCCTGTCGTCGGCCGGATCGTCGGCTATCACGCCGGGTGGTGCGACGTCGAGGGCAATCTCAGCATTTGCGGGGGTAAGGCGATCCGTCCGTGTTTCGTCTTCGCCAGTGCCGCCGCGGTCAATCCTGACATTATCGACGATGCGGTCGTGGCTGCGGCGGCGGCCGTGGAGATGGTGCACGATTTCTCGCTGTTGCACGACGACGTCATGGATGGCGACGAGCAGCGCCGGGGCCGGCCAGCCGCGTGGACGGTCTTCGGCACCGGCATGGCAGTCTTGGCCGGGGACGCCCTGCTGATGCATTCCCTCGACATCCTGGCCACCCCGGCCGGGGTGCGGGTACTGACCGTGGCGGCGCTGGAGTTGTGCCGAGGCCAAGCCCAAGACCTCGCTTTCGAGACCGCCGACGTGGTCACTGTCTCCGAGTATCTGGCGATGGCCGAGGACAAGACCGGAGCACTGCTGGGGGCCGCGTGTCAGCTCGGGGCGATGGCGGCGGGAGCCGACGAGCACACCGTCGACGCCTATCGGCGGTTCGGCCGCGAGCTGGGTGTGGCATTCCAGATTTGTGACGATCTGCTGGGTATCTGGGGTGACCCCGCCGTGACCGGCAAGCCACACCTGGCCGACCTTGCCCGCCGCAAGAAGACCCTGCCCGTCGTCGAAGCCCTGACCTCGCATTCTCACCCGGGCACGGAACTTGCCCGCGTGTATCGCATCGCCGAACCACTGACGCACGCACAGCTCATTCGCGCCGCCGAACTCATCGAAGCCGCCGGAGGCCGGGCACACGCACAACGCGAAGCCGATCAACGCGTCCGGCGGGCATGGCAGACGCTCACCACGACGCACCTTGCCGCGCGAAGCAGTGTCGTACTCCAGACGCTGGTCGACATGCTGACCGATAGGAGCCGATGATGCCTGTTCGAGTGCCAGTTGCCTCTTGTCGGCGCCGACGCTGGTCCGGCGAGGGTCGCGGGCCCGGACACGGCGCACAACCGTTCAATCGCGCTGGCCGACACGACAAGCATGACGTGGTTGGTCGACGCCGTCACCGGGGAGTGGCGGCTGCTATTGAGACGGTTGAACCGGCGATTTTGTTTCCAGGGCCCGCGACTTCCACCACAGGAGTGAGTGACTATGTCGACCTCGAATTCTATTCCGACCGCCTCGGGTGCGCTGCCGCTGCTGGATCATCTGGTGCCGTTGCTGCGTGACCCCCTGCGATTGCTGATGTCGCTGCCCGCGCACGGTGACCTGGTCCGCATCGGCCTGGGCCCGGTCCCTGCGGTTGTGGTGTGTGACCCCGGCCTGACCGAGTATGTGCTGCGCCACGACCACATCTACGACAAAGGTGGACCGATCTATAGGCGTGGCCGGGAAGTGCTCGGCGACGGTCTGGGCACCTGCTCGTATGCTGTGCATCGGCGTCAGCGCAGGTTGCTGCGGCCCGCCTTCGGCGGCGACCGGATCCGCGCATACGCGCAGGTGATGACCGAGCAGGTCACCGCGCTCACTGGGTCCTGGCGTGACGGGCAGATCATCGACGTGTACTCCGAAATGAAGCAGCTCACCTCAGCCGTCATGACCGCCACGCTGTTCTCCGACACGGTGCCCGACGCGATCGCGTGGCAGGCGGGGGAGGACCTCACCACCCTCGTCGACGGCATTGTTCGGCGGGCGTTGGTGCCGCCGCAGCTGGATCGGTTGCCCACTCCCGGTAATCGTGCCTTCGCACGGGTCCGCACCCGCCTGCGCGATATCCTCGGCACGATCGTCACCGACCGCCGCTGTGATGGCACCGATCACGGGGATCTGCTGGCGGCGCTGCTGGGTGCCCGTGACGCCGACGGCCGGGGTTTGACCGGCACCGAGATCGCCGATCAGGTCATCACCTTCTTCGGTGCCGGTGTCGACACTTCTGCGACCACGTTGGCGTGGGCGTTGTACCTGATCGATCGCCACCCCGCCGTCGCCGACCGACTCCATCGCGAGGTCGACACTGTGATAGCCGGGCGCCCCGCCCTCCATGCCGACCTGCCCAAGCTGCAGGTGACCGGCCGGATCATCACCGAAACCCTTCGCATGTACCCACCGGGCTGGCTATTCACCCGCACGGTCACCGAGGACACCGACCTGGGCGGATATCACCTGCGGGCGGGCACCATCATCGTCTACAGCCCCTACCTCATCCACCACCGCTCCGACCTGTATCCCGGCCCCGAACGTTTCGACCCCGACCGTCCTGACCCCGCCCGGGGCGCGTTCATCCCGTTCGGTGGCGGTGCCCGCAAATGCATCGGCAACGACTTCGCCGTCACCGGCGCCACCCTGGCCCTGGCTACCCTCACCGCCTGCTGGGAACTGCACGTCCTGCCCGGCACCCACGTCCGCCCCGCCCGATCAACGGTCCTGCACCCCGCCCGCCTGCGTATGCGCGCCACTATTCGCAAGCATCAGACACTGTCAACGCCCTGCTCAGCTGACCACGTACACCCCGCCACAACATCCGATTCCTGGAAAGGGTGACCATCAATGCCACCTGAGAAGCGCACGAGAGACATCGGGGAGCACGAATACAGAGGCGTACGAACGCTACTGCGACCGGCACCTATCAACCGTCGTTGACGCTGGTGCTGTCTGCTCAGTGGTCCACCGCACCGCCCCAGCCATTGCAGTCCCATCGGGGCAACTATTACCGCAAACCAGGCAATCGCTGGTCATCATCAGGGCTATGACGTGACGAAACCATCTGCGAAAACAACCGCAACCGCCCCCTATGTGTGGGACGCGCAAGCATGTCAACTCATCGATCAGCATGCCTCGGAGATCTTGGCCAGTATCGGAACCGGCGGCGGTCCGGCAGCCGACGCCGACGTACCAGCGGTCTACGCGGCGAAGCTCCCCCGATACATCCCCTACCGATCAGGCATGATGCCCTGCCAAGAAACCGGATACCGGCTTGCCCAGTGCGTGCTGAACGCATCCTATGCACCGGAGATGCAGGACAGCATCCTGGCCAGCCCTATCGGCGGTGCGGTACGCGCAATCGTCGCAACTCAGGCCACGTTTCGGCTCGGGGACAGCCCAGCCGTACAAGCCTTGACAGCCCTCGGCGCCATCGCCCCGAGAAAGGGTGGGGAGGCGCCGTGGCTGTTGGCTGAGTACCGGAGACGGAAGTTCGGCGTCGAGCACCCTTGCCAGGTAATGCGTGATTTCTGGACCAGCACCTACACCTGGATGTGGATCCGCGGCTCAGATATGGCGGTGAGAGGCTTGTCTGCCTCGTTGATGACCATCACGACGGCAGTCGACTACGTCGATGCCACCGACGATGCCAATGCCGGAGATCAAAACGGGTATTTGCTGGCCGCTAGCGAGGGCTTCGGCTTATTGGGAGGAGCCGGCGCCGAGCTGGCTGCGCGGGAAACGGCGTTGTTCGGTGCGGTAACGCTGGTCAAAGACTCCCTGACGCGCAATGCCGCCGAAACGCCATTCCCTGTCGAGGCCGGGGTGGATCCGGCACAGTTCCGGATGGTTCGCTGGTGGGATGGCGCGATTGCCCCCTACTTCCGACTCATCACCGGATCGACGGACTACCGCCATCTCAGTGACGACCGCGGATTTTTCCTCGCTGCCGCGTCGTGCCCTCGGATACAGCGGGTACTCGACAACATCTACCGATACAACGAGTTGCAGGATGCTGTCGCAGACTTTACCAATTGGGAACCGATCAACGAGGTTCTCGCCGCACTGATCGGAGGCGGCGCCGAAGCTGTCGCCGGATATGGTGACGCGATCGCCGAATCGACAGACCATGTACTGGAATGCAACTGCGGTATAGCGGGTCATGAAGTAGCGGCCGAGCTGGCAATGGGATCCTGTCTATGGTATCTAGTCGCCCCTCGCTCTCCGGGGCGATACCAACTAGCGGCATTTGTTCGATCGCAGAGTTCGATCGCTACTGCCTACGCACCCACTCGCTTGGTGGGGTACGGCTGTCATCTCGATCCAGGCGGCCTTCTCCACCAGCCCGACTGGCATCCGAGCTGGAGTCCGGTGCGCAGACCTATCGAACAGATTGCTTTCCGACTGGCGCGCCGTTGCCTCCACCGCCCAGAACTGAGTGTGCGCACCGCCAGAGCCGCCGCCGAAACTTTGAGCACCGTTGTGCGGGCCGATAGCACCGCTACGCTCGGCCACCTCGAACGCGGCTGGGAAGCCGTATTCGACGCCGCTCTCACCGATGCGGGTGTACCCGGCGAAGCTCCGCAGCTACGCGACCTTGTCACACGAATGTGGAGTGAAGTCCTGCTCGGTCGGGGAAGCGACCGAGCTTTGGCGGCGAAACTGTTCATCGACCTCGATATCGCCATCCTGGATACTTACCGACTCCCAGATGCCGAGGCTTACCTGATACGCCGCGCATTTTTCGGACTCACCTCGGGAATGGTGGAATTGTCCGGGCTCAATCCCTATAGCCGCCTCGCCGACGGACTCGCCGAACTCGCCAGTCCGTCAACCAGCCGCCGACACCACCGCATGCCCTTGCCGGGAGCATCGAGGGTTATGCAAAACCCTCTGTGAAATAGATCAGTGAGCGGATCACGCAGAGTGTTCGATCACGTGAAACCTTCTCTCTAACAAGACTTTAGGCCATATACCGTGTTTCCGCGCCGTCCGGGACCCCGAGTACGCGCGGATCCCCGAGGACGGGCTGCGGCGTTTTATAAAGCCGACAGTGACCCGGCTGCGCGGCGGCCGGGCGCGGTCCGGGACGTGCGGTTGCAGAACGAGTGCCTACCCGCAAGACAGGCGCGCACCTCCTAGGGGACGATTGAGAGTTCTGCAACGTAGCCCGCGAGGCCATCGATGTCGATCTGGGCGTTGACGTTGGCGCTGCCGTCGACGTTGGCGTTGGCGTTCAGGCCGATGTTGGTTTCGAGGTCGAGCTCGATGGCTTGGGCGGTGCCCATGCTCAGTGTGGGAGCGAGGACGGGTCCTGCGACAACGGCCGTGATCAGTGACAGGACGGCAACGCGAGGTGAGCGCTTCATGATATCTCCATCCGCCTCCTGGATCCCAGGGCTGTGTATCCGGCTGTGGATGTCATCGCAGCGAGGGTGTCGGAGGCTTCTTCTTGTGAGTTGATATGGGGGTGTGGATGGGGGCCACCTTCCACTCATGTGATCGCGCTCACAGATAGCCGTGTTACTTGTCCATCGAACGGATCTTCCTGGTTCCTGCGGAAACATCGGCCTCTTGCGGTTGCTACAGGGGGATGCGCCTCACCCCGGCGGTTGATCGCTGCCGGGGCGCCGCCACTACCCAACCGGGGGTGCCGTTAAGGATCGTGTCAGGAGCGGCAAACGAGCATTCCTGGTGTGCGTCCGCTGTTCGCGGTGTAGCTTCCGGCCGTGGCTCAGGAGTTGGATGAGGACGAGCTGATCGACCGTTGGACGCTGCGCATCCTCCTGGCCTAGCGTCGGCCGCCACCGGAAGTGCACCAGAGCCGTTGTTCCGACACTCCCTAATCGAATGATGACCTTGCCCGGGATGTACCAGGAAAGCCATGCGGTCGGCCGTCGAATGCTCCCGGACTAGGCAATGATCGACGTCTTCTATCGAATAATCATTTGGTGATACAAAATGCGGACCGCCGAGATCAATATATCGCCATGCGGTCGGTTTAGTTCCCATGCCCGTTCTCCAGGGGTTTCAACGAACTCTATAGAGATTCGTAGATTCTTTTATGGCCGGTGATGGCCGCGAGTCGGAATGGTCCGCTGGTTTCGTGGGGGATCGTGTGATCCCCGCCGTCTGAAGGCGACTCGGCCTCATGGAGTGACCGATAGCGGTCGTATTCGATCGGTTTCCTGCGTGTGAGTGCGTCGCGGTTGGTTTCTGTCCGGAGATGGTCGGTGTAGCCGGGCAGGACGGTTGCTCCGAAGAATTCTGCAACGTTGCCGGATCCGTAGCTGAGGAATGCGATGGTTTTGTTGGTGAGGTCGGTGGCATGCTCGAGTAGGGATGCCAGGGCGAGGTAGAGGGATGCGGTGTAGCTGTTACCCGAACAACTCGAAGCGGTCCGCATGATGACCAACACCAACCTCGACCAGGACTCGCCACTGGCGTGTCTGCTCGTCGGCCAACCCACCCTGCGGCGCACCATGAAACTCGCCGTCCTCGCAGCCCCCGAACAACGCACCGCGTTGCGCTACACCATGCCCGGCATGACCTCGGCGGAAACGACCAGCTACATCGCCCACCACCTGAAACTGTCCGGCCGCGCCGACCCGTTGTTCACCGAGGACGCCGTCGGGCTGATCCACACCACCTCGCGCGGATTCCCCAGAGCCGTCAACAACCTCGCCCTGGAAGCCCTCGTCGCCGCGTTCGCCTCCGGCAAAAGCCTCGTCGACGAAGTTCGCCGCCCGCTCCGCGGTCACCGAAGTCATCGGAGACTGAGCACCGGCACCTTGCCGACAACAACCGGCACCTAACCAACCAATATGGCCGCGCGGGTGGCGGCCGATTTCATCCGCCGCCCCGAAGTCGCCGCCCGGGTGATCAGCGATCCGACTGCGCGGCATCTGGTGAACCAGGCGCAGATCGACCGGTCCAAGCAGGTGTGTGAGATCGTGCGGAAACGAACGCCGGCGGTAGAGCGGCTCGAGCACACGGCGCAGTTCATGGACCTGATCGGGGCGTGCGCGGCGTTCACTGCGGCGGTGGGCCGGGTGATTCCGACGTTGCGGGGCACCAGTTCAGCCCCGATGAGGTGGCGACGGGGGCCGCGCCTGGCGAGAGCTGTGCCGCCCCGAGCACCGCATCGCCGAACTCGTCGCCTTCGGTGGTGAGGAATACCGGCTGTGGCAGACCGGGGTGAAACCCACCCGGCCGCGCAAAAGCTGCCCGGTCTGCGGGAAGTTCTGGGATGCCGCGATCACCCGCGCCGATGCCGTCTGCTGCTGTCCGGCGCCGAACCAAGGCATGGAGGATGCGCCGCAGCGGGCGGTAGCGTTCAGTAGCCGTCACGGTGTGACGGCCTATTGCGACGCGAACCCCTGCCCGCTTGCGGTGTCAGAGCTGGCCGATGAGGAGGTCGGCGGCGGAGTTGGCGGCGGTGCGGCGCTGCTCGGGAGTCATGGCCTGGCAGAGGGCGAACATCGCAGTGTCCTCGCCGTCGAGCCCGGCGCGGGGCCGCCGAAACTCCGGTGCGGCCACCCCTGGTCTGGGGTCGAGCAGAGCGGGCGGCAGCCCGCCGAGCGCGGAATGCATGGCGATGCGGGCCAGCTCGACCAGCCGCGCGGTGGTGGGCGCGTCCTGGACGAGCAAGGTGAGGACGGCGTCCTTACACGAGGTGCAGCCGTCGAACGCGCCGTCTCTGGGGTCTCAGGGCCGCAGGCTCGAATGCGATGGAAGTTTGTGCAGCTCAGCGACTTCGGCGGCGACGATTGCAAAAAGCAACAGGTGTAGTGCAGCGATCGGCATGTGGGGCTGATGATGTCGCGGGTGTAGTGGAGGAATTAAGTTGACCCGGTTCGGGTTCGAGCGTGCCGGTGTTATCACGGGTTGTCCTCGAGGCGACGTCGACCGGGGCTGGTTTGCCGGTAAGGGTCGCTGCCCGGTGGTGCTGGGTACCGGGGCCGGCGCCTGTCGACGCCGAACCCGGAATCGGATGCCCGGTACGGGCACTCAGGGCGTTTAGACGCCAGCCTCAACCCGGTTGCCGACAACATCCACGGCAACAGCGGCGTCTATTTCCCCATCCTCGACTCCAACCTGGACTTCTGCGCCGTCTGCCATGGCCGGACCACCGGGTTCGCCCGGACGCGATCGAGCGCAGGGGCCAGCTCGCACCTTGATGAGCCGATCCGATTGTCACCCGCCGACGACGACGTACACTCCCTGGCTGATCCCCTGCTCCGCCACCTCGGCGTCGATCTGGGTCCCGTTCAACACGTAGGGGCCGTTCGGGTCGACGCTGGCGGTGTTGGTCACGGTGATGACCTCCACCGCGTTGGCGGCGGGAATGCCGACTCCGAGTAGGCCTGCGGAGACGATGCCGCCCGCGACGGTGAGTTTCTTGATGGCGTGCATGGCCATCACCTTCTTTCGATAGGTCCCGGCGTTTCCGGCACCGGGACACGAACCATATTTCAATCCACAGTGGTGACACAGCAGCGTGTGCCACCGCTCCGCTGAAGGGCTCGTGCCCGTAGCGGAACCGGTCGGTGGACGATCCGTCGAAAGCATCCTGAACTCTGCTTATGTCCGGAATGTCTACCTGTCTGGGGTAGTTCGCCGAATGGTTGCCCTGCGTTACGTCATCACTCGGAATTCGGCGAAGTCACCACCGCCATGATCAGAACGCCGCCCACAACGCGGAAATCCTGACCGCGACACCCGACTACAGGGGTGTCCGGGTGAACGTATGGACTGACGAGGCGGCAGCGATGGCTTCTTCGCACCGACACTCAGCGATCAAACGCCAGAGAACAGAACACGCGGCGGGCATGGTTCACGGACAGCTTCTTACGGGTCGCCGAGAGTGTATGCGATGCCGCGGCGCGGAGGGATTCGAGTCGGTCGCAAGCGTGTCGAACGATTGATGTGGGCCTCGCAGCTGCAGGGCACGTTCCTGCGCAAGAGGTGGCGGCTCGGCGCGACCCGTCAGGATACACGGGCCAGGCCCGCACCGGACCTGGTCGAACGCAATTTCACCGCCGAGGAACCGAACCGGTTGTGGGCGGCCGATACCACCCGCATTCCATGCGGACAGGGCACGTTCTGGCTGGCGGCGGTGCGGGACGCGTTCTCCAACCGGATCGTCGGGTGGAAGACCTCCGATCGCTGCGACACCGAGCTGGTGCTCGGCGCGATGGAATACGCGGTCTGGAGCCGGGGGATCCGCGACGGCCGGTTGATCCATCGCCAACACAGGATGTCAAGCCGCAGCAGGAAGTTCAGCTGCGGTGAAGGCAGACGCAGGGTTGTAGACTCGACCTGATTTCAGGCAGTGGTGGAGCTTGCTGAGCATGATGCTGAAGAGTCTGCGCAGCGCGGCGGTGTCTCGGTCGCAGTAGTCGTGGCGTGCGTGCTCGATAGAGCGCCTCCCAGTTCTTGTCATGGCGGACGGCGGCCAACGCCCAGACATAGCCAGTTGTCGCGAGGCGATTGTTCTTTGGCGCGACAGGCATGCACGAAACTGCTCTTGCCTGACGCTCGGGTGACCGGCGCGGCGCCGGCGAAGGCTCTCAGCTCTCGGGCATCGGCGAACCGGGCGCGGTCATCGCCGATCTCGGCGAGAAAAACGGGTGCTGAGCTCGGTCCCGACACCCGGGAAGCTGCTCGCGATTCCGGAGTCCGGTGAGCGTGGAAGGCGTTTTCGGCGGCTTCCACCAGTTCAGCCACGGTGTCGCAGATCGCGTCGAGCTGACGGAGGAGGCCTTGCAGCTGCAACCCCATCGCACGTTGGACGGCCGCAGGTTGGCGCAACGCCTCCTGGCGCAGCGCCGTATGCAGGCGGGTCGCTTCCTCGGTGATGCCACGTTGCCGCCCAGCCTTTTTCAGCAGAGACGATAGCCTTCGCGCCGTCAGCAATCGAGCTGATTCGGTGGTTGGCGCAGTGGACAGGATGGTTCGGCAGGGCGCGGAATCCAACCGTGTCGTCCGCCTCGTTCGAATGCCGACAGTAGGGTCGTGCTCGACCAGCAGGCGCAACAGGATGCTGAGGCCTTCGCCACTGTCGGAGATCCGTTCGCTGGCAACCACTTTGCCGCCGTGGTCAACAACGCGACATCGTGGTGATCCTGCGCCCAGTCGACTCCGCAAGCAACCGCCGCCATTCAGGTCCTCTTTAGTTCGGTCTGGACAGTACGCAGCGAGGCTTGGTGCCCTATTGGAAAGTGCTCTGCGGGAAGACATCTCACGAGCCATTCCACCTCGCCACCGACAGCACCCGAACTCGCTGAAGACTCACGGTCTGCGGAACACGAAGGCTCGCACCGTCGGCATCGGCACGATCATCCTCGTGGGGCGGGTGGTGTCACCGAAATCGGCCACAACACCCCACCACGAGGCGCCGCTCTCGATGACCGGGCTCAAGGCCCTCGGCTGGTAAGGGCGTCCGTTGCCACTACGGCTGGTGCAACTCCCAGCGCATCCAGATGCGACAGCCACCACTGTCGTGCGAGGGATATAGCAATACGTCGGCTCGGGTCGTTGCGTTCCCCGCGCCAGCAACCAGGACGGCAGCGACGCTGTTACTGCCGGTGCCTATTCTTACAAGTTGAGTGGTGTGCATATCGCTCTGTGTCCGCATAGGTTGTGTCGACGATTGCATTTGTGATCGCATCTGCACACGGCGTACTGATCTGATCTAGTTTCTCCGGGCGATCGGATCCTAACCGATCCTTGTTCGCGCAAGTCCGTGTGAAGAGCGAACAAATGCGGCCGGGGT